>NZ_JBQGAN010000002.1:0-571985 GCF_056542865.1 Ruegeria sp. AA6
ATTTGGGAGCGCGTTTGCCAAGGCGCCGGTAACCCAAACAGTGGACGACTTTTGCTCCGCCCAATGGCAGACTTTCTCACCGCCGTTGACAAGCTAACGAAAACCATTGGTCTGGGGTGTTGGTTTCTGTCCAGTCTCTGACAAGAATTTTTCGCAAACATAAACGGGATCTAGAAAACTCCCAATTGGCGATGGACCAGTAGGTAAGGCGTTTTTGAGGTTTGTTTGAAACTAGGCGTTTAGCAATAGTAACTAATTGCGAAGTCAATCATTGCGATTTTCTAGGTTTGTGAGCTGGGCGACCTTACTGCGACATGAATGATCCGCCTGTCAGTCGGACGCGTAACACATTTATCCCAATACTAAAGCCCGCGTCGTTCAATTGGTTTCCCTCCGAACAATGCGGGTTTTTGGGGGATGAGGGGGTAACGAGTTTTCTGTAACCAGTTGCCGACCGGACCTTTTAATCTGGTTCGGTCGGTAAAGTCTTATCGGGTGTTTCCACCCCGTGCTTTTCCAATCATTCCAGCACCTCTCCCCATTGCAGTTGTAGCGACGGTGCGTTGCGGCAAGGTTTCAGTTACGTCTCACCTTTATCGTCGTCTGCTGTCGAATGTGGATTGAAGCATGCCCGAACTGGCCGTTTGCCAATCTTCGCCGCACTCCATTTGGCTCTAAATGGCGATACTTGCCACGAGAAAATTCTGGCAAATCAAGAGCCAATCCTTGTTTGATTAATTCTGCACCTATGTCGCGACCATCGGGTAGATAGCATGTACCTACAAGTCGATCATAAGACCTTTCCCCATCAAGTTCTGCGGTGATGATCTGTCCCTTGCAGATGTTGACCATCGCCCATTTCGATTTTTGGCCATATGGCATGTCCAATTCTGGAGCATCAATTCCAGCCAAACGAATTTTTGTTCCATTTATTCGTATCGTGTCTCCATCAATCACATAGGCACGCCCATGCAGCATCATGCTCTTTGGCATTGCTGGGATTGAATATGCTGGCTTTTGGATGGGTCGCCGATTGTTAGGTCGAATTACTGGTTTTAGAACAGTTCGTTGTTTAGTCGGTTGAACTGTTGGCTTTTGGGAGGTTTTTCTCCGGCTGGAACGACCAACTGCACTTCCAACGGAGCGACCTATAGACCGACTTGAACCAGTGACCTTAATCAACAATCCGCCAAATATAACGATCAAAACAATTAGTTCCATAGGCACAACAATCCCAACGCTAAACAACTGCAAGATTTGGTAGATTTAGGATTGGGGTCGGCCTGATTGCTTTCGATTTTGGGTCAAAAGGTTTCTAGTTACTGCCAAAAATTAAGAAAAACAGTTGACTAACTCGGCCCGAACTAGGGACGCAACTAAGACGGGGGAAGACATTGATAGAGTAGTAAGCCCCACCGGCTTTGCTGGCTAGCTGCCGGGGACCAGCAGCGTAGCTGAAACTCCGGTGGGGCTGAGTGTTGGTGGTACAACACACGTTAGGTAGTTAGGCCGGGCTAGCGAGAAGGCAAAGCCCACTGCTTGGCCATTCTTTTGTTGCTGGCGTTGAGCGAAAAGCCAAAGGCTTACCTATTCTATCTTATTACCTTTGGAGCGGTTGTCGGCCATCGGAAGGACACTGAGGTTCCAAGGCACGTGCAAGCCGCAGATGTTGTCGTTCACCAATGGACAAATATGATCTACTTCGTGAGGGATACCTGTGACTTCTGACAAACGCTGAGCCTCGGCGTAAAACTCTGCGATCTGAGCATGATGTTCATCGTTCAGCCAGGGTGGGATTGCGTCGCGAACTGCCGCTCGGCGACGGGCAGCTTTAGCGTTAAAGGTATGGCGGTTACTTTCGCGCCACTTCTTAGCGTACTTGTTGTAGCGTTCCCGTATTTCTTCGGGCGTCATGCTTGCAGCTCTTTCAGCAGCCGCCACTTTTGCGGCTCCGGGTGGCAAACCTGTCCCATAAAAATCAGCGTACCAAGAACTGTATTTCTCTGTTTTCCTAAAGTCCGCTTGAAACTCCCTCATCTGTGCCTTTTTGCAGGCGTCGGAATTACAGATTTTTTGGTTATTTCCTGTTTTTTCAAACTCGCAGCCGCAGACTTCGCAGATAGGTTTGGGCTTCGTCGCCGCTTTGGCCCGCCTACGGTTTCTAGCAATTTGATTTCTACAGTCTTGGCACTGACGACCGTGTACCAGAGGTTTGGCTTCGCCGCACTTCGAGCATGTCTTCGCTTTCTCCATGCGGCAGGTATACAAAAGCTGACGAAAATACACCAACGGGTATCAGCCAATCAACTATGCCCAACTGGACCGCGCAGTTCTGGTTCTGTCGGTAAAGCATGATCTGGCGGTTCCACCCCGTGCTTTTCCAGCCATTGTAGTACTTCACCCCATTGCGTCTGGATGCTTGGTGCGCTGCGATACTCGTGCAGCGACTCCAGTCGGCATCGTAAGTCGTAGGGAATAGTTCGGGGCCATTTTTTCATGATGATATGTTCTATTTTTGTTCACGCGCAAGTCAACCGATATTATCGCCCCGCTGGTCAATGGGGGGTTGGCAAATTACTCTTTCCAAACTAAGGCTTAGCCAATTCAACTGGTGATGAAGTCATGATAGCTTTTTGGAAGAAATTCAAAGCCCTTAAGGTAGTTTTGAATTGGGAATTTGCGCGTACGCTTGGCGAACTTACAATTCTTACAAGAGCATCATACTTCATGTTGCTTTTTGTTCCCTTTCTCGCCGCTTTGTGGCCAACCGCACGTGGAGCCATTTCATCTTACAACGAGTACTTTGTTCTTCGACGCATTGAAGTTGAACGAGCGATTGAGGTTAGTCCAAACTTATCAGTTGAAATGTTGCTTTCCGCGGAAACAGGACTTCAATCGGTCGATCCCAATTTACCGTTAGTATGGGCTTGGGCGTTTCTTGCCTCGCTATGCGCGGTTCTAGCTAACCTGGCTTACCAGGTTCGTGCGCCAGAACTTGTCAAGCAAATGTCGAAGGAAGAGTATGTTAATGAAAGAAACAAGAATTTTTTCGAAACTCCAACACAAGACCTAGTTGATTGGGCTTTCTTTTGGACCTTGAGGTTGCAAGCTGTGAAGGAGGGAAAATCTCTGTCAGACCTTGGTGTGCATCAAATGCTGAGCCAAATTTTTTTAGCGTGGAAGAAGGCTTCGAAACCTTTTCATGAGCAAATGAAAGATGATCAAACTAAACTTGACAATGTGCAAGTGGTGCAACGTGGGTCTAGTGCCGCATACGAACTTTCTGCGCAGGAAAATCCATGGTCAATTCTGTTCGCGTCCTTCCTCTATTTTTTGTCCGTTCTGCTGATCTTGTTTATTATTTGGACGCAATCGGTTTCGGTACTTAGAGCAGCTGGGTTAATTCCGTACTAAATCTAGCCTTAAGATTTGCGCCCCACTTGATGCCGATGTGAAGCTGTGGCTAGTGTGAGTCATGACGGACACTGTAACCAGTGTCCGTCTGCTCGATTTAGTTATGTGCTGTTAGATCAGCACGGCTTGGGTCGTTGCGCTGCTACTTGTCGCGAAGTTTTCGCAGCGTGACGACCAATCCTGCAATCGAAGCTATCGTTCCTAAAACGGTGATAACGTCGATCAGGTCCAGAGCATAACTGCCCATGGACCCAGTCTGTACGTTGCAAGACTCATGGTCCAGCGTCACTTTTGTGGATAACTTAAAATTACTGGGGACAACGGGTGGTTAACCAGTTGGAAACAACAACGCTTCCCAGCGGCCCATGATGGCCCGTCGCTGCGTGAGGCGGCGCGAACGATTGTAGGTCCGAGCAACGCCAAGGCGGGTCGATGCGGCCTGATGGTTCAAGATCCGATCAATGTCGTTTTCATCCTGCCCGTCATCGGCCAGATGCGTGGCGAACGACCGCCTTATGTCGCGTAGCTGGTACTGTTTGCACGGGATGAATGCGGACTGAAACCAGCGTTTTTTGACGTGTGCCGTGGTGGCAAACTCAGCAAACATATTCGGCATCATGCCACCCAGCACAAACGCCCGTGGCGCCAACGGTACGATGTGGCTGGTGCCGTTTTTAGACGTCGGTAGGTGCATGTCCTGACCTTGCAACCGATTGGGACAGAACCGCTTCAGGTCCGACTCTCGTTGCCCGGTCAGAATGAGCAACCGAAGGAACTGCGCCCACGCTTGGCCCTGATAGGGTGCGGCATCGTACAAGGCCCGTAGCTGGCCCAGAGACAGAACCGCATCGCGTGGTGCCTCACGTGCTGGCATCATGGTCGGATGCAGCCCGGTCCAGTCGTTTGCGCGACAGTACCGCCAGAAATGGGTCAGAGCGGATCGATACCGATTCCGCGTGGCGGTTTTCCACTTCGACAGCAGGTCCGACAGATCACCATTCGTGATGGATGAAACGTCGGTTTCCATATGGTCTTGCAGGATGCGAGACAGTTGGGTGTAGCGTTCCGCACCCGTCTTGATTGTGGACAGGTGGTCGGTCTTGTAACGGTCGATTGCGTGCTTAATCTTCACAGGCATACCCTCAAAATCCGTGTACACGGATGGTTGGTAGCCTTTCGTTTCATTTTCCGCAGCCGTATCAACGGCTTGAGGATTGGAGGCGAGTACCGGAATCGAACCGGTGTACACGGATTTGCAATCCGCTGCGTCACCACTCCGCCAACTCGCCTTTTCAAGTAATATCAAATACTTGCCGTGGTGTGGCAGGGGTTTTAACACCTTTCTTTTGGGGCGTCCAGTAGGTGGGGCGTAAAAAACCTCGATCTACTTTTGGTGTGCGGCGCAATGCCGTCCCAAGTTCTTGCTATCCGATAGAACTTTCCACGTCAGGGCCGTTGCTGGTTTCGTCCGGATATGGCACAAGCCGGACATACTTGGGATTAAAAGTGAGCGATCCAATGACAGATTTCGCAACTCGGCGCCGCACGATGGTTGATACACAAGTTCGACCCTCGGATGTTACGAAGTTTCCCATCATTGACGCTATGCTCACTGTTAAGCGCGAGAATTTTGTGCCGGACGCGCAGCGCGAGACTGCTTATGCCGAGGGTGTGATTGACCTTGGAAACGGGCGTTATCTGCTTGAACCGCGGACCCTGGCAAAGATGCTGGATATCCTGAACATCTCGAACGACGAGGTGGTTTTGGATATTGCACCGGCGCTGGGGTATTCCACCGCAGTTGCGGCGCGCATGGCGCAGCTGGTGGTTGCTGTTGAGGAAGATGAAGAATTGGCCGCCGAGGCGCAGACAATCCTGATGGAGGCGGACGCCGACAATGCGATCGTGCATGTGGGACCTCTTCAACAAGGCGCGACCGAGCACGGCCCCTATGACGTCATCATGGTTCAGGGCGGGGTGGAGCAGGTCCCTGACGAATTGATTGCGCAACTGAAGGATCACGGTCGCATTGCATGCCTGTTCGTCGAGGGTGAACTGGGCATAGTTCGGATCGGACACAAATCTGGCGGCAGAGTTACATGGCGTCACGCATTTAACGCCAACGCCCCGATTTTGCAGACATTTCGCACAGAGTGTGCATTTTCGCTATAGTTCCTGCGCATATTCTAAAGCTGCCTTGATTAGTTGAAAACATACGCGCAAACTGCGCCCAGAGCAGTGTAATTTTGGTTTGAGAAGGATTTCGTAATGCGTGTAAGAACGGGTGCGAAGTTTGTGAAGGCGTTGGCATTAACGGCGGGGATAGCGCTGAGTGCAATGCCCGGTCGTGCCGCTTGGGCGGATAATCTGACGGATGCTTTTATTGGAGCTTACAACACAAGTGGTTTGCTGGAACAGAACCGGGCGCTGCTGCGTGCGGCTGATGAAGACGTTGCAATTGCACTGTCGGCACTACGCCCGATCATCAACTGGGCCGTGACCGTCAGCCAAGACTACAGACGATCCTCTACATCTACAGGCGTGGCCAGAGATGAGCCAAGTGAATTTTTTACCGGGCTAACGCTAAGCCAGTTGATCTACGATGGCGGCTTTTCGGTGTTAGGCAAGCAGTCGGCGCAGGAAATCGTTTTGTCGACGCGGCAAACCCTGCTCGATATTGAACAGTCCGTTCTGTTCCGTGCCGCCAACGCTTATTTTCTGGTTTTGGAGCAAGAAGAAGCAGTCCAGATCAGGACGAACAACGTCGAAGTATCGGCCGAGGAGCTCCGGGCCTCTCAGGATCGTTTCGAAGTCGGGGAAGTAACCCGTACCGATGTCGCACTTTCCGAGGCTCAGCTTGCCAGTTCCCAAGCGGATCTGGCGGTCGAACGCGGGTTTCTTGTGCAAGCACAGGCCGAATATGTGAATGCGGTCGGCAAGGCGCCCGGACGTACGGGGGGCTTTCCTGCACTACCCAACCTGCCGCGGTCTGAAGGTGAGGCTGTTGCACTGGCTCAGCGAAATCATCCAGCCATTCTATCGGCGCAGCACGAGGTGCGTTCTTTCGATCTGCGGGTTCAGCAGCAGCGTGCGAATCTGGGTCCAAATGTCAGTTTGAATGCGGATGCAGGTATACGTGAAAGCTATGACAATGATGATAGCCTTGAAGATGCATCCATAGAGCTTCGTTTCAATCAGCCGATTTATGCCGGCGGCCGATTGGCTGCCAACGTGCGTCGGTCCATGGCGACTCGGGACGCATCGCGTGCCAACCTTCTAAATGTTCAGAAGAACATCACTCAGGGTGTTGTTGACGCTTATTCTTCTTTTCAGGCCGCTTCAGCCAGCCTGAGGGCTTCAACCGAGCGGGTCCGAGCTTCGCAGGTTGCCTTTGATGGTATCCGGGAGGAGGCAACACTTGGGGCGCGGACAACGCTGGATGTTTTGAATGCTCAGCAGGACTTGCTGGATGCGCAGCTGGCTGAAGTCAGATCGCGCGTTGAACGCTCACGGTCCGCGTATCAGTTGCTGCAGGCCCAAGGATTGTTGACAGCAGAACGTCTGGGGCTGGCCGTGCAGATCTATGACCCGACCCTGTACTACAACCTGGTGAAGAAGGCTCCGGCTCGGGTCAGTAAGCAAAGCAAGGATCTGGATCGCGTCCTCAAAGCATTGCGCCGGGACTAGAGCGTCAACACTACCTGTTGTGAGGTCCGGCTTGTTTGGCTAAACTCGCTCTTGAGGATAGAGCGGTAGAGAGCAATGACGGATAAAGTCGTACGAACCGGAATCGAGGACGTCTTGTCCTCGATCAAGCGTTTGGTGAACGAAGACAATCGAAAACCAGAGACCGTGCAATCGACGATCATTGCACGAAAACCCGGCAGATTGGTTTTGACTGATGCACTGCGGGTTGGCGATGACGTGCGTGTCGAGGAACCTACACATTCCTCAAGGGGCGAAGCGTTGTACCATATTGAGGATTCGGTGAAACCGATGGTCCTAAAAGCCTGCGACATCGTACGGCACGCGGAACCGTCAAGCGCGCAGCAGCCTCACCCCGCGCCGAAAAGCGATCCGGTTGAAAGTCTGAGTGCTAAAATCGAGGCTTTGGAAACCGCAATCGCCAAAACCGAAGATCAGTGGGAGCCGGACGGCGACAGTGACGACGAATATGCTGGAACGCCAAATGCGACTTTGGTCTGGGGGGCCGAGGAAGAGTTTGCCCTGATCGATTCCAAAAACGCGGGTGCCAGAAGTTCGGAAGTTGAAAAAGCACCCGTGGAGCAGGAGCCTGAACCTGCCCCGGTTGCGACATTTGTCAGAAGCCCTCGCCAAGCCCCTGCAGAGAAACCCAACCTTGCCGAGGAACCGTTGTCTGATGATGGTAAGGTAAAGACCGCGTCGTTGACCTTAGATGAGGATATGCTGCGCAGTCTGATTGCTCAGGTCGTGCGGGAGGAATTGCAAGGTGTGCTGGGCCAACGCATAACCCGCAATGTCCGTAAGATGGTGAGGCGCGAGATCTACCGGGCGCTGGCCGAGCAGAAACTGGATTAAGCCTTACGGTCGCTTTGGTTCACGAGCCAGTTCCAGCAGATGATCTAGATTCATGTGTTGTTCAAGATGGTCCGCCAGAGCGTCCAACGTGTCTTCTACCCCGTCTTCATAGGCCAGGTCCGATTTAACCCCCAGTTGCGTCAGATAGTCGGCGCGAAACGCGTCGGATGTGAAAATACCGTGTAGATAGCTGCCGCGAATGCGCCCGGTTTTATCGACAGCGCCTTCCGGGCGGTTCTCGATCTCAAGCCAAGCGCGAGAGCAGTCGGGGCCTTCGGTACGACCCATGTGAATCTCATACCCTGTTACAGGCAGGGCGGTCGGAACTGTTCGCGCGGTGCGCAAGGTGACCTGCTTTTTCCCTGCCATGATGGTGGTCACGTCCAGCAGGCCAAGGCCCTCAACCTTCCCCGGACGGCCATCGACGCCGTCCGGGTCGTCGATGGATTTACCCAACATCTGATAGCCGCCGCACAAACCCAGCACATGGCCACCGCGACGGACATGGGCGTATAGGTCGATGTCCCAACCCTGCGCCCGGAAATACGCCAGATCACCAATGGTGGATTTGCTGCCGGGCAACAGCACGAGGTCTGCATCTCCGGGCAGGGGGCGTCCGGCCGGGATGATCTCGACCGTGACACCGGGTTCGGCGGACAGCGGGTCGAGGTCGTCGAAATTGGCCATTCGTTCCAGTTGCGGTACGACGACCTTGCAGGCGCCACCACTGTGGGACCGGATGTCCATCATATCTTCGGCAGGCAGTTTCCACGCGTCGTTGAACCAAGGCACAACGCCCATACAGGGCCAGCCGGTGCGCGCGGCAATGTCATCGCGCCCTTCGTCAAATAGGGATACATCGCCCTTGAAGCGGTTGACGGCAAAGCCTTTGATCATCTTGAGATCACCTGCATCCAGTACCGCCTGAGTTCCAACGATCTGAGCGATCACGCCACCGCGGTGAATGTCACCGACCAAAACCACCGGCACCTGGGCGGCACAGGCAAAGCCCATGTTGGCGATGTCACCCTTGCGCAGGTTGGTCTCGGCAGGGCTGCCCGCACCTTCGATCAGTATCAGATCGGCATCAGCGCAGAGGCGGTCAAAGCTCTCTAACGCAGCGCCGAGAAGTTTCGATTTGTCCTTGCGGTAATCGCCCGCTTTCATGGTGCCTGCGCGCTGTCCCTGAACGATGACTTGCGCGCCGGTGTCGGTCTCCGGCTTTAACAGGATCGGGTTCATATCCGTGTGAGTGGGGCGTTTGGCTGCACGCGCCTGCAAGGCCTGCGCGCGACCGATCTCTCCGCCGTTTTCGGTGACGGCTGCGTTGTTCGACATGTTCTGCGGCTTGAACGGAGCCACCTTTAGCCCGCGTCGCGTATAGGCGCGCGCAAGCCCGGCCACTAAAACCGATTTCCCGACATTGCTGCCAGTGCCCTGAATCATGATGGCGCGAACCATGGTCGTCTCCTATACGTTGACGCGCAGATGACCTGATTTGGGGACAAAGGGAAAGCCCGGATGAACACGCCCTCGCATCTTTTGATCGGTGCCGCCGCATTCGCGCGGCCAGCTAAGGGGCCGATCCTTTGGGCGGCGGTACTGGGATCTCTGCTGCCTGATCTGTCTCTTTATGTGATGGCTGGGGTGTCGCTATATGTTCTGAACATTCCGCCCCAGATAGTGTTTGACGAGCTATATTTTTCGACCGCCTGGCAGACCGTGTTTGCCGTCGACAATTCCTTTATCCTATGGGGGCTGGCTTTGGCGTTTGGCCTCTGGCGCGGGTGGCGATTTCTGACGGTGATGGCGTCTGCGGGTCTGTTGCATCTGGCTATGGATTTCATACTGCATGCGGGCGACGGACGTCCGCAGTTCTGGCCGCTTAGCGACTGGGTTTTCCATAGCCCGATCAGCTATTGGGACAGTACGCACCATGCGCTTTGGGTGGCGCCGATATCCGTAGCGATCTGCGTGGGGGCTTATGTGGTGCTGTGGAACAGAGGGCTGTCGGTAGCCGCCAAACTGTTCTTTGCCTTGCTATTGGCCGCCGAATTATGGGTCGCGCGCCAATGGCTTTTGTTCTTTTAACCGGCCCAAAAGAAAAGCGCGCCCCGGTGTGCGGGAGCGCGCTTTTTCCTTCAGAAATCGCCTTAGATTAGGCGGCTTCAGCTTGCTGAGCGGCGTTGCGACGCTCGCTTTCTTCACGCGACAGCGCAACCGAGGTGCGCACGCCACGACCTACGAACTCCATCAGTCCGCTGACAACCCGTTCGTTCGGGTCGATACCCGCACAGGACAGCACTTCGCGACCATCGCGCGAACGTGCCCAACGGGCGATTTGTTCAGGGCCATTGCCGTATTTCTTGTCATCGGCGATAGCGTCATCCAGTGCAGCCAACACAACGGCCGCGAAAAGTTTGCGTGCACGATTGCCTTGCTCATTGTTAAAGGCAGTGCCGTCAACGAAATCTCTCATCTCGTCTTCCTTGTTGTTCTTGCTCTTGCATTTTCGGCGTGAGGGTCCTTATGACCTATTAGGTGTGATTCGGATACAGCTAAAATGCATAGTTGCGTTGCGTCACTTGCATGGCTTGCTGCAAGTGCAGCACTAGGTGTCGTTGTCTTGTCAGGTGTGGTCCCGCCAGATATAGGGACGGGAACTGACGCATCAACCGTTTGTGAAGGATTTATGTCATGCCCAAGATAAATGGGAACGAAATTCGCCCCGGCAATGTGCTTGAGCATAACGACGGGCTGTGGGCCGCTGTCAAAGTAGATCACGTAAAGCCCGGTAAAGGCGGCGCTTTTGCGCAAGTCGAGCTGCGCAACCTGCGCAACGGCTCAAAACTGAACGAACGGTTCCGTTCGGCGGACAAGGTCGAGCGCGTACGTCTGGAGCAGAAGGATCAGCAGTTCCTGTACGAATCCGATGGTATGCTGGTGTTCATGGATTCCGAGACTTACGAGCAGATTGAACTGCCTTCGGACCTGCTGGGCGAACGCCGCCCGTTTCTGCAGGACGGCATGACCATCGTGGTCGAGTTCTATGAAAGCGAGGCGCTGAATGCGACGCTGCCGCAAAAGGTGACCTGCAAGATTGTCGAGACCGAGCCGGTCGTCAAAGGTCAGACCGCCGCGAACTCGTTCAAACCGGCGATTCTGGACAATGGCGTCAAGGTAATGGTGCCGCCGTTCATCGGTCAGGACGAAATGATCGTTGTGAACACCGAAACCATGGAATATTCCGAACGCGCGTGAGGTCACGCCCGTTGGACGCGTTTCAAGACCGCAGCGGCAAAGGCCCTGCGGTCTTTTTTTAACGCCGGCTTTTCACCTGCCGATAGCGTTCCGGGTTGGGGCCGAACAGTTCCAGCATCAGTTCGTACTTGATGCGGTTGGCGCTGACTTGACGATAGAATGCGATCAAAAAGGCTGTGGGGCCTTGAATGCGCCCCAGTCCACTGGTTGCAGCAACCACCGTACCGACATCCGTTTTCCCGTTCAGAACCAGATACCCACCCAGCATCAGGACACCGACGGTACCTGCGCCGTTGATGACGCTCAGCAAAAACTTGGCGGATAACTTCCACAAGAACATGCGGCGGCGGGTGTTGTAGATATCGTCGAACTGAGCTTCGACGTCGCGTGCGGCAGTGTCTATATCTTCGATTGTAAGTTTGTCGGTCGCGCTGCGTAGAATGCGTACACGTTCGGCGACGAAGATGTTCACTTTGCGCTGGGACACCAGCACGATAACGATCTGGGGAACGATCATGGAAAAGGCGATCATTCCCAGCCCCGGCTGCGTTGCCGAGATATATCCGATCACACTGATCAACGTGCCGATCTGCACAACCGGATCAGAAAACGCGCCGCCCGCAAATTTACCCAGTTCCTCGGCCTCGGCCGAGATAGCGGTTGTCATGGTGCCTTTGCGCACTGTTTCACCGGTTTCATGCAAATCAGCCGATCGCAGCAATAGCCGCTGACGGATCAATCGGATAATGTCTTCGCCCAATGTGCCCGCGCGAAATCCCAACAGCCATTTCAGCGCCAGGCTCAGCAGGATGACAGACATCATGCCTGTGCCCAGGTAGACAAGCCGCTCGGTACTTATGTCGTCCGAGGTGAGGTGGTTGATGATATCGCGTTGAAACTCCAGCGGCACCGCAGCAAGGGCTGCGATGGCGATGGACAAGATGATAAGGATGACCTGCCGCCCGGCACTGACGCGCCAGATCGCGCGATACAATTTCAACATTTGTGCATCCGTTCATTGAACTGTGCATAGTGTGGCAGCGCCACATGTCGGGTTCAAACAGTGCAGCGATTGGTCGATGGTTAGTCGTGCCGGATTGGCAACATATTAGGGTTCGAGTGTCACGGTGGCTTCTGCAGCCTGCATGTCTCCAGTCGCGCGATCAAAACGCAGATACGCGATCCCCTGACCATTTGACTGAGTATACAGTGTGCCCGCTGGTTTCCCGCCGGACGTGATTTCTGTGCCGGCCGGCGCCGAGCCGTCAACCCGCACGCTGCGCAGCCCTTTGCGCAACTCGGTCTTGTGCTTCATCCGCGCGGTGACTTCCTGCCCAACATAGCAGCCCTTTTTGAAATCGACGCCGTTCAAACCTTCGAAACCCGATTCCAGGATATAGCTGTCGGGCGTGAGTTCGATGCCGGTTTCAGGGATACAGTGGCGCACGCGGATGGCGTCCCAATCGGTGCCATCGTCGCTTTCGGGTTCGGTGGTATAGGCCCGCCAGCCTATTTCCGCATGTCGGGGATCGGGCAGGGCGCCCGCGGGCGCGGGGCCGGTGCCGCGTTGCAGGTTCAGTCCGCTGTCCTCGATCGCAACATCGGCGCGCAGTTTATACATGCTCAGCCGTTTGACGAACCCGTCTGCGATACCCTCAGAAACATCCAGCAGAACCGTGTCGCCGTCGCGTTTCAAAAAGAAGTCCGCCAAATACTTGCCCTGTGGGGTCAGCAGCGCGGCGTAAACCAACCCGTTCTGCAGCCCGGCAATGTCATTGGTCACCAATCCTTGCAGAAAGCTGTCAGTGTCCGAGCCACTCAGGCGCAGAATACGTCGATTGGGCATGGGGCGGTCCTCGTCTTTTCCCTCGGCCCCGTGATATAGGAGTTCGCGCCGCCATGACCAGAGGGTATCCGCATTGTCAGCTCCGATCAGCATCGTCATCCCGACTCTGAATGCGGCCCAAGCCCTGTCGGAGTCGTTGCCAGCCCTGATGGAAGGGCTGCATACGGGCCTGATCCGTGAACTGATTGTCACCGATGGTGGATCGACCGACGTGACGCTTGAAATCGCGGATGAGGCCGGGGCCAAGATCGTCACCGGTGCGCCGTCGCGCGGGGGGCAGTTGCGCCGCGGATGTTCCGAGGCCAAAGGCGAGTGGTTGCTGGTCCTGCATGCCGACACTGTGTTGCAGGAGGGGTGGAGCATGGAGGTGGGTGAACACATGCGTTCGGGCAAACCCGCCGCTTTTCACTTGGCCTTTTGCGCCAAAGGGTTCTGGCCGCGTTGGGTTGCAGGCTGGGCCAACCTGCGCAGCCGGGTTTTCGCGCTGCCATACGGCGATCAGGGGCTGCTGGTTCCGCGCCGCCTCTATGAAAAAGTCGGGGGGTACCCGGATCAGCCTTTGATGGAGGATGTGGCCTTGGTGCGTCGTTTACCCGGTGTTACATTGCTGGACACCCGCGCCGTCACGAGTGCGGACCGCTATGCACGGGCGGGGTGGTTGCGTCGGGGGGCGCGGAATCTGTGGACACTGACGCGGTATTTTCTGGGCGCTGATCCTGAGAGGCTGGCGCAGGCTTATCGGCGCTAAGGGTCGTTCGCAGTTCGACAATGGACTTGCCCAGCCGGAAGGGTGCCGCAAAGCTGACCAGACACAGCGCAACAATCTGCAACACCAGAATATGCGCATTCGCTTGCAGGTATTCCCATTCGTCTTTCAGTTTCCCAACCTGTTCAACCAGATCATCGTAACTTTGGGCCAGTATCAAATAGTCGCCTGCAATGGCGGGCACCTTGCGGCGCATGTTGTCAATGGCAGCCTGCGTTGCGTCGTCCAGCGTGGTGAAGACCAGAAACTGGTCGATATTGAACGCGTCGGCCTTAGCAGCCATTTGGTCCACCTCGTCCCGTTCTTGCCGTCCGAACAGGAAATGCAGCCCTTGCAGCGGCGCGACCTCATTGGTCACGGCGATGAACAGGGGCAGGTCAGCATTGCTGGCGGTTGAGGCAGACAGAAACTCGACCTTGTCGCACAGAACGGCTGTATCGGGGTCATAAGCGGGGTCACAGAAGCGCAGCCGGAACCGGGCAGCGTCGCGGGCAAAGGCCAGCGTCGCGGCATAGGCCACGTCGATCTGCCGGTCCAGTCGCGAACTGTCTGCGGTGTAAAGCCCTGCCAGCACTGCCACCAGCGCGCCGATGCCGCCCAGAACCACCCAGACCAGATCGGCCAGCTTCCACGCCCTGTGGCCTGCCGGTTTGCGGAACAGAAAGGCGGTTCCAATCGATCCCACCACAAAGAACAGGATCAGAAGGGGCAGTTGGTTCTCGGTCACAAAATTCATGGCACCAAAGTGACTGCGCACATTCGTGCTGGCAACACTCCTCACGGTCAGTTGTACCGTGTTGCTGTTACGAGCCCGTGCTTTGACCGAATTTTCGGAACAGCTTGGTGCGGTCAAACGCCTGTTCCAGCTCATCGGTGCGCTCTTTGACCGAATCCCAAAGGCGCTCCTGAACTTCGGCGATCACGCATTCCATAAGCATCAGAATGGCCGACATCGAGTCCCACGCGGAAGGTGCCGCAATCCGGGCCGCAAAAGTGTGCTTGGCCAGCCGATGAATAGGCGAACGCCACTGATCGGTGAACAGCACAACCTCTGCCCCGCGTTCCTGGCACAATTGCCCGATCAACATGGTCGAGTTTTCATAACGCCGAACATCCAACGCGATCAGCACGTCACCTTTGCGTACATCCAGCAGATCATGAGTCCACGATGCCGCGAAGGGCAGTAACCGGACATCTGGCCGGATCATCTGCAAGTGCAGGTAAAGGTATTGCGCCAGCGTGCCGGTGATGCGCCCTCCGGTGATAAAGATACGACGGTCTGGGTCACTGAGGAGACTGCAAAAACTATCGAACTCTGCGGGGTCGACCTCATCAATCGTGCGCTTCTGATTGGCGAGCGCCTGCTGGGAATAGCGGTTCAGGATGTGCTCTTCGGGCAGGTCATTTTGCCATACATCACGCTTGGCGATGGGGTCCGAAATCATCTCTTTCACTTCGCTGCGTAGGGCGGCCTGGAAGTGAGGATAGCCATCAAAACCTGTCTTCTGCAGCATCCGCGCCACGGTGGTCGTTGAAACCGAGGCCGCGCCGGCCAGCTCTGTAATGGTTCCCAAGCCCGCGATTGGATAATCGTCCAAAAGGACGCTGATCAGCTGCCTCTCGGACGGGGTCATTTCATCCTTATGGGCCAGCAGCCTGTCCATCACCCGCACTGAAAGGTCCTCTCGACTAGGTTTTATGCGATTGTGTGAAAAATTTTTCACTGCCATCAAGTGTGGTTGGATTTATACAGGAAAGTTATTGACAGGTGAATGCTTCGTGTGAAAATTTTTCCACAGATATCTTTCACGGAATCGCAGGACGGCACATTGGACTTCGGAACTGTTGTTCATACGGAAAAGGCGGATGGCGCACCTTCGGTATTGCTGGTGTGTGAGCATGCGTCGAACCGCATCCCGGGTTTTTTGGGTGACATGGGGCTGACAGCCGAGGCGCGGCAAAGCCACATCGCATGGGACCCCGGCGCGCTGGGCGTGGCACAACATATGGCGGAACTTATGTCTGCGCCGTTGGTTCACGGCGGCGTTTCGCGATTGGTCTATGATTGCAATCGTCCACCCGAAGCTGCGGGCGCTATGCCCGTCAAAAGCGAGCAGTTTGAAATTCCCGCCAATATTTCGATGACACCAGAAGAGCGGCAATCCCGGATCGAGAATGTGTATCTTCCATTTTCGGGCGCTCTTTCGGAGGAAGTCGCGCAAAACCGGTCCTCGTTGAAAGTGATGGTGACGATGCACAGCTTCACACCGGTCTACCATGGGCAGCACAGAGAGGTTGAGCTGGGCGTTTTGCACGGGCGCGACGATCGGTTTGCATTGGCGATGATGGAAACCGCACCCGTAAACGCGCCATATGTGACCCGCCTGAACGAGCCCTATTCTGCCACGGATGGTGTTGCCCATACTCTGGACGTGCACGCCCATCCAAATGCATTGCCCAATGTAATGATCGAGGTGCGCAACGATCTGATCCGTACACCGGATCAACAACGTGCAATGGCCGAATATCTGGTGCAGTGGATCAACCAGACTCTGACCGCGTTTCAGGAAGGCGAGGCGGCGTGATCCGCGCGATGGCGGCATATGTTCGTGTTGTTGATGCGGTCAACTACCGGATCGGTCGTGTGATGATGTGGGGCCTTTTTGTGATGATGGGAATCCTGCTGTGGTCCTCGATCTCAAAAACGTTCTTCCTGCCATCGCTGTGGACGCTGGAAATGGCGCAGTTCGCGATGGTGACCTATTACATCGTAGGTGGGCCGTATTCGATCCAACTGGGCTCGAACGTGCGGATGGACCTGTTCTACCACAATTGGAGCCCACGCAAGAAAGCCTGGTTCGACGCCTTTACCGTCATCATGCTGATCCTGTATCTTGGCGTTTTGTTTTACGGCGGGCTTGGCTCGACCGCCTATAGCCTTGGCTATTGGGGCGATGAGCCTTTCTCTTATTTCATCGACCTGATCACAGGCAGCGAAGAGATCGGTCGGCTGGAACGATCATCCACCGCGTGGCGCCCCTATATCTGGCCGATCAAAGCCATCATGGTGTTCGGCTTTTTCCTGATGCTGCTGCAGGCGATATCGGAATTCTTCAAAGACATAGCTCGGATTAACGGGCAGGAGATCGGGGTGGCGCGGGCATGAGCCAGGAATTTATCGCCATCTTCATGTTCGCGTTGATGATGCTGATGCTGTTCACCGGCCAGCGCGTCTTTGGCGCGATTGGTGCAGTCGCCACCATCGCGGCACTGGCGCTGTGGGGAACGGGCGGGCAGGACATCCCATTCTCAGCCGCGATGAAGCTGATGAAATGGTACCCGCTGCTGACGCTGCCGATGTTCATCTTCATGGGATATGTGCTGTCGGAAAGCCGCTTGGCTGATGATCTGTATAGAATGTTCCATGTTTGGATGGGGCCGGTGAATGGCGGGCTGGCGATTGGAACGATTGGCCTGATGGTGCTGGTGTCGGCCATGAACGGTCTAAGCGTCGCAGGCATGGCGATCGGCGCAACCATTGCTCTGCCGGAACTGCTGCGGCGGGGCTATGACAAAACGATGGTGACCGGGGTCATTCAGGCGGGTTCCAGTTTGGGCATCCTCGTGCCGCCGTCGGTTGTGCTGGTACTCTACGCCATGATTGCCCGCCAACCGGTCGGGCAACTGTGGTTGGCTGGCATCGTTCCGGGCCTGCTGATGGCCGGGCTATTCATCCTGTATATCTGGATAAGGTGCCGCATTCAGCCGCACCTTGGCCCCGCGATGGAAGACGCGCATGAGGTGCCGTGGTCCGAAAAAATTCGGCTGCTGGGGGCAGGGGCGCTGCCGCTGATCATCTTTGCGGCGATGATGGTGCCCTTTGTGAATGGCTGGACATCGTTGGTGGAAAGCTCGGCCATTGGGGCGCTGACAGCGCTGGTTGTTTCGGTCGTCAAACGCCGGATGACGTGGAAAATATTCGAGGATTGCACCAAGCAGACGCTGGCGATTTCCTGCATGTTCATGTGGATTATCCTAGCGGCACTGGGTTTCGGCGCAGTGTTCGACGGATTGGGCGCTGTGAAAGCGATCGAGAACCTGTTTACCGAGCAATTGGGCCTGTCTCCCTGGATGATCCTTATCCTGATGCAACTCAGCTTTATCGTCATGGGTACGTTTCTGGACGACACCGCGATGCTGGTGATCGTGGCCCCGCTTTACGTACCGTTGGTCGGTGCGTTGGGGTTCGATCTGATCTGGTACGGGGTGCTGTATACGATCACCACTCAGATCGCCTATATGACGCCGCCCTTCGGCTACAACCTGTTTCTGATGCGCGCGATGGCACCGCCCGAGATTGGGTTGAAAGACATTTACCGCTCGATCATTCCGTTTGTCGGCGTGATGGTGCTTGCCTTGATTATTATTATGGCATTCCCGGAAATCGCACTTTGGCTGCCCGGTTATGTCTATGGAAATTAATAAGAATGCCCGTCCAAAGGGCACGGATAACCTTAACGGAGAGGAAAATAACATGACGACAAGACGTAAGTTCTTACAAACCGCAGGGGTCGGCGTTGCAGCCGCGCCGCTGGCTACACCCGCGCTGGCGCAGAACACCATTACATGGCGGATGCAGACCTATGCTGGTCCAGCGCTGGCCGAGCACGTGATCGACCCCGCGATCAAGATGTTCAACCAGATAGCTGGCGACCGGATGCAGATCGAGCTGTTCTACGCCGATCAACTGGTCCCGACAGGAGAGCTTTTCCGCGCCATGCAGAAGGGCACCATCGACGCGGTGCAGTCGGACGACGACTCGATGGCCTCGCCGACTGAAGTCACTGTTTTCGGAGGTTATTTCCCTTTTGCGTCTCGTTATTCTTTGGACGTGCCCGTGTTGTTCAACCAGTGGGGCCTGAACGAGATCTGGGACGAGGAATACTCCAAGGTCGGCGTCAAGCACATCAGCGCCGGTGCTTGGGACCCGTGCCATTTCGCAACCAAGGACCCGATCAACAGTCTTGCGGACCTTCAGGGCAAGCGTGTCTTTACCTTTCCAACAGCGGGCCGGTTCCTGAGCCAGTTTGGCGTGGTGCCTGTCACACTGCCGTGGGAAGATATCGAAGTCGCCGTGCAGACTGGCGAGTTGGACGGGATCGCATGGTCTGGCATTACCGAGGATTACACAGTCGGCTGGGCCGATGTGACCAACTATTTCCTGACCAACAACATCTCTGGCGCCTGGGCAGGTCACTTCTTTGCCAACATGGATCGCTGGAACGAACTGCCCGAGGACCTGCAAACTCTGTTTAAGGTCTGTTGTGATCAATCCCACTATTACCGGCAGTGGTGGTATTGGGGTGGCGAAGCCAACCTGCGGGTCAACGGCACCAAGTTGAAGCTGACCACAATCCCGGACGAGGAATGGGCAACCGTCGAAGAAGCCGCCGTCAAGTTCTGGGATGAGATCGCAGCCGAGTCGGAAACCAAGGCAAAGGTTGTCGACATCTTCAAACGCTACAACGCTGAAATGCTCAAGGCCGGACGGCCTTATCGGTACAGCTAAACCCAATGTCCCGACGCGCGCGAAAGATAGTGCGTCGGGATTGAAACAACGGACACGACACCTCGCATGCAATCTCTCATCACGAGAATAGGAAGCGGACACTTGGGGGTGCAACAGCGCGACCCTATACGGCGGGGTGAAAACTGATGGCTATTGCAGGATTTTTAATCGAGATTTTTGCGGCGACCATGTTGCTGTTGTTTGCCGTGCGATTGGTGCGCACAGGCATCGAACGTCGGTTTGGCGCGTTGTTCCAATCTATCCTAACGCGCCATTCGAACACCTTTGTTGCAGGTGGGGCCGGTATGGTTCTGGCCACAATCCTGCAAAGCTCGGCTGCGGTGACGGTTCTGCTGACAGGCTTTGCGGCGGCGGGGATGGTAAGCTTTGGTCTCGCGTTGGCCGGAGTGCTGGGGGCCGATCTGGGCGCGGCGCTGGTAATTCAGGTACTGTCCTACGATCTGGGATGGTTGCAGCCGGTGCTGCTGGCGCTGGGCGGCTGGCTCTATCTGAAATCCGAGCGGTCTAATGTGCGTCTGATCGGGCGGATCGTTCTGGGCATTGCATTCATTCTCATCTCGCTCCAGTTTCTGCGTGACGCTGTAGAACCGATCCGCGAAAGCGCCTTTTTACCAGCTATCGCGGGTTATCTGGAAAGCGACTATTTCAGCGCTTTTATTGTTGGCGCGGTGCTGGCTTTTGTTATGCACAGCTCGGTTGCGACGATCCTTATGTGTGTGACGCTCGTGCAGATCGGCGCGATCCCATTTGCAGCAGGGCTCTCTTTGGTGCTGGGGGCCAATTTGGGCTCAGCCATTATTCCGATTTGGCTGACGCGCGACCTGACCATCTCGGCCCGGCGTATTCCACTTGCCAACCTGTTGCTGCGGGGGAGTGCGGCGCTGGTGACGCTGATCGTGGTCAATGTGACTGTCGCGCACCACGCGCTGATGGTCGCTGGGGCAGGGCAGTCGCTTATTCTGACGCATATCGGGTTCAACTTGGCCGTCTTTGTTTTGGCCACTGGCTTTGTGAACTGGATGGAAGAACCGATTGCTCTGCTGTTGCCCGAACCCAAGGCCAAGACAAATGTGATGGATCAGTTTTCAGACGCGCTCAGCCCGCTGGGCGAGCCTGACGCATCGGGAGCGAAGGTGGCGATGTCCTCGGTCCGGCATGAGCTGTTGCAAATGGTCACGCAGGTCGAACGCATGTTCCGACCGGTTTTGGATATCTACGAGAAGGATGACAGCGACGCCATTTCAGCCCTGTGGCAGCAGGATGAAAGGGTGAATGCACAACTGACGGACATCCGGCGCTTTGTCGCGCGAATGCCACGTCAGAATATGAGCAAGACGCAGGTCAAAACGGCGCGTGGTCTGGTGGAATATGCCATCCGATTGGAGGCAGCGGGCGACGTGGTGTCGAACCGGATGACGCGTACCGCACAGATCAAACACACGGAACGAAGCGAGTTTTCCACTCAAGGTTGGAAAGAGTTGAAGGATCTGCATGCCGCCGTTCTGGAAAGCTTTTCGCTGGCGCGTCATGTCCTGTTGGTCGACGACATGGATTGCGCCCGTCGTCTGGTGCTGGACAAGGCCGAAGTCAAACGGCTGTCGCGCCAAAGCCGAAAGGCGCATCTGAAACGGCTGGAGCGTGGGCAAACTGAAAGCTTCCGGTCTAGCGATCTGCATCTTGAGACTTTGCGGGCCATGCGGGACCTGCACGGACACATCGCCGCCATTGCCTATCCGATCCTCTACAAAAGCGGGCAGGTTCTGGAAACGCGGTTGGTTATGGAAATGGAAAAGGACACGGCCGAGGACTAACGGCCAGGAACGCAAGCAAGAGACTACAGTCTCTTAGGGTGACAAAGGACAAACACGATGGGCAATGAAGCACGTTTGGACGACCTGAAGGCTAGGGTCGATGCCGGTGAGGTCGATACTGTGCTGGTCTGTATGGTGGATATGCAGGGGCGGCTGATGGGCAAGCGGTTCCACGCAGGACATTTTGTGGCAAGCGCATGGGAAGAAACGCATTGCTGCAACTATCTGCTGGCGACTGATCTTGAGATGGGCACACCCGACGGCTACGCCTCAACAAGCTGGGAACGGGGTTATGGCGATTATGTCATGAAACCGGACCTGAGCACGCTGCGCCCAGTGCCGTGGCTTGAGGGCACAGTGATGGTGATGTGCGATGTACTGGATCACCACACACATGAGGAAGTACCGCATGCTCCGCGTTCGATCCTGAAAAAGCAGGTGAACCGGCTGAAAGCCATGGGCTACGACGCGATGTGTGCGACCGAATTGGAGTTCTTTCTTTTCGAGAAAAGCTTTGATCAGATCCGCAAGGAAGGCTTCCGAGACCTAGAGCCGATCTCGGGCTACAACGAGGATTATCACATCCTTCAGACCACCAAGGAAGAGCATGTGATGCGACCGATCCGCAACCATCTTTGGAATGCGGGGATACCGGTTGAGAACACAAAGGGCGAGGCCGAGACCGGGCAGGAAGAACTGAACATCAAATATGCCTCGGCTATGGAGACGGCCGAGTATCACTCGATCGCGAAGAATGCCGTTAAGGAGATCGCATGGCAGCACGGCCATGCGGCGACGTTCCTGCCGAAATGGCATCACGACAAGGTGGGCAGCTCGTCCCATGTGCATCAGTCGTTGTGGAAGGATGGGCAACCGGCGTTTTTCGATAAGTCGGATGAGCTAGGCATGTCGGCGCTGATGAAAAGCTACATGGCCGGTCTGCTGAAATACGCCGCTGACTACACCTATTTCATGGCCCCTTACATCAACAGCTATAAGCGGTTCATGAAGGGCACCTTTGCGCCGACGCGGATCATCTGGTCGGTGGATAACCGGACCGCAGGGTATCGTTTGTGTGGCGACGGCACCAAGGCGGTGCGGGTTGAGTGCCGAATTCCGGGATCGGACATGAACCCCTATCTGGCGATGGCCGGGATGCTGGCGGCGGGGATCGCAGGCATAGAAGAAGGGTTGGAGTTGCAGCCCGCCGCCACAGGCGATGTGTATCAGGGCGATACGGGCATGATCCCAGGCACCCTGCGCGCGGCACGGGATGCGCTGCATGGCTCGGCCATGTTGCGGGCTGCCATGGGCGATGAGGTGGTCGATCACTACGCGCGTGCTGCTGAAGTGGAGATCGAAGAGTTCGAGCGTGTGGTGACCGATTGGGAAATCGCCCGCGGTTTTGAACGGGCGTAGAGGGCTGGCTGGGGGCTCTGTCCCCAGACCCCCGAGGTATTTATGGCCAGATGAAGCAGGGGATCCTGTTTCTTTCGAAATGGAGTGAAAATGGGGCAGATGTTGAAATGTGTCTCGCCGATCGATGGATCGGTTTTTGCGGAGCGAGAAGTATTGTCTCGGGACGCGGCGTTTGAGGTTGCGCATAGGGCGCGGGCGGCCCAGGCCATGTGGGCGGCAAGGCCGTTGCAAGAGCGGGTTGATCTTGTGATGGCAGGTGTTGCGGCAGTGGGCGCGATGAACGATGAAATCGTTCCAGAGCTGGCGCATATGATGGGCCGTCCGGTGCGGTACGGCGGTGAGTTTGGCGGGTTCAACGAGCGCGCCAGCCACATGGCTGAGATTGCCGAGGCGTCTTTAGCCGATATTGCCGTTGGCGAGGATGAGATGTTCAAACGTTACATCAAACGCATTCCGCATGGGGTGGTGTTTGTGGTGGCGCCTTGGAATTACCCTTACATGACGGCGATTAATACGGTGGCTCCGGCGCTGATCGCGGGCAATACGGTCATCCTGAAACATGCGACGCAGACCCTGTTGGTCGGAGAGCGCATGGCGCAGGCGTTCCACGCCGCAGGCGTGCCCGAGGATGTGTTCCAGAACGTTTTCCTGAGCCATGACGTCACCAACGACCTGATCGCAGGCAATGCGTTTGACTTTGTGAACTTCACCGGTTCGGTCGGTGGTGGTCAGGCGATGGAACACGCTGCGGCGGGCACCTTTACCGGCGTCGGTACCGAACTGGGCGGCAAGGACCCCGGCTATGTCATGGAAGATGCTGATCTGGACGCCGCGGTCGATACACTCATCGACGGCGCCATGTTCAACTCGGGTCAGTGCTGCTGCGGGATCGAGCGGATTTACGTGCATGAAAGCCTCTATGACGATTTCGTTTCCAAGGCAGTTGAGATCGTGAAGGGCTACAAGCTGGGCAATCCGCTGGATGCCGAAACGACGATCGGCCCGATGGCCAATGTGCGGTTTGCCGATGAGGTGCGGGCGCAGATCGCCGAGGCCATCGCGGCGGGTGCCGTGGCGCATATCGACACCTTCCCCGAGGATGACGGAGGCGCGTATCTGACACCTCAAATCCTGACCAATGTCACCCATGATATGCGGGTGATGCGGGATGAAAGCTTTGGTCCCGTGGTGGGTATCATGAAGGTATCCTCGGACGAGGAAGCCATTTCACTGATGAATGACAGCGAATTTGGTCTGACCGCCAGCCTATGGACTCGTGATGTGGATCGGGCGGCGCGCGTAGGCGATCAGATCGAAACCGGTACCGTATTCTTGAACCGGGCCGATTATCTGGACCCGGGCCTGTGCTGGACCGGCTGCAAGAACACCGGGCGGGGCGGTGGCCTTTCGGTCATTGGCTACCACAACCTGACTCGCCCCAAATCCTACCATCTGAAGAAAGTAACATCATGAGCCTTGTTGGAAACTGGTCCTATCCGACCGCAATCAAATTCGGCGCTGGCCGCATCAAGGAACTGCCCGAGGCTTGCGCGGCGGCAGGGATGAAAAAACCTCTGCTGGTCACCGACAAGGGGCTGGCCGATTTACCGATCACCACGGCTACGCTGGACATCATGGAGGCCGCAGGCCTGGGGCGGGGTCTGTTCAGTGACGTGGACCCGAACCCGAATGAAAAGAACCTCGATGCCGGTGTTGCCGCCTATAACGCAGGTGGACACGACGGGGTGATCGCTTTTGGCGGTGGCTCGGGGCTGGATCTGGGCAAGATGGTTGCCTTCATGTGCGGTCAGACGCGCCCTGTGTGGGATTTTGAGGACATTGGCGACTGGTGGACCCGCGCCGATGCCGACGCCATTGCGCCCATCATCGCTGTTCCGACAACTGCCGGGACGGGTTCGGAGGTTGGCCGTGCGAGTGTCATCACCAACTCTGAGACGCATGCCAAGAAGATCATCTTCCACCCCAAGGTGCTGCCGACAGTTGTGATCTGTGACCCGGAACTGACCGTCGGCATGCCCAAGTTCATCACGGCTGGCACCGGTCTGGACGCCTTTGCCCACTGCGTCGAGGCGTTTTCCAGCCCGCATTACCACCCGATGAGCCAGGGCATCGCCCTGGAAGGCATGCGGTTGGTAAAAGAGTATCTGCCCCGCGCCTACGCCGATGGTGGCGACATCGAAGCCCGGGCACATATGATGAGCGCGGCGTCCATGGGTGCCACTTCATTCCAGAAAGGTCTGGGCGCCATTCACGCCATGAGCCATCCCGTCGGCGCGCATTTCAATACGCACCACGGAACCACCAACGCTGTCTGCATGCCTGCCGTGCTGGAATTCAACGCTCCGGCCATTGCCGATCGTTTCCAGATGGCAGCCGACTATCTGGGCATTGACGGCGGCTTTGATGGCTTCCGCGCTTTCGTGCAGGAGTTCAATGACTCGCTGGGCATCCCGCGCAAACTGTCCGATCTGGGCGTAACCGAGGATGCAATCCCAGATCTGGTGCAGGGCGCGATCATTGATCCGTCTTGTGGTGGCAACCCGATTGAACTGACCGAGGACAATCTGACCGCGCTGTTCAAAACCGCATTGTGATCACCGATCAGCTGTGTCAACAGCGAAACCGGCCTGTTTGACGGGCCGGTTCTCTATTGGGTGGGAGGGTCAGCCGTGACTGTGTTTGTCATCGTCATCATTCTGACGGCGGCTTTGCTGCATGCGGTTTGGAACGCCATTGTCAAAACCGCCGCTGACCGGACGACCACCCTTGGTCTGGTGGCGCTGGGGCATGTCATTCCGGCTTCAGTCATGGTGGTGCTCCTGCCGCTGCCAAGCGCCGAGAGCTTTGTCTACATTCTGCTCTCGACCGTGGTGCATTTCGGCTATTACTTCATGCTGGGCAAAGCCTATCAGCATGGCGACCTCAGCGTCTTTTACCCCATCGCTCGCGGCATCGTGCCCGCGCTGGTGTCGCTCTGGGCGATGCTTTTGGTGGGCGAGGTTCTGCCCTTGCAAGCCTGGGCTGGCATCGCCCTGATTGCGTTGGGCATTCAGCTTAGCAGCTGGAGCGCGTTGCGCTCGGGCGTGGGTCTTGCGGCGTTGGGCTTTGCCGTCGGCACAGGTATCTGCATTTCGGTCTATTCGGTGGTCGACGGGATCGGAGTGCGCTTGTCGGGCAATACGCTCAGCTACTGGGCTTGGGGCGCGTTTCTGCATCTGTTCATCGCCGGGTTCGTCGGGCTGCGAAAGCGACACACGCTGGCCGCACTGCCCGCCAAAGTCTGGATGATCGGCATTCTGGGCGGTTTGGTTTCGATGACCGCCTATGGGCTGGTGCTCTATGCCAAGAACTTTGCTCCGCTGGGGGCCGTATCGGCGTTGCGGGAAACCTCGGTGATCTTTGCAGCGCTCATCGGGTTCGTCTTCCTGCATGAGGGTAACTGGATACGGCGGCTGGGGGCAGCCGTTCTGATGGCCTTTGGCGTGGCGCTGATTGGTCTAGCCGTCTAGACCAATGAGAACCTTGCCGAAAACGCCACCGATCTCTCATACTGATGAGATAGGAAGGAGCGTTTTCATGACCAAAGAGATTGTTCTTATCCACGGAGCCTTTGCCGGGCCGTGGTGCATGCAGGATTACGCGGGGTTCTTCCGCGACCGAGGCTGGACCGTGCACACGCCCGCGCTGCGCTATCATGGTGGCGACCCCAAAGCCGAACCCGATCCCCGCCTGACCGATACCAGCGTGATGGACTACGCCAATGACATCGCAGAATTCGTGCAGGGGCTGGACAGCAGGCCTGTCATCCTTGGCCACGCAATTGCAGGTGTGGTGGCGCAGCAGGTGGCCTCTCGCGGGCTTGCCAGTACCATCGTTCTGATCAACCCGAACGCCGTGGGGCACCTTGCCCGAAACCGACGATGAACGCGCTATTCCCCGCGCGCTGATGGAGGGCGGGGCGTTCTGGAAACAGCCCATGCGGGTGGAGTTTGGCCTGATGGCCCCCTTTGCGTTGAACAAGATGCCCGAGGCGCAGCAGCACGCGGTGTTCGACCAGCTGGGTGCTGAAAGCGGGAGGGTGATGTTTGAGATGTTCTTCTGGATGTTCGACGACCACCACGCGATGAAAGTGGATATGGATAAGGTCGACTGTCCGGTGCTGGTCGTCTCGGGCACCGAGGACCGGGCCGTGAATCCCAACACCTGCCGTGCCTTGGCGAAACGCTACGGAGACCGCGCGACCTTTATGCCCGTGGAAGACCACGCGCATTTCCTGTTCATGGAGCCCGGCTGGGAGAGACCCGCCGGACAGATCGCGGACTGGCTGGACCAGAAGCTGGGCTAAGACGCCCTGGGCGTTCAGTTATTGGTCGAGAACGTGCTCTGCGGTTTCCATTTCAGGGTGCCGTCACTTTCGCGATGGCACCGCAACAGGCGTTCCTGGATGGTGCTGATCGTTTCGGTAACGGTGTTGTCGCCGGTCAATAATACAAAGGCGTCCTGCGAATAGGCCATGCCGTCGTAATAGCAGAACCGCGACTCTGCGCCGTCCGGAATAGGGGATGCTGTGCTGAGCATCTGCTGTGCGCTGGCTTGGCTGGCGAGCAGGGCAAAGGCCAGCCCGAGTGATAGTGTTTTCATGTCGTCCTCCCGTTCGGATATCCGTTTTTAAATTTGGGTCTTGGACGCTCGGAACCTCAAATGTCGTTCTTGAATGACGGGTTGGGGTAAGTGTGAACGAGATCAACGGGTTAGGCAAGAGGTTTGCGGGTGCCGGGCTGAAGCCCTGCCTACGGGTTGTGGAGACGTCCCGCTCCATCCGACCAATACTTGATGCAGTGCATCCAACACGCGTCCGAACCGTCGATATATGTGAGCGCGAGGTTCACTAGGATGCTATCAAAGTGCCTTATCTTCGAATTCTATTACACAGGCCTTTTGGAGGTCGGGTAAACCCTACTTTGTGAAAGTTGGTAATTGGGTTCAACTTCTTCCAGAGCAACTTCTCAACCAAGGGTTCTAGGGAAAATGCGGCGAAATTCAGCTATTGGAATCTTGGTGATTGCAGGTGCATTTCTTGTCACCTTAAAACCTACGGCGGCGGAGGAGGCCGAGGTGGATATTTGGGAGTCCTGCAGACCGACCGATACATGTGTGATCGAATATGACCATCTTTCCGACCAAACCACCGAGCCGTTTCTGTTCTTAGGTTACGTTATGGACAGCGAACAAGCGCGATGGAAGCAGTACAGAAAAGCTATTCGCAACTATCCAGATGTAGAAAGTTGTTTGACAGAAGAAGAACAATACAAAGAAAGACCAAATTTACTTAAGTTCGATTGGGAAAGAGTTGGTTACGGAAGCGGCGCAGACGTTTGTATTTTTCGCGTTTCACGAAGTCTTGCAGACCTTGATGGTATCCAAGATTGGTTAACCTATCACGATTTTAGAGTTGATGGCCCTCACAGAGTTGTGAGTGAAGACTTCGTTTCTTATGAAGAGAATCAGCCAGTCGGCTTCATTGCTGCATATTGGTCCATTGAGCAATATCGAGAACGGGCACCCTCTTTGTTTGTTTCCCTTACTGGTTTCGAATTGGTCCTGAAGTACGAAGTAAACTTGAGTCTTTCGGAAGCCGGCCAAATAGTTGGCTCGTACGCCTATCCGGTAACAAAGTAAGTGGCGTGATATTTTTGTGTGAAGTCAGAAGCTTGTTTCGCGCTGCGAAGAATGCTCAAACATCCAACTCCTCCACAAACCGCGCGTTCTCTTGAATGTATTGGAACCGCAGTTCGGGTTTTTTGCCCATCAGACGCTCGACCAAGTCTCCGGTTTCTCCGGGTTCGTCCTCGTCGATGGTGACGCGGATCAGCTTGCGGGACGCGGGGTCCATCGTGGTCTCTTTCAGGTCCTTGGCGTCCATCTCACCCAGACCCTTGAAGCGGGACACGTCGATCTTGCCCTTGCCGCCCAGACCTTTCTCAAGCCATTCGTCCCGCTCAGCCTCGTCCAGGCAATAGACGCGCTTGGCGCCTTGGGTCAGGCGGTAGAGGGGCGGGCAGGCGAGGTACAGATGGCCTGCGTCGATCATCGGGCGCATCTGGGTGAAGAAGAACGTCATCAGCAGCGAGGCGATATGCGCCCCGTCGACATCCGCGTCGGTCATGATGATGATCTTGTCATAGCGCAGGTCGTCGACGTTGAACTTGGTGCCAAGACCCACACCCAGCGCTTGCGTCAGGTCGTTGATCTCGGCATTGGTGCCCAGTTTCGAACTGGCCGCGCCCAGCACGTTCAGGATTTTGCCGCGCAAGGGCAGCAGGGCCTGAGTCTTGCGGTCACGACCCATTTTGGCCGAACCGCCCGCCGAGTCACCCTCGACGATGAATAATTCGGTTCCGTCGCGTGTTGAACTACTACAGTCCACCAGCTTGCCGGGAAGACGAAGTTTTTTAGTGGCGGACTTACGTTGTGTTTCCTTCTCGGCCCGTCGGCGTAGACGTTCTTCGGCTCTCAGAATGAGGAAGTCGAGAATGGCGCCGGCGGATTTCGTGTCTGCGGCCAGCCAGTTGTCGAAGTGGTCGCGGACCGAGTTTTCGACCAGCCGCTGCGCCTCGACCGTGGCCAGACGGTCTTTGGTCTGACCCACAAACTCCGGCTCGCGGATAAAGCACGACACCAGCGCGCAGCCGCCGGTGATCAGGTCGTCGCGGGTGATCTGTGCCGCTTTCTTGTTGTTGATCAGCTCACCATACGCCTTGATCCCCTTGAGGATCGCCGCCCAGAAACCCGCCACATGAGTGCCGCCTTCGGGGGTGGGGACGGTGTTACAGTAGGACTGGATGAACCCGTCGCGCGAAGGCGTCCAGTTGATTGCCCATTCGACCTTGCCGGGGGTGCCGAACTTCTCATTGAAGTCCACGGTGCCCGCGAATGGCTGCTCGGCATAGGTCGAGGAGCCGTTCATGGTCTCTTTCAGATAGTCCGACAGGCCACCGGGGAAGTGGAATGACGCCTCGGTCGGGGTCTCGCCGTCGTCGATGGCCGATTTCCAGCGGATTTCAACGCCCGAGAACAAGTAGGCCTTGGAGCGGATCGATTTGAACAGGCGTGCCGGTTTGAACTTGTGGTGGCCGAAGATCTCGGCATCCGCGTGGAAGGTCACGGTCGTGCCGCGTCGGTTCGGAGCCGCGCCGACCTTTTCCACCGGACCCAGCGGGATACCGCGCGAGAACCGCTGTTCGAACAATTGCTTGTCGCGCGCCACCTGCACGACCATCGAATCCGACAGCGCGTTCACTACGGACGCACCCACACCGTGCAGACCGCCTGAAGTCAGATAGGCTTTGCCCGAGAATTTACCGCCCGCGTGCAGAGTACAGAGGATTACCTCAAGCGCCGATTTGTCGGGGAATTTTGGATGCGGGTCGATCGGAATACCGCGTCCGTTGTCGCGCACGGTCAGGGCGTAATCTGCGTGCAGTTCGACCTCGATCCGGTTGGCGTGGCCTGCAACCGCTTCGTCCATCGAGTTGTCGAGGATTTCAGCAACCATATGGTGTAGCGCGCGCTCGTCGGTGCCGCCGATATACATACCGGGGCGTTTTCTGACCGGCTCCAGACCTTCAAGCACCTCAATCGAGGAGGCGTCATAGGTGGCGGTCGCGCTGGGCGTCAACAGATCGTCGGGCATATGGGCTGCTCTTGTTCTTGAGTTTGACCCATTATGGCAGGTGATGTGGTCCGGGGGAAGAGGGCCCCGAGGTCTTGTGGGCGTTTGGTTGCATCAAGACCGAATAGGTAAGCCCCCCGTGTCTGCTGGGAGGCAGATCAAATCAGAGTTATTTAGGTTTTTCAGCCGTCAAGCGTACACCGCCGATCCGTCGATTTTGCACGTCACTCACGAATTGAGCGTACATTTTCAGGAATTCATCCCCTTTGGACGGGTTGCCCGCGCGTTCAGCTTCGGCATCCAGTGTTTGATACATACTGAACCGCCGCGCCAGAATTTCGCCCCAAGACGCAGTGACATCATCTGAAGAGACGATTTCGAATCCGGCCATTTCCAAGTGGGCTTCGTATTCAGGGATGCTGAGCAATGAGTGACAGGCGAAGCGCTGGCGGTATTGCTCCAATTCATCCTCAGGGAGGGGGGAGTGCATTACCCAGTCCGTAAACGCAAATCGCCCGCCGGGGCGTAAAACGCGAAAAATTTCGAAAAGCGCTTTGGCTTTGTCGGGAATGTGCAAAAATGATTCCTGACTGACCGCAGCGTCGAACTGGTTTTCATCGAAGGGCAGGTCCATTGCACTGCCCAAGACCGGGTGGACGTGGTCATGCAACCCAACAAGGGTGTTCAGTTCTTTCGCTCCTTCGACGCGATTGGGGCTGATGTCGACACCTGTTACATCAACGCCGTGCTCGGTCGCATACCAGCGTGCAGGTCCGCACAGCCCGGCACAGACATCCAGCACGCGATCACCGGATTTCATCTGAGTTTTGTCGGCCAGCCGGGCGTTTGCGTTCAGCCCGTCGTAGTGATCCTGATCATAAGGAAAGAGGTCCTGGGGGGTCACGTCCGTTGTCGACCCACGGATGGTTGTCAGCTTCGTCAATATATGCGGTGCCGAAATTGGATGGCTGGCATACCATTCCGCGACAGTTTTTTCCGCCATTTCCATAAGATGCTCCCTCCCTTGCCTTAAGTCAGCTTAGCCTGACATGGTGGACCGATCCAGTTTCGTCTGGGAAAGACATCAGGGCGGGGTGGGAGAGACAGGACAACAGGATGGTGAAAACATGACTTGGATAAAAACCGTTCCGTTTGGCGACGCAACGGGCAAGCTGAGAAAACTGTACGAGCGGGTCACTGGGCCGGACAACAACGTTGACAACATCATGATGGCGCATTCCCTGCGGCCTCATTCGATGGAAGGCCATATGGCCCTATATAAAAACGTCCTGCACCACTCGGCCAATAGAATTCCGAAATGGTTTCTTGAGGTGCTGGGCGTTTGGGTCAGTTCGCTGAACCAGTGCGGGTATTGTGTTGAACACCATTTCAGCGGGTTGCAACGTTTGTTGAACGATCCAGCTCGGGGCAGCGCTATCCGTACTGCGATAGAGGCGAGAGAGTTAAGCACCGCGTCTTTGGATGATGCGCAGATCGCGGCGATGCAATATGCACGCAAGCTGACCGAAGCCCCGGCCGAGATGGTGCAAGCGGATGTGCAGGCCCTGCGGGATGCGGGTTGGGACGACGGTGAAGTCCTTGAGATCAATCAGGTCTGCGCATACTTCGCCTACGCGAACCGGACTGTACTTGGACTGGGATGTTCGACTGAAGGGGATATTTTGGGCCTTTCCCCAAACAACTCAGACGATCCAGCGGATTGGGGGCATCGCTAAGCGCCTAGCCATAGCGCCCTCTGTACCCAAAAAAATCTTGTGCTGGGGCCCAAACTTTGACGCGCATCAAGGCGAAGAGCCGCACCTTTTGCTAGACGTTCCCGCGGATAGTGAAAAAGGAAAGTTTGAATGGAAGCTGCGGCACAAATTGAACAAAAACAACCCTCTGTCAAATTAGTCCCCACACCGACACGTGAGCCGTCTCAACCCAGCCCCGAGCGTATTCGGCAGGCGTTCGAAAGCGGAAAATACCCCTATGGCCGCAAGATGGCGCGCAGCACGTACGAGGCACAAAAGGCCCAGTTGCAGGCCGAATTGCTGAAGGTGCAACTGTGGGCGCAAGAGACGGGTCAGCGGTTCGTTTTGCTGTTCGAAGGCCGGGATGCTGCGGGTAAAGGCGGCACGATCAAACGGTTCATGGAGCATCTGAACCCTCGCCAGGCACGTGTTGTAGCGCTGAACAAGCCGACCTGGGAAGAAAAAGGCCAGTGGTACTATCAACGATATGTTCAGGAACTGCCAACGGTTGGTGAGATGGTTTTCTACGACCGCTCTTGGTACAACCGCGCGGGTGTCGAGCGTGTGATGGGGTTCTGTTCCCCCAACGAATATCTCGAATTCATGCGGCAGACGCCCGAGTTGGAGCGGATGTTGGTGCGCTCGGGCATTCAGCTCTATAAATACTGGTTCTCGGTGACGCAGTCCGAACAACAGCGCCGGTTCAAAAGCCGTGAGACCGACCCGCTGAAGCAGTGGAAGTTGTCGCCCATCGACAAGGCCAGCCTTGACAAATGGGATGACTACACCGAGGCCAAAGAGGCGATGTTCTTCTACACCGACACCGCAGACGCGCCTTGGACCATTGTGAAATCAAACGACAAGAAACGTGCCCGTTTGAATACGATGCGTCATTTCCTGTCGACTTTGGACTACCCGGATAAGAACCACGAGGTTGTCGGCGAACCTGATCCTCTGATCGTTGGGCAAGCACATCATGTCATCCACCGATCCGAGCATATTCTGGGCAATTCCCTACATCCCGACGCGCGGTAAAGCGGCGGGCTATTTGATCGCGTGATCGGTCTCATCTTGAAATTTCATTGATCGCCTCTTGTCCCGGCCTTTGGCCGGGCATAAGGCTGGTGCAATGAACAAGGTGATGACATATCGCGGCCACTTTCGGGCCATCGCTGTGCTGGGCTTGCCGTTGATCGGCGGGCATCTGGCGCAGTTTGCTATTGGCCTGACCGATACAATCATGCTGGGCTGGTACGGGGTCGAGGCACTGGCCGCCGTGACTTTGGCCAGCAGCTATTACTTCGTGTTGTTCTTGTTTGGCGCTGGGTTTGGCTGGGCCGTAATGCCCATGGTCGCAACAGCTGCCGCCGAAGAGGACGAGACCAGCATTCGCCGTTCGACCCGCATGGGGTTGTGGTTGTCGCTGATCTACTCGGCGTTGATGATGCCATTGCTATGGTGGTCATACCCCATCCTGATCAGCTTGAAGCAACACCCGCAAGTTGCTGAAACTGCGTCAGAATACCTTCGCGTGGCAGGGTGGGGCCTGTTCCCGGCTTTGATCGTGATGGTTCTGAAATCCTATCTGGCCGCGTTAGAGCGGACGCAGATCGTTCTGTGGATCACCGTCACCGCCGCTGTTGTGAATGCGCTGACGAACTATGCGCTGATCTTTGGCAACTGGGGTGCGCCTGAGTTGGGCGTAATGGGCGCGGCCATTGCGTCGGTCGTGACGCAGATTGTGTCGCTGGTGTTCGTGGTGATCTACGCGGTGCGTGTGCTGCCCGAACACAGCCTGTTCCAACGCTTCTGGCACCCGGATTGGGAGTTCTTTTTCAGTGTCCTGCGCCTTGGTGTGCCGATTGGTTTGACGACGCTGGCCGAGGTCAGCCTGTTTGCTATGTCGGCCATCATGATGGGTTGGCTGGGGCAGGTGCCACTGGCGGCGCATGGGATTGCGCTGAATCTGGCGTCGGCCACGTTCATGGTGCATCTGGGTCTGTCCAATGCGGCGACAATCCGGGCGGGAAATGCTCTGGGTCGGAAAGACCGCTCGCATCTTGAGAAGGGCGCGATTGCGGTGACGGGCATGTCCTTGGTGATGTCCGTGCTGACAGTCATCCTGTTCCTGACCTGCGCCGAGCCGCTGATTTCGCTGTTCATGGAGGCCGATGATCCGCAGCGACCGCAAATTCTGGCGATCGGCACCGGTTTGCTGGCGATGGCTGCGCTGTTCCAGTTGGTGGATGGGGCGCAAGTGATCGCGCTGGGCCTGCTGCGGGGTTTGCAGGATGCCAAGATTCCGATGGTGATGGCCGGGCTCAGTTATTGGGTTATCGGCATTCCGGCGTCGTACTACTTTGGCTTCGTGCAAGGCATGGACGGGATCGGGGTTTGGCTGGGCCTCGTTCTGGGCCTTGCCTGCGCCGCTGTTCTGCTGATGGCGCGATTCTGGTTGCGTTCAGTCCGCGAGATCGGAGTACCGGCGGTATAGCCGGTCAACCTTTGGTCAGCCGATCCGCCTTTTTGCGCACCAGGACCGTGCGCAGGTCGTGCATCGCCAGCAACAACCGGTCAGTGACATCTTCAAGCTGCTCATCGGTCGCTTTGGATTGCGCCCATTGGGTTGTCAGGTTCAAATAGTCGACCGCCCGGTGAATATCGTCGATGTCGCGCTGGGCCAACATGGCTTTGCGTTCCGCCATCCAGCGGGCGATTTCCGCCTGGTCCGCCTCGGTCAGGGTGCGCTGGCCCTGCGGTTTAACCTCGCCGTTTCGGATGTTGATTACCGCGATCTGATCCATCTCGATCCGTCGCTTGCGATTTTCAGTGTCGATCCGAAAAACCGCCGCGCCATTCTCGCGAATACGGAAATAATACTCGGGCAGCTCGGCGGTCATCGTGATCTCCGATCAGGTGAGGGACGCACAAAAGCGTTGGATGCGGGTACAGGCCTCGGTCAATGCCTCGTCCGAAGTCGCATAGCTGACCCGGAAATTCGGCGACAGGCCAAAGGCTGCGCCGAATACGACGGCCACATCGGCCTCTTCCAGCAGGGCGGTGGCGAATGCTTCATCCGAGTCGATCACCGTGCCCGCCGGGGTCGTCTTGCCGATCAGCCCGGCAATCGACGGATAGACGTAGAATGCGCCTTCGGGCGTGGGGCATGAGACGCCGTCGATCTCGTTCAGCATGCTCACCACCAGATCGCGGCGGCGTTTGAAGGTGTCGGCGTTCGGGGCCAGAAAGGATTGTGTGCCGTCCAGCGCCTCAACCGCTGCCCATTGGCTGACCGAACAAGGGTTTGACGTTGACTGAGATTGGATCTTGCGCATCGCCGCAATGATCTCAACCGGGCCAGCAGCATAGCCGATGCGCCAACCGGTCATCGCATATGCCTTAGAAACACCATTACAGGTCAGTGTCCGGTCATAGAGGCCCGGTTCGACCTCGGCCGGGGTGCAGAATTCGAACCCGTCATAGGCGAGGTGTTCATACATATCATCGGACATAATCCAGACATGCGGATGACGCATCAATACATCGGTCAGCGCCTTCAACTCATCGCGGCTGTACCCGGCACCGGTCGGGTTCGACGGCGAGTTGAAGATGAACCATTTGGTTTTGGGCGTAATCGCGGCTTCAAGCTGTTCGGCAGTGAGTTTGAAGTTATTCTCCAGCGTCGTCTCGACAACGACGGGCGTGCCACCGGCCAGCAGCACCATATCGGGGTAACTGACCCAGTAGGGGGCGGGAATAACCACCTCATCGCCGTCATTCATCGTCGCCATCAGCGCGTTATACAGCGTCTGCTTGCCGCCGGTTCCGACGGAAATCTGCGCAGGCGAATAGTCCAGCCCGTGGTCACGTTTCATCTTGGCGCAGGCGGCCTGTTTCAACTCGGGGATGCCGTCGGGGGCAGTGTATTTGGTCTTGCCTGCTGCGATGGCAGCGACGGCTGCATCCTTGATGTTCTGCGGCGTGTCGAAATCGGGCTCACCCGCGCTCAGACCAATCACGTCGCGCCCAGCGGCCTTTAGCTCGGCAGCTTTCGCCGTCATCGCGATGGTGGGTGATGGTTTTACGCGTGACAGTGTCGCAGACAGGAAACTCATGGTCGGCCTCAGTTTGTATGTTCAACTTGACTGTCATAGGGTGCGCCCGAATGACGATCAAGCCGAATGAATTGAAGAACTGGAGACCCCGATGGACGACGAAAACGACTGGTTTGGACCAGAGGCAGCTACATTTGGGGATCGGCTGGCTGGCGCGCGTGAAGCAGCGGGAATGACGCAGGCCCAACTGGCGCGGCGGCTTGGCATCAAAAAGTCGACGATCGTTGCCTGGGAAAACGATCTTTCGGAACCGCGCGCCAATCGTTTGTCGATGATGGCGGGGATGATAAACGTCTCGATCATGTGGTTGTTGACCGGGGAAGGTGAGGGTATGGAAGCCCCCGTCGACGAAGGCGAAGCCAATCTTGAATTGTCGGACGCGGTGGCAGAGTTGCGCGCCATCCGGGGCGAGATGCGCGCCAGCGCTGAACGGGCCGCGCGGCTTGAGAAGAAACTGCGGCTAATGTTGGAGCAGGGAAAGTGACCGAAACGCGGGACGTCAGGATCAAGCGCATGAAGATGCGGTCCATGCGCCGTGGGATCAAAGAAATGGATTTGATCCTGTCGGCCTACGCCGAGCGCAATCTGGCAAGTATGGACGGGGCCGGTCTTGATCTGTTCGACGCGCTGTTGCATGAAAACGATCAGGATCTGTATCAATGGGTTACCGGACAGGTCCAGCCGCCGGACGTGTTCGGGCCCCTGATTGCGGACATCGCGCAGACCTTTCAAAAATAAAGAAAATCCAGCTTAACCGATTGTTCGGGAATTCGATTCATGCTGCCTGAAACAGCGCGACTGAATCGGAGGGTCGGATGAGTATGGAAATGCAGGTCTCCGCGCCGGAAACCAAGGGATTTATGACCAGCTATCTTGAGGCACTTGCCTTGGTCGAGAGGTTGCATCGCCTTTTGCTGGACGTGATCAAGGATGAGTTTGAGCGGGTAGGCGTGCTTGAAATCAACGCGGTTCAAGCCCTGCTGCTGTTCAATATCGGCGATCATGAAGTCACGGCCGGTGAGTTGAAAAGCCGGGGTTACTATCAGGGCAGCAACGTCAGCTACAACCTCAAGAAACTGGTGGAAATGGGCTATATGCATCACCAGCGGTGTGAGATCGACCGGCGCTCGGTGCGGGTCAGGTTAACGCCGCGTGGTCGGGAAATCCGCGATACCGTGGCTGAATTGTTTTCTCGCCATGCCGAAGGATTGCAGACGCGGGGTGTATTGGGGCTGGAAGGGATTGACGACATCACCACGTCGCTGCGTCGGGTAGAACGCTATTGGACCGATCAGATTCGGTACATTTACTGATCAGGGACGTGCGTCGGACAAGACCAGCCCTTCGAGCTCCCGTATCAGCTTTCGGGTCATGGCTTCTTCGTAAGCCTCAAAACCCAGGGCGACCTCGACAAATGCGTTCGCGCCAAGAATGACCCAAGCATTGTAATAGGCAGACAGTTCGCCGACCTGAATATAACGTTTGTCACTATGGCTCGGGTCGTCCGCCCCAATAACCAGCCCGTTGATGGTGATACCTGAGGAAACAAGAGCATTCTTGGTTTCGCGTGGATGGGGGCCGAGATTATGTTTGCCATCGCCAGAAAGATCCAGCGTGCGCTTCCAGCACTCTGATTGTTGTGACAGCATCTCAGCCCCGAACAGCATCGCCGAGCCGACGGCCGTGCCCCGTGGGGCAGTGCTGCGCTGGGTGTTGTTCAAAAGACTTGCGATGTTTTCGAGGTCACGGGCGGATTGAATGGCTGTCCAGTCCAGCAACAATCGCTGGTGGCCGGGTTCGCTCCACTCAAAGATTGCCAGACGTATCGGCGAGGCAATGTCAGACAGGATCAGTTGAGTGACTTCCGGCCGTTGCAAAGCTGCCGCCATGCCATCCAATTGCAGACGATATTCGCCGCTGTCCACGGATCCAGACACATCCATCCCCAATGCCAGAGCTTGCCGACAATCTGCAGCGGCAGGACCGGCAATAGTGGCTAGAACTATTGCCAGAAGTCTGACCATCACTGATCGGCCTCCTGAAGCGCACCGATTTGCAGCCCTTTCAATTCTCGTTCCAGTTTCCGCCGCATGGCGCGTTCGAAATCCTTGAATCCTTGTGCCACTTCCAGAAAAGCGCCGGGACCGTGTAGGACGTTGTTTTCGAAGAAGGGGATCAGGTACAGTTCACCCTCGAAATCGGCGGCATTGATGACCAGCCCGTTGACGACGATGTTCTGAAAAGGAAAGTGCCGATAGGCCGATTCAGGGCCGTATCCGTCGTTATTTGTCCCATCGCCGGACAGATCGATGGTCTGGAAAAGGCAGGGGGGCGCCTGTTGCATCAGCGTCGCGCCAAAGGCCAGCGCATGCCCCATGGCCGTTGCAGAACCCCTGTCGGATCTGACAGAGTTTTGCACGGTCGCCGCCGCCGCCAGCAGATCGGACTGTGTGCGGATCAGCGTCCAGTTCAGAATAATACGCTGCGAGGAACGGCCGCTCCATTCATATACAGCCAGGGCCACGGGCATTGGTGATGAAAAAAACGCCTCGATAACCTCGGGCGCGGACATTGCGGCGGCCAATCCCTGCCGCTGCAGGGCGTCTTCGGTTCTGTCCACCGATGTTGAAATGTCCATGGCCAGCGCCAGGGCCAGGCGGCAGGTTTCGGCCCTAAGCGGGCTGGCCACCAAGGCCAACCCCAATGCTGTCAGCCAGCGGATCACCAGTGGCCGGTGCTTTCCATGCTGGCCCAGGGTTCGGCTGGTTCCAACGCGTCACCATTCTGCAGCAACTCGACCGAGATATTGTCAGGTGAGCGTACAAAGGCCATGCGACCGTCACGTGGCGGGCGATTGATCACGACGCCGTTGTCTTGCAGGTGCTGGCAGGTCTCATAGATGTTGTCGACGCCGTATGCCAGGTGCCCGAAATGGCGACTGTCGCTGGGCAAGGCGTCGTCGCCATCCCAGTTGTGGGTCAACTCGATCGGACGATCCTCTTGCCCCGGAGGCGCCATGAAGATCAGCGAAAATCGCCCATCTTCGCTGTCATAGCGGCGGGTTTCCTTCAGGCCCAGCAGCTCATAAAACGCGATCGACTTCTCCAGATCCTTCACGCGGACCATGGTGTGAAGATATCTCAGCCCCATTGTGGCTTCCTTTCTGTTCAGGTGATGCGCAGCACCTTAGCGCGCGGGGCATGCGTGTCGAGGGGGCAGAAGGGACACAATTCGTAATAACAGGAAATGAGCGCACATATCGCGGTTCCGGTTGGGGAATTGCCGAGATATAGTGGTGGGCGACTCATTGCTGGAAAGGAAATTTCATGCCGCTGTCCTCTGATCAACTGGCCGAGATCGACGCGCAACGGGCGCAATCGCATCCAACACGCCGCGTTGTGGCTGCGGGTATGGAAGAGCATCTTTATACGGCGCATCAGGTGCTGGATCACGGGTTTGTACGCGTGATTGACTATATGGGCGATGACGCGGCGATCTGCCAGGCTGCGCGGGTGTCTTACGGCAAGGGCACCAAGTCGGTGCAGAATGACGAGGGTCTGATCCGCTATCTGATGCGTCACTGGCACTCGACCCCGTTTGAGATGTGCGAGATTAAGCTGCACGTCAAACTGCCTGTATTTGTGGCCCGGCAGTGGATTCGTCACCGTACGGCGAATGTGAACGAGTATTCGGCGCGGTACTCGATCCTCGACCGAGAGTTCTATATCCCAGCGCCCGACCATGTGGCCGCCCAATCAGAGGTGAACAATCAGGGGCGGGGTGACGCACTGCAAGGCGAAGAGGCCGCGCGTGTTCTTGAGATGCTCAAGGCCGATAGCGCGCGCTGCTACGACAATTACGAGGCAATGATCAGCCAGGATGGCCAGCAGGGGCTGGCGCGTGAACTGGCGCGGATGAACCTTCCTGCGAATATCTATACGCAGTGGTATTGGAAGGTCGACCTGCACAACCTGTTCCACTTCCTGCGTCTGCGGGCCGACCCGCACGCCCAATATGAAATCCGCGTCTATGCCGACACGATGTGCAAGATCGTCGCCGACTGGGTTCCCTTTGCATACAAGGCATTCGAGGATTACCGCTTGGGTGCGGTAAACCTCTCGGCTCAGATGGTTGATAGCCTGCGCCGTATGCTGGCGGGTGAGGCGGTCACACAGGAAACCTCGGGTATGACCGCGCGGGAATGGCGCGAGTTTGAGGCCGTCATTCGCGAAGGCTAATCGCGCATATCATTTGTCTATACGCACTGTCATGAAGCTGTTACATTTGCTTCATGACATGTTTTAGCGTTACCCGAATTGTTTGCCTTAGCCTTGTGCTGGCTTCACCGGCTGTTGCTAAATCTCCGATTGCCGAGGTGATTTGCGAGCCGACAGAACGCATGCACGAGAAACTTGAACGGCAGTTTGGCGCGGAAAGGGCGGCAACCGGCATACGTGGACCCGAGCAGGTGATGGAGGTCTGGGCCAGCAAATCGGGTGATTGGACTATGGTGGTTACCTACGCCACCGGGACGTCATGCATTGTGGCGATGGGGCAAGACTGGTTCACTCATGCCAAGGACGGCCCGGCGCGAGGGTAAGGTTTTCTAACCTTTGGAAATCGGTCAACGGCCTGAAATTGGCCGTTGGCCTGTTTTGATCTCCCGCGAAATGCGGGGCTGTATTACAGAGGCTTCAAATCAGCTGCCATTTGGCGGCCGTCACGTCCGTCTTGCAGCTCATACGAGACTTTCTGATTGTCAGCGAGCCCGGTCAAGCCGGACCGTTCAACGGCCGAGATATGAACAAAAACGTCCTTGCCACCTTCATCAGGGGCAATAAACCCATAGCCTTTAGTGGTATTAAACCATTTCACGGTGCCAGTTGGCATTTCCCGTGTCTCCTTCTACTTACACGTTGTCCCACATAATTGGTGGGGGCAGTGATTGACGCCGCCGCAAAACATCACTGTATCGCCCACACGATACAGCCCGAATTGCGTGTTTCGTCTTTTTCAACATTGCACGGTGAAGTAAAAAATCAAGAATTACCGAAACAAGCAGGCAAATTTGCCGAAAATTGAACCACATACAGGAGAACCCCGTTCATGCGCCTCTATGGCTTGAAAACCTGCGATACATGTCGCAAGGCATTGAAATCACTGGAAGATGCAGAATTTTTCGATGTGCGGGCAGACGGCGTGCCGGATTCGGTGTTGTCACAGGCTTTTGAGGTTTTCGGCAAGGCTTTGCTCAATACGCGGTCGACAACCTGGCGAGGATTGGACGAAGCGCAGCGCGCGCGCCCTCCGATTGAGCTGTTGGCGGAACATCCAACCCTGATGAAGCGACCTTTGATCGAGCAAAACGGTACATTGTTTTTGGGCTGGACCCCGGAAACAAAGGCAGGGCTTGGCGTTGCGTGAGCTGGTGCCTATGTCAATGGACGCAAGTTAGAGGGTTTTAAATGCGCAACGCAGCAATGATTTTGGGCGTAATTGCCGGCCTGATTGGCATGATCGTGGGCTTTTTTGGCTATGGGTACGTCGAACTGATCGACCGGTATGGCGAGATCGAAGGGCTGGCCGAACAGGTCGATAATGCTCAGGTCATTCAGCTTGCCTCAATCATCGCGCCTTTGCTGGCGATTGCCGGTGGTGCGATGGCGCATGCCAGGGCATTGGTCGGCGGGGCGTTGCTGCTGATTTCGGCAGCCGGGATGTACTACGCCTTTGGCTTCAACGTGTTCACCATGTTCCCGGTGGCGTTTGCGGCCGTTGCGGGCCTCCTTGGGCTGGCCGCGGGTAAACCGGACGAGCCCAAGGCGCATTTCTAGGTCATTTGATGCGCAGGACGCGGTCCAGCGACAGCGGGCCAGCGCCATTGATTACGATCACCAGAAACATGAAAGTCCAAAGCGTCCGGTCATCCAGCAAACTGACGGCGTTCGTAAAGTAGCTGCCTAGTTCAGTTCCGTGGCCATTGACGTCCACGACCGTTTGGACCCAGACAAAAACGGCCATGCCCATCGCCGCGACACGTGACAGCAATCCAACAACGATCATCGCGGGCAGTATAAACTCAGCCCATGTTCCTACTGTGGCGATGAGCCAATACATGAAACCCAGTTGCGAGCTGTCATAGCTGACGGCTTCCATTGCCTTGGGGAAGATCTGCACATAGGCACCGTCGGATGGGGACAGGAACCCGAAGAACCCGCTACCCAGTTTGGTTTTTGCCGAGTTCCAGTAATACACCAGCAACGTTGCCGCAAAGACCAGACGGGCCAAGGTCGGTGTCAACCAGCCGGAGGTCATTTCCAACCGTCCCAGGGTGTTGTTGTGCAATGAGATCAGGGCAGTCATGTTGCCAGCCTTTCGATAGTCACAGAGGTTATTGCGCCACCTTGCAAAAGCAGCGCCAGAGTGGCCCCAAGGTCAAATTCGGGGAAATGGGCCGCCGTTTCTTCAAACGCGCGGCCTATGGTTTGCCCGACCTGCAAACCCGCGATCCAATGCGCGCCGCCTTGTGGCAGCAGATGCGGAACAGGATCATAGTCCGGTCGGGTAACTAGGATATCTTCGGCGCTGGCTGTTGGCTTGGGGGCGCCATCTTCGGTGTTGAAGCGCCAAATCGAGAACACAGGCCAGTCCGATTGCAGAACCTGAATCGACGGAGCAAATCCCAACCGCGCCCGCATAATGTCTTCGGGTGGAATTGCCAGCGCATCCGCCGGGGCGGCTTCGCTATCGGCGGCGTGGTACGACCGGCGCAGTGCCAGTTCCAGCCGCGCAACGTCGGGCAGGTAGCCCAGATGTGAGAGTTGTTCCATGCCAGCAAGAAAGCTTGGGAATTCCTCGCCATAGAACATCATCAGCGGTGAAGAGGGTGGGTGCTTACGCAGAAAAATCCCAGCCAATCCGTCCATATTCTGCGAGCCCAGCAGCTTGGTGATGACTGGAAAGGCTTGATGCATGGCTTCGGTTAGCGACACCGCGACGTTGTTGCGGTACACGTTGAACCGGCGGCCGGCGGGCTGTGCGTCGGCGTCCAATAGCCCCTTGGGGATAGCTGCCGAAGGGTCAAGCAAAGCTGTGTGGAAAGTGGATTGCGACACATTCATGCCGGCACCCGATCCAGGGCCGTTTGTGCGCGGTCTGCTTCGGCCCGCAAGACAGGCCAGTCGGGGACATCCGTGTCCCATTCGATCAGCAGAGGTTTCGGTCCAGACTGGTCCAGAACGTAATCCAGCAGCGCCCAGACCGGATCGACCACCTCGCGCCCGTGGCTGTCGATCAGCAGCGGGTGGCCGTGGTCGTCCTCGTCCTCATCATGCCCACCCAGGTGAATTTCACCTACTTCTTCCAAGGGGTAGGCGTCGATGTATCCTTGCGGCGAGAAATCCAGGTTGGTGGCCGATACAAACACGTTATTTACGTCCAGCAGCAAGCCACAGCCGGTGCGGCGAGCAATCTCACGCAAGAAGTCGGGTTCGGACCATGTGCTTTCTTCGAACGCCAAATAACTGGATGGGTTCTCCAGCAGCATTTCCCGCCCGACGGTTTCTTGCACCAGATCAATATGCTCGCAGATGCGGGTCAGTGTGGCGTCGGTATAGGGCAGGGGCAAAAGGTCATTCAGGAAATGGCTATTATGGGTCGACCAAGCCAGATGCTCGGAAAAGCTCGCCGGGTTCAGCCAGCCGATCAGATGTTTCAGCCGGGCAAGGTGACCTTGGTCCAACGGGCCTTCGCCGCCAATGGACAGGCCAACACCGTGGACCGAGATTGGGAAGTGTTCCGATAGATGGCGCAATTGGGCCAATGGACGGCCACCATCACCCATGTAGTTCTCGGCGTGGATCTCAAGCCATGACACCGGGTGCGCATCGTCAAGTATCTGCGCGAAGTGCTGGGGTTTGTAGCCGACGCCAGGCGCGGCAGGCAGCTTGTTCGATCTGGTCGTTTTATCCAACATGTGCGTGCTCCCAGTCACAACGAAGAGGCGGGCGATATGGCCCGCCCCTTCAGTTCTTCGAAAGCTCAGGCTTATGCTGGCAGGTCGCGTTCCAGCGGTTCCAGCGAGCCTTTGCGGTTGTCCGGTAGTTCGATATCGGCGCAGGTGCCCGCGTCGACCAAGGTCCAGGCGTTGCCCTGATAATCCACGGTCGATGTACCCGCGCAGGTGGTGCCGGGGCCAGCGGCGCAGTCGTTCTGACCGGCCAGCGATACGCCATAGCATTTCTCTTTGGCTTGCGCAGTGGCAGTGGTTGCTGCGCCCGATACGGCGGCTGCGACTGCGCTTGCGATGACCAGTGTTTTTGCGGTGTTCGACATCTCGGTAATCCCTTTTGATGACTGCGTATGTCTTCTTGTGACAATGACAAAGGTAGTACTTGCTGGGCTGCACTTGAATTCACGAGCCCGTGTCTCACAACCCCGTCAGGAAATGACATGCCCTCTTGAAGGTTAACAAACTGTTTTTGAAATGAAAATTGGAAATTGTTTCAATCCGGCCCCAATTTCGGGGCCGGATTTCCGGCAATTTGTGGCCGAATGTTACAGCAGATCGGGCGGGGTTGCCGCCTTGGACAGCTCATTTGTTACAACGTCAAGCGGTTGGACCTGGGTCTGTTTTTCACCCAGACGGCGGACACTGACGGTGCGTTCTTCGACCTCGCGATGACCGACGGCCAGAATGACCGGAACTTTGCCGACCGAATGTTCGCGCACTTTGTAGTTGATCTTCTCGTTGCGGATGTCGGCTTCGGCCCGGACACCAGCGGCCTTGAGAGTCTCGACCACTTCGTTCACATAGGCATCGGCCTCGGACGTGATCGAGGCAACAACGACCTGACGAGGCGCCAGCCAGAACGGCAGCTTGCCTGCATGTTCTTCGATCAGGATGCCGATGAACCTCTCGAACGAACCCAGCGTTGCCCGGTGCAGCATGAACGGGCGGTGTTTCGCACCGTCAGCCCCGATAAAGCTGGCGTCCAAACGCTCGGGCAGGTTGGGGTCAACTTGCAGCGTGCCGCATTGCCATGTCCGACCGATGGCGTCGGTCAGTGTGAACTCCAGCTTGGGGCCATAAAACGCGCCTTCGCCTTCGAGGATCTCATAGTCGTACCCGGCGGCCTTACAGGCATCGCCCAGAGCCTTTTCGACCAGATCCCAGCTTTCGTCAGACCCGATACGTTTTTCCGGGCGGGTAGACAGCTTGATCGTCCAGTCATGGAAGCCCAGGTCAGCGTAGACCTTGGACAGGAAGGCGATGAACTTTGCGGTTTCGGATTCGATCTGATCTTCGGCACAGAATATGTGACCATCATCCTGCGTAAAGCCACGAACCCGCATAATACCGTGCAGAGCACCCGAAGGTTCGTACCGTGCGCACGACCCGAACTCGGCCATCCGCAGCGGCAGGTCGCGATAGGATTTCAGGCCCTGATTAAACACCTGCACATGGCAAGGGCAGTTCATCGGCTTCAAAGCGTTGATCGCTTTTTCGCGGGCATGATCTTCGTCCACTTCGACGATGAACATGTTTTCTTGGTACTTGTCCCAGTGACCTGAAGCTTCCCACAGTTTACGGTCAACGACCTGAGGGGTGTTTACCTCGACATAGCCGTCACGTTCCTGCATCCGACGCATGTAGTCCTGCAGGGTGGTGTAGATTTTCCAACCGTTCGGGTGCCAGAAGATCTGGCCGGGGGCCTCTTCCTGCATGTGGAACAGGTCCATTTCTCGGCCCAGCTTGCGGTGGTCGCGCTTGGCGGCCTCTTCCAGCATATGAAGATACGCTTTCAGCTTTTCCTTGCCGGTGAAGGCCACGCCGTAGATACGCTGCAGCATGGCGCGGTCGCTATCGCCGCGCCAATAGGCCCCCGCGATGGACATCAGCTTGAAGGCGTCGCCCGGTAGTTGGCCGGTATGTTGCAGATGCGGGCCGCGGCACAGGTCTTGCCAGTGGCCGTGCCAGTACATGCGCAGCGGCTCGTCGCCCGGAATGGCTTCGATCAGCTCGACCTTGTAGGGCTCATTATTGGCCTTGTAGAACTCGATCGCGCGCTCACGATCCCAGACCTCGGTGGTGACCGGATCACGTTTGTTGATGATCTCTTTCATCTTTTTCTCGATGAGGCCGAGATCTTCGGGAGTGAACGGCTCAGCCCGGTCGAAGTCGTAGTACCAGCCGTTTTCGATGACGGGGCCGATGGTGACTTTGGTGGCGGGCCAGATTTCCTGCACGGCGCGGGCCATGACATGGGCCAGATCGTGGCGGATCAGCTCATTGGCCTGTTCTTCATCCTTCATCGTGTGGATGGCAATGTCGGCGTCGGCTTCGATGGGCCACTGCAGGTCCCAGTGCCGACCATTTACCGTAGCCGAGATGGCCTTTTTAGCCAGCGAGGTTGAAATATCAGCAGCGACCTGCGCGGGCGTGACGCCAGCGTCGTAGGAACGTGAATTGCCATCGGGAAATTTGAGAGAGACTGACTGTGAGTCTAAAGCCATGGTTGGCTCTCCTCGTCGGTTTGGCGCCCACTGAACGCCCGGTTGCGGGTTATGGTGTTTGGCTGCTTTGGCAGGTGGGGGTGCTTGTGTCAAGTGGCTGGGGCGAGGGGCCAGCCCCTCGCGCTCCCCGAGGTATTTTTAGCCAGATGAAGAGGGATCACGGAATTGCACTTGGGCGGGGGGCGTGCATGATGCTGGAAAAGGAAAGAGGGTTTCATGGCAGTGACGGAATTTCTTGAAACACCGCAGGGGCGGCGATTGGCCTATCACAAGACTGATGGGGTAGGACCGACCATCGTTTTTCTGGGCGGTCTGAAATCGGATATGGAGGGCACAAAGGCGGTGCATCTTGAGGCTTGGGCGCAGGCGCGAGAGCAAGCCTTTTTGCGGTTCGACTATTCAGGGCACGGGGAGAGTTCCGAAGACTTTACAGATGGCTGCATCGGAGATTGGCATGAGGATACCGTCGCGGCTGTGTCGACGCTGACCGAGGGGCCGCTGATCATTGTCGGCTCGTCCATGGGCGGGTGGCAGGCGCTGTTGCTGGCCAAAGCGATGCCTGAGCGCATCGCAGGTATGGTCACGATCGCAGCCGCGCCGGATTTCACCGAGGACGGGTATTGGGCGTCGTTCAGCGATCAACAGAAAGCGGTGCTGGACAGTGTCGGCCATGTTGAACTGCCTTCAGATTACATGGAGCCCTACGTCATCACCAAACGGATGATCGAGGACGGACGGCAGCGGCTTGTTTTGCGGGATGCGCTGGAATTGTCTTTCCCGGTTCGGTTCTTGCAGGGTACGGCGGATACGGCCGTATCAACGGAAACGGCTGTACGTTTGTTGGAGCACGCCACCGGGCCGGATATGCGGCTGTTGCTGGTCAAGGACGCGGATCATCGGTTCTCGGACGGGCCGTGTTTGGGCATAATTGAACGCGCAGTTCTTGAAGTGATGGGCAACACCTGATGCAGCGCTTTGGATGGCTGCTTGGACGCCTGCTGCTGGCGCTGATTGTCATCGGTGGGCTGATCTATTGGTTTGGCCCGCGTGAAGAGGTCAACCTGCATCCTCGGTTTGATCCGCGAAAGTTCGGTGAAGGTGTTCAGGTCTATTTCGAAAGCGCTGAATCGGGCTATGACGACATCGTGCCGGGTGTAGAGAAACGGGTGATCTGGCAGGATGGGTTCCAGGAACAGCGCACGCCGGTTTCGGTTCTCTATGTCCACGGATTCTCGGCCTCGTCCGAAGAAATTCGACCAGTGCCTGACATGATCGCTGATGCGTTGGGGGCCAATCTGGTCTACACGCGGCTACAAGGCCATGGCCGGGATGGTCGCGCGATGGGCGAGGTGACGGCTTCGGGCTGGATGCAGGATATGGCCGAAGGGCTGGCTGCGGCACGGGCCGTAGGGGACAAGGTTGTTGTGATGTCCACCTCGACCGGTGGGACACTGGCCGCTGCTGCCGCGTTGGATGATGAGCTAAGCAAGGATATTGCCGGTTTGGTTTTCGTTTCTCCTAATTTCGGGGTGAACTCCCCAGGCGCGTGGATCCCCGGCCTGCCGTGGGCGCGGACCTGGCTGCCTTTGGTGATGGGCGAGGAGCGAGACGTATCCGGCCCGGACCCGGAGAAGAACAAATACTGGACGGCGGTCTATCCGTGGGAGTCAGTGGTGCCGATGACCGTTTTGGTTGAAACTGTCTATGCGCTGGATTTCTCGGGTGCGCAGGTGCCTGCGCTGTTCTGGTTCTCGGATGATGATCAGGTGGTGCGGCCCGATCTGACGCACAAGGTGGCCGACGCTTGGGGAGGGCCTGCAACGGTCGAACTGGTGACGATGGGGCCGGGAGATGATCCAATGTCTCACGTGATCGCGGGGCGTTTGATGTCTCCGGGGCAGACCGACGCGACTGTGGCAGGTATTCTGGACTGGCTCAAAGGGATTGGAGTGGAGTAGCGATGCGCAAGCCGGGCAGCATGTGGAGCCTTGAAACGCTTGGCCGCGTGCGCCTGTCCCGGCATTTCTTCATGCGGGATTTTCTGTATTCCGAGATCGGGAATTTTCATGAAAAGCAGAACCTTCCCGACAATCCTGACCTGGCCATCGAAACCGGGCGCGCGTTTTGCCAGACCTTGCTTGATCCGCTGGAAGAGACGTTTGGTCGGGTTGCGGTTCGGTCTGGATATCGTTCGCCTTCTTTGAACCAATTCGGGAATGAAAACCGCCTGAATTGTGCCCGCAATGACAATCCGTTGGAGTGCCATATCTGGGATCGTGGTGAGGGGGACGCACGGATCGCAGGTGCCTCAATCGTCATTCCTTGGTTCGCCGATCAGTACGAAACCGGGCGGGACTGGCGCGATCTGGCGTGGTGGATGCATGACCATTTGGATTATTCCGAGATCTGGTTCTTTCCTAAGCTCTGCGCCTTCAATCTGGTCTGGCGGCCCAAACCCCACCGCCGGATCGATAGCTATATTGCACCGCGCGGATGCCTTTTGCACCCCGGCGCAGAGCCGGGCGAAGACTTGGTTACCCGACGCAGCCGGTATGCGGATTTTCCGACATTCAGGGGCATCATCTATCCCTGAAGTTTAACTTGCCCGGACTGGCAAAACTTTTCATCCTATCAGTTGAGTATACCGATTGAATTTTTGAAGCTTCGCGAGGCCCTGCGTGATCGAGCCATTGGTTTTCCTGCCAGAAATGATGTGCGACGCACGGCTTTTTGCGCCCCAACTCAGCAGCCTGTCGCAGCAACGCGCAGTCACGGTTGCGCCGGTTTCGCTGGGAGAACGGGTTGAAGAAAACGCTTCGGCCCTTCTGGACCAACTGCCGCACCGCTTTGCTTTGTGTGGGTTGGGCATCGGCGGCGTCATTGCGCTGGAGATCATTCGACGCGCGCCAAGCCGTGTGTCGCGCCTGTGCCTGATGGCGACAGATGCCCAGGCCGATACGCCTCAACTGGCAGCCGCGCGCGAAGAACTGTTGGTGGGTGCCAAAGCTGGACGGCTAGAGGACGTCATACGCATGATCATCAGCTCCGACGCATTGGCGCCGGGGCCGCAACGTGTTCCGATATTGAATGACTTCATCGCGATGGCGATGGATCAAGGGCCAGAGGTGTTCGAGCGGCATGTCCGCGCCTTGCAGCGGCGTCCTGATCAGCAAGGCGAGCTACGGCGTATCGCTGTGCCGACTCTGGTTCTATGCGGGGCGCACGACACGCTGACACCGGTGCGTAAACATGCGTTCATGGCAGAACTGATCCCGGGGGCCGAGCTGAAGATCGTCGACGAAGCTGGGCATTTGCCGACCCTTGAAACGCCTCAAATTGTGAATGATGCATTGGCAGCGTGGCTCGGCACTCCTGCGCGGATGGCCTATGGGTAGAATTTTGCGCGCTCGGCTTTGCTGAGGATTTTGGGCGCGACAACAGGTTTGCCGCTGCCCGTTTCGAAGAAGGGCGTGTTCTTCCAGCTGCCGGACATCCAGGATTTCGCGAGCCTTGTCAGCAGTCCAACAGCAGCATAACGCAGCTTCTCGTGCGACTGTTTGCCGTCCGGTCGGGGAACAAATCCTCGCGTCATGATCGGACCAAGCGCGCTGGGGTCGGAGACACGCTTGACAATAAACCCGGCGAACGGAATTTTCGCGGACCGCGCTGTCGTCGCAAGCGGTGCATTGCAGCACTTGGCGTACCATCGCAGCATCCCTTTGGGGCTGAGCTGCATCATCGCAAGGTGTTCCGCGCCTTTGTCGAAGCGAATTTCTTCCGAGCTCATCTGAAGAATGCTGATCGGCCCAGGGGCGGGGTCCGGTTGCCCAAAGTACAGTTGCGCCGCACGACAATCGTTACAGAAACAGCCAACATGGGTGCCCGAGCGCACTCCGGCAGCGGTGATGTGACCGAGCAGCGAACCGCAGGTGCAGGAGAAGGCCAACGGCTGCGCCGTTCTCCTGCCCATTTAATCAGGCGACCTTGTTGCTGTTGGCAGCCCGCCGACGTGGTTTGCGTGAATTGGCGTTCATGACGTCGATGACCAAGGGGCGAATATTATCGCGCCAGCTGCGCCCGGCAAAGATGCCATAGTGCCCGGCACCCGGCTCTACATGGCTGGCTTTTTTCGAATCCGGCAGACCGGTGCACAGATCAAGCGCCGCGATACATTGACCGGGGGCGGAAATGTCGTCATTCGCACCTTCGACTGTCATGACCGCGACGTCGGTGATCTTGCCGATATCCACCTTGTGGCCCGCCACAACGAACTCGTTTTTGGCGATTTCGCGATTTTTAAAGACACGCTCGACCGTTGACAGGTAGAACTCGGCGGTCATGTCCATAACGGCCAGATATTCGTCGTAGAACCGGTTGTGGGCATCATGGTCTGAAGCCTCACCCCGCATGACACGCTGAATCTGATCGGTAAATGCCTGAGTATGACGCTCGGCGTTCATCGACATAAAAGACGCCAGTTGCAGCAGGCCGGGATAGACCATGCGGCCAACGCCCTTGTACTTGAATCCAACGCGCTGAATCATCGTCTCTTCCAGCTGGCCCATTGTGACACGGCGGCCAAAATCGGTCACATCGGTCGGGGTGGCGTCAGGATCTACAGGACCGCCAATCAGAGTCAGGGTGCTGGGTTGCGCCTTGGGTTCGACCTCGGCCAGATACGCTGTGGCGGCAAGGGTGAGCGGGGCAGGCTGGCACACGGCGACAACATGGGTGTCCGGGCCAAGCTCTTTCATAAAATCGACAAGATAGAGGGTATAGTCCTCAACATCGAACTTGCCTTCCGACACGGGGATGTCACGCGCATTATGCCAATCGGTAATGTAGACTTCGCAATTGACCAGCAGACTTTTTACGGTCGATCTCAGCAGTGTGGCATAGTGCCCGGACATCGGCGCAACCAGCAAAACCTTGCGCGGCTGCTCTTCACGACCGTTTACGCGGAAATGCAAAAGATCGCCAAATGGGCGTTCGACGATGGTGGTGATATCGACCAGATGGTCCTTCCCGTCTTCGCAGGTGAAGGTGCGGATACCCCAGTCGGGTTTGACGACCATGCGCTGGAACGTGCGTTCGGTTACCTCTCCCCAAGCAGCCATCATGCTGAATGCGGGGTTGGGGACCATGGACAAAATCGGGTACGATGCCATTGCGCTGGCAGTTGCGCCCATCCATTGGTTGGTGTTGCGCAACGTCTCCATCAGATCGTATGTAATCATATAGCGCATGGGAAAGGGGCCTCCTAAATGTCAGCCTATTATTTCGGACCATTCGCCGCTTTGCCCCCCGACACCCACGACGTTATTCTGCATAGCAGCAAGGTTACGGGGGAATTGTTAAAATGACAACTAGTGAACACCAGATGCCAGAAGCCAATGACGAAAGTATTGAACGCCTTAAAGAAAATATGGAACGGGTCGAGGAGCTGTCGAAACGATTGATCGAAGTGATGGCGGTGAAAAAGCCGCATACACCCGCTCTGGACGCCCCGAATCAAGAACTTTTTGCACGAGCAGCAACGGTCTATTGGTCCGAAGCCTTGCAAAACCCCGCCAAGCTTTTGGAGCAGCAGATTGAGTACTGGGGTAAATCGGTTATGAATTTTGCCGAAGCGCAGCAGGCCTTGGCGACGGGCGAGGTCGAAGACGAAGCAGCCAAATCCAGCGACAAGCGCTTTACCAACCCTCTGTGGGAAACAAACCCCTATTTCCGCCTTATTCGACAGCAGTACCAGACCAACGCAGCAGCAATTTCTCAGGCGGTTGCTTCGGTCGAGGATATGGATGAGAAGGATAAGCGGCGCCTGCGGTATTTCTCGCAGCAGATCATCGACATGATGGCACCGACGAATTTTCTGGCCACCAATCCGGATGCGCTGCAAAAGGCCGTTGAAACCGAAGGGGAGTCACTGATCCAGGGGCTTGAGAACCTGGTTTCAGACCTTGAGGCGAACGATGGCGAGTTGGTGGTCAAGCTGGCCGACGAAAGCGCCTTTGAAGTTGGCGGAAATCTTGCGACGACACCGGGTGATGTGGTCTATCGCAATCGGATGATGGAGCTGATCCAGTACAAACCTGCGACCGAGACAGTACACGAAACGCCCATCGTGCTGTTCCCGCCCTGGATCAACAAATTCTACATTCTTGACCTCAAAGCGCAGAACAGCCTGATCAAATGGATCACCGAGCAGGGCTATACGCTGTTCGTGGTCAGCTGGGTCAACCCGGATGAAAGCTACGCTGATACCGGTATCGAGGATTACGTGCAGGACGGTTTCCTGACCGCGATCGCAGAGGCCAAGAAGATCTGCAACGTCAAGCAAGTCAACGCGATCGGTTACTGTATTGCCGGCACCACGCTTAGCTTGACCTTGGCGCTGATGAAGCAGCGCGGTGACAAGTCGGTCAAATCTGCCACTTTGTTTACCGCGCTGACCGATTTCTCGGATCAGGGTGAGTTCACACCCTTCCTTCAGAACGATTTCATTGATGGTGTTGAGGAAGAGGTAAAGAAAGAGGGCATTTTGCGGTCATGGATTATGGCCCGTACTATGTCCTTCCTGCGCTCGCGCGATCTTGTCTACGGTCCGGCAATTCGCAGTTACATGATGGGCGAGGTCCCGCCCGCCTTTGATCTGCTGTACTGGAACGGCGACGGGGCAAACCTTCCGGCCAAGATGACTGTGGAGTATTTGCGCGGCCTGTGTCAGCGCAATGAATTTGCCACCGACGGGTTTGAAGTGTTGGGGCACAAGCTGCGCCTAAACGACGTGGACGTACCGCTTATGGCGATCACTTGCGAGACCGATCATATCGCCGCGTGGAAAGACTGTTATCGCGGCGTGCAGAAGATGGGCTCGCGGTCTAAGACTTTCGTGGTTTCAGAGTCGGGTCATATAGCAGGAATCGTTAATCCGCCCAGCAAGAAGAAATACGGCCACTATACCAATCCAGACCTGACGGCGGATGCCGACACCTGGCTGAAAGAGGCCGACTTCAACAAAGGCTCGTGGTGGCCCATGTGGGAGGCGTGGCTGAAGAAGCGGTCGGGCAAGCAGGTCCCCGCGCGCGACACGGGCGATTCGGATCATCCGCGGCTTGCCCCGGCGCCCGGCACTTATGTTGTGGCTAATCCAAACGGCTGATTTCATTCTGAAACCAAAAATATTCTGCACCGCAGCAAGAAAAAACTTGCAATGCTGCGGTGCAGCAATCATATTGTCCTCAAGCTGATGAAAGCCGGGGTGGGCCCGGTTCGGCATAAGGATTAGGACAATGGCAAAGACTCAAGACTTTACCGCGACTCTGAAAGAAATGATGGGCGCGTTCCCTGTTGACACCACCGCTCTGGAAGGTGCCTTCAAATCGACCGCAACTCTGAACGAAAAACTGTCGGGCGTTGCTCTGGAAGCAGCTGAGAAGTCGGCTGAAATCTCGAACAAATGGACCAAAGACACCTTGGCCAAACTGAACGAGATGTCGAAAGCAAAAGCAGAGCCTGCTGACTATGCAAAAGCTGCAACCGATTTCGCAAGCGCGTCGGCTGAAGTTGCTGCTGAAAACATGGCTGCCTTCGCAGAAATCGCGAAGAAACTGCAGTCGGAAACTGTCGAGCTGCTGATGGCTGCTGGCAAAGAAGCTGCTGAAGACGCAACTGCTGCCGTTAAAAAAGCAACCAACGACGTAACAGCTGCTGCTAAGAAAGCCGCAACTGCAAAATAAGAGAAGGCCGCGAGGCGCACCCGTTCCTCCCATCTGGTGCAATCGCGTTGGGCAGGTCAATTGACCTGCCCTTTCTTTTTGTTCTGCAGTCGCATAACCTCTGCTGCAACGCATCATTTTCGGGGAGGGTAAACGGTGGCAGAACAAGAAAAACCGCTGTTGATCAAACGCTATGCCAGCCGTCGGCTGTATAACACTGAGACCAGCGACTATGTCACGCTTGAAGATATAGCGACCTTTATCCGCGACGGTCGGGAAGTACAGATCATCGACTTGAAAACCGGGGACGATCTGACGCGGCAATACCTGCTGCAAATCATCGCTGAACACGAAAGCCGCGGCGAAAACGTGTTGCCGGTCAATGTTCTGAACGACCTCGTGCGCAGCTACATGATCCCCGGAGGTGGGATGATGCCGCAATTTCTGCAAAGTTCATTCGAGATGCTGCGCGAAAGCCAGAGCAAGATGATGGAAAACATGAACGCGATGAACCCGATGTCGCAGATGCCGGGGTTCGAGGCGATGCAGGCGCAGCAACAGGCGTTTCTGAAGGCGATGACCGGTGGATTGTCCAGCGGATGGTCCGGGCCGGAAAAGGACGACGACTCCAAGCCTGAGTCGAAAGAAGATTTGGACGACATCAAAAAGCAATTGGCCGAGCTGCAGCAAAAGTTATCCAAACTGAACTAACGGCCGTCTAATGCGCTGGTTGGCCCTGATTGCTGCAGTGCTGTGGACGCAGCCTGCGCTGTCTCAGGGCCGGTTTTCAGAAAATTGGTCACCAATCTGTACACTGGGTTCGCAGTCCGAGGATGGGTGCGACGACATTCGCGCGCGTGAGATTCTGGATGCAAGCGCAGCACCATGGCGTGCCATTGGTCGTATCAACTTTGCCAGCCGGGATCAGAGGTCTCATTGCACTGGCGTTCTTGTGTCGGACAGATTGGTCCTGACCGCCGCGCATTGCCTATACAACACACGGCGGCAACGCTGGCTTCCTCCGACCAGCATCCGATTTGCGGCGGGATACCAACGTGGCGAGGCCTCAGCAGTCTCGGGCGTCGAAAGATATAAGATGCACCCAGAGCAGGGCGTAGGGGATAACTTCAATGACCGCGCGGAACTAGATTGGGCGGTGCTGCAACTCAATGAGCCGCTTGGTGACGAAGTCGGTTTCCTGTCGCTTGCGGAGACGGGGAATGAACCTTTCGTTGCGGGGTATCCGGGGCTTCGTCCACATGTCCTCAGCCGGACCCAAGCATGCCGCCCACAGCGAAAGGAAGGCGAGATTCTTTTGGTAATATGTCCTGTCATGATGGGTGATTCCGGTGCGCCGCTATTGGTCGAAACGCTCGACGGGGTGCAAGTTGCCGCAATCCTGTCCCGGGTGGCTGCAACCCCCGAAGGGATCACAGCGTTGTTTCTGTCTGTCGACGTGTTTGGCTTGGACGACTAGTCAGGTGCCATAGACGGGCACCGGGCCTGTGACTTCACCCACCGAAGCAAGCAGGATGTCGGCGACCACGTCCAGCTCGTCTTTCGTCAGACGCACCGGCAATCGGACGTCACAAGCCTTCATCAGCATGTCGCGTGTTTGTGGCAGCTCGAACTTTTCAGGCAGAAACTGCCAGTTCCAGAAGGCGCGTGCGTTGTCTTCGCTAAGGCCAAATACCTGAACCTTTACCCCGCGCGCTTCAGAAGCGGTGGCAAAGGCGCGGATTTCGTCCGCGCTCAGACCGACCAGATTGAACTGGATCGAGTCCGGTGCGCGGCGCTCTGGGGTCAGTGGGGCCGGGACGAGGATGTAATCCGACGTGTTCAGGCGTTCAGCAACATAGTCATGGTTGGACAGGCCATCCCGCACGCGGCGTGCCAGTTCCGGGATTTGCGGGCGGATTACGGCGGCGCTCAGGTTGCTCATGCGCAAGTTATACAGCGGCAGTTGGTTCTGCCAGCGTGCAAAGGCTTCTTCCAGCTCGGGCGAGTTGTCGCCGTGGGGGCCTTTGTGTTTCTTCCAGTTATGCTCATAGGCACCGGACATGATCACAGCGCGGGCCACCAGATCGGCATCGTCAGTGATCAGGATACCGCCTTCGCCCGCATTGATCATCTTGTAGGACTGGAACGAAAAGCAACCGACCTTGCCGATGGTGCCAATATTCTGGCCGTGCCAAGTGGTGCCCAGAGAGTGGGCCGCATCCTCGATCACAGGGATGTCGCGCTCGTTGCACAGGGCCATGATCGCGTCCATGTCAGACGTGTGGCCGCGCATATGGCTGATGATCACCGCCTGCACGTTGTCCAGCTTGGCGGCGAAATCTTCCATGTCGATGCGGTAGTTTTCGCCCACTTCGCACAAGACCGGAATGCAGTCGGCGTGTACGATCGACGAGGGTACGGCTGCAAAGGTAAAACCGGGTATCAGAACACGTGCGTCCCGCGGCAGGCCCAATGCCTTGAGCGACAGGAACAATGCCGCCGAACAAGAAGAAACCGCCAGCGCGTATTTCGTGCCCAGCAATTCGGCAAACTCTGCTTCGAGCAAGGCCACCGGGGCATCCTGCGGTGCGGTATAGCGGAACAGGTCGCCTGACTGCATCAGGGCGTCGATGGCTTCTTTTGCTGCTGCGGGGATGGGTTCGGCGTCATGAACGTTTGGAGGAAGCGTCATATTTGATTTTCCCAAATTCTAACTTTGGAAAACATAAAGCCAATTTTTTGGCAATAAAACCCCTCAAACGCTTTGTGGGCGAAATTTCACCAATCTGTCGTACTTTGTTAAGATCAGACCCCGAGGCGATCCCGCAGCGCGAACCACGTCATCGCCAGCACCAGAAGCGGGCTGCGCAGGGCGGGGCCTCCGGGGAAGGATACGGCGGGCACGCGGGCCATGGTGTCAAAGCCCCCGGCTTGGCCTTGAACCGCCAGTGCCATCAATTGTCCGGCATGTGTTGCGGTCCCAACTCCGTGGCCAGAATACCCCGAAGCCGACAGGATATTTGGCGCAACCCGCGCCAGATAGGGCATGCGGCGCATCGTGATAGCCAGCGTTCCGCCCCAGGCATAGTCGATCTTCACATCCCGAAGGTGCGGGAAGATTTCGGTCATTGGTTTGCGGACTTTGGCTGCAATGTCGGTGGGGAAGCGATAGCCATAGCTCTCGCCACCACCAAACAGCAGGCGTCCATCCGCGCTGAGGCGAAAGTAATTTACCACGAATTTCGTGTCGGCGACGGCGACGTCGCGGGTCAGGACACGTGCGGCCTCGGCCCCCAAGGGCTCGGTTGCAGCGATAAAGTTGTTGATGGGCATGACCCGCGCCGCCACCTTGCGGTTCAGGTCGCCCAGATAGCCGTTGCAGGCCAGAATGACGTGGTCGGCGCTGATCGTACCGTTGGCTGTACGCACTTTGACGGGTTGGCCTTCCTCGATGCCAGTGACTTCGGTGCTTTCGTGTATGCGAACCCCGGCTTTTGCCGCTGCTTTCGCCAAACCCAATGCATAGTTCAGGGGGTGCAGATGGGCCGCGCCCATATCCAGATACCCACCCTTATAGGCGGGTGAAGGGCACAGGGCATGCGCGGCTGCTTCATCCAGACACTCGATCTGGTTATATCCATATTGGCCGGACAAATGGGCGGCGTGTGTATGAAGCTCTGATTGTTCGCCCGAGCTAAGGCCCAAGACGGCGACGCCGGGCTTCAGGTCGCAATCGATCCGATGCTTCGTGATGAGGGACTTTACCAGATCCTTCGCGTCCTCGGCCAAATCCCACAGTTTGGCGGCGTCTTCATTGCCAACCAGACGCTCCAGATCTTCTTGATCCATGCGCTGCGCGCTGCCCAACTGACCTCCATTGCGACCCGAGGCACCAAAGCCCACGCGGTGCGCCTCAAGCAGCACAACGTCGAAACCGGTTTCAGCCAGATGCAGAGCAGCGGACAGACCGGTATAGCCTGCACCCACGACGCAGACATCGGCTTTGGTATCGCCCGACAAAGCAGGAAACCGATCCATCGGATTGGCTGTCGCCGCATACCAACTGGCCGGGTATTCGGCCTTGCGGTCGTTGGAATAGAGCAGGTTCATCGCGCGCCTCAGACGTTGAGCAACAGGTGCTCGCGCTCCCACGGAGAGATCACCTGCAGGAACTCTTCGTACTCGGCCCGTTTGACGATGCCATAGACGCGGGCGAATTCGGGTCCCAGAACCTCGTGCAGGGCTGTTGCCCCGTCAAACAGGTCCAGCGCGTTGCCCATGACTTGCGGGATGTCACCGTCGCCTTCATAGGCATCACCATAGAACTGACGGCGGGGCCGCTCCTGCTGAATCAGCCCCAAATAACCACAGGCCAGCGACAGTGCGATGCCCAGATAGGGGTTGCAGTCCATCCCGGCGATGCGGTTTTCGACCCTGCGCGCTTCGGGGCCGGACAGAGGGACCCGAATGCCGGTGGTGCGATTGTCGCGCGCCCATTCCAGATTGATGGGTGCTGCGTGGTCTTTCACATAGCGGCGGTACGAGTTCACGTAAGGAGCCATCACGGCCAGCCCTGCAGGCAGGTGGTTTTGCAGCCCCGCGATAAAATTGTAGAACGCGTCGGTCTCGCCCCCTTGCGGACCAGAGAAGATGTTTTGCCCGGTCTCGATATCAATGATCGAGTGATGGATGTGCATCGCCGAGCCCGGCTCGTCCGCAATTGGCTTTGCCATGAAGGTGGCGAAACAATTGTGACGCAGGGCGGCCTCGCGGATCAGACGTTTGAAATAGAACACCTCATCGGCCAGTTTGACCGGGTTGCCATGGCGCAGGTTGATTTCCAGCTGACCGGCGCCGCCTTCTTGCGTGATGCCGTCGATCTCGAAACCTTGATGCTCGGCAAAGTCATAAATATCGTCGATCACCGGGCCGAACTCGTCCACGGCGGTCATCGAGTACGCCTGACGTGCCGCAGCGGGACGGCCCGAGCGGCCCATCATCGGCTTGATCCCCTGTGCCGGGTCTACGTTTGGGGCAACCAGAAAGAATTCCATCTCAGGCGCGACGACAGGCTTCCAACCTTTGTCGTGATACAGTTGCACAACGCGTTTCAGCACGTTGCGGGGGCTGAACGGGATCGGGTTGTCGTCGCGGTCATAGGCGTCATGGATCACTTGCAACGTCCAGTCGCCTGTCCACGGGGCCGCAGACGCGGTTGAGAAATCAGGCTTCAGGATCATGTCCCGTTCGATAAAGCCGTCCTCGCCTGCGGCTTCTCCCCAGTCGCCGGTGATGGTTTGGTAAAAGATGCTGTCGGGCAGGTGGAAATAAGCCTGCTTGGCGAATTTTGAGGCGGGCACAGCCTTGCCGCGCGCAATGCCGGGCAGATCGGCGATAACGCATTCGACCTCGTCCAGACGCTGGCCTTCGATATAGGTGCGGGCTGCCTGTGGCAGTTGATCTTTCCAGTCGGCCATCAGGCCCTCTCTTTCTTCAAAAAGTCCGCCATAAGTTGCCCAACTTTCGGATTGTCGTTGGGGGCGGGCAGGCGATTGGCGGCAGCCTCCATCAATGCGTCTGGAACCACGCCTTTGCCGCGCGTCCGCATCAGACCCTGAATGAAGGCATCACCATATTCCGGGTGTGCCTGTACCGTCCATATCGTGTCGCCATACGCCACCATGGCGTTTTGGCAAAATGCGTTCGATCCCAGCACGCGTGCGCCGTCGGGCAAGGCAACCACTTGATCCTGATGCCAGGCGTTCAATGTTACGGTTTGGCTGCCATAGTCGTACTCAGTGCGTCCGACCGCCCAGCCGCCATTGAATTTTTCAACCTTGCCCCCCAACGCTTGCGCAATGATCTGGTGGCCAAAACACACGCCGATCAGTGGGCGACCGCTTTGCTGAATCGCGCGGATCAGATCCTCTAGCGGGGGTATCCACGGGTGATCTTCATAGGCGCCGTGGCGCGATCCGGTAATGACCCAGCCATCAGCTTGGTATTCGTCTTCGGGGAACTGGCCGTCGACGACGGCATAGGTCGAAAATGTGAAACCGTTGCCGTCCAACAGATCGCGAAACATCGCGTCGTATTCGTCGAATTGGTCCCGCAATTCGTCAGGTGGGTGGCCGGTCACTAGGATGCCGATTTTCATGGGTCACCAAATTTGATCAAATTTATTCTAGCCCACCAAATCCGGGCGGGCAAGAGAGTCATACCGCTTCGAGATAGCTGAGCCAGTGGGTCTCAGGCGGTCGGTCGGCAAAGCGCCGGATTTCCTGCCGTTTGGTCATGGCGAAAAAGCGGATCAGGTCGGCGGGAAAGATACGCGCCACATGCGGATCGGTTTCGAACGCAGCGATGGCCGAGGCCCAGTCGCTTGCCAGTTGCGGCAGTCCGTCGATCTCATATGCGTTGCCCGAGATCGGAGCGGGCGGTTCTGTTTCATCCTCGATCCCATTCAATGCGGCACCCAAAACTGCGGCCAACATCAGATAGGGGTTAATGTCGCCTCCAGCCACGCGGTGTTCGATCCGGCGTGCGGCGGGGGCTCCTCCGGGGATGCGCAAGGCTGCGGTGCGGTTTTCGTAGGCCCAGCTAGCACCGGTCGGGGCGTGTGCGCCCGGAACAAGCCGGGTGTAAGAGTTGCCGTGCGGTGCGAAGATCAACGTGCAACCCGGCATCGCGGCCAGACACCCGCAAACGGCCCAGCGCAGCAGATCGGTGCCCTCGGGCCCGCCATTGTCGAAGACATTGCGGCCCTGACCGTCCACGACCGAGAAATGCACATGCATTCCGTTCCCCGCGTCGTCCGCGTAAGGTTTGGACATGAACGTGGCCGTAAACCCGTGTTTGCGGGCTAGGCCGCGCGTCAAGGTCTTGAAAAGCCACGTATCATCGGCGCAGCGCATGGCGTCCTGATGGTTCAGGTTGATCTCGAACTGGCCGATACCGCTTTCGGAAATGGCGGTTTGTGCGGGGATACCCATCGCGGCGCAACCGTTATAAAGCTCGGTGAAGAAGGCGTCGAATGCGTCCATTTCCGCCATGGACAGGACGGATTCGTCCACCAGCCTGCGCCCGGTGATCGGGTTGATCGGAGGCCGTGGTTGAGCGCCCGACGCATCCAGCAGAGTGAACTCCAACTCGGTCGCCGCGATGACGGACCAGCCGCGCTGGGCGTAGCGCTCCAGTACAGCAGCCAGAGCGTGACGGGGATCACCGGCAAACGGCGTGCCCGCGTCGTCGTGCAGGCACATGGGTACCAGCGCCGTGTCCGCCGTCAGCCAGGGTGTGGGAACCGGGCCGCGATCCGTCGGCAACAGCATCCCGTCTGCGTCACCGGATTCGAAAACCAAAGGGCTGCCATCTATATCCGCGCCCCACAAGTCGACATTCAGCGCCGAAAAGGGCATTCGTACCGTGCCCTTGGTTAGCTTGTCGGCGTAAGAGGGCGGCACGCGCTTGCCGCGCATCTGACCGTTCAGGTCACAGGCTGCGACGCGAAAACTGTGCAAGGCGCTCAGGTCCATCGGGGTCTCCATCACTCGGCTTGTCCGAGATGTAATAGACACCGCGCGTCTTGTCACGAAATTTGATCAAATTATTTTCGCCGCGATCCGCCGACGAAAAGCTCCGCGCCCGAGGGGGAAGGCGCGGAGCGTAGGCGTTAGACGAAGCTTACGCCGTTCTCTGCCATCGGCAGAGAGGTGACTTTGACGCCCGAAAGCGCCCGGATCGCGTTCGCCAGCGCCGGGGCAGAGGGCGGTGTGCCGGGCTCACCCACGCCGCTGGGGGCTTCGGCGGACGGCACGATATGGACGTCAATCGCCGCGATGTCGCCAATGCGAAGTGGTTCGTAGTCAGGGAAGTTGAACTGATCCACGGCACCGTTGGTCAGGGTGATCTGGTCACGCATCACGTGCCCGATACCATAGCCGATGCCGCCTTCCATCTGCGCCCGCACGGTATCGGGGTTCACGGCAATACCACAATCGACGGCACATGTGACCTTTTCGATCTTGATGCCGTCAGTGGCATCGCCCGACACCTCGACCACTTGGGCCACGTACGAGCCAAAGGACTTGTGCACGGCAATACCCTGCGCGTGACCAGCGGGGACATTGCCCCAACCCGCTTTTTCGATGGCCAGTTTCAGGACGCCCGATTTGCGGGCCTGATCAGCATCGGAGGCGTCTGCCAGATAGGCCAGACGGAACTCAACCGGATCACGGCCAGCCGCTTCGGCGGCTTTGTCCATCATGGTTTCCATCGCATAGGCGGTATGGGTGTGGCCCACCGAACGCCACCACAGAACCTCGGTCGCTTTTTCGATGTCGGACAGACCCAAAGACATGCCGGGGATCGTATAGGGGCTGTCGGCGATGCCTTCGACCGAGCTGTGGTCGACGCCATCGTGAACCAGGAACCCTTCGAACAGAGTGCCCTTGAGGACGGATTGACCTGCGACCTGGTGCTGCCAGCCGACGATGTTGCCCTGACCGTCCAGCCCGACACGGACTTTGTGACCAAAGGCAGGACGGTAGTAACCGCTGCGGATATCGTCTTCGCGCGTCCAGACCAGCTTTACCGGGCGTGTCCGGTCGGTCAGGGTAAATGCCAGCGCGGCCTCGACCTGATAATCCGCATTCGGGGTTGCGCGGCGGCCAAAGGATCCACCGGCCAGAAGCGTCTTGATCTGGACCTTTTCCGGCGGCAGTTGCAACGCTTGGGCAAGTGCGCCATGCGAAATTGTGGGGAACTGCGCACCGTCATGCACCAGAAGGCCACCATCGTCCAACTGTTCGATGACGCAGTTCATAGGCTCCATCGGGGCATGTGCCAGAAGGGGGAAGTAGAAGGTTTCTTCCAGCACGGTATCCGCACCGTCAATGGTAGCTGCCACGGCTGCAGCGTCCGCCTTGTTCACGTTGTACTGTGGTTCGGCGTTCAGTGCGGCCAGGATTTCGGCTTCGATCTGGTCAGAACTGCGCGATTCGGCAGCGGATGCGTCCCATTCGACCTCAAGCGCATCGCGCGCCTGGATCGCGGCCCAAGTGTTTTCAGCGTAAACCGCGACGCCAGCCTGATTGGGCAGTGCAGCGGCGTTGATGAAGCCTTTGACCTCTTTCGACGCGCTGTCGTCAAAGCCTACAACCGTTGCACCGCGTGCTTCAGGGCGCTTGATCATGGCGACCATTTGGTTCGGCAGATGCAGGTCCATGCCATAGATGGCCTGACCGTTACTTTTGATCGCCGAATCCGTGCGGCGAACCGACTCGTTGCCGATCAGCACAAATTCCGACGTGTCTTTCAGACGTGGCTCAGCTGGAACCTCCATCTGTGCGGCGGCAGCAACAAATTCGGCCAGCGGGGCCGACTTGTCACCGGCTTTGACGATGCCTTCTTCGATGGTGATGCCAGCGGCATCCACGCCCCATGCTTGCGCGGCAGCGGCGATCAGCATTTCGCGCGCGGCGGCACCCGCCTGACGATATTGAAGCCAGGAATTTGCGAGTGCGGTCGAGCCGCCGGTTCCCTGTGCCTGGCCAAAGGCAAGGTTGGCGTAAACTGTCGGGTCTGAAGGCGCAAAATCGTATTCGATCTGGTCCATGCGCAGGCCGATTTCCTCGGAGATGAGCGTTGGCAGGCCGGTTGCCGGGCCTTGGCCGAATTCAATGTGTTTGACGATGGCGGTCACGGTGCCGTCAGCGTCAATCTTCACGAAAGGGTTGAACTGCGCTGATTCGGGCGAGGCTACGGCCAGCGCACCATCCGGGCGAGCACCGACCAGCAGTACGGCACCGGCAGCAGCGGCGCCTTTTAGAAAGCCACGGCGAGAAGTGTTGATGGTCATGGATCAGGCCTCCAGAATTTCGGACGCGCGCTGAACGCCCGCACGGATGCGTTGATAAGTGGCGCAACGGCAGGCGTTGCCGTACATATATTCGTCGATTTCTTCAGCCGAGGGCTTTGGGTTTTCCGACAGCAATCCGACCGCCGACATCACCTGACCTGACTGGCAATAGCCGCACTGAACCACGTCCAGCTCGACCCATGCCTGTTGCACCGCGGCGCCGATCTTGTCTTCGCCAACAGCTTCGATTGTGGTGATCTCGGCATCTTCGACATCTTCGATATATGTCTGGCACGAGCGTACGGGCTCGCCATTCAGATGCACGGTGCAAGCGCCGCAGGATGCGACACCGCAGCCGAATTTGGTTCCGGTGAGCTTCAGCTCATCCCGGATCACCCACAGCAGGGGCGTGCCGGGTTCGGCGTCAACCGTGTGGGTCTCGCCGTTCAGTTTCAATGTCAGTGCCATGAGGGGGCTCTCCATGTTGGGCTGGTTACCTGAATCGGTAAACTGGCGCGTTTACTAGTGCCATAGAATCTTGCACGTGTAAACTGCCGCGTTTACCTAGGGTTTGACCGCCCAGTGTCAATAGGTCTATAGCTTTGTCATGACCGAATGCAGTGTGCCGAACGCGTCCAAGTACGCACAGATCATCGAAGCAGCCGTGGCCGAGTTCCAGGACAAGGGCTTTTCCGCGGCCAGCATGGATCGCATTTCGGCGCAGGCCGAGGTGTCCAAGCGTACGCTGTATAAGTATTTTGAAAGCAAGGAAAACCTGTTTCGCTCGATTGTTGTAGAACTGTCCAGCCGTTTTTCCGAAATGTTTGAAATACGCTACGAAAAAGGGCGCGACATTCGCGAACAACTGACTGATCTGGCTTGGGCCGAAGGGCGCATTCTGATGATGCCTGATGTGATGGCCATGGCCCGAATGGTTATCAGCGAAACTTTGCGCAGCCCGGAACTTGCGGCAGAGGCGACGGACAAGCTGGATAAAACGGCTGTTTTCACTGGAATGCTGCGCGATGCGGCTGCCGACGGCCAATTGCGGATCGACGACGCGGCACAGGCTGGCCGCGAATTTATCGGTCTGATCAAGGCACGTGCCTTTTGGCCGTTGCTGTTCACGGGTTCCGTTCTGAACGAAGCCGAGATGACAGAAACTGTTGAAAGTAGCGTTGAAATGATGATCAGCCGCTATGGGCTTGATGGCTAATCAAACGACCGGAGGTCGCTGAAACGTGCCGCGGTTCTATAACGAGATCTATCCTTCCGCTCCGTTGCTCAACAGCGACCGCACGACCCATATATCGGCGGCTGCATTGATGTCCGTGCGGTATTTTCGCGCCGAACCCGACAGCATGCCGGAAGGCGTGTTTGACGAGCATCATATTCTGCTGAACCTGCAGCCAATTGCACATCGGGTGCAGAACATGCGCAATGGTGAGTTGCGGGATTTCACCTTCAATTTACATGATATCATCGTCACCCCAGCCGGAACGCGGTCCGGTTGGCGCTGGTTCGGGAAATCGAACGTGATTGTCATCACGCTCGACACGCAGAAGGTTGAGAAATTCGCGCAATCTGAACTGGGAACGTTGTTGGAGCCCAATCAGTTCGAGGATCTGCCGCAGTTTTCAGATCCCGACCTGTGTGCCGCTGGGGTGATCTTGCGAGATGCGCTTGAGAATGACGATATGTCTTCGGCGGTCATGTTCGAGGCGATGAGCCGCGTATTTCTGGTGAAGCTTTTGCAGAAATACGGTCGGCGCCAAGCCGAGGATGTGGCTTTGAGCGCGCGGTTTACCTCGGCCCACTACAACAAAGTGTTGGCCTATATCCGCGCTCGGCTGGACCAGACGATAACGGTTGATGATTTGGCTGCCGAAACGGCGATGAGCAAATCTCATTTCAACCGCGTTTTCAAAGAGACGCTGGGTACAACGCCCATGCAATATGTCATGGCTTACCGGATTGAGCAGGCGACCAGGATGCTGACAGAGCCTGGGCGCAGCTTTGCCGACATTTCCGCCGCGTGCGGGTTCGCCGATCAGGCGCATTTTTCGCGCAGTTTCAAGAAGGTCACCGGGCAGACCCCGAAAGAGTTTCGCGCGTCAAACGGGGTCTGAGGTGTTTTGAACAAACTAGGCGCGATCGTTCAAAAATCTGGTTGTCGGGTTCAATAAAACCAACAGCGAGCTGGATAGTTTCTGATCATCAGGTGAATGCCTCACCGCATGAGATCAGGAGATACGGCAATGAACAAAACAGCCCTTGGAACCGCCGCGCTGCTTATGGCTTCGACCGCTGCAATGGCTCAGGTAGAAACGCGCACTGTGAGTTTTGAAAACGAAGGTGCCACGCTGTCGGGCACGCTTTATCTGCCAGAAGGATATGACGGTGAGAAACTGCCTGCCGTGGTCGTCACCGGTGCCTGGACATCAGTGGAAGAGCAGATGCCCCGCGTCTATGCCGAAGAAATGGTCGAACGTGGCTTTGCCGCGTTTACCTTTGATTTCCGTGGCTGGGGTAAATCCGGCGACCTGCCGCAGCATGTTCGCTTTGTAGAAAGCCCCGAGGCGAAGACATCCGACATCCGCGCCGCATTTGAATTCGTCGCCACTCTGCCCGAGGTCGACGCGGCGCATATCAACGGGTTGGGGATCTGCGCTTCGGCTGGATACATGGTTGACGCCGTTTCAGGCAACGATCTGGTTCAGCGGATTGGCCTTGTGGCCCCTTGGCTGCAAAACGCCGAGATTGTCGAGGCAGTTTATGGCGGCGAAGAGGGTGTATCCGGTCTGATCGACGTCAGCCGAACAGCCGAGGCTGCCGGTGGTCAGATCATACCCGCAGCCGGTCCCGAAGGGGCCGAAGGTGTGCTAATGCCGATTGGCGGATACTATTTTGAGCCCGAGCGCGGCGCGATCCCGGAATATGACAACCAGTGGAACAACGCAGGCTGGGAAGGCTGGTTGACCTATTACCCGGCGGATAATCCCGGTCGCCTGACACAGCCCTTGGCGGTCGTACATTCGGAATCGGCCGCTATTCCGCAGGGTGTGCGCACCTTTCTGGAAGGTTTTGCAGGCGATGCCACGCTGCAGATGCTCGAAGACGTCACGCAGTTTGATTTCTACGGCAACCCCGAGGACGTGACCCGTGCCTCTGACACGGTGGCTGCTCATTTCGCGGCAGGTTCGTAGTAGGACGGCTAAGGAATTTTCGGTACGCGCCGTCCAATGGCGGCGCGTCGATCCAACATAAAACGACGATACAAGGGAGAAGACCAATGAAACTTTTGCCGACCTTGGCGGTTGCCGCCTATGCCGCAGCGTCACCGGCCTTTGCAGCGGATGCCGCTCAGATCAACTCAGCAATCACCAGCATTGCTGCTGGCGCGGATCGGCACGACTGGGACCGGGTGCGAAACGCGTTCGCGGATGAGGTTACACTGGACTACACCAGCCTTTGGGGCGGTGAGCCAGCAATTGCACCGGCGGATGACATCATCGCCCAATGGTCCGGTTTTCTTCCGGGATTCGATGTGACACATCACATGGTAACCAACGAAACAATCACGTCGATAGACGGCAATCAGGCCACTGCACAGGCGGACTTCACGGCAACACACCGAATTGGCGATGAGTTGTGGGTTCTGGGTGGCCGGTATGATTACACGCTGACCAAAGTGGATGGGGCCTGGAAGGTTTCGGGGCTGACGATGACTGCTCTGTGGGAAACCGGTTCGCGTGATCTAGTCGGACAAGCCGCCGAGCGGGCCAGCACCGGCAACTGATCGCAGTGTGCATCGCGCTGGGCACGCTCGCTGCGCTCGTCGGATAAGTCTATAGGACGGGCACAGGACGTCAGCATGCAATTCAAGCCGTGATGTAATCGTGCAATGTACAAACCAGCCCCAGCCGGATTATTCAGGCTTTGGGGCTGGTCCTGCGGCGTAAGGAGAAAAAGATGAAACGCGCACTCGTTACCGGGGGCAACCGGGGGATTGGGTTGGCCATCGCCAAGGGTCTTGTAGATCAGGGGCTTGAGGTTTTGCTGGGCGCCCGCGATCTGGATGCAGGTCGAAAGGCTGCGAACAAGGTCGGAGCGACCGCTATTCAGTTGGACGTCTCCGACCCAGCCAGCATTGCAAGGGCTGCTGCGCAAGCGGGGCCGGTGGATGTGCTGGTCAACAATGCCGGAATCCTGGGGTCAGGTAACTTGTTGAACGACCCTCAGGACTTTGAGGATTCGATGGCTGTTATGGTGCACGGGCCTTATCTGCTGATGCACCATTTGACGCCGTATATGGCAGCGCAACGCTACGGTCGTGTTGTCAATGTCTCATCCGGTTGGGGCGCGTTTTCGGACGGTGTCGCGGGGCCTGCCGCCTATGGCGTGGCCAAGGCGGCGTTGAACGCTTTGACCGTGGCAACAGCCCGAACCCTGCCGAACAACGTCAAGGTCAATGCGATGTGCCCCGGATGGGTGCGCACCCGCATGGGCGGGGCAGGGGCCAGCCGCGCCCCCGAAGAAGGCGCGGATACGGCGATCTGGCTGGCGACACTGGATGCCAATGGCCCGACCGGAGGGTTCTTCCGTGATCGCAGACCTATCGAATGGTAAGTACCATAGCCGGGCACGACAAAATTCGTGTCTTCATTGCTGATTGGTTTGCCCGGCTGGACCCGATTGCAGGCTGGTTTTGGTTTTCATAGCCTGTCCTTAGGCGGGAAACTGACGCGACAGGTAACGGTAAAAGTCCCAGATCGTCCCTTCATAGTCGCTTGGTGCAAGATGGCCGGACGGCGCGTGGCGTGAGCTGAGCGCCACCTGCATTTTTTCTAACTTCTCACGGTCTTCGCGGTTTACCTCGTGCCACAGGGCGATGCGTTCGTCTAATTCGTCCTGCGTCAGCTCATCATCATACGTGGACAACGTCCATCGCACGCGGATGCAGTCCACGGACAAGGGTCTGATTGACAGCGAAACCAACAAGGTCGCGGCTTGGCTGGCCACCTGAGCGGGGAACACATTGAACAAGGTCGAGCGGCGCCTTTCGTCTTCGGACAGACCGGGCGCCCCCATGCCTCGGGCTTCGGCGCTGGATGGGTAATTCGCGCAATAGGCAGTGAACGTATCGTCAGACAGCGCCTTACGGCTCAGACCTGTTGGCGTATAGGGATGCAGCGTTTCCGGGTGCACGACCGACAGGTGGTACGCTTCCATGAAGTTCTCGACAAGGCACTTCCAGTTCGTGTGCCAGTCTTCCTCAAAGGTGGCGACGTGGCGCATCCTGTCCGTTTCATAATTTGCAAGCAGAACTTCAAGCTGTTCAAGCCGCGGCGCGAGCGGTTCCGCTTCGTCGTCGAGATTGACGTAGATAAACCCGTTCCACTGCTCATAGCGAAACTCGGGCAAGGCGCAGCTGCCCTTCGTGACGCCCTTGTCGCGCATACGAGGGGCGTTCAGCAACTCTCCGTCCCGAGCATAACTCCAGGCGTGGTAGCTGCACACAAACTTGCGCGTTGATCCCGATCCTTCGGCAATTGGCATGCCCCTGTGACGGCACAGATTCGACAGCACCCTGATTTGTTCGTCATCTCCGCGAACCACCAGCAAGGGTTCATCAAACAGATGCGCTGTAAAGTAATCACCGGGTTTGGGGATTTCATCAGCGCGGCCCAGGCAATGCCATTCCTTGCTGAGGAAGGTTTTTACTTCCAAATCAAAGAATTCGGGGTCGGTATAAAACCAGCCGGGCAGGCATTGGGCCTCGGATTCTGGCAAGGCCGCAACCTGATGGAGCGTTTCAACCATTTCTGTGACACGCTGCTTTTGGATCAGTTGCATTTTCATCTCGCCGCCTCCTGTTCGAAGACGCGGTTGAAGCCGGCTGTTTTCTCGGCCAGATATTGCGTGAAGTCGTAAATCGGTCTTTCAAGATAGGACAGATGCCCGGGCCGTGCGGCTTCGGAGTTCAGACCTTTGAATACTTTCTCAGTGCACCCGCGATCCTCGACGTTCACGTCGTCGAGCAGCTTCTTCAACGTTGCAACATACTCATCCGCCTTTGTGTCGGCCATGAATTCGGGTGAAAGCCCGCCGCCATAGATGATCGAAACCTGCCCGGTCCCCTTGGGATGCAGCGACAGGTACCAGAAATAGCCGGGTGTCAGGGTGATAAGGTGGCTTGGATACAGCGTCAGCAAGGCAGTGGTCTTGCGCCAGTCCCCTTCAAGCCGAGTGTTGTCGGGATGCGCGTTGCCCATCGGCAGCGACGCCTCTTTTGTGATCCAGTGATAGTTGAAATGTCTAAGCCCCGGCGGGCAATCCATCTCTTCCAGTTTGGAGTGGCCGCCAACAGTATCCGCATGGCAGACCGGCAGGTGGTAGCTTTCCATGAAGTTTTCGGCCAGAACCTTCCAGTTCGTGTCCCAGACATGGGTCTCGCGGAAACACTCCACATAGTTCTCCATGCCGTATTGCGAGATCATGCTCTCCAGTTCTGAAAACTGCCGGGTCACAGGGGCAGAGTCCGGGTTCAGAGACACATAGATCCAACCCAACCATTCCTCACAGCGAACCTTCGGAAGCTTGTAGCTTTCCTTACAAAACCCGGTCGTCTCTTTCATGAACGGTGCGCCGCGCAGGTTACCTTCAAGGTCGTAGGTCCAGGCATGATAGGGGCAAACCAGAACGCGGGCGTTTCCTTCCCCCTCAACGATTGTGGACATGCGGTGCAGGCAGACATTTGAAAAGGCCCGCAGCTCTCCGGACCTGTCCCGAAGAACGACGATGGGTTGTTCCGCGATTTCAAGCGAAATGTAGTCACCGGTATTCGCCAGTCGACTGGCGCGTCCCACGCAGACCCAGTCTTTGCCAAAGACGTTGTCCAACTCGCTGCGCAGAAAATCCTGGCTGGTGTAGACAGATGGGGGCATGGCAACCGCGTTTTCCATCGGACGATGCGCGGCATCCAACAATTCGGTAACGGCCTGGTCCAGCGACATAGGTGGCTCCTCAATCATGCGGTGAACCGATCAGCAGGCAGATTCGTCCTGTCTCGCTCGGGTATTTTTAGGTTGCGCCTTTGTTGGAAAATATAAAAACTTAAAAAACATTACATCGAGAAAGGTAAAATATGGTTCGCTTCACTCTGCGCCAATGCACCTATTTTCGAACGGTTGCCGAGTGCGGCGGGATTGCGCAGGCCGCGCGGGTCCTGAACATCTCGCAACCATCGGTGGCGCAGGCGATACAAAAGCTTGAGGACGTGACCGGCCTGATCCTGTTCGACCGCCACCATGCACGTGGATTGACGCTTACGCTGCAGGGGCGCTTGTTTCTGGAACATGTTCTGGAATTGGAAGCGCAGGCAGAACATGTGGATATTCAGGCAAAGGCTCTGGTTTCGGAAACGGCAGGTGAGCTGCGTCTTGGTGCGTTTCAAACCCTTGCGCCGTTTTTCCTGCCGACGCTCATTCGGGATTTTCAGAAAAATTTCCCAGACGTTCGCGTTTTTCAAAAGGAATACGGGCTTGCTGCGCTTGGCGATGCGTTGCGAGACGGTGAAGTCGATCTGGCGCTGACCTATGACCGAGGGTGGTCGCTGGAAGGGGTGAAGGTCATCAAACTTACCGCTTTACAGCCCAAGGTGATTATCTCTTCAGACCACCCGCTCGCACGGAATGAACATGTCCATTTGTCCGATTTGCAGGATATCCCCTATGTCATGTTCGACGGTCCGGGCAGTCGAATTTATTTCGAAGATTTGCTGGCCGAGGCCGCTCTTTACCCGGAAATAGCCTATGTCTCAAACTCGCTTGAAACAGTGCGAAGCGCTGTATCCGAAGGGTTCGGTTTTTCTTTTCTGATCATGGTGCCAGAGGCAACGACGACCTATAGCGGCGGTACCGTGAAGGCCCTCAAATTGGTCGAGAAACTCAGACCTTTGAACATCGTACTTGCCTATCACGAAAACCGACAGGGCAAGTTTATCAGTAGTTTTCAAAACTTTGCGCAGGCGCATTTGGGTGGCTTGTCAGGGGAAGAGGATTGAATGGCCAACTGCTCCTTGATCATCGGTTGAACGTCAGGCTTTGCCTTAAAGTCAAGACCCGGATCAACAGCGATAGAAGTGGAGGTTTGACGCCTTCCAAATTCCAATCGCGGCGGGATTCAGCCTCCACCGCGTTTCGCCGGTTTAATGGCTTCAATCCACCGCCAGTTCTGTGATTTCACGGCGGAAGGGCAGGGCATCGCCCAGATCTGGGCCATCAAGCTCGCGCGCATAGCGGTGCCCGGCGTAAGTTGCCCACGCGATTGGACCTGGTGCATTGGCGTCCCCGATCAGTTTGACGGATTTGATCCCTGCGTCGGCCCACTCTGCCTCTTTCGCTTTAAGAGCGTTGAAGACAGCGTTATTTTCCAACCGCGATGCCACCATCACAACCGCGTCCGCCTCGATCTTCCATGTCCGGTCTGTATAGACACAGTTCGATACCACGTGATCCGAGTGGATCTCGGTCACACCCTGATTGAGCACGATCTCAACCCCAGCTTCGACCAGTCGCGGATGAATGGCGATCTGTTCCAGTGTGTTGTTTGTCCAGTCGCTGACATAGGCCGAGGGCGTGACCAGAGTGACTTGCGCACCGTTCTTGGCCAGCAACTCGGCCAGAACACCGCCCATGTAGTAATGGTCGTCGTCATACACCACGACCCGCCCGGTCGGTATGGTTCCATCCATCAGATCGTCTGGGGTATAGACCTTGGCACCATCAGCGATGGGCATTGGAACGACGTGCTGGCGAGCAACACCATCGCGCCGCCAGGTTGAGCCGGAGGCGATGCAGACATTTTCAAATCCGAACTCAAGGATGCTCTCGGCGTCCAGTTCGCTTTCGCGATAGATTTCGACATTCGGGCGCTGGCTGAGCTGATAATCCCGATAATCCACAACGCGGCCCCATGCGGACAGGCCCGGCAATTGACGTTCGCGTGTAACACGGCCTCCGATTACGTCGCGGGCCTCGGCGACCGCAACGTCGTACCCGCGCCGGCACAGCGCCCAGGCGGCTTCCAACCCAGCTGGACCCGAGCCAACGATCAGCACGTTCGAACTGTCACCTTTTTCATTCATCACTTCCGGATGCCAACCTTTGCGCCACTCTTCCATGAAGGTCGGGTTCTGCGTACAGCGACTGATCGACATTGTCATGTCACCTGTGATGCAGATGTTGCAGCCGATGCATTCCCGAATGTCCTCGATCCGGCCTTCCTCGATCTTTTTCGGCAAGAACGGGTCGGCAATCGACGGGCGGGCGCAGCCGATGAAGTCCAGCGTGCCGGACTTGATCATCTTGGCCATGACGTCGGGCGAGGTGAACCGCCCGACGCCTACGATGGGTTTGACGGTCAGCTCGTGAATACCCCGCACCAGCTGTTCCTGCGCGGCCTCTTCCTTGAAACGTGACGGGCCCGAGCAGTCTTCCCACGTGCCTTGCGCCAAGTCCCACAGGTCAGGCAGGTCTTTGTTCATCTCGATATAGTCGCGCACTTCGGCATTTGAAAAACCGAGCTCTCCGATGGTTTCATCCAGGCTCACCCGCAGGGTGATCGCGATTTTATCGCCGACAGCATCGCGCATATCGGCGATGACTTCCTGACTGAACCGGGCGCGGTTTTCTAACGAGCCCCCATATTCGTCGCTGCGCTGGTTGGTGGCACGGCTGAGGAAGTGCTGGAAAATGCCGAACCCATGCGCACCGTACAGGCAGATCAGATCAAACCCCGCCTCTTTCGATCTTTTGGCGGCGTTCACGAACCAACGGCGCAGGTCCTTGATATCCTGCTTGTCCAGCGCCCGCGCCTGAACTGGATCATTGGTAAAGGTTCGGATTGGCAGGGCCGAGGGGGCCAGCGGCACTTCCTTTGTGTACAGGTTAGGACCGTTGATGCCGGAATAGGCCAACTGAATCCCGGCCAAAGCGCCATGCGTTTTCATCCGCTCGGACATCTTTCGCAGTTGCGGAATGTCCTTGTCTTCCCACAGGCGCAGTTCGATGAAGGGCGTGATCTCTGACGTGTGGTGCATCTCACACTGTTCGGTGAAGATCACACCCCATCCACCTTCGGCCTTGATGCCCCGCATCGCGGCCGCTGCCGATGGGTCCCGATACCCGCCCCCATTGCAATGAGGCACCTGATAGAACCGGTTCTTGGCAGTGTGAGGGCCGATTTTCAGCGGTTCGAACAAAATGTCATAGCGTGGATCGCGCATTGCTGGGTCTCCCTTGGGACTCTGGCCGTTTCGACCTTTTCTGGCCGCTCATCTGATGATCGGAGAGGTTATTAAATCTAGAATAACCCCCTAATCCGCTACCTATTAGTAATATTGATGATCTAAGGGGTATATACCCCCAAAGAGGTATGAGACCATGACACAGATTCCTGAACCTGAACTCTTGGCAGATGTAATTCAGGCCATCGGTTCATCTGGGTTTGCGCAAAGGCTTCAGCGATGGCTCAGCGCCTCGTTGCGCTTCGACAACGTGACCATTCTCGCGTTTTTCGACAAACACCAGCCAGAGGTGTTTCTGGCCCATTCGGCCGAGCGGCGCGTGTTCGAGCGCATGAACAGCCACTACGTGACCGGAGCCTATTTGCTGGACCCTTTCTATGCCCTCCACACAAACCGAGCAGGGGAAGGGATGTACCGTTTGGCCGATATCGCGCCGGATCAGTTTCAGCGCAATGAGTACTACAAGTCGTATTACGAACGCACCACGCTGGCTGATGAGGTCGCGTTTTTCTCGTGGCCGTCGCAGGATGTTTCGATGACGGTTTGCATCGGGCGCGACGCCACAACCGGATCGAAGTTTTCGTCGCGTGACCTGAAACAGGCAAAACATCTGGCCCCAATCGTAAATGCGTTGGTGCGGCAGAACTGGGCAGGGATCAGCCCGCGCGGCCAAGACTCATCTGCAGGCGTCGTTGATCAGCTGCGGCAACGCATGAAATCGGAACGGGGTATTGGGCTGAGCGCGCGGCAGGCTGAAATCGCGATCTTGATTCTGCAGGGACATTCATCTGTTTCCATTGGCCTTACGTTGGGGATAAGCCCGCAGACCGTGAAGGTCATTCGCAAGCAACTTTACAAGAAATGCGGGATATCCTCTCAGGGCGAGCTGTATTATCTCATCGCGCCTTATCTGTCGGAACAGGCGCAGGGTTAAGCCAAACGGATTAGCCAAAGCCTAATTAGGGGTAAGTCAGACAATAATTTCGCCGGTTTTCAACTTGTGGGAACTTGCTGACGAAACGCGCAGGGCGTGCTGGAGCGGTACAGTACGACGCAGCAATCTATGGCCTTTCAGGTCGGATCAGGATGCAAAAAGGAAACCGATACATGCCCATTGAAAGAACCGACACGCTGGTTGTTGGCGGTGGACAGGCCGGCATCGCGCTGAGCGAGCACTTGGGAAACAACAGCATTCCCCACATCATTCTTGAGAAAAACCGGACTGCCGAGGCATGGCGCACCGGGCGCTGGGATGCTTTGGTTGCCAACGGTCCAGCCTGGCATGATCGCTTCCCAAGCTTGCTGTTCAATGGCGATGACCCGGATGCTTTCGTTTCGAAAGACCGTGTGGCCGACTATCTGGTCGAATATGCCGAGATGGTGAACGCCCCGATCCGCGAAGGTGTTGAAGCGCTCAAGGCCGAACGTCTGCCGGGCGAGGGCGGTTTCCGCGTTCAGACCACGGCCGGCGAAATCCACGCCAAGCGCATTGTGGCTGCAACTGGGGCTTTCCAGCACCCGGTCATTCCTCCGATCGTGCCGGAATCGGCGGGTGTGGATCAGATTCATTCGTTTTACTACAAGAACCCCGATCAGCTGGCTGAAGGGGCCGTGATGGTCGTCGGCGCAGGGTCGTCCGGGGCGCAAATCGCGGATGAGCTCAACCGCGCTGGGCGCAAAGTGTTTCTGTCTGTGGGTCCGCATGACCGCCCGCCGCGCCGCTATCGTGGCCGTGATTTTGTCTGGTGGCTGGGTGTTCTGGGCTTGTGGGACGTGGCCGCGATGAAGCCGGGTACCGAGCATGTGACGATCTCGGTCAGCGGGGCTTATGGGGGCCATACAATGGATTTCCGTCGCCTCGGGAACGAGGGTGTCACGCTGGTCGGAATGACCAAAAGCTTCGAGAATGGTGTTCTCAGCTTTGCCGATGATCTGCAGCGCAACGTGGCTGCGGGCGACGCCAACTATCATGAGATGCTGGACTTGGCAGACGCCTATGTGGAACGCACCGGCATCGAATTGCCGGAAGAACCCGAAGCGAGAGAGGCTTTTGCCGACCCAGGCAGTCTAGCCAACCCACTGACCTCGGTCGATTTTGCCAAGGAGGGCATCACCACGATCATTTGGGCCACAGGTTTCCGTCAGGACTTCAGCTGGATCAAGGCGAATGCGTTCGACGAAAAAGGCGCGCCGATCCATCAGCGTGGCGTGTCCGTTGAACCAGACGTGTATTTCCTTGGCCTGCCTTGGCAGTCACGCCGCGGTTCAACCTTCCTGTGGGGCGTATGGCATGATGCGAAATACATCGCCGATCAGATCGCGATCCAACGCGCCTATGCCGACTATGACGGCTCGGCCGCTATCGTCTCCACCGCCGCAGCAGAATAGCCAAACAGGACTTCGAAATGGCGCATACACGCATTCGCAAATTCAACACCAAAGAGACGTACCCCGAGCAAAACCTCGACAACGATCTGTGTCAGGCTGTTGTCACTCAGGGGGGGAAGACCGTTTATCTGCGCGGCCAGTGCCCGCAAAATCTGGACGATGCGGTAAACATCGACAGTCACGACCCGGTCGAACAGACCCACAAGGTTATGCAGAATATCAAGCAGTTGATCGAGGAATGCGGCGGCTCGATGGAACATTTGGTCAAAGTTATCGTGTACATCACCGACGTTCGCCATCGCGAGGCCGTCTACCGCACCATGGGCGAGTACATCAAAGGTGTGCATCCGGTCTCGACCGGGTTGGTTGTCCAGGCACTGGCACGCCCTGAATGGTTGGTCGAGATCGACGGCACCGCCGTCATTCCCGACTGATCTGGCCGATCATCTCAGGAAACCGGGTCGCGCTGAAACGCTCTCACCCCGCGCCACCCGGTCTTTGTCTTTAAGGAGGTCCGAATGACATTTTCGTTGGTAGCTCGTTGCGCTGAAACCGGCATGTTCGGTCTGGCGATATCGTCTTCGTCGCCCGCAGTGGCCGCGCGCTGTTCCTTTGCGCGCGCTGGGGTTGGCGCTGTTGCGTCGCAGAACGTGACCGATCCAAGCCTTGGGCCGCTGACGTTGGACCTTATGGCGCAGGGCAAATCCGCGCCGGAGGCCATCGAAGAGATGAAGGCTCGCGCGAATTACATTGAATACCGTCAGGTTTTGGCGGTGGATGCCGCCGGTCGCACGGCGATCCATTCCGGCCCTAACTCATTAGGCATCTGGACGCAGGCGCAGGCCGAGAATGTCGCCTCGGGCGGTAATCTCCTAGCCAACGAGGGTATCCCGCAGGCCATCGTCGACGGGTTTCTGTCTGCCTCGGGACATATCGGAGACCGCCTGATCGCTGCGATGCGCGCAGGGCTGGCTGCGGGGGGCGAGGCGGGGCCGGTGCATTCGGCCGGTATGAAGATCGTAGACAAAGTCAGCTGGCCGGTCGCCGATTTGCGTTGTGACTGGACCGAAGGCTGCCCCATTGAGGCCATAGCAACAGCTTGGGACGTCTACAAACCGCAGCTGGACGCCTACATTCAACGCGCGCTCGACCCGCGCGAAGCGCCTTCTTACGGCGTACCCGGCGACGAATAAGCAGGGAGAGACAGCATGTTGGACTATTCACACGAAGACTGGAAAAGCCGCGCTGCGGGTTTGTCATTTCGCGGGCAGGCTTTCATCGACGGCAAGTTTGTCGATGCCGCATCAGGCAAAACCTTCGACAGCATCAACCCGGCCACCGGCGCGGTTTTGACCCCGGTTGCTGAATGTGATGAGGAAGACGTAAACCGCGCCGTTTCCGCAGGCCGCGCCGCATTTGAGGACGGACGCTGGTCGCGCATGGCGCCGGGGGATCGTAAGGCGGTGATGCTAAAATTGGCAGACTTGATCCGCGAAAATCTGGAAGAGATGGCGCTGCTCGACAGCCTTGACATGGGCAAGCTGGTGACGGATGCCGCCACCATCGACGCGCCTGGTTCGGCGCATTTCTTCCAATGGTACGCCGAAGCCATCGACAAGGTGTATGACGAGGTCGCACCCACAGGCCCCGGCGATCTGGCGCTGGTCCGCCGTGTGCCATTAGGCGTCGTCGGTGCGGTGACGCCCTGGAACTTCCCGCTGGATATGGCCACGTGGAAAGCGGCCGCTGCCTTGGCCGCTGGCAACTCGGTTGTGTTGAAGCCCGCCGAACAATCGCCCCTGTCTGCATTGCGACTGGCGGAATTGGCGGCAGAGGCTGGCATCCCCGATGGCGTCTTCAACGTTGTGCCCGGATTTGGTGTCACTGCGGGCAAGGCGCTGGGGCTGCATATGGACGTGGATTGTCTGGCCTTCACCGGCTCGACCACCATTGGCAAGATGTTCATGCAGTATTCGGGCCAGTCGAACCTGAAACAGGTCTGGCCGGAAACCGGGGGCAAAAGCCCCAATCTGGTCTTTGCCGATTGCGAGGATCTGGACGCCGCCGCCGACATGGCCGCCTTTGGTATCTTCTTCAATCAGGGCGAAGTCTGCTCGGCCAACTCGCGGCTGTATGTGGAACGCTCGATCAAGGATGCGTTCGTCGAGAAACTGATCGACCGAGCACAAGCGACCCAACCGGGTGATCCGTTGGACCCGGCTTCGAAGATGGGCGCGATTGTCGATGAGAAGCAGACGCAGGGCATCATGCAATTCGTCGAAGAGGGTAGGAAATCCGCAAATCTGGTGACAGGTGGCCAACGCGTCACGGTCGATGGCAAAGGATGTTTCGTGCAACCAACCATCTTTGACGATGTGGCGCATGACAACCCACTTGCGCGGGACGAAATCTTTGGCCCGGTCCTTTCGGTCATTCCCTTCGACACCGAAGAAGACGCTGTGCGGATGGCGAACGACTCGATCTATGGGCTGGCGGCATCGGTTTGGACCGACAACCTGTCTCGGGCCTGCCGGGTTTCGGAAAAGCTGATGGTCGGAACTGTATCGGTGAACACGGTGGATGCGCTGTCAGCGCAGACCCCATTTGGCGGAATGAAACAGTCGGGCTTTGGGCGCGATTTGTCATTGCACTCGCTTGAAAAGTATACTGCTTTGAAGACCACGTGGATCAAGTACAAGGCTTGATCCGCGAGCAAGCGGGGATGCGCCATTGCCTTTCAGATACACGCTGCGGCAGCTTGAGTATTTTGTGGCCGTGGGAAAAGCAGGCAGCATTGCCGCCGCCAGCGATAAGCTGAACGTGTCATCGCCGTCAATCTCGGCGGCGATCACCCAGCTTGAGGTCGAGTTCGGCGTCAGCCTATTTGTGCGTGAGCACGCCCGCGGCCTGTCGCTGACGAAGGCCGGACACAAATTCATGGAACGCACCGAGTTCGTGCTGCGCGAGGCCGAGCTTTTGGCCACTCTCGCCGGGGAAATCACTGGTAAGGTTCAGGGCGTGCTTTCAGTCGGGTGTCTGGTGACCTTTGCACAGATCATCTTGCCGGGGTTGCGGCGGGAGTTCGAGAATATCTATCCCGAAGTGCGTATCGAACAGAGGGAACTTAATCAGGCCGACATCTTCAGTCAGCTGCGCCGTGCTGAACTGGACATCGCGCTGACATATGATTTGGATATCCCTGCAGACCTTGATTTCAGGCCACTGCACGCGCTGCCGCCTTACGTTGTTCTTGGTCAGGATCATCCGTTGGCGGACCGGTCCGAACTGGCAATCTCGGATCTGCAGGATAACCCGATGGTATTGCTGGACCTGCCATTCAGTGGCGAATACTTCCTGTCATTCTTTCGCGAAGCGAATGTCAAGCCGAACATCGCCGAGCGTACGGCGGATATGTCGGTCATGCGTTCGCTGGTCGCCAATGGGTTCGGGTTTTCGATTGCGAATATACAGCCCATCAACGCGCTGTCACCGGACGGCAAAAAGCTGATCTTCGTGCCGTTGACGGGCGGTCTCAGGCCGATGAAGCTGGGCCTTCTCAGCGCGCGGAGCGAAAATGAAACCAACACAAGAAAAGCCTTTGTTGAGCACTGCGAACAAGCAGTGAAATCCGGCACGCTTCCCGGCCTTTATGTCGGGACGCAAACCTAGTGCGGCTTCGGCTTGTCCTAACCGGTGCTTCGCCATTCTTGGATTTATGTTTTCCGTGCGTTGTGTAGGCTGATCTGTAACAAGGACGCGCACTCGTTCCGGCGGCAAGGCAGGCTTTAATCGCATGACAGAAACCCTTGATATTCTGGAAAAACTGGTCGGCTTCGATACCGTCAGCAAGAATTCCAATCTCGAACTGGCTGCGTATGTTGAAGCGTTTCTGGAAGCGCGCGGATTTGCCGTTCACCGCATTACCGACCCTGGTGGAGAGAAAACCGGTCTCTTTGCGGAAAAAGGGCCAGAGGGCGACGGGGTCCTGTTGTCCGCCCACACCGATGTTGTGCCGGTTGAAGGTCAGAATTGGACCAAAGATCCCTTTCGCCTGACCCGCGACGGCAGTCGCGTCTATGGGCGTGGCACTACTGATATGAAAGGGTATGTGGCCTCTGTCATGGCGCTGGCGGATCGTGCCGCTGACGTGAGCTTGCGCGAGCCGCTCAAGATCGCTTTATCCTATGACGAAGAGGTGGGGTGCGTTGGCATTCAGCACATGCTGGACCGCTTGGCCCCGATGCTTGGCCAGCCTCGGGCCTGTTTTGTTGGTGAGCCCACAGAAATGCAGGTCGCCATCGGCCACAAAGGAAAAGCTGCGTTGCGCGCCGTGTGTCATGGGCAAAACGGGCACTCAGCTCTGGCGCCGAATTTCGTTAACGCGCTACATTTGGCGACCGATTTTGTTGGCGAGCTGCGACATCTGCAGAAAACCTATGCCGAAAGCGGATACAGTGACCCGGCTTATTCGGTACCGTACACCACCTTCCATGTGGGAACGATGTCGGGCGGAAAGGCATTGAACATTGTGCCAGACCGGGCCGAGCTGACCTTTGAATATCGCCATCTTGCCTCGGATCACGGTAAAGACATCCTGAGCCAGATACAGGATGTGGCAGACCGGGTCGGTGCGCGGTATCAGGACATCTGCCCGGATGCACGGGTCGAAATTGAACAATACAACGCCTATCCCGGGTTGGATGTCGCTGAGTCCGATGCGGTGATCGGCTATGCCCAGAAACTGGCACAAAGCAATACAACCACAAAGGTCGCTTTTGGAACCGAAGCGGGGTTTTTCAGCGAGCTTGGCATCCCAACGGTCGTTTGCGGGCCAGGCTCGATGGAGGGGCAGGGCCATAAACCAGATGAGTATCTGGAGATCGGGCAACTGAAAGCCTGCGATGCGATGATGGACCGTATCCTAGATGACATCAGCCACTGACGGCCGATGAACCTGCTTCAAGACCTTTCGTTCGTTGATGACCTCAGCCTTCTGGGGGCATCATCTGCGTCTGTTATCTGACGGTGTTTCGAGTTCTGCGCGGCGCGAAGTAGAAGGCATCGCGCCGGTGTTACTCGGCAATCATATAGTACTTGCGCAGGGTCTGGGTGATTTCCCAGGTGCAGGGCGTACCTTTGGGTACAAAAAACGTGTCTCCCGCAGTAAATGTCTGCGGTGAACCATCCGCGCCAGTCAGGGTCACTGAACCCGAGATTACCGTCATCATCTCGTCCACAGGATAGGCGTCGATGACTTCCCGGCAAGGGGCGCATTCCCAAACACCAACCGAGATTTTCTCGTCCCGGCTTTCAAAAAAGCTGCTGATAGTTTCGGTCCTGTCATCAGTGGTGAAATCGTTTTCTGCCACCAGAGATGACGGGACAAAACCGGTCTCAGGATTGCCGTTGGAGAGAAGGCGAATTGGTTTTTGCATAGTGCTGTTTCCTTCTTTGCGGCCAATGTGGCCATGAAAGAAAATGGCTCCCCGGGACAGTAAAGTTGAACCGGAGAGCTGCAATTCAGAAGAATAGGTTCATTTCTTCAAGTTGGTCCAGATTTGATCGTACACCGATTGCACTTCCTCGGAACAGACCTCGATAAAGACGCCCGGGCCTGCGTTCGCGTGGGGGTTCTTTTCAGGCTGAGCTGCCAGTGCCGGGTCCAGAAAGCTATCCACGCCGTTCACGCCAGCGTTGTACTGCGCAAAGTTTGTCACAGCGGCGATGTTTTCAGGTTCCAGCAGGAAATCCATGAAGATCAGCGCGTTTTCGCGGTTGGGTGCATCTTTCAGTAACACAACGTTGTCCATCCATGCGATATAGCCTTGTGTCGGATAGGCGTATTCGACATTGGCGCCTTCTTCGCGCGCCTTGGCTGCAAACCCGTCGTAGATTTGACCGACGGCTGCATCACCGGACACCAGAACCTCTTTCGCGGTGTCCGAGTTGAACGAGGCCCAATGCTGTTTGGCCTCTTGCAGCATGGCGTTCAGCGCTTTCAGCTGCTCGCGGTCGCTTGAACACTGCGGGATGCCCATGTGAAGCGCGGCCATTGCCATGACTTCACCCTGACTATCCAGCATGTTGATACGGCCCTGAAGCTCGGCAGGCGGGTTGAACAGGATGTCGGTGGTTTGGATGTCGCCGTCATATGCATCACGGCTGACGGCGAAACTGGTCGAACCCCACTGATACGGGATCGAAGATTGCCGGCCCGGGTCAAAGTTGGGATCCGCCCATTCCGGCGCAATGTTTCCTTTGTTCTTCAGCTCACCGTCGGCGATCGTGTCCAGCATGCCTTCGCCAGCCATGATCGCGACCATATAGTCACCGGGTACGGAAACGTCATAGGTGCCAATACCGCCCGCTTTCAGCGATGCCAGCATCGCCTCGTTCGAGTCGTAGGTGTCCATCGTTACGTTGATGCCGGTTTCTTCAGAGAATTTATCCAGCAGCTCCTGCGGGATGTACTCGAACCAATGGTAAATGACCAATTCACCTTCGGCTGCAGCGGCATTGGCCCCTAATGTCAGGGCAAGAGCGGCGGCGCCGCTTTTCATCAAGTGTTTCATTTGTCTCTCCCTCTGGTGGTCATTTGGTGTTGTCAGACTTGCTGACAAAATAGCTGATCGTGACCATCACGACGGACACGCTCAGCAACATGGTCGAAATCGCCATGATATTTGGTTTGATCCCTTGCTTTACCGATCCGAAGATCGCGGTTGGCAGGGTCTCGACACCTGCACCTTTTACGAAGTTGGTGATGATGAAGTCATCCAGACTGACGATGAAGGCCAACAAGAAGCCCGAGATGATGCCGGGCATCATCAACGGCAGAAGGATTTTGGTAAACGCTTGCCGTTTGGTGGCATAAAGGTCCAGCGCGGCTTGTTCATAGCTGTCTTCGATCCCCTGCATCCGGGCCGAGATCGGCAGATAGGCGAACGGGATGCAAAACGCGATATGGGCCAGCAGGATGGTCAGCAGTCCGCGCTCGAACCCGATCGAGTTGAAAAAGATCAGGGTTGCCACAGCCAGAACAATCTCGGGCACCATGAGCGGCAAGCTGATCAGCCCGAAGGACACGGTGCGGAAACGGAACTTGCCCCCGCGCACCATACCGGTTGCGGCAAGCGTGGCGATGGTGGTCGCAACGGTTGCTGCGACAATCGCGATGATGAAACTGTTCTTGGCCGCCGTTTTGAACTTGCCGCTTTCAGGGCCGGTAAAAACATCCGCGTACCAGCGCAGTGATACGCCTTCCCAGTTGGTCAGGGATTGCGATGCGTTGAAGCTGTAGATCGTAACGACCACCAGTGGCGCGTACAGGACCACGAGGCAGAACAGCGTCATCGCCTTGAAACCGGTGTAGGATTTGATGTCGAACTGCTTGCTTGCCATTGGTCAGCCTCCGGCCTTGTCAGCTTTGGCTTGTTGCCGGGCCGAGAACATCAGGATGATCAGAACCATTGTCAGCAGGATCATCGAAGCAGCAGCCCCAAAGGGCCAGTTGCCGGCATTGCCCTTGAACTGTTCTTCGATCAGCGACCCGATCATAAAGTTCTTTGCGCCGCCCAACAGGTCAGGTGCCAGAAACGACCCCATCGACGGAACAAAGACCAGAATGCATCCTGCAAACACACCCGGCTTGACAGCGGGCAGCAGGACACGGCGCAGCGTTGTCCATTTGCTTGCGTAAAGATCCGCGGCTGCCTCGGACAGGGCAAAGTTATAGCGTTCGACCGCCGCGTAAATCGGCAAGACCATGAACGGCAGGTAGGAATAGAACAGGCCGAGCTGCACAGCGAAATTGGTGTTCACGATGTGCAAAGGGCTGTTGATCAGGCCGATATTCATCAGGAAATCGTTCAGTGGGCCTTGGTCGCGCAACAGGAACTTCATCGACACGGTTCGGATCAGCAGATTCACCCAATAGGGGATGGTGATCAGGAACACCCATATCGGGCGCATGTGCGCGGGGCGCGTGGCAATGAAATAGGCCGTTGGGAAACCGATGATAAGGCTGAGGATCGTCGCCGCTCCCGCCTGCCAGATCGACCGCCAGAAGATAGTGACATATGTCCACTCGATCTTTGGCGGTTCGTCCCCGAACAATCCACGGTCAAAGAAGAACTGATCATAGGCGGCCAGCGAGAATTCCCAGATCACACCACCGCGAAACTCTTTCGTAAGGAAAGAGTAGATCAGCATCATGATCACCGGAGCCAGCACCAAAATGGCCAGCGTGACCCAGGCGGGCAAAAGCAGCCAGGTGCGCGCCTCTTTGTAAGTATCTGTGGTTGCGCTGCCGCCGCTTGCCGCACCCGCCGCCATCAGTCCGCCAGGAGGCGCGCGGCCCCCAGCTCCATATTGACGAACATCTCGGTGCCCGGTTCAAAGATGCGCTTGTTCCCGCGATCCGAATTCGAGGTTCGGACGACAAAATCCGGGCCTTCATCCAGATGCACGATGGTGGTGATGTCGGTGCCGACAAAGATGTTTTCCTTGACCCGCCCGTGCAGCCCTTCGGATTCAACCGGTTCGGAGGACATATACAGGCGTTCCGGGCGGATCGACATGTGGACTTTGGACCCAACTCCAATCCCGTCCACCGCATTGCAGGTCAACTCGTGCCCACCGCCAAGATGGCAGGTTGCGCGGCCATTATCGATACCGTCGACGGAAACTTCCAACAGGTTGGTCTCACCGATGAAGTCAGCCACGAACATATTGTGCGGGCGTTCATAGATGTCGGTCGGGGTGCCAAGCTGCTGCATTTCACCTGCCGACATCACGGCAATCCGGTCGGACATGGTCAGAGCTTCTTCCTGATCGTGGGTCACGAATATGAAGGTAATCCCGGTTTCGCGCTGCAAATGCTTCAGCTCAAGTTGCATCGCTTTGCGTAGCTTCAGATCCAGTGCGGACAGCGGTTCATCCAGCAGCAGAACTTTCGGTTGCGGGGCAAGTGCACGGGCCAATGCCACGCGCTGTTGCTGGCCACCCGAAAGCTGGCTTGGTTTGCGCGCCGAAAACTGGCTGAGCTGCACCAGCTCCAACATCTCGCCCGCTTTCTTCAGCGCATCAGACTTCGTCGTTCCGCGCATTTCCAGCCCGAAGGCCACATTTTCGAGAATGGTCATATGCGGGAATAGGGCGTAGTTCTGAAAGACCGTATTTACGGGTCGTTTATTGGGCGGCAGGTTCTCAATCTCTTCACCAAAAAGGAAAATTGCGCCTTCGGTCACATCTTCGAAGCCTGCGATCATGCGCAACAGAGTTGTCTTGCCACAACCGGATGGGCCCAGAAGCGTGAAAAACTCATTGTCCATGATTGACAGAGAGATCTTCTTTAGCGCGGTGAAGTCACCATAGCGTTTAACCGCATCCCGTACGTCAATCGCGATTTGTTCAGTATCGGCCAAACTCGCCTCCATATGCACCGCGAAGTCAGGTTCGGGTATATACGGGCCAAGCGGTCCTCTTAAGAATTGAGTTCCTCATCAAACATTAGGATTAGCCTAATCATTTATTTTTATTTAATGAAAACATATGGATGCCTGATATTGGCCTGTTTTGCAGTGAACAGAAAAACCGACAACGCTTTGATGCCGTCTTGCCGTTTTTGGCTTTGTTAATACCAGAGCTCTCGAACACCTCAATCAGGGGACTGGACGAAGGGAACCTACCGCCCAAGTTAAAAGCGATCATAAAACCCCAATATTTTCGTGACGACTGGGCGCCGCCTTACCCAGACCGCTGTTCGCGCTTCGTTGATGTGATACACCGTAGCCCACTCGAATCGAATTCCCTCGGGACTGAGGCAAAATCCCTTAGGTTATTATCTGAAACGACTTGCATGTATATGGATCGAACGCTTTGAAAAATAACGCTCAAAAAGCAGCGCGTTTAAGCGTGGCACCCATGATGGACTGGACGGACCGGCATTGCCGATATGTGCATCGGCTTCTGAGCGGGCAGACCTTGCTCTACACCGAAATGGTCACGGCTCCTGCGCTGGTGCGCGGCGGGGCGATGCATCTGTTGGGTTACAGCCCCCAAGAGCATCCGGTCGCGTTGCAACTGGGCGGTTCGGATCCGCAGGAGCTAGCGCAGGCGGCACGGTTCGGTGCGGAAGCGGGGTATGATGAGATCAACCTGAACTGCGGCTGTCCTTCGGACCGGGTGCAATCGGGTACGTTTGGGGCGGTATTGATGAAAGACCCTGCTCGGGTCGCCGAATGCGTGGCCGCCATGCGTGAGGCGGTCGATGTTGAGGTTACCGTTAAATGCCGCATCGGCGTGGATGACCAAGACCCCGAAGAGGTCCTGCCTGCGTTTCTCGGGAAAATTCGCGCAGCCGGGTGCGAACGGGTCACAATCCACGCGCGCAAAGCATGGCTTCAAGGACTCAGCCCCAAAGAGAACCGGGATATCCCGCCCTTGGACTACGATCTTGTTCACCGCATGAAAGCGGCGTTTCCGGACCTGCATATTTCGATCAACGGCGGGATCACCTCTCTGGATCAGGCACGGATCCATCTTGAGGCCGGGCTGGATGGGGTCATGATCGGGCGCGCAGCCTATCACCAGCCGACCGATATTCTGGCTGAGGCCGACCCTTTGATCTATGGCACCGGTCAGGCTGCTGACCCGATTGAAGTTGTTCAAAAAATGGTGCCCTATGTTGAGGATCACCTTGCCTCGGGCGGTCGGTTGCACCAGATCACCCGTCATATGCTGGGCCTGTTCACCGGGCGTCCCGGTGCGCGGGCATGGCGGCGGGCCTTGTCCGAAGGTGCAGTGCATGAGGGCGCAGGACCCGAAGTAATGTTGCAAGCGCTGGAGCGTGTGGCGCCTCTGGCTGAGGTTTGAACGAAGTTACGGCCTGAGGCCGGTATGGGGGAAAGATGCCCGAAGCGATGTTGCTGGCCCAGATGCTGGGCCTTTTGCTTGTGATCGGGGCGCTGGCCGGAGTGCTGGCCGGGTTGCTGGGGGTCGGTGGAGGCATCGTTCTTGTGCCTGCCTTTTTCTATGCTTTTCAAACGCTTGGGTATGGTGGGCCGCAGCTTATGCAGCTGTGTCTGGCCACATCACTGGCGACGATCATCGTAACCTCTTTGCGGTCCGTGCTGGCGCATAACAAGAAAGGTGCCGTGGATTGGGATATCTTGCGCGGCTGGGGGCCGGGCATCGCCGTTGGTGCTATTGTCGGCGTAACGGTGGCTTCGGCGCTACGAACCGAGGCTCTGCAGGCGCTGTTCGGCATTTTGGGTATGGTTATAGGGGCTTATCTTGGGCTGGGTAAGTCCGAATGGCGGCTGGGTGATGCCATGCCCAAGGGTGTTCGCCGCGCGGTTCTGTCTCCGTCGGTGGGTTTTCTTTCCGTGCTGATGGGCATCGGAGGCGGCAGCTTCGGTGTGCCGTTGATGAGCCTGTTCAATACGCCTATCCACCGGGCCGTTGCCACGGCGGCTGGGTTCGGCGTGATTATCGCTGTGCCCTCGGTGCTGGGTTTTCTATTTCTCGATATCGCCCCGGAGCACCGTCCGCCGCTGACCATCGGTGCGGTGAACTTGGTCGCTTTTGCCATCGTGGTCGCCATGACGATGATCACGGCACCTTGGGGGGTAAAGCTGGCCCATGCGATGGACCCAAAACCATTGAAACGGGTCTTTGCGGTGTTCCTGACGCTAGTGGCCCTGAACATGCTGCGCAAGGCGCTGGGCTTGTGAGAGGTTTTCTCGAAAAGGGCTGGGTCAAGTTTCCGTACGATCCAGTGCTGGCGGAATGGGTGGGGCATGCCTTACCAGCCGCCCAAGCGTCGGTAACCGATCCGGCTCATGCTCAGTGGTTGGACTGCGAAGGGACGTGGTTCATCGGTGTCGATGCCTTGGATAACGACCCGCAAGGTAGGGTAGGGAATTCGGAGCCATTGTCCGGGCAAGCCATGGAATTCATCTCTGGGCAGTACGGTGATATCCCGCTGCACAAGGGGCAGGTCTCGGTAATCTATCCCGGTTATCCACGTCCCCGGCAGGGTGAAAGCGAAAGCGCCGGGCGGTATCGGCTGAAAAGGGATGCAGCTCATGTAGACGGGTTGCGACCGAACGGGCCGGATCGACGGCGGCGCGTGGATGAGCCCCACGCGTGGATATTAGGTGTTCCCTTAAACGACGCCAGCGCGAATGCTGCCCCGATGGTACTTTGGGAAGGCAGCCACAAAATTCTGCGCGATGCTTTCCGATACGCATTGCGCGGGCAGACTCGCGACAGCCTGCATCTGATTGACGTCACGGATATCTATCAGGCTGCCCGCCGCGAAGTGTTCGACACCTGCCCACGGATCGAATTGCCCGCGAAACCGGGCGAGGCCTACCTGTTGCATCGGCACTGTTTGCACGGGGTCGCGCCCTGGGGAGAGGGTGCATCTGCCGGCCCGGACGGACGAATGATTGCCTATTTCCGCCCCGAATGTCCTGGGGGAGTAGCCGAATGGATCGAATCTGCCTAACCTCCTGCCATTATTATGATTTGGAGGATTTTAGATGATAACGGTCCACACCAATTCTGATGGCGCGTTGCTCGAAGTCGAGCTGTCTGGCGAGGTGACAAGCGCTGACTATAGAGAGGTTCTGGTCCCGGCGATTGAGGCCGCGTTGGCAGAACATGACACGGTAAGCCTGCTGGCCGTGGTGCAGCCCGAGTTCAAGGGTTACGACTTGGGGGCGGCTTGGGCTGACACAAAGCTGGGCCTGAGCCATTGGCGGGGGTTTGACCGCATTGCTGTGGTAGCCGATCAAGGTTGGGTGCAGACAAGTGTTCGGCTGGCGGCCCCGATTCTTCCTTGCCCGACTCAAGTCTTTGAATTGTCTGAACTGGAAGCCGCGCGCCGCTGGATGCGTGAGTCACTGGGCGCCATCCACGTCATTGATCTGGGTGGCTCCTGTGTCCAGATCAGTTTGCTGGGAAAGCTGGACCCCAAAGAATATGAGAGCGCAGAACTTGATCTGGATAACCTGATGGTCGGAAAGGAGGGATTCCGCTTGCTGATCGATCTTCGGGAATTTGACGGGTGGCAGGGATTAACGGCCCTTGCGTCGCATTTTCAATTGGTTCGAAAGCACGTCGGGTTGCTGGATCGCGCCGCGATTGTCGGGGATAAAACATGGCAGCACATGGCGCAGCGTGTTGCGCGTCATATACTGGGTGCCAGAACTGAATTCTTTGCTTCGGACGAGATTGAAAACGCCAAGTCCTGGTTATCCGCAGGTTAAACAAGCAGAGGGGCGGGGCTGCGTGCCGCACCTTTACGTTGACGTCAGGTTACGGGGTGCAAGTCACTTCTAATTCTTGATCGTCTGGTCAAATAAGCGTTAACCAAAGCATGCTCTTCGGGCTGACCACTTCTGAAGAGTGAATATACCGAAGCGCGCCGCTGTGGGTTGTCACTCACTCAGCACCTGAGTTTGAACTTGACCCCCTCGAAGTTCCATCCGGCCTGCAGCGGCGCAGGCTCGGTTTGGGTAACATTCGAAAAAACGAGTTGATCTATTTCAGCCGAGCAGCACGACCGCCGCGCCGCTTTGTAAGCTGCGGGGCGCGGGAGGGCAGGTTTTCCATGATATCGGCGCGCTCGTTGTTATCCATTTTGGACCAGCGCGAAATCTCGTCAATCGTCCGGTAGCAACCGGTGCAAATGCGTTCGGTCGGGTGAACGACACAAATCTGTACACAAGGGCTTTCGACCTCATTCCTTTGCCAAACCATGTTCGTCATTGCCGTATCCCGTCGCAATTAAAGAAAGCGCAGCCTATCCAGCGCTCCTTGCAGAATATAGCCAGCAGCAACGTGATCGATAACCTGTCCGCGACGTTTTCGTGTCGTATCCGCCTCAAGCAGCGCCTTTTCGGCGGCAACGGTACTGAGTCGCTCGTCCCAAAACCCGATGGAAACTTCGGTCAAGCGCGACAGATTCCGCGCAAAAGCACGGGTCGATTGGCAGCGTGGGCCTTCGGTGCCGTCCATGTTTTTCGGTAAACCAAGAATGACACCGCCAATCTCGCGGTCTGCGATGATCTCAAGCAGGCGGGCGGAATCCAGGGTGAATTTCTTGCGGCGCACGGTTTCCAGAGGGCTGGCCACGCCGCGCATTCTGTCAGAGACGGCAACGCCTATGGTTTTCTCGCCCAGATCCAACCCCATCAGCGCGGTCATTGTCGGCAGGGCTGCAGCGAAGTCTTCGAAATCGTCGTGGATCATTGTGCGATCCCGGCCTGTAACGCCGCAGCGTCGATGATTTGAAGCGCCTCGGTATTTCCTGCGAAGACTTCCATGGCTTCGTTCTTGATGTCGATGGCGCGTTGGCCTTCGCCCAGAACGCTCAATGCGGCGATCAGACGGGCCCAATCCTCGGGCGACCCGCCTTCGGTTGCTAGACGGTCGGACAACTGGTTGACCATGCCCTTAATCATTTCTTGCCGTTCTTCCGGGGTCAGTGCTGCGGCGGCATCAATGTCATCCTGACTGGGGCCTGACGGGGGGTGGATGTTCGGTGCATTGAACACCCCTGCACGGAAGGCCAGATCATCCAATTGCGCATAGATCGCGTCCGCCCACGGTGCACCGGCAGGCGCGTCGCGCAGAGCATCCACCCATACACGGTAACCAATATCCGGGCGTCCGATCTGCACCATCATCTGACCCAGATAATACTGCGCCGGGCCATGACGCGGATCGCGCCGCAATGCCTGCCGCAGTGCTTCTTCTGCTTCGGGTGAAACATAGCCACCCACGGACAGGATCATCATCTCAGCCAGATGCGAATAGGCATCCGCCGGGGCGTTGTCGCCTGACAGTTCGATCACGCGCTGTTGCGCTTTATAGGCGGCGGGAAAGTTGCCCGCATTTGCCTCATGCTGCGCCAAAAGGATGTGGCCCTGCAGGTCGTTCGGGCGCTTTGCGACAGTGTCGCGCAACTGATTCAGAAGATTGGCATAACTCTCCTCTAGCTGCGGCAACTGCGCGGGCGGGGCAGCCTCTTCGGCTTCGGCCTGAGTTGGGCGTTCGGCGCGCAAGGATTCGGCGCGTTCCAACCGTTGCGTCAGAGGCTGATCCGGCAGTCCTGCGGCCCCCATCTGACGATACATTCCAACGGCGCCGCCAACCACGACCAGAGCTATGACGGCAAAGGCAGCAACAGTGGCCCAACGCGGCGGTCCGACGTGTTCGGCGCCAGCCTGCATTTGCGCGTCTGCAGCCAGAATACGTCGCGAGATTTCAGTGCGCACCCGCTCGGCGTCCGCCTCGCCGATGACACCACGGGCCAAATCCCGATCGACGCCTGCCAATTGTTCGCGATAGACGCGCAGGTCGTAAGCTGCCGCAGGCTCGCGCGTGGTGCGACCACGCAGCAGGGAAAAACCCAATATCACTGCAACCAGCAGCGCGCTAAGAAGTGTCACGACCAGGAACGACATGGTTTCTCCGATATTGCTGCCCTGACTTAGACCTGTCGGCGTGCCGACAAAAGGGACAAATGGCCGCGAGGGGGGGCTCATACCGCAATAATGGACCCCATGTCGCAATAGTTCGATATTGTGGCGTTGTCCGGCAGGGTTAAACTGTCGGCACACGGCATACCTGCGCCAATCACCGAACCGGATGGATTCGCTCATGAAACACTATTCAGCCTTTGCTGTGGCGCGGGAGGCCCTGCGCTATCACACCGGATGGGAGCGCGCGTGGCGCTCGCCCGAACCCAAGAAGAAATACGACGTCATCATTGTTGGTGCTGGCGGTCATGGTCTGGCTACCGCGTATTATCTTGGTAAGAACTACGGTATCCAGAACGTTGCCGTCATCGAAAAAGGCTGGCTGGGCGGTGGGAACACCGGTCGAAATACGACCATCATCCGGTCGAACTATCTGCAGGATCCGTCGGCGGCGCTTTATGAAAAAGCGCGTGGCCTGTACGAGGATCTAAGCCAGGATCTGAACTACAACATCATGTTCAGCCCGCGCGGTGTGATCATGCTGGCGCAGACTCAACATGAAATTCGCGGCTATCAGCGTACGGCACACGCCAATGCGCTTCAGGGAGTAAAGACCGAGTGGATCGGACCCGAGCGTGTGAAAGAACTGGTGCCAATCATCAATCTCGACGGTCCGCGCTATCCGGTTCTGGGCGGGCTCTGGCAAGAGCGCGGCGGCACGGCGCGCCACGACGCGGTGGCGTGGGGCTATGCCCGCGCGTGCTCGGCCATGGGCATGGACATCATCCAGCAATGCGAAGTCACCGGTGTGCGGTCCGACAATGGCCGCGTGGTAGGGGTCGATACCACCAAAGGTGCAATTGATTGTGACAAGTTGGGTATCGTAGTCGCAGGTCACTCGGGTCAGCTGGCCGAGATGGCAGGCTTCCGTCTGCCGCTTGAGGCCGTCGCCCTGCAGGCGCTGGTATCCGAGCCGATCAAACCCTGTATGGACGTGGTCGTTATGGCCAACACCGTGCATGGCTATATGTCTCAGTCCGATAAGGGGGAGATGGTGATCGGGGGCGGCACCGACGCCTATAACAACTTCACTCAGCGGGGCTCGTTCCACCATATTGAGGAAACGGTCCGTGCGCTGGTCGAGACATTCCCGATGATCTCGCGCCTGAAGATGCTGCGGCAGTGGGGCGGTATAGTAGACATGACCGGCGACCGCTCACCGATCCTGTCCAAAACGCCCTTGCAAGGCTGCTTTATCAACGCGGGTTGGGGCACTGGTGGCTTCAAAGCGATCCCGGGCTCGGGCTGGGGCATGGCACAGCTGATGGCCACGGGCCATTCGCCGCTGACCGAAGCGTTCTCGCTGGACCGCTTCAAAGAGGGCCGCTTCATCGACGAAAGCGTCGCCGCCGGGGTGGCACACTGAGGGCACTGCTCGAGGTGGCCAGCTAACTGAATTGGGGTCGGTCCCTGCACCGACCAACCGCCAAAAGGATGACCATATGCTGATCCTGAATTGCCCGTATTGCGGCGTAGATGCCGAAGAAACCGAACTTGCCGCTGGTGGCGAAGCGCATCTGAAGCGCTATGGCCCTGGATCGTCGGATGACGATTTCCACGACTACCTTTTCATGCGTGAAAACCCCAAAGGTGTTCATTTCGAACGCTGGCGGCACAGCAATGGCTGCGGCAAGTGGTTTCACGCGGCACGCTGCACTCAGACGCTCGAAGTGTTCGGAACCTATTCGGCCCAGACGACCGAGCCGCCCCAAGAAATCAAGGACGCGATCACTGCAAAGCGCCCTGGCTGGTCGTGGAGAGAATACGAATGATCCGCGCCGCCATCTGTAATTCCTTCTGCGAAAGGTCCGCACCATGAGCACCCGTCTCGCAAAACAAGGCCGGCTGATTGATCGGTCGAAACAGGTTACCTTTACTTTCAACGGCACCTCGATGCAGGGGTACGAGGGCGATACGCTCGCTTCGGCGTTGCTGGCCAACGACCAGATGATGATGGGCCGGTCGTTCAAGTATCACCGTCCGCGCGGGGTTGTCGCCAGTGGAGCGGAAGAGCCGAATGCTCTGGTCGGTCTGGGGCAGGGCAACAGGTTTGAGCCGAACCAGCGCGCCACTACGACCGAATTGTTCGACGGTTTGACCTCGATCTCGCAGAACCACTGGCCGAATTTGGAATTCGACATTGGCGCGGTAAACACTGCGCTGGCACGGTTCCTGCCGGCTGGCTTCTACTACAAGACGTTCATCCACCCAAAACCGTTCTGGAAACACATCTACGAGCCGTTTATCCGTCAATCTGCGGGCCTGGGTAAAGCGCCGGACAAGGACAGCCGCGACGCAGACACGTACGAACACTTCTATGCTTTCACCGATGTTCTGGTCATTGGCGGCGGTGTTGCCGGTCTTCAGGCAGCCAAAGCGGCAGCGCAATCTGGTGCCAAGGTTATGCTGATCGAACAAACCGCGCATTGGGGTGGCCGCGCGCCGGTTGATGGCGGGACGATTGATGGCGAGCCTGTGGATAAGTTCGTGGAACAAACTGTTTCCGAACTCGAAACAATGGGCAACGTCACGCTGCGTTCGCGCTGCATGGGCGCGGGCGTCTACGACCACGGCTATGTGCTGGGGTATGAACGCCTGAACGATCACACGCCGGGTACGCAGGGGCCGCGTCATCGCCTCTGGCGTATCCGCGCGAAACAGGTCGTGACCGCGACTGGCGCGATTGAACGCCCGCTGTCTTTTGCTGGCAACGATGTTCCCGGCGTGATGCTGGCCTCGGCCATGCGCGACTATGTGGTGAACTGGGGCGTGACGCCCGGTGAGCGTGTGATCGTTGCGACCAACAATGACGATGCATACCGCACCGCGATCATTCTGAAACAGGCCGGTGTGGACGTTCTGCGCATCATCGACGCACGCCCGGCAGCGGGCAATCTGGCGAACGAGGCGCGCGAGTTGGGTATCCGGGTTGATCCCGGAAAAGCCGTCGCCAAAGTCAAAGGCGGCAAGCGCGTCAAGAAAGTTGCGATCTGCAACCAGGAAGGTATCGGCGGCGCACGTGAAGAGGTCGAAGCCGATGCGGTCGCCATGTCGGGGGGCTGGTCTCCGGTCGTACACATGTGGTCGCATTGCGGCGGTAAGTTGATCTGGGATGAGGAGAACGCTCATTTCCGGCCCGATCCGTCACGTCCTCCGCTGGGTGCAAATGGCGAAGGTTTCGTTCTGGCGGCTGGGTCTTCGAGCGGTCCGCTGGCTTTGGGAGAGGTTCTGGCCGACGCGGATGCTGCAGGCAAAGCCGCTGCAAAAGCAGTGGGCTTTAAACCCAAGAACACCAAGGCGCCACAGGGCGAAACCACGGCAGAGGCAGCGATGGAGCCGGTCTGGCTCATGCCTGCCAATGCGGAGATCGGGTTGCGCATGAAGTCCTGGCTGGACTTCCAGAACGACGTCAAAGTGTCAGACGTTCAACTGGCGGCGCGCGAAGGCTATGAAAGCGTCGAGCACACCAAGCGTTACACAACGTTGGGTATGGCAACTGATCAAGGTAAGCTAAGTAATATCAACGGCTTGGCGATTCTTGCTGATGCGCTGGACGCGGAAATTCCCAAGGTGGGAACCACCACCTTCCGTCCGCCCTATACGCCGATCTCGATGGGTGCGATTGGCGGCGAAGCGCGCGGAGAGGTGTTCCAGCCGATCCGCCGGACTCCGATGCACGCTTGGCACGACAAGAACGGCGCCGATTGGGAGCCCGTCGGTCACTGGCGTCGGACCTACGCCTATGTCCGTCCCGGTGAATCCGTGCATGATGCGGTGAACCGCGAGGTGAAAAACACCCGCGAGAACCTCGGCCTGCTGGATGCTTCGACGCTAGGCAAGCTGATCGTCAAAGGCCCGGATGCCGGTAAATTCCTGGACATGCTTTATACCAACATGATGTCCACGCTGAAGGTTGGCAAATGCCGCTATGGCCTGATGTGCTCGGAAAACGGCTTCCTGATCGACGACGGCGTTGTTGCCCGTATAGACGAGGATACCTGGCTGTGCCACACAACCACCGGCGGAGCGGAGCGTATTCATGGTCACATGGAAGAGTGGCTGCAGACCGAGTGGTGGGACTGGAAAGTCTACGTTGCCAACGTGACCGAGCAATATGCGCAGGTCGCTGTGGTTGGCCCCAACGCCCGCAAGGTGTTGGAGAAGTTGGGCGGCATGGATGTGAGCAAAGAGGCGCTACCGTTCATGGAATGGCGTGACGGCAAGATCGGTGATTTTGTTTGCCGTGCCTACCGTATCTCTTTCTCGGGTGAGCTGTCCTATGAGATCGCGGTTCCTGCGTCGCAGGGGCAGGCGTTCTGGGATGCTCTGATCGAGGCAGGGCAGGAGTTCGGGGTGATGCCTTATGGCACCGAATGTCTGCACATCCTGCGGGCCGAAAAGGGCTTTATCATGATCGGGGACGAGACCGACGGCACCGTGATCCCGCAGGATCTGGGGCTGCACTGGGCGCTGTCCAAAAAGAAAGAGGACTACCTCGGTAAACGCGCCCATTCGCGCAGCCATATGGCCGATCCCGAGCGCTGGAAACTGGTGGGTCTGGAGACTGTGGATGGTTCCGTCATCCCTGACGGCGCTTACGCAGTCGGCGAGGGTGTCAATGCCAACGGTCAGCGCAACATGATCGGTCGTGTAACCTCGACCTATTACTCGGCCAATCTGGACCGTGGCATCGCCATGGGTCTGATCAAGCATGGACCCGACCGGATGGGTGAGATTGTCGAATTCCCGGGCACCGACGGTAAAACCTACAAAGCCAAGATCGTGGACCCGATCTTCTATGACAAAGACGGGGAGAAGCAGAATGTCTGAACCCATCAGCGCACTGAACCACGCCAGCTATGAAGGCATCGCCAAAGTCCAGGAATGCGGGCTTCAGGGTATGATCACCCTACGTGGCGACCTGTCCGACAAGGTGCTAGCCAAGGCAGTCAAGGACGCCACAGGGCAGAAAATGCCCGGTCAGCGCGAAGCTTTGGTCAATGGCGAAACCGGCGTTTGCTGGATGTCGACCGATGAAGTGCTCGTGCTAGTTCCTTACGCCGAGGTCGGGGCCAAGCTAGCCGCAATGACCAGCGCGCTCAGCGACACGCATGCTTTGGCCGTCAATGTTTCGGACGCACGTGCTGTGTTCAGCATCTCGGGTGCCAGCGCACGCGAAGTGTTGGGCAAACTGGCCCCGGTCGAGCTGTCGGCCGAGGCATTCCAGCCCGGCCAAATCCACCGCTCCCGTCTGGCCCAGGTGGCGGGCGCGTTCTGGATGGATGATGCGGAAACTTTTCGCGTTGTTTGCTTCCGATCGGCGGCGGATTACGTGTTCAACCTGCTCAAGGTTGCGGCGCAGCCAGGTAGCGAGGTCGGGGTTTACTAGTCGCTGTATGAGCCTTGTTGGAAAAAGCCGCCCGCTAGTCGTGGGCGGCTTTTTGCACGGGGCCTGGCGTTCCGCATCAGTCAAATCTGCGCGGCTCGACTACAAGCAGCTTACATTCATTGGGGAAAGTGCATCAAAATTTTCGCGCTAAATACGAAAAATCGTCAGACTTAGAGGATTGATTGTAAATCGGAATGTCGTTTGTTTGATTGACTTTCAAGTAAAGCCCGAAATTTTGCAGCGGCGCTTTAGGGAAATGCGCCCAAAACCAGTCAGTGCTGTCAGCCTGTAACGCGTTAATGCAACACTGGAGGGGCGGAAAAAGTCAGCAAAGTGAAGGTGCGGAAGACGATAGTAAGAAGCAGAGTTTACGAAACAAACTTCTCTTTTCACGGCTTTAAGTTTGTCAGCACCTGCTGCGCAGGCAGAGGTGCAAAGCTATGAATGCGATCTTCATAGCACACAGGATCAGGGATGGATTCTGCGGAGGTTGCTCTCGAGTGTGAACGTAGAAGTCAAGCGTGCATGGGCCTACGATGGGGCAATTCGAGCGTCAAATGAGCTGGCAAACATTGCCGCGGAAAGTTCAGTTGAGGCGGAATACAAGATGACGCGGCAAAGGGAATACCGCCTGTCCTGGTGTGTAACACTGCATGCAAGGGCGACGGTTGACTACAAAGTTGCATATACTGCAACGCTTGACCCCCGCAGCAATGCGATTGCTATGCGTGTCAGTTTCCCACAAGCAAACGTATCGACCCGCCCGTAAGGTAAAGGAGCATGCACGCCGATAGATTCTGAGTGTCTGCTCTAGGTCGACACCATGTTGACGGGCTGATTTCAAAACTTAGGCCGTCAACAGGAACGTATCGAATCCAGATAGAGCTGGGTCATTGGTAAAGCCCTCAAAACCTTGTCCGGGCCGACTGCTTTGTTGGCAATTCGAGTAGAAAGACAGAAGGTTTGCGATTTCTGCCATACGATCCTCTCGCGTATTTGGGGCCAATAGACCTGCATGCGTAGAAAGATAAAGCGTGGGGCGGTGCTCTTTCAACCAAGGTACTAGAGTGGGCAATACCGAATACTCTGCCCCTTCAATATCCATCTTAACCAACGACACCCCAGACAAATCATTCACAGCCTCGAACTGATCCCATGCGATCGTCAGGGCATCCGATCCATGCTTGCCATCATGCAGCAAGGAACTTGTTGAATCACCCGGTTCGCCGCGAACTGAGGCCATGCGAGCCACGCCAAATTGATCTGACAGCGCGACGCCAAATGCCGAGACGTTTTTAATGCCGTTCAGGTCAAGGTTCCACGCGAGATGCCGGAAAGCAGTTGGATCGGGTTCGAAACACCAGACGTGACGTGCGCGCCGCGCGCCGTAAAGGACCGTGGGGCCGATCCATGCGCCGATATCCAGATAGTCCTTCTCGGGCGACAGGTATTTGTCCAGAACGGCAAAGGTTTCCGGCTCCCACGCGCCTGCCGATGCTTTACGCCAGAATTTCGAATGATAGGGGTCCAGCCGAAATGGCTCTCCGTTCAGGTTGCCTGCATAGTATCCGCGGGCGCGGTAAAACATCTTGCGCGCCTGTGTCAGCATCGCGGACCTCCGGGTTTTATTGTCGCGGCCCTTGACCTGCGGCGCTTGCCAAAGCATGTAACCTTTGGAAACCGCAAACTTCATTTTCAACAGGGGGCCGAGATGGCTTTTGAACTTCCTGATCTTCCTTATGCACATGACGCGCTGGCAGCCAAGGGTATGTCCGCGGAAACGCTGGAATATCACCACGACCTGCACCACAAAGCCTATGTCGACAACGGCAACAAGCTGATCGCCGGAACCGAGTGGGACGGCAAGTCGCTGGAAGAAATCATCGTTGGCACCTACGACGCGAACGCCGTTGCGCAGATCGGCATCTTCAACAACATCAGCCAGCTGTGGAACCACAACCAGTTCTGGGAAATGATGGGCCCCGGCGGCAACGCTATGCCTGGTGAACTGGAGAATGCGCTGGTCGAAAGCTTTGGCTCGGTTGACGAATTCAAGTCGCAGTTCAGCGCCGCTGGTGCTGGTCAATTTGGCTCGGGCTGGGCGTGGCTGGTCAAGAATTCCGACGGTTCGCTGGCCGTGACCAAAACCGAGAACGGCGTGAACCCGCTGTGCTTTAACCAAACCGCGCTGTTGGGTTGTGACGTGTGGGAGCATTCCTACTACATCGACTTCCGCAACAAGCGCCCGGCTTACCTGTCGAACTTCCTCGATAACCTTGTGAACTGGGAAAACGTTGCATCGCGGATGTAATCTTTGACCCGACGAGGGTTCATAAAGGGCCTGCTGGCGGTGACGCTGGCAGGCTTTTTTGTTGCAGCGTATGGTTTTTTCATCGAACCGGCGCTGCGCTTGCGCGTGCGCAAATGGCGTCTGAAACGCGCGGACTGGACCGCCGCACCTTTGCGTATTGCCGTTTTGGCTGACCTGCATGTGGGGGAGCCGCATGTCGGGCTGGACAGGATTCGGCAAGTGGTACGGCGTGCGAATGCTCTGGCTCCCGATCTGGTGCTTCTGCTGGGGGATTTTGCGGCGGGGCACAAATTCGTCGCGCATCCGGTCAAAATAGCTGACTTGGCGCCAGTGTTGGCCGGGTTGCAGGCAAAACATGGTGTTTTTGCGGTGTTGGGCAATCACGATTGGTGGGATGACCTGTCGGCCCAGAAGCGAGGCGGCGGTCCAAACTTATACGCTGATGCTTTGCGGCAGAACGGTATTCCGGTGCTTTCGAATGAGGCGGTAAAACTGGACGGTCCCGGCATTTGGCTGGCTGGGTTAGAGGATCAGCTTGCCATTGCTAAGGGCGGTGGACGGTTTCAGGGGTTAGATGACTTGCCGGGTACGTTGGCGCAGATCACCGATGAAGCACCGGTGGTAATGATGGCGCATGAGCCTGACATTTTTCCGGATGTTCCGGACCGTGTGGCTTTGACACTGTCGGGCCATACCCATGGCGGGCAGTTGCGCTTGTTTGGCTGGTCGCCGGTTGTGCCGTCCCGCTTTGGGAACCGCTATGCCTACGGACATGTGCGGGAAGGCGGGCGCGATCTGGTCGTGTCGGGAGGCATCGGATGTTCCATTCTACCGGTGCGCTTTGGCGTAACGCCCGAGATCACTCTGATAGAACTGTCAGCCTGACAGGAGAAAACCCGCCGATGAAGAAAGTTTCATTGTGAGACAGGATTGTACGCTGCCCCGCAATACTTACCTTAGGTGAGGCGGAGGGAGAGAACCGCTAACCATAGGAAATCATTCAGGCAACGTGTCATGCACTTGCAGGCGCGTCACGGCTAGGTCGTGCCTGATGGATGAGGGATGGCCACTGAAGCCACTATAGGAGAGCACGATGGTCGCACTAGAACAGGGAACTTGGGTTGTGATTGCCGATGGGGAAAAGGCGTTGTTTGTCGAGAACATTACCGATGCCGAAGACCCCAATCTGGTCGTTGTCTCGGTTGAAGAGCAGGACACGTCTGCCCGCCCCACCGATCGGGCCGGACGGCGATATGATACCGGACCAAATCAAAAATCGGCTGTCGAGGAGCCAAACTGGAAAACCCACGCGAAATCCCTGTTCGTTCAGGACGTGGCAAATCTGTTGAATCGCAAGGGGCTTAAAGGGGCATTCAATCGGCTTGTGCTGGTAGCCAGCCCCCATGTTCTGGGGCTGTTACGCCGACGTCTTCACAGTGAGGTTCTGGCCAAAGTCGTGGCCGAGGTTGATAAAACCCTGACCAATCATCCGATTCACAAGGTCGAAAAACTGCTGACCAGCCGTCTGAATCCTGCTGCTCAATTGGCGTAACTACAGCGGGCGGCCCTTGGTCGCCCGACCACTTTTCAAGTCAGGAGCCCGCGCAGAGTGGACATGGCATCTGTCGGATCTTTCACCCAAGTGATGAAGTCCGCCAATGACCCATCCGCAAATCCTTGACCTATGACTTGCTGCAACAACTCATGCAACGCGTCCCAATAGCCATCAACATTCATCACCAGAATGGGTTTGTCGTGCAGGCCAAGCTGCCGCCAGGTCAGCGCTTCGAACAGTTCGTCCAAAGACCCGGGGCCGCCCGGCAGCACAACGACCGCATCCGCATTCATGATCATGACCTTTTTGCGCTCGTGCATCGTCTCGGTAATCACAAAACGGGTCAGATCGGTCTTGCCGACTTCGCGCCGCAACAGATGCACCGGGATCACACCGAATGTATCGCCCCCGGCAGATTGCGCAGCGCGTGCGACCTCACCCATCAGGCCCACATCTCCGGCACCGTAGACCAGTCGCCAGCCTTCCTGTGCTAACAGCGTTCCGAATGTGCTTGCAGCTTCGGAATAGCTGGAATTGGCGCCATTGCGTGACCCGCAATACACACAAACAGATTTCTGAGCCATCGGAACCACTCTCCGGGGTTGTGCCAAGGGTTTTGACCCCTGATAGCGGGATTGATAGATTGGCTCAACCGTCAGGCAGAATGTGTTAAACGCAAAGCACTTGCACTGCGGAGTGAAAGGAAAAGAATGAACGCCGAGTCGGGAAGCGGAAGCTTTGGTTCTCTCTTTTGGGGGGGGATCGCGGGTATTGCAGTTTTAGCTGGAGTGGGCGGATTGTACCTCTCGGGCATTTTCAAAGATGCACCGGAAGAGCAAGTGTCACAGACGGAAGTCGCTGTTCAATCCGAGGGGGTTGTTCAATCCGAAGATAGTGACCCAGCGCCTGAGACGGCTGACCGACCTGTTGAACCCGAGGAATCCCCAAGCGACGACGAAGTGACCGAAGAATCCGCATCGCAAGTCGCACCGTCCTTGGATCAGATTTTCGTGGAACCGGATGGTATTACACTTCTTTCCGGTTCTGCCGAACCCGGCACCGAGGTGAACGTCCTGCTGGACGGAGAACCTGTGCACAGCTTCACAGTTGATACCAGCGGTCAATTCGCTGAATTCATCTCGGTCCCGTTTTCTGACGATGCGCGTGGCCTGACTCTGGAAACCCAAGGCGATGAGCCGGTGCGTTCGGATGACTACGTGATTGCCGCGCTTCCTGAACCGAAACGTGCAGAGGACTCGGTTGCTGTCGCCGAAATCGAAGAAAGCCCCGTGTCTGATTCGGAAGTGGCTGCCGTAGAAGAGGATCAGACCGAAGTTCAGGCAGAAGAGCCCGCTCAATCAGCAACTCAAGACACGATTGAGGAAACGCAGGACCAACAGGTTGCCGTTCTGAGGTCTGGTGAGGATGGGGTTGAGCTTGTGCAAGCCCCGACCGTGCAACCACAGGCCCCAGAACAGATCGCGTTGGACACGATCGGCTATTCAGATGAAGGTGAGGTCGAGCTAACGGGTCGTGTGCCAGACGGTTCCGTGGTGCGTCTTTATCTGGATAACAAGCTGGTGGACGATCTTTCCCCGGCCGATGATGGCCAGTGGCGCAGTGAGATCGACGGGATTGAGCCCGGTGTCTACACTCTGCGCGTGGATGAGGTCGCATCGGATGGCACGGTGGTGAGCCGTCTTGAAACCCCGTTCAAGCGTGAACCGCTAGAGGTTCTGCGCGCTGCTCAAGCCACCGATGAACCTGAGGCGGAGCCGGGTGAAGTGCCGATCCGCTCGGTTACGGTCCAAGAGGGTGACACACTCTGGGCCATTTCGCGTGATCGGTTCGGCGAAGGTATTCTGTATGTGAAACTGTTTGAAGCCAATCGGGATGCGATCCGCGATCCGGATCTGATCTATCCCGGTCAAATCTTTACGATCCCCGAGTAACGTTTGCCTCTGGCCCTTGTTGGGGCAGGGGCCTATCTCTGACCGCAAAACAGGTACGTGATGAGACGATTGGCCCCGATGCATTCAGACGACATGCCCAAAACTGACGAGCGCCGCTCTGGCTGGCGCACAATCCGGAAGGTTGCACCCTACCTCTGGCCCGACGATGAGCTCTGGGTAAAGCGCCGGGTCGTCATCGCCTTGGGGATGTTGGTGTTGGCCAAGCTGATCGCTGTCTACACGCCTATCCTTTACAAGGGCGCAGTCGATGGCTTGGCGGGCGAGGGCGTGCCGCCATTGGCGCTGGGTGCCATCGGGCTGACCGTCGCTTATGGCGTCGCGCGCATGATGACCGTTGGGTTCCAGCAGCTGCGCGATGCTGCCTTTGCGCCGGTGGGGCAGAGGGCATTGCGCGCGCTGGCGTTAGAGACCTTCCAGCATATCCATCAATTGTCGATGCGCTATCACGTGACGCGCCGAACCGGGGGGCTTAGCCGGATCATTGAAAGGGGCGTGAAGGGGGTGGACTTCCTGCTGCGGTTCCTGCTGTTCTCAATCGGTCCGCTGATCCTGGAACTGCTGCTTGTTGCCATCATCCTGATGTGGTTGTTCGACGTCTGGTACCTGGTCGTCGTGGCCGTGACCATCGCGCTTTATATCTGGTTTACGTTTGCGGTGACCGAGTGGCGCGTGAAGCTGCGGCGCGAAATGAACGATCAGGATACCGAGGCCAACCAACGCGCCATCGACAGCCTTCTCAACTTCGAAACGGTCAAGTATTTCAACGCGGAACAGCGCGAAGCTAACCGATATGACGCGTCGATGAAGGCCTATGCCGGGGCGGCGCTGAAAACGGCCTATTCGCTGGCGTTCCTGAATTTCGGTCAGTCCTTTCTGATCACCTGCGGTTTGATCGGCGTCATGGTTCTGGCCGCTGTCGGAGTGCAGAACGGCACGTTGACCGTCGGTGATTTCGTGATGGTCAACGCCTACATGATCCAGATCACCGTACCGCTGAACTTTCTGGGCACTGTGTACCGCGAAATACGCCAGTCGCTCGTAGACATGGGGCAGATGTTTGATCTGTTGGAACAACCTGGCGAGGTCACCGACAAACCTGATGCCCCCGACCTTGTGGTCAACGGCGGCGAGGTAACGTTGGATAATGTGCGCTTTGGCTACGACGCGGATCGGGAAATCCTCAAGGGCGTTTCGCTGACGGTTCCTGCGGGGCAAACCGTAGCGATTGTCGGGGTCACAGGGTCGGGCAAATCTACTATTGGACGTCTGTTGTTCCGGTTCTACGATGTGACGGGCGGTGCGTTGAAGATCGACGGGCAGGATGTGCGCGACGTGACGCTGAACAGCCTGCATGCAGCTATCGGTGTCGTGCCGCAGGATACAGTTCTGTTTAATGACACCATCCGCTATAACATCGCCTATGGCCGCGACGGCGCCTCGCAAGAACAGGTTGAAGCCGCCGCCAAAGCCGCTCAGATCCACGATTTCATCTCCACTTTGCCCGAAGGCTACGACACCAAGGTGGGCGAGCGTGGGCTAAAACTGTCGGGCGGTGAGAAGCAGCGCGTCGGAATTGCGCGGACATTGCTGAAAAACCCTCCAATCTTGTTGTTGGATGAGGCAACCTCAGCGCTGGACACCGATACCGAGCAGGACATCAAGGATGCCCTGGCGCGGGTTGGGGAGGGACGGACGGTTCTGACTATCGCGCACCGCCTCAGCACCATTGCCGAAGCAGATCGGATCGTGGTGCTGGAGCAGGGTGAAATCCTTGAACAAGGCACCCATGACGAACTGCTAAAACACGACGGCCGATATGCTCAACTGTGGAACCGCCAGCAAGCGGATGAGCAGGCTGCCTGAACCGAAACCGGCCCGAACCTGCTTGTGTGGTATAGTGGCTGGGATTCGATGAAGGTGGATTTTATGCGAAGTATTTTTCTAAACGCCGTTCTGCCAGCGATGCTGACCGTTTTTGTACCAGTCGTCGCAGTTGCTGATCCGATTGTAGGTGTCTGGAAGACCGAACCAGATCGCAAGAACCTGATCTCGCATGTCAAAATCTCTGCGTGCGGGGATAAGTTCTGTGGTCAGATACAGTCTGCCTATGACCAATCGGGAAAAGAGGTAAAAACTCCTAATATCGGTAAGCAGCTGTTCTGGGATGTGGCCAGCGAAGGGGGCGGCAAGTATGGCGGCGGAGATTTCTGGATACCGATGGTCAATGTGGATGTCGCGCCGCAGATGACGCTAAGTGGCAACTCTCTGACCGTGCGTGGCTGTGAACATGCGGTCTGTGGGCATCAGACCTGGACCCGTTTGCCCAAGTGACGTGCCGCTTGGTGTAGCCAGAAAGTAAACGGCGAGCCCGAGGGCGCGCCATTCTCATTTATTCTGCCGCTTTCAGGGGGGAAGTCGGCGGGTGTTTCGGGTCCTGTTCGAGGTCCGACATGGGGGCGTCGGGAACCATTTCGTCGTCCCAGATCACTTCTGTCGCCTGCGCCTGACGCGCCGCTTTGCCGATCGCCATATCCTGCGCAATCTGGCTGGACCGTCCCGCTGTGGCACGGGCAAGAACCCGGCCAAACCACACTAGGTAAGTCGTGACCCAAACCCGCAATGCCAGCAGCGAGGGCGTCACAATCAGCGTCAGCACCGTTGCAGTTGCCAACCCGAACACAACAGCCGTGGCCAACTGTTTCCACCACAATGCGGTGGGGCTATTGATCGAATAGCCGCCATTGATGAAATCCAGCGACAGGCCGAACATCATCGGGGTCAAACCCGCCACAGTGGTCAACGTGGTCAGCAGGACCGGGCGAATGCGCGCTTCGGCGGTGCGGACAATCGCCTCGATCCGCGGCATGTAGCGGCTGTATTCCTGATAGGTGTCGATCAGAACAATGTTGTTGTTCACCACGATTCCCGCCAGCGCCACGATGCCCGTCCCGGTCATGATGATCGAAAACGGCTGGTTCATTAACAACATCCCGATCAGCACACCGGTGGTCGACAGCACGACCGCCAGAAGTACCAGTACCGAGTTGTAGAAAGAGTTAAACTGAGCCAGCAGGATCACGAACATCAGACCCAGCGCACCCATGAATGCGTTCATCAGGAAGGCGCCGGATTCTTCCTGATCCTCCTGATCGCCGGTCCATTCCCAGCTGATGGCGCTTGAGAATGGGTCGGTGTTCAGCCATTCGGTCAGCACCGCGATCCGTTCGTTTGGGTTGATCAGCGCGAACTGAGCGTCTCCGGTCTCAATAACCGCGCGCAGGTCGTCAACAGTTTCGGCCCCGGTCAGTTGGAACAATTCGTATACCGATCCGTTCGGCGCGGTGACGGTTGCCCCATTTGGCTCCGCACCTTCTTCGACTGCGCGGACGACGGCCAAACGCTGCTCGGCTCCGTCAGATCCTTCAACTACAACCTTGGACAGACCGGGTTCCACATCCGCCTTTACGTCGTAGTACCGTTGCTGATCAATCCGGTTGATTTCGGCCAGTTTGGCGACCGGCTGGCGGGTGACAAAGTTAGAAAGTGGCACCAGCCCGTCCGCGGTGCGGACCTTAAGCGAATCCAGCGTCGACAGCACGCGGTCCTGCTCGGGCAGGCGAACGCGAATTTCAACCTCTTCATCGGTGGTGTCGGGGCGCATTTCGCCCAGCAGAAGGCCGCGCGTCACAAGCTGCACCATCGCACCCACTGTGGCAACATCTGCGCCAAAGCGACCCGCCTTAGCGACATCCACGTCGATCTGCCAGTCGATGCCGGGCAGGGGCAGAGTGTCTTCGATCTTGATCAGACCCGGCGTTTCGTCAAACACGGCCCGCGCGGACTGAGTGGCCGTGGTCAGCTCCTCCCACCCATCGGCCTTGATGCGCAGGTGCACCGGTTTGGCCGAGGCAGGGCCCTGTTCCAGCGGCAGAATTTCAACGATGAAACCGGGCAGTTTGGCAAGTTCCGCGTTCAACTGATCCAGAACGTAGTCGCCGTCATACTCGGGGTCGATGATCTGGCGATCGAACAGCCCGCCCAAAACGGGTTCTGACACGTTGGGTCTGTCTTCCCATGGGGTGATTTCGAACTGCACACGACCCACAGTATCCGCCGGAGCCTGCGCACCGCCATCATTCTGGTTCAGACCGCCCTCACCGGCAAAAGAAAAGACGTTGGTTACGGCCGGGTGCGCGCTGATCACCTCTTCGGCGGCCAGCACCATCGCGTCTTTTTCCTGCAGCGACAGGTTGCCCCGAGCGCGAACATAGGCGGTGGCCTGTTCCGGCTCGGTTTCGACGAAGAATTCAACTCCACGATTGTTAGCCATGAAATAGAACAATACGGCCATGACGCCGGCGGCAACGACAGCGATTGACACGATTGGCATGATCGGGTTGCCGACCAGGAATTTGACGACCGAGCCAAAAAGTGTGTGCTCGCGCGCTGTATGGATGCGTTCCTTGCGGTGGCGTTCGATCTTGGCCGCACTTAGGGTTACTGACCCGGCAAAGCCGCCGAAGATGAACAGAAGGGCACCCGACACCACACCGCCAGGCAGCAGATAGTCCGGGTTCAGCATCTGCATCGCACCGAGGAAGATCATATACAGCGACGGCGGCACCAATGCCGCGCGGACCCACCAAGGCGCCACACCGCGCAACCAGTTCGAGGTGCGATCGAATACGCGGCTGAGACGGCCCGATACACCACCTACAACTGGCAAGTAGATCAACGCAACGATCAGCGAAGAGGACAGCACGAAGATCAGCGTGATCGGCAACATCTTCATGAACTCGCCCGGTACACCCGGCCAGAACAGCATCGGCAAAAAGGCACAAAGCGTTGTTGCGGTGGACGACACGATGGGCCAGAACATCCGCTGCGCCGCCTCGACATAGGCGTGCATCGGGCCGATACCTTCTTTTATGCGCTTGTCAGCGTATTCCACAACCACGATGGCGCCGTCGACCAGCATCCCCACGGCAAGGATCAGCCCAAACATCACCATGTTCGAGATACTGACGCCCATGACAGCCAGAAAGGCAAAGCTCAGCAAGAATGAGGTCGGGATCGCAAAACCCACAAGCAGTGCAGCGCGCGTACCCAGAGAGGCTAAAACAACGATCATCACCAGTGCGACGGCGGTCAGGACCGAGCCTTCAAGCTGGCGCACCATCGAGGCGACGATACGGCTCTGGTCGTTCGAAGTGCCCAATTCCACTGCGGCGCGCAATTCTAAGGGCCATTTTTCCTGTGCGGCAGCCAGAGTTGCTTTGACGTCATCCACAGTGTCGATCAGATTGTAACCTTTGCGTTTGACGACCTGCAGGGCCACCGTGGATTCACCGTCGAACCGAGCAGTTCCTTCACGGTCTTCGAAGGTGTAGTTGATCTGCGCCAATTCACCCATCGTCACGACGCGGTCGCCATTGACCTTGACGGGCAAGCTGTAGACATCTTCTGCAGTTTTGAAAGAAGACGGGATTTTGACCGAGAAGGTCCCCTGCGCCGTATCCACCTCACCAGCCGCGATCAGCTGGTTGTTGTTTTGTACAACACTGATCAACTCGTCGGCGGAAACATTGTACGACTCCAGCCGGAGCGGGTCGATGATCACCTCGAGCATTTCGTCCCGGTTGCCCGCGATCCCGGCTTCAAGCACCGAATCCAGCGCCTCAAGCTCATCCTGCAAGTCTTTGGCGATGCGCGCCATTGTGCGTTCCGGCACCGCGCCAGTCAGGTTGACGATGACGATCGGGAATTCCGAGAAGTTGATCTCATAAAGCGAATACTGCTCGGCGCCTTCCGGGAATTCCGCCTGCGCGCTGTTCATCGCATCGCGCACATCCGCCATAATAGCGGTCTTGTCCCAACCGAATTCGAACTCTAATGCGATACCGGCATACCCTTCTGCAGCGGTAGAGGTCATTTCCTTGAGGCCATCCAGATCCGCCAGTTCGGTTTCCATCGGCTTGATCAGTAGGTTCTCGGAATCCTCAGCGGAAATCCCGGGAAACTGGACCGAGACGAACAGGGCAGGGATCTCGATATCCGGCTCGCCTTCTTTGGGCAGGCCCACATACGCGAACCCGCCAACAATCAGCGAGATCGCAATGAAGGCCAGAACCATGCGGGCCCGGTTTGCGGCCCATGCGACAAGACCTTTCATTGAGTGGCTTCCCGATAAGTGGGCTTGACCGCAACGCCCTGTGTCACGAATTCCTGCCCAATGACTATGACGTCAGACGTTTCCGGTAAACCGTTGACCCAAACGCCTTCGGCTGTATCACGCAGCAGTTGGATCGGCATAAAATCAACAATGTTTCCAGTACCCACGGTGCGGACGCCCACTTGCCCTTCGTTGTTCAAAGTCAGGGCAGATTGGGGTAGCAGATGCGCCTTGGCCCCTTCGGCAGAAATGCGGATGTCAGCGGTCTGACCGTCGCGGATGGTCAGTTCCGGGTTCGGAACGGTAATCTCAACCTCAAAGGTGCGCGTGGTCTCATCTGCCGATCGGCTGAGAAATGTGACGCGGCCCGCAACCTGCAAACCTGTAACCAGTCGCGCGGAGGCTTCCGAGCCAACAATGATTTTATTCACATCGGCCTCAGGGACAAATCCGACCAGCTTGATCGGGTCCAACTGAATGACGGTAGCGCATAACGATCCGGGCTGCATCAGGCTTCCCAATTCGGCCGTGTCGCTTTCCAGAAGCCCTTTGAATGGTGCCTCGATGGTCTGGCGGTCAATCTCACGCTGCGCGGCTTTGACTGCTGCGGTTGCGGCCTCGATCCCGGCACGGGTGGCCTCCAAACCAGCTTCTGCAGACTTCACGCCAGCCTCGGCCGAACGCATCGCAGCCTCGCTGGAAATCCGGCGAGTTTCAGATGCAAATCCCGTTTCGGACAGTTTCTGGGCTGCGGTAAGGTTGATTTGCGCTTCGGCGACCAAAGCGTGTGCCTCTTCCAGACGGGCCTCGGCTTCGGGGATGCGGCTTTCGGCTTCCAACTTCGCGGCCATAGCCTCGGCCAAACTGGCAGGGCGGGTCCCCGGGTCCAACTCGCACAACAGATCGCCAGCTTCGACGAAAGTGCCCTTGCGTTTCGGTTCTGAGACCACTGTGGAGGTTGTCTCAGCCAGAACTTCGACCTGACGGTTGGCCTTTGTTTGCCCCCGTACCAGCACCGCACTATCAATTTCGCGCGCGACCGAGCGCATCGCAACCACGCCAATGGCGTTCTGATCAAGACCGGAATCCGCCGCGGGATCTGCTTCTGCGGCTGTGTCGGTCTCGGCGTCACCACGACCGGCAAAGGCAAACAGAGCGTCCCTTTCAAAGATCAAAAAGAACAATGCCGTAACAACCAAAATCGCATTGACGAATGAAATCACACGCATACGGGGGCTCTCCCAGAGTTCTTCACCGAATGTCCTTCGGCGTGCATGCATGAAAATGGGGTCACGCATGTAGTATTTCCACACTAAACTGAATAGTTCGGTTCACTTTTTTAAGCAAGGGTGGCGTGTTCCCGCGAAAATGTGCGAAATCGGGCCCTTGGCTTGGCAGGGACAGCGGGGTATGACATGGCGCCATGTAACAGCACACAGCCCGGGGAGCAGGGATGAGCGACGTCGACAGTTTCATTGATGAGGTGACGGAAGAGGTCCGCCGGGATCGCCTGTTTCTGCTGCTACGCCGTTGGGGATGGATTGGGGTTCTGGCCGTGGTCCTGATCGTCGGGGGCGCTGCTTTCAACGAGATTCGCAAAGCCCGCACCACCGGCCAGGCGCAGGATTTGGGTGACTCGATCCTGGGCGCACTGTCGCAAAATGACTCGGCTGACCGCGTCTCGGGTCTGGCGGAAATTGATGCGGCCACACCCGGTGGCGATGCGGTTCTCAACATGTTGCTGGCGTCTTCGCAAATCGAAACCGGATCGCGGGATGAGGCCGTCGCAAGCTTGAATGCTGTTGCGGTGCAGGGTGAGTTGCCGGAAATCTATCGCGCCATTGCAACGTTCAAGGCTTTGCTGCTGCAGACGGAAACAATGCCTGTGGCTGAGCGCCGCCAGCAGTTTGAGGCATTGGCAGCACCCGGAGCGCCTTTGCGGTTGTTGGCCGAAGAACAGCTGGCCTTGATCGACATCTCAGAAGGGAATGTCGATGCTGCCCTCGAACGGCTGCAAACGATGCGTCAGGATGCAGAGATCAGCGTCGATCTTCAGCAGCGCGCCGCGCAATTGATTGTCGCGCTTGGCGGCGAACCAGAGCCGCTTGTGGCCCGGCAGGGTTGATTCAACGGCTAAAGAATGACAGGCGAGTTCGTAGCATGGTGACAAGTTTATTCTCCCGCATTGGTTTGCCTGTTGCGGCGTTATCGCTGACGGTGCTTGCGGCCTGCGAAGAGCCCGAGGTCATCCTGCCGGGTGCGCGCGAGGATGTTCGGCCTACTACGGACAATGCAACAGTCGTTACGCGTGGCTCGAAACCGATCAGCTTGCCTGCACAGAAGGCAAACGCCAGCTGGCCCCAAAGTGCCGGAACGCCTGCGTACCGCACCACCAACTCGGCTTTGCGCGCAACGCCACAGCGCGTTTGGTCCACGTCAATCGGAGAAGGGGATTCGCGCAAGCGTCGCATCACCGCAGAGCCTGTAGTTGCCGGTGGCCTGATTTATACGTTGGATGCAGGCGCAACAGTTTCAGCCGTCACCCCACAGGGGCAGGTCGCGTGGCGCACTGATCTGATCCCCACAAACGATGGCGACAGGGACGCGACAGGCGGCGGGATGGCATTCGCCAACGGTGTGCTTTACGTGTCTTCCGGGTTTGGCCGATTGACGGCACTGGATGGAAAATCCGGTGCGATCAAGTGGCAAAAGCGCTTGAATGCTACCGGAAGCGGCGCGCCGCTGGTGAATGATGGTCTGCTATATCTGGTCGCGGGTGATGAGACGGGCTGGGTCGTCGACACCAAGGATGGCCGGATTGCCTGGCAGATTCCGGGAACCCCAAGTGTGGGCAACGTGCTTGGTGCACCGGCACCTGTTATTGCGTCCGATCTTGCTATTTTTGCTTTCGGCTCGGGCGATATCGCCGCCACATTCCGAAAAGGGGGGATTCGGCGCTGGAACGCCTCGGTTGCTGGCGGGCGCCGGGGGCGCGCGGTTGCGCAGATAGTGGACGTAACCGGCGGACCGATGGTTGTTGGCAATACGATATATATCGGAAACCACTCGGGTCGCACTGTAGCATTTGATGCAGGATCGGGCGAGCGGATCTGGACCGCGGATGAGGGCGCTGTCGATACAGTCTGGCCTGCAGGAAACAGCCTGTTCCTGATCAGTGACCGAAGCCAGTTGGTTCGACTGGACATCTCGGATGGAACAATCGTTTGGGCACAAGACCTGCCCGGGTTTGTTAAAGACAAGCCGGGGCGCCGTGGTCCGGTCGTTGCCCACTATGGTCCGATCGTTGCCGGAGGGCGTATTGTGATTGCTTCGAATGACGGCTTCCTGCGGTTCTATAACCCGGTCGATGGAACGCTGGTCAACCGTGTCGAAGTGCCCGGTGGCGCCACAACTGCGCCCGTAGTCGCAGGGCAAACGCTGTACGTGGTTTCGGCCAAAGGCGAACTGCACGCTTTCCGTTGACCACAAGATGCGCTAAAGGGCGCGTCTGAGTCTTGAAAGTTGAGTATCATGTCGCTGACCCTCGCTATCGTGGGGCGCCCGAATGTGGGCAAATCCACACTGTTCAATCGCCTTGTGGGCAAACGTCTGGCGTTGGTCGACGACCAGCCCGGTGTGACCCGTGACCTACGCGAGGGCGAAGGGCGTCTGGGTGATCTACGCTTTACCGTGATCGACACGGCGGGTCTTGAAGACGCGACCGACGATAGCCTGCAAGGCCGGATGCGCCGTCTGACTGAGCGTGCCGTGGATATGGCAGATGTCTGCGTGTTCATGATCGACGCACGCGTCGGTATCACTCCGACTGACGAAATGTTTGCCGAGATACTTCGCAAACGCTCCAAGCACGTCATTCTTGCGGCGAACAAAGCCGAAGGCTCAGCCGCCGATGCCGGTGTGCTTGAAGCCTACAATCTGGGCCTAGGCGAGCCCGTGCGCCTGTCGGGTGAACATGGCGAGGGGATGACCGACCTCTATACTCACCTCATGCCGCTGGCTGACGCGGCCGAAGAGCAGGCCGCGGGCGATACACCGGAAACCGATATCGAACTGGACGAGGATGGTGAGGGCGAAACACCGCTGATCACTGATGCCAAGCCGCTGCAGGTTGCGGTTGTTGGGCGTCCGAATGCCGGGAAGTCTACTCTGATCAACAAGATCATCGGTGAAGATCGCTTGCTGACTGGGCCAGAGGCCGGAATTACGCGCGACGCGATCAGCTTGCGGGTTGATTGGGCTGATCCTGATGGCGACAGCACCCCAATGCGGATCTTTGACACTGCGGGGATGCGTAAAAAGGCCAAGGTACAGGAAAAACTCGAGAAGCTGTCCGTCTCGGACGGTCTGCGCGCGGTGAAATTTGCCGAAGTGGTTGTTGTACTGCTGGATGCGGCCATTCCGTTCGAACAGCAAGACCTGCGCATTGCCGATCTGGCCGAGCGCGAGGGTCGTGCCGTTGTTGTCGCTGTCAACAAGTGGGACATTGAAGAGGACAAGCAGGAAAAACTGCGCGATCTGAAAGAGTCCTTTGAGCGTCTGCTGCCGCAACTGCGCGGCGCGCCTCTGATTACTGTTTCGGCCAAAACGGGCCGGGGGCTAGAGCGTCTGCGCGCCGCCATCCTGCGCGCGCATGATGTCTGGAACCGCCGAGTCCCGACTGCTGCCCTGAACCGCTGGCTGACCGCGATGCTGGAACAGCACCCCCCGCCAGCCCCCCAAGGCCGCCGGATCAAGCTGCGCTATATGACACAGGCTAAGACACGGCCGCCGGGGTTTGTTGTAATGTGCTCGCACCCTGACAAGATGCCTGCCAGCTACACGCGTTATCTGGTCAACGGCCTGCGCGAGGATTTCGACATGCCGGGCACACCGATCCGCCTGACTTTGCGCGGGCAGGGCGACAAGAACCCGTACAAGGGTCGGCGTAAGAAAAACGCGGGTGCGTTGGCCAAACATCTCAAAGGTCGCGCGTAACTGCGCCAATTTTCAGCATTTTCGGCTGAGGGGCGTGACAGTCCCGGTGTCGCAGGTTAGCATTCACCTGCGTGCATTTGTTTTTGTGTGCGCGGCTTGTATATGAGTAAAACGCAAATAGTTTCTCTTTGATATTAACTGAGCCAGACGTGGGACAGGCTAAATGAATTTGCGGGAATACACACGACAATATGCGGTGCAAGACAACCGGCTTGCCGCGCTGAGCTATTTTGGAACTTTCGCCGTTTATTTTGCATCGCTGGCGCTGGCGATTACTTATGTTGACCGTTGGTACATCATGGTTCCCGCAGGGATCGTTTTCGCGTTCTCAGCCGTGCGCCTTTATGTGCTGCAGCATGATTGCGGCCACCATTCCCTGTTCGAAACGCGTGAACAGAATGAATGGGCCGGGCACGGACTGTCTCCATTCACCTTCGCGCCGTTTGAGGTGATGAAGCAGAACCACAACCTGCACCATTCCGGCATCGGCAACCTGGAACACCGTGAGACCGGTGAAATACATACGATGACATTGCGCGAATGGAACGAGGCGGATTGGAAAAAGCGTTTGTTCTATCGCCTTTACCGCAATCCGTTCATCCTGGTTCCGGTCGGTGCGCTGTTTACTTATTTCATCCGTTACCGCTGGCCCAAGAACACGGTGCGGTTCGGGGCCAGGGGCGTAGTGCTGCACAATCTGTCCATCGTGGTGTTTCTGGGCCTGCTTTATCTGATTGCGGGCACGACGGGCATTCTGGTCTGGCTGGTGTTTTCGCTTTTGGGCGGTATGCTGGGTGTTTTCCTCGTGTATCTTCAGCATAATTTCGAGGATACTTACTGGGATCGGCGCCCTGACCTTGATCCGCAATTGGCCGCGCTCCAGGGCTCGTCCGCGTTGGATTTCGGCTGGTGGTTCGACAACGCGGTGGCGTGCATTACCTTGCACGACATCCACCATTTCAACGCGCGTATACCATCCTATCGGTTGCGTGCCTGCCACTATAACCTGCCGCCCGAATATACACCGCGCCGGATTAAATTCCCCGAAGCGGTGGCGGCGTTGAACCTGAAACTTTGGGATGAGGATGCAAAACGCCTTGTGCCATTCCCCAAAAAGGACAGTACCGCCACTCTGGCCCACAGTAATTGAAACTGCTGGGTTTTGTTTTGGCCGTTGACTTGCTGTCGTGTATATCTTGTGTATATACGGTAAGAAAATAGGGAGAGAAAGGAAGGACTCGTAATGACCGCAGTGACCGAAGTTAAGGGTGTGGGTGAGGCGTTAGGACAGGCGCTGATCGCCAATGGTTTCAAGACTGCTGAAGCCATCGCCAAAGCCAACCCTGCCGAGCTGGTCAAAGTCCCTCGCATAGGTGCCGCGCGCGCACCAGTGCTGATCGCCGCGGCGAAAGAGGCGATTGCTGCTAAGCCTGCAACGCAGACGACCGCAGCGAAGTCGGCGGCAAGTAAGCCCGCCGCAGCCAAACCAGCCACACGCCGCACACCCGCGCGCAGACCGGCTGCGCGTAAGACCGTCGCCGCTGCTGCTGCTGAGAAACGCGCAGCAGAGGCCGCGCGCAAAGCCGCCGAAGAAAAAGCCGCCGCCGAAGCTGCTGAGGCAAAGGCACGCAAAAAGGCCAAAGCCAAGGCCAAGGCTGAGAAGGCGGCCAAAAAGCTGCAAGAAATGGAAGCCGCGTTCTCGAAAGCCAAGGACAATGTGAAGGCCAAGGCCAAGAAGGGCAAAAAGTCCAAGAAAGACGACAAGAAAAAAGACGAGTCCAAGAAGGACAAAAAGAAAGACAAGAAGAAAGACAAAAAGAAGGATAAGAAAAAGGCGAAGAAGTAAGCCCTCTTCGCCTCAGTGTTTTTTGACCGGCACCGCCTAGCGCGGCTGCCGGTTTTTATACCAGCGTGCCGTCCAGTTGCAGCGTCAGTTTTCCGCCTAGATACGGGGCCAGAGCCTCGGGCAGCGTCACAGTGCCATCGGCATTCTGGCCGTTCTCCAGCACAGCGATCAGGCAGCGCCCAACAGCCAGTCCCGAACCGTTCAGGGTGTGAACGTATTCCGGCTTTCCTCCGCCTTCAGGACGGAAACGCGCATTCATCCGGCGCGCCTGAAAATCACCACAGGTGGAAACCGAGCTGATCTCGCGATAGGTGTCCTGACCGGGCAGCCATGCCTCGATGTCATACGTGCGGCGAGCGCCAAAGCCCATGTCGCCAGTACACAGGATGACAGTGCGGTAGGGGATGCCCAGCTTTTCCAGAATACCCTCGGCACAACGCAGCATACGCTTTTGTTCTTCATCCGACTTGTCAGGAAGGGTGACCGAGACCATTTCGACCTTTTCGAACTGGTGCTGACGCAACATTCCGCGCGTGTCCTTACCGGCGCTACCGGCCTCGGAGCGGAAGCACAGCGAATGCGCGGTATAGCGGCGGGGTAGGTAGCTTTCGTCAATCATCGTGTCGTTGACGATATTGGTCAGCGAGACCTCGGAGGTTGGGATCAACCACCAGCCTTCGCGGGTCTGATAGCTGTCCTCACCAAATTTCGGCAGTTGCCCGGTGCCTTGCATCATCTCGGACAGGACCAGAACCGGGCCGTTCACCTCGGTCAGTTCATTCTCGTTAATATGTGTGTCCAGCATGAACTGCGCCAGCGCGCGGTGAATGCGCGCGACGCCGCCAGACAGCAGCACAAAGCGCGAGCCCGAGAGTTTGGCGGCGGTTTCAAAGTCCATTCCGCTCTGAACGGCTTCGATCTCAAAATGCTCTTTGGGTGCAAAGTCCAACGCGCGCGGAGTGCCCCAGCGGTTGATCTCGACATTGTCATTCTCATCCGCGCCTTCTGGCACATCCTCGGCGGGCAGGTTGGCGATGCGGATCAACTGATCGGCCAACAGGGCGTCCAAATCCTTGGCTTCGGTCTGCATCCGCGCGACCTCGGCCTTTTTCTCGGCGACAAGTGCGCGTAGGCGTTCGAACTCGGCTTCATCGCCGCGCCCTTTGGCGGCACCGACCTCTTTAGAGGCTTTGTTCTGTTCGGCCTGAGCGGTTTCAGCGGCAAGAATCTTGGCGCGGCGGCTTTCGTCCAGCCGCAACAAGTCTGACGACACCGGCGCGTCCCCACGGCGCGCAAGAGCGGCGTCGAAGGCGTCAGGGTTTTCGCGAATGGCGCGGATGTCGTGCATAGTTCAGATCCTTAATGGGTGAATCACTAGGACCGCTTATGCACCATCTGAAAGGCGGGGTGTAGCACCGGTTACGACTTATCGGCATCCTCGTGCGTTTCATGCGCCAGATGGCCATCCCATTCCTCGACGGGGATCTTCGGTTCGGCCGGATCAGCCATGTATGATGGCGTCATGATCTGCACATTGTTTTCGTTGAACACGGCCACAATGTTGCGGTGCAGGTCGGACCGGATTTTGGGAATGATGCTGCCCCGCGTGGTATAGCCGTTGATTTGATAATTTATCGCGTAGTCGGCCAAAGCAGTCCACAAAACAAAGGGTTCCGGTTTGGACTTGATCCCCTTGGTGCGGAAGGCCGCTTCGATCAGCATCGCCTCGACCTTTTCAGGCGGTTCCTCATAGCCGATGCCGACGGTGGTGTGCAGCAACAGGCCACTGCCGTCTGTCTTCTTTGAGAAATTGACCACATCCGAATTCATCAGCTGTGCGTTGGGGATCGAGATCAACTCGTTCTTGATGGACTTCAGATGCGTCTCCATCAGCTTGATCTGAACAACGTCGCCGACGTGATCCCCGATTTGGATGCGGTCCCCGATCGAGGTTGACCGGCGATAGATCACGAACAGCCCCGCCAGCATGTTTGAAACGACCGAGTTTGCGCCCAGCGACAGCATCGCACCAACCAGAATTGTCAGCCCCTGAAACGCCGCAGAATCCGAGCCCGGTATGTAGGGTACGGCAAAGACCAGGGCGATCAGGATCACGACCACGCGGGCAATGTTGAAGGTTGGGCTAACCCAGTGCTTCTCGAAATCGCCCATGTCGAATGAGCCAGCCTCGACCGCATCAAAGAACACACGCATGCCTTTGATAATGTACATCGTCACCCATGTGATCAAACCCAACATGATCAAGTTGGGGATGTAGCTGAGAATGCCTCTGAAAATCAGCAGGACAGGTTCGGTCAGGTAGGTGAGCAGAAGCTGCGCGAAATAGCGGGTTTCGGCAAAAGCCAGCAGAACGAAGGATAGGTAGTAGTAGAAACCTAAGAAAAAGATGACTAGCAGGGCGAAATTCAATCCGTACCGCACTAAGGCGGCAATCGCTTCGGCCTGAACGCTTTTGGCGGTGGCGGTTTCCACATCCCTGAGGTGGCGTTTTACGAATTTGAGCGTCCGCCGCCTGATTCTACGGTGTAGCCACAGGATCGCTGCGACGAACCCTGCAAAACCTAATGTCCACGCTGCAGCTTCGATGGCACCGGACACACGTGCTTGTTCGGTTCTGTTGGCACGGTAGGCTTCGATGGATTCCTTGATGGCTTCTCCGTGCAGGACACTGAGAACGTCCAGTTCGATCTGCTCAAGTTCAGCATCCGCAACCGTGACGATAGAGGCTCTTTCCCCATCGGCAATGATCCAAATGCCGAACTGGGTTTCTTCAAATGTAATCTCAACCGAAGTCGCGTCCGAGGCTTCGGCGATTTCAATAATCGCGTCTTGCACGGTTTCTGCACGCTCTGGCGCGGGCAGGGCGCTGGACCCCCGTACCCGAAACAAAACATCTCCGTCCACGATAACCGGGGCCACGAAATCATCCGATTCCTCGACCTCGGGCGACGCGTTTTCGGTGGGTGTTTCCTGTGCCCAAACCACACTGGAAAACCAAAGGCTCGGTGCCAGTGAGATCAGGAAATAAAACAATAAAAGGAAGGGCTTGAATTGCCGTGCCATATGTCCCCCTTAACGCAAACTATACCCAGTTTTGGTCATGTTCCTAGGACATATCTGCAACGTTTTGTCTGTTCTTGCTGCGATAGGGACAGGTTCAAGTGGGTCACAGCGCCGCCTTTGCTTGCAAAGGGGCAACTCTAAGCATAGGTTCTCGCCAAATTTGCGGAGCCCCTCCGCAGTACCAAACCAAAAGGAATATCCCATGGAAGGTGGCGCAATCGCCCAGTTTCTCCCGCTGATCCTGATCTTTGCGATCATGTATTTCCTGCTGATCCGTCCGCAGCAGAAAAAAGTGAAGCAGCATCAAGCCATGGTCGAAGCCGTGCGCCGGGGCGATCAGGTCGTTACCCAGGGTGGTCTGATCGGCAAGGTGTCGAAGGTGAAAGAAGGCGAGAACGAGATCGAGGTCGAACTGGCCGAGAACGTCAAGGTTCGCGTGGTCAAATCGACCATTGCGCAGGTTCTGAACAAGACCGAACCGGCGAAGTAACTTCGCGCGATAATTCCTTGAAAAGGCAGGGTAATGCTGCAAATTTATACCTGGAAGCGGGTTCTGATCTGGTCGGTCTGTGTGATCGGCCTTTTCCTGGCCCTGCCGAATGCGTTTTATACGCGCGTCGAGCAATCCAACGATGCCAAGGCCGCGATCGAGCTTGGCATCGACACCCCCGAGATGCAGGCCGAAGCGGCGCAGTGGCCAAACTGGTTGCCGTCGTCTCTGGTCAATCTGGGTCTCGATCTACGGGGCGGGGCGCATCTGTTGGCCGAAGTGAAGGTCGCAGATGTGTACGAATCCCGGATGGAGGCGATGTGGCCCGAAATCCGTGATGCCCTGCGGGACGAACGTGCAACCGTTGGAACCATTCGAAAACAGGACTCCGCCCCGGATGAGATTCGCGTCCGCCTCAGCCAGCCCGAGGGCATGCCCCGCGCGCTGGAGGTTGTACGCGGTCTGGCCCGTCAGGTGCAGACCCTGACCGGGGTGGGGGCAACTGACATCGAAGCCCGCGCCGAGGGTGACACCATCGTTGTGCAGCTTTCCGAGGCCGAGAAACTAGCCTCTGACGATCGTACCGTGCGTCAGGCACTGGAAATCATCCGCCGCCGGATTGATGAGGTGGGCACCCGTGAGCCCACTATTCAGCGTCAGGGCGCGGACCGTATCCTGATTCAGGTGCCGGGCATCGGCAGCGCGGGTGAGTTGAAGGAGATAATCGGCACTACAGCACAGCTGACCTTTAACCCGGTTGCCGGGCGTGGCAGTGACCCGGATGCCGTACCGGGCGTCGGCCAAAAGGTTGTACCGTCGATAGATGAAGAGGGTGTGTATTACACGCTCGACGCCGCTCCCGTCGTGACGGGTGAGGAGCTGGTAGACGCGCAGCCCTCGTTCGACCAGAACGGCCGCCCGGCGGTCAGCTTCCGGTTCAACACGTCCGGCGCGCGCAAGTTTGGCGACTACACCCTGGAAAATATCGGCGCGCCTTTTGCCATTGTATTGGATGATGAGGTGATCTCGGCCCCTGTGATCCAATCGCATATCCCGGGTGGGTCGGGTATCATCACCGGCAACTTCACCGTTGAAGAAAGCACGAACCTCGCCGTCCTGCTGCGTGCCGGTGCTTTGCCCGCGGGGATGGAGTTCCTTGAAGAACGCACCATCGGCCCTGAACTGGGACAGGACAGCATCGACGCAGGTAAGGTTGCGACCATCGTGGCTTTTGTCGCGGTTCTGACCTTCATGGCGCTTAGCTACGGCCTGTTTGGTGTATTCGCCAACATCGCGCTGATCGTCAACGTCGGCTTGCTGTTTGGGTTGCTGTCGCTGATCGGGGCAACACTAACCCTACCGGGTATCGCTGGGATCGTTCTAACCGTCGGTATGGCGGTCGACGCCAATGTGCTGATCTTTGAGCGTATCCGCGAGGAACTGAAATCCGCCAAAGGCCCGGCGCGCGCCATCGAGTTGGGCTATGAAAAGGCGCTGTCGGCCATTCTGGACGCCAACGTCACCACATTCATCACGGCAACGATCCTGTTTGCCATGGGCAGTGGCCCGGTGCGCGGCTTCGCGATTACGTTGGGGCTGGGTATTTTGACCTCGGTCTTTACCGCGATCTTCGTGACGCGCCTGATGATCGTGATGTGGTTTGAACGCCGCCGCCCGAAAATGATCGAGGTTTGACATGAGACTGAAACTCGTACCCCAGAACACCTCGTTCGATTTTTTCAGCCGCTGGAAGCTCTGGCTGGGTATTTCGGGCCTGATGATGGTCGTGGCCTTTACCTCATTCATGCTGCAAGGCCTGAATTTCGGTATCGACTTCCGCGGCGGCACTACGATCCGCACAGAAAGCGCGCAAGAGATCGACGTCGGCGCGTATCGCGACGCCATCTCGCCGTTGGAACTTGGCGATGTCACGATTACCGAGATTTTTGATCCGACCTTTGGCGAAGATCAGAATGTCGCCATGATCCGCATTCAGGCGCAGGCCGATGCTGAGGCTGTTTCAGCTGCCACCGTCACAGCAGTGGAAGAGGCTTTGAAGGTCGCCGCGCCGGATATCGAGTTCGTCTCGGTCGAATCCGTTGGCCCGAAGGTGTCAGGTGAATTGATCCAGACCGCCGTGATCGCCGTCGTTCTGGCGATCGGAGCGGTGCTTGTCTACATCTGGTTGCGGTTTGAGTGGCAGTTCGCGCTGGGGGCTGTGGCCGCGCTGGTGCATGACGTGATCCTGACCATCGGTATCTTTTCGGAGCTTCAAATCCGCTTCGATCTGGCGATTATCGCGGCCCTTCTGACTATCGTGGGGTATTCGCTGAACGACACCGTGGTTGTTTTTGACCGAGTGCGAGAGAACCTGCGGAAGTACAAAAAGAAAGAGCTGAAAGAGGTCCTGAACATCTCGATCAACGAAACCCTCAGCCGGACGGTGATGACCTCTGTCACCACATTGCTGGCGCTGATCTCGCTTTACGTGTTGGGCGGCGATGTGATCCGCGGCTTTGTCTTCGCGATGATCTGGGGCGTGATCGTCGGGACCTATTCCTCGGTCTTTGTAGCCTCGACCATCCTGCTGTGGCTGGGTGTCAAGCGCGACTGGTCCAAGCCGTCGAACACGGCAGGCAATCAGTTTGCCAACATCGACGCCTGAGTTCTTCGGCCAGTCCCCTGCGGGGCTGGCCGTTATTCTATTCGCCGCATTCCTTGGCGGCATTGTACGCGGGTTCTCCGGCTTTGGCACCGCGCTGATTTTCCTGCCCCTTTCCGCCCCCTATCTTGGCCCATTCGGTGCTTTGATCGGCCTGACCATCATGGACATCTTCGGGCCTTTGCCCAACCTGCGCCGGGCGTGGAGCGTCGTCCATCGCAAGGATCTGCTGCGCTTGCTGGTCGGGTGTGCGCTTTTGCTACCGGTCGGGTTGTGGATTCTTACGCTGGTAGAGCCCGAGGTGTTTCGCTATGCGGTCAGCCTGCTGGCGTTTTTCATGCTGGCCGTTTTGATCCTGGGGGTGCGGTACAATGGGCGTGTTGGCCGGTGGATGGTTGCTGGCATCGGGGCGGCGGCAGGCTTTCTTGGGGGTGTCGCGGGTTTGCCAGGCCCGGCTGTGATCCTGTTCTACATGTCGCGCCCTGTACCGGTTGCGGTTATCCGCGCCACGATCCTGCTGTTTCTGTTCGGCTTTGATTTCCTGCTTTTGGGGTACTTGATCGGTATGGATCGGATTACCTGGTCCGCTGCGGCATTGGGGTTTGTCCTCGCGGTTCCGAATCTTGTTGGCAATTGGCTGGGAGGATGGCTGTTCCGACCTGACCGTGAGAGGGTTTACCGCGCTGCCGCCTATCTGGCGATCGCGCTTGCGGCCTTGTCGGGCCTGCCGCTTTGGGGCTAGAAGACGCCATGCGCCTGAATGAGATCACCTATAACAACTCCGCCCCGGTCGACGGGTATGGCCCCGGTTTTTTTCGGATCGGGGGACAGGTTTTTGAGGGCGGCGTTCTGACCGGCCCAACGGGAACGGCAGCATGGGGTGGGTACGAGGACGACGCGCCATTATTGGCCCTGGCTGAGGCCGTGGACGTCCTGCTCATCGGTACGGGGGCCGATCTGGCGCATATCCCGTCGGACCTGCGTTCCGCCTTGGAAAGCGCCGGAATGGGCGTTGAGATCATGAACTCCCCAGCCGCATGCCGGACGTACAACGTGCTGCTGTCCGAAGGTCGCCGCATAGCTCTGGCCTTGTTGCCGGTCTGAGGACCTGCGTCAAATCTCGCCTTTTGCCCCTGACGGCAATCAGATAAGCGGGTCTCATGACATTGACCGTAACTGATCTGGCCATCACCCGTGGCGGCGTTCCCGTACTTGAGGGGCTGAATTTTTCACTGCCCCCTGGTAAGGCGCTGATTCTGCGCGGACCGAATGGAATTGGTAAAACCACGCTGCTTCGCACATTGGCCGGGTTGCAACCGCCGCTGGCCGGGCAAATTGACGGTGCCGAGGATCAGATCGCCTATGCCTCGCATTCCGACGGGTTGAAGCCGACGCTGACGGTCGTTGAAAATCTGACCTTCTGGGCCTCGGTTTTTGGCACGAACGACATCCAGCCCGCGTTGGACGCCTTTGCCCTGAATGAGCTGGCAGATCGCCACGCGGGCAACCTGTCGGCGGGTCAGAAACGTCGTTTGGGGCTGGCACGGATGCTGGTCACGGGACGGCCGATCTGGATGTTGGATGAGCCAACCGTCTCGCTGGACCGCCACGCGGTGCAGATGTTCGCCGACGCCGTGCGCGCGCATCTGGGGCAGGGCGGGTCCGCCCTGATCGCCACCCATATCGACCTTGGCTTGGACGGAGAGGTTCTGGACGTTGGTCCCAACAAGGCCAAACCCAAACCCATTGAAGACTTTGACGGAGGCTTCCTGTGATCGCCCTGCTGCTGCGCGACCTGAAACTGGCCTTCCGCGCGGGCGGCGGATTTGGCCTCGGTCTGGCGTTTTTCCTGATTGTAACGGTTCTGGTGCCGTTTTCGGTGGGGCCGCAATCTTCGCTGCTGTCCACAATCGCGCCGGGTGTCCTATGGCTGGGCGCGCTATTGGCCTGTCTGCTGTCGCTGGACCGGCTATTGGCGTTGGATTGGGAGGATGGCTCGCTAGATCTGCTGGCGACCGCACCACTGCCGCTGGAAGCCGTGGTCTCGATCAAGGCTTTGGCGCATTGGCTGACCACCGGGCTGCCTCTGGTTCTGGCTGCACCGTTTCTGGGTGTGCTACTGAACCTGCCGGTGCCAGGGTTCTTTTGGTTGGTGATCTCGTTACTCATTGGCACACCGGCCATGAGCGTCATCGGAACTTTTGGCGCGGCCCTGACGGTTGGCCTCAAGCGCGGAGGGTTGTTGTTGTCGCTTTTGGTCTTGCCGCTTTATGTGCCGACCCTGATCTTTGGGGCCGAGGTCGCGCGTCGTGGTGCAACAGGGATGGAGACACAAACGCCACTGCTGATGCTGGCAGGGATCACCGCAGCCACGATTGCCCTGCTTCCATTTGCCAGCGCCGCAGTGCTGCGCATCAACCTTCGGTGACGCGGTCAAACTTTGACCGATGTCAATTGAGAACAACCCCGACTCGGACTAGATAAGGCCCATGTCTATCGCAGCCAAAGCCAACGCCCTGTGGGAATATGCCAACCCGCGAAAGTTCCTTGCGACCAGCGAACGGGTACTGCCGTTTTTCTGGATCACTTCTGCTGTCTGCATCGTGGTGGGGCTTGTGTGGGGGTTCTTCTTTACGCCAGACGATTACAAGCAGGGCTCGACCGTCAAGATCATCTACCTGCATGTTCCGGCGGCGCTGATGGCCATCAACTGCTGGCTGATGATGCTGGCGACTTCGTTGGTTTGGCTAGTACGGCGACACCACGTCAGCGCGCTGGCGGCCCGAGCGGCGGCCCCCGTGGGTGTCGTCATGACGTTGATCGCATTGGCGACCGGGGCAATCTGGGGTCAACCGATGTGGGGGACCTGGTGGGCGTGGGACCCACGTCTGACGTCGTTCCTGATCCTGTTCCTTTTCTATCTTGGTTATGTCGCCCTGTGGGAAGCGATCGAAGACCCCGATACTGCGGCCGACTTGACCTCGGTCCTGTGTTTGGTGGGGTCGGTCTTTGCGCTTCTCAGCCGCTATGCTGTGAATTTCTGGAACCAGGGGCTGCATCAGGGCGCGTCTGTGATGCGTGCGGCGGCAGTAACCGGGGCGGACACCGAAGAGAAGGTGAGCAACATCTATTTCTATCCACTGTTGCTGTGCATCATCGGGTTCGTATTGCTGTTCATCGCTTTGGTTTTGTATCGCACGGGCACTGAAATTCGCGCGCGTCGGATCAAGGCGCTGCTGGCACGGGAAAGGGTAAACGGATGATGCCTGATCTTGGAAAATACGCCGATACGGTTCTGTGGTCCTATGCGGCCTCGATTGTGCTGCTGGTGCTGCTGATCGTGTTCAGCATCATGCGCGGTCGCAAAGTACGAACCGAGATGGAAAAGGTCGAACAAAGGATGACGCGCAATGGCTAAGATATCGCCCCTGATGCTTGCGCCGCCGCTGATCTTTGGTGCTTTTGCGGTGCTGGCGGGCATCGGAATGTTCCGCGATGATCCTGATGCGTTGCCGTCGGCTCGTGAAGGCCAGCCGGCGCCGCCAGTGGTTCTGACCGAGTTTCCGGGCAAGACGGTTTTCGACGATGCGACTCTGCGGGATGGTGAAGTTAAACTGGTCAACTACTGGGCCAGCTGGTGCGCGCCCTGCCGAGTGGAACACCCGAACCTTGAGGCGCTGTCCAAGGAAGGCATCCCGGTATACGGCGTCAACTACAAAGATCAGTTGGACAATGCCGAGGCCTTTCTGAGCGAGCTGGGTGATCCCTACAAGGGCATCGGGCGCGATGAACAGGGGCGTATGGCGCTGGATTGGGGCGTTTATGGCGTGCCGGAAACTTATGTGGTCGATGGCGACGGCAAGATCATCCTGCGCTTTGCCGGACCTGTAACCCAGCGTGTGATCGAAAGCACGATCCGTCCAGCGTTGGAAGAGGCCGGTCAGTAGCCCCGACGCTGCCAAGCGGAGCGTGCCTGCGGCACGCGCTCTATCTTTGGGCTTGTGATCATAGCCCTTGGAAAGCGAAAGCCCCGGCGCGTTGGCCGGGGCTTTGTTGTATCAATCAGCCTTCGCCAGATTGCGCAGCACGTATTGCAGCACACCGCCATTCTCGATGTACTCGATCTCGGGCGCGGTATCGATGCGGCACTTGAGGGTGATGGTCTTTTCGGTGCCGTCACCATAAGTGATGGTGCAGGGAACCTCTTGCAGCGGTTCGACCGCGTCCAGCCCGTGGATCGAGACGGTCTCATCGCCTTTCAGACCCAGTGTCTTGCGATTGTCGCTGCCGGTGAACTCGAACGGGATCACACCCATGCCCACAAGGTTTGAACGGTGGATACGTTCAAAGCTTTCCGCGATCACCGCCTTGATGCCTAGCAGAGCCGTGCCCTTGGCCGCCCAATCGCGGGACGAACCCGCGCCGTATTGCTCGCCACCGAACACCACCAGCGGGGTGCCTTCGGCCTGATAGGCCATAGATGCGTCATAGATCGACGTTTGCTCGCCGTCCGGCCCTTTGGTGTAACCGCCTTCGACGCCTTCGAGCATCTCATTCTTGATGCGGATATTGGCGAAGGTGCCGCGCATCATGACCTCGTGGTTGCCACGGCGCGATCCGTAGGAGTTGAACTCGCGCGGTTGCACCTGACGTTCGATCAGGTACTTGCCTGCGGGCGTGGTGGTCGCGAACGACCCGGCGGGCGAGATATGGTCGGTGGTAACCATGTCGCCCAGAATGGCCAGAACCTTGGCACCTTCGATGTTCGAGATTGTGCCCGGCTCAGGCCCCATGCCTTGGAAATAAGGCGGGTTCTGAATGTAGGTCGAGGTTGGCGGCCAGTTATAGGTTTCCTGCTGTGGAACCTCTACCTCACGCCATTTCTCGTCACCTTTGAACACGTCTGCATATTTTGACTGGAACGCGTCGCGGGTGACTGTCTGTTCGACCAACTCTGCGATCTCGCCTTGGCTGGGCCAGATGTCTTTCATGAAGACATCATTGCCGTCCCTGTCCTGACCGATCGGTTCCGAGGTCAGGTCGATATCCATCGTGCCCGCCAGTGCATACACGACGACCAGCGGCGGTGAGGCCAGATAATTGGCGCGCACATCGGGTGAGATGCGGCCTTCGAAGTTACGGTTGCCAGACAGGACTGATGTGGCGACCAGATCGCCCTCGGCAATCGCTTCGCTGATCTCTTTCTGGAGCGGGCCTGAGTTGCCGATACAGGTGGTGCAGCCGTAACCCACAAGGTTGAACCCGATGGCGTCTAGATGCTGTTGCAGCCCGGCGGCCTCAAGATATTCGGACACAACTTGCGATCCGGGGGCCAGAGACGTCTTTACCCAGGGCTGTCGGTTCAGGCCCAGTTCATGCGCCTTTTTTGCCACCAAACCAGCCCCGATCATTACATAGGGATTCGAGGTGTTGGTGCAGGAGGTGATCGAGGCGATCACGACCTTGCCCGATTCAATGCCGTAGTTTTCACCTTTGACTTCGACCTGTTTACCCATCGGGCGTTTGAAAGTCTCAGCCATTTCCTTGGTGAAGGCGGACTTGGCATCGGTCAGCGCGACGTAATCCTGCGGACGTTTCGGCCCAGAGATCGCCGGAACGATAGTGCCCATGTCCAGCGTCAGCGTGTCGGTATAGATCGGCGCATAGTTCTCATCCCGCCAGAACCCGTTTTCCTTGGCATAGGCTTCGACCAGCGCAAGGCGATCTTCATCCCGCCCGGTATTGCGCATGTACCGCAGGGTTTCGCCGTCGATCGGGAAGAAGCCACAGGTCGCACCGTATTCCGGGGCCATATTGGCGATGGTTGCCCGGTCGGCCAGAGGCAGACGGTCCAGACCTTCGCCGTAGAATTCAACGAATTTGCCGACAACGCCCTTTTCGCGCAGCATTTCAACGACCTTGAGGACCAGATCGGTACCAGTGGTGCCTTCGACCATAGAGCCGGTCAGTTCAAAGCCAACAACCTCGGGGATCAGCATCGATATCGGCTGACCCAGCATTGCGGCCTCTGCCTCGATACCGCCAACACCCCAACCCAGAACGGCCATGCCGTTGACCATCGTGGTGTGACTGTCAGTGCCGACTAGCGTGTCAGGATAAGCGACGTCTTCTCCGTTTTGGTCAGTGTCGGTCCAGACGGTCTGGGCCAGATATTCCAAGTTTACCTGATGGCAGATACCGGTTCCAGGTGGCACAACGCGGAAATTGTTGAACGCGTTCTGACCCCATTTCAGGAATTGGTACCGCTCCATGTTCCGCTCATACTCACGGTCTACGTTCATTTGGAACGCGCGCGGGTTGCCGAATTCGTCGATCATGACCGAATGGTCGATCACCAGATCCACCGGGTTCAGTGGATTGATCTTTTGCGCGTCACCGCCCAGAGCTTTGATGCCGTCGCGCATCGCGGCCAGATCGACTACCGCCGGGACGCCAGTGAAATCCTGCATCAGGACACGGGCCGGGCGATAGGCGATCTCGCGTGGATTTTTGCCGCCATTGGCCGCCCACTCGCCGAACGCCTTGATGTCATCGACCGAGACCGAGAAACCGTCATCTTCGAACCGCAACATGTTCTCGAGCACAACTTTCAACGCAGCCGGCAGCTTGGAAAAATCGCCCAGACCGGCCGCTTGCGCGGCGGGGATCGAGTAATAAGAAATGGATTTGCCATTCACGCTCAGGCTGCGGCGTGTCTTGGCGGTATCCTGACCGACTTTAATGGGCATGTGATGGCCTCCCTCTCAAATATTTTAGATTTTGGGATTCGCTGTTTGTTTTCTTTAGCATGATTGCTGTTCGTTCAAGGCATATATACCTTGAATTTAAAGTTGTATGCAAAGGTATACTATGCAAGGGGGCTCCGTCAAAAATCTCAAGAAACCTTGATTGGAGGTTGAACGCCGATCCGTTTAAACCAGTTGAGCACCCTGAAAGCCCGAGTTTTCATATGTTCAGAATTGCTCCAGCGACCATTTGTCTTTCCCTTTTATTTGCCTCTTCGGCGATGTCCGAAGGTGACCCGGTTGTGGTCGAACTGTTCACGTCGCAGGGATGTTCGTCTTGTCCGCCCGCCGACCGGCTGATGCACGATCTGGCGCAGCGCGATGACGTGATAGGGCTGGCCCTGCACGTGGACTATTGGGATTATATCGGTTGGGCGGACGAATACGCCAACCCCGATCACACCTACCGTCAGCGCGCCTATGCCCGGCAGGGCGGTCGATCAATGATCTACACACCGCAGATGGTCGTGAACGGGCAGCAAGACGTGGTTGGCGCGCAATCGCGGGAATTGGACCGTCTGATTGACGCGCACCTCAAAGCTGCTCCAGAGGCTGAGGTCAAAGCGACACGATCAGGAAATGACGTGACGGTGAATGTCACTCCGGTCGAGTTGCAGGACGGTGATGTCTACGATGTGCGATTGATCCAGTACTCGCCAATGCGTCACGCCTCAATTCGTCGCGGAGAGCTTGCGGGGCACGAACTTGATTACGCGAATGTAGTGGAATCCTGGCGGGTGGCCGGGCAATGGGACGGGGTCGCGCCGCAGCAGTTTTCGGCGGTGTTGGCATCGGACCTGCCAGCTGTGGTGCTGGTGCAAAGGGCCGGTCATGGTCCAATCGTAGCGGCCACCAAAGTTAAGTAGTCAGGGCATGTCTTCGGGCTGCACACCCAAACGCTTCCAAGCTTTCCAGCGCCGGTGAATCCAGAACCATTGACCCATATGCTGCCGGACGACAGCCTCAAGATCGTCATTGGTGAACTGAGTCATGGTTGAGGGATCTGTATGCGGCACCGGATCGTGCAAAACAATCTCAAAATCAATGCCGTTCGGCTGGCGAATGGCATAGCAGGGGACGAGGTCGGCCTTGTACTTCATCGCCAATTCCGCGTTCAAAACTGACGTCACCGCGGGTTTTCCGAAAAAAGTCAGTTCTTCACCGCCATGGGCATGCAGGTCTGAAACAATGGCAATAATGCCGCCCTTTTTGAGAGAGCGCACCATCTCAACCATCCCACGGCGGCCCTGTTCAAACATCGGCGCACCGGTTTTGTAAAAGGCGTCGACATACATGTCGTTGAAGTAGGGGTTCGCCATGCGGCGATAAAGGCAACCAATGGGCTGTCCGCTGCGGTGTTGCAGCGCTATGCGGGCGGCCAAATAGTGCCCGAAATGCGCCGTAATCATCATAACCGGTCGACCCTCGGCCACGGCCGCGTCAAACTTTGCTAGTCCGGGGCCGGAAATCTTGGCTTTGGCTTGGCGTTCGGTGAAATCCTCGGGCGAGAAATGCTCCATTATCGCGCGGCCCGCATTGTCGGGAACTGCTCGGCAGATGCGTTTGACCTCGGAGGCGGGAAGGTCGGGGCAGGTCAGCTTCAGATTGCTTTGCACGCGTTTCGTGAACCCGACTAAAGGGGCAACACCTCGTACAATGGCTCCCATCGTGGCGATGCGCCGCTCATAGGGCAGCATGCGCATGGCGCCAATCAAGCCTTTCAGAAACAGCCCGGTGACATAGTACTTCCGAAGCGCCCCTCGGCTAAGTTCCGACTTTTCGACGGGCATATGTTGGTCTCACCGGCTGTTTCGATTTGCCGGGTCAGACATACAAGGCGCTTCCGCTGACCACAAGCGTTCCAATGTACAGGTGGCGTGGACGTCAACTATTCGTCTGCTTCTTCTTCGACCAGAGTGATCGTCCCTTCTTTGACCAGTTGGCGGACCGCGCCTACAATCCGTGTCATTGCCTCTTCGGCTTCAACTTGCTTGACTTTGCCACGCTCCCCGATTTCTTCGCGGAGGTTGTCAGCCATTCTCGAAGACATGTTAGCGAGTAGAAACTCCACCGTGGCTTGATCGTCATCCGTTGTTACCCCGGCCAGCGCGGTGACCAGATCGGTTTGATCCACGTCCCGTAAAATTGCCGGGACATCACGGGGCAAGACCCGAGCCGGAATATGCGCAAAGGTAAAGATAGAACGGCGTACAACGCTGGCGAAATCCGAGTCCTGCTCATCCAGAGCTGAAAGTAGACCATCGCGTGTTGAGGCCGCCGTTTGGTTCAAGATCGCACCCACGCGCGCGCCGGGGCCGTCGGCGAAGGCCTGCGAGGGGCGTTGATCCAACTGCGCCGCCAGCGACCAGCCGATGCGTTCGACCGCTTCGGGCGTCACGTTTGCGGTTTTGGAGATTGCATAGGTGATCCGTCGCGCAACTGGGCCAGGCAGATGCCCAAGTAGCTGCGCCGCTTTCGATGTCTCTAGCTTTGACAGTATGACCGCTGCGATTTCCGTACTCTCGGCCTGAGCGATAGTGGCCAAATCCTCGGTCGGCGTTTCGCGTAGACGCTGCCACGGGTCGCCGATCTGGCGCACCCCGGCGACTTTGCGCAGACGTGCCGCCGTTGACGGGGCGATTTTACCGTCCACCGCATCCAACGCACCAGCCAGCCCATGCGGAAAAGACAGACCAAGACCCTCAAGCGCTTCAGCGAACTCTTGCGCTACGGCGTCAAGCGTGACCCGGTCCACCAAACCCATCTGTCCCAGTTGATGGGTCAGTTTTTCCTGAAGATCGTCGGGAAGTTCCTCTAACGGGATATCAGCGCCCTCGTTCAGCAATAGGCGTACAACGACTGCGGCCTTCTGCCGGTTGCTGAGCGCGCGTGGGACGACGCGCGGTGTTTCGTCATTCTGATCCAGCCCGCGGTTCGCGCCCGGTGCCACTTGAACCAATGTATTTGTGTCCTGCATCTGCCTGCGGTGCCAAAATTTCGTTCCACAGGCAGATTAGGGAGAGTCGGGTAAAGAAAGCCTGAAGTTTAGTAGTTGTAGGTCAGACCAGTACGGATTGCTTCGCGCAGCGATGCCTCGGCCCATGTGCCTTCACCGCCACGCGCCTTGATCTCGCGCCATTGTTCGATGGCCAGATCGGTTCTGCCTTCGGTGACAAACCCCTGTCCCATATAGCTGCGGGCAAGGATGTTATCGGGGTTGGCCTCGATGGCGTTGTTGTAGAACACACTGGCCAGCTCCAGCTCACCCATCTTGCGGTAGGTAAAGCCCCAATAGGTCAAAACGCGATCATCGTTTTGGTCCATGATGCGCAGAATGTCTTGAGCATTTTCGAATTGGCCGTCATAGGCCAGCTCGCGAACGGCGTCGTACAATTCATCCTGGGTAAAGTTGGTCTTGTTCGGTTTGACACAACGCCCGGCGTCCTTGTCGTAGACGCGGCCGAACAAGCACTTCTTAGTCGTATTCGTTGGTTTGGGTGGGGTGGTAGCACCGCCACCGCCGGCCGCATATACGACCGGTGCGAAGGCAAAAGCCTGAAGGGCAATAGCTGAAACCAATACGAGACGCATTTTCCTACTCCATTCTTTAGGCTGCTCTGAACAAGCATAGCGCGATCTGATAAAAAGCTAACAATCGCGCCCTCGCTTTTATTCACAAGTAGGAAAGAATATTCTTAGCTGTTGGTGATTTTTGCGCAGGTTTGCGTTTCAGAATCCCAATAGGTTCCTTCCGCGCAAGACTGGGTTTGCTTGGTATGAGCACTGCATGCCAGTGCAACGGATGCGGAACAGCAAAGGGCGAATGCGCAAATCAGTGTGCGGACCATGATGTTTCTCCGGTTAGGAAATGCCTTTGTAGCATAGCCGAATTTGCACCGTCTGGCAAAAGAACAAGGCCCGGATCGCGTCAAGCGAACCGGGCCCGTTGAAGCGTTTGAAACGTCAGGGATTATTCGCCAAACACGCGGGCAAAGATCGTGTCGACATGCTTGGTGTGATAGCCGAGGTCGAATTTCTCTTCGATCTCTTCCGGGCTCAGCGCGGCGGTAACGTCGGGGTCGGCCAGCAGTTCCTCTTTGAAATCGGTGCGATGTTCCCAAACCTTCAGCGCGTTGCGCTGAACCATGGCATAGGCATCTTCACGGCTGACACCGGCTTGGGTTAGGGCCAGTAGAACCCGCTGGCTCATAACCAGACCGGGGAACTTGTTCATGTTTTCGATCATGTTCTCGGGGAAGATCAGCATTTTGTCGATCACGCCGGTCAGGCGGGCCAGTGCAAAGTCCAGCGTGATCGTGGCATCCGGGCCGATCATCCGTTCGACCGAGGAATGCGAGATGTCACGCTCGTGCCAGAGCGCCACGTTCTCCATCGCCGGGATCACGGCTGCGCGCACCATGCGGGCCAGACCGGTCAGGTTCTCGGTCAGGACCGGGTTTTTCTTGTGCGGCATCGCCGAGGAGCCTTTCTGACCCATCGAGAAGAACTCGGCCCCCTCAAGAACCTCGGTCCGCTGCATATGGCGAATTTCGATGGCGATGTTTTCGATGCTGCTGGCGATTACGCCCAAGGTCGCAAAGAAGGCAGCGTGACGGTCGCGCGGGATAACCTGAGTGCTGATCGGCTCGGGCACCAGCCCCAGCTTGTCGCAAACATGTTCCTCGACCTGCGGGTCGATGTTGGCAAAGGTGCCGACGGCACCGCTGATCGCGCCGGTAGCGATTTCGGCACGGGCGTCGCGCATACGTGACAGGTTGCGGTCCATCTCGGCATAAAAACGCGCGAAGGTCAGGCCCATGGTGGTGGGTTCAGCGTGGATTCCGTGGCTGCGGCCGATGCGGATTGTGTCTTTGTGTTCTATTGCGCGGCGTTTCAGGGCAGCCAGCAGACCTTCGAGGTCGGCGATCAGCAAGTCGGCGGCGCGGGTCAGCTGGACGTTCAGGCAGGTGTCCAGCACGTCCGAGCTGGTCATGCCCTGATGGACAAATCGCGCCTCTTCGCTGCCGACATGCTCGGCCAGGTGTGTGAGGAAGGCAATGACGTCGTGTTTGGTGACGGCCTCGATCTCATCAATGCGGGCCACGTCGAACTCCACATCCTTGGCTTTCCAAACGGCCTCGGCATTTTCGCGCGGGATCACGCCCAGATCGGCCATGGCGTCGCAGGCATGGGCTTCGATCTCGTACCAGATGCGGAACTTGGTCTCGGGCGACCAGATGGCGACCATGTCGGGGCGGGAATAACGTGGAATCATTGGCGGCGAGACCTTTTTGTGCTTGGGATAGGGCGTTCGCGGGCGGTTTAAACCCGCAATCCCCAAGGAACAAGGTACGAGTGCAGGTATGAGACGGTTTGCCCTGATTTTGGCCCTTTGGCCCGGCCTTTTGGCCGCAGACGAGTTCCGAGCGCTGACCGGAGACCAGATTCTGGCGGCTTTGACCGGCCAAAAGCTAGATTACGGGAACGGTGTTTGGCAGACCTTCGACGATACAATGCTGACCCAGTATTACTCGGGCAGCCCCAGTTCGGGGCGCTGGGCGGTGCGCGAGGATCGGTATTGTTCGCTTTGGCCTCCGTCGGATTTGTGGGCCTGCTACGACGTGCAAAGGAACGGCGACGAAATCCGGTTTGTCGATGACAATGGCGATGCCACTGACGGGAAACTTGTGGATTGATAGGGTTAAACCTTCTTTCCAGTATCAAGCCTGAACAACGCTCTGGGAAAGGCATAAGATTTTTCCCACTCAAGTGATACTGGACAAAACCGGTTGATAGAGTTCAATCTGTACCAAAGAAATCATCAGGTTATTAAGATATGCGTATTGTTACTGGCTCAACCCTAGCCGCCTGTGCGGCCCTTTGGCTGGGTGCTATGGCTCCGGCATCGGCGGACACTCCGGTCACCTATACGGATTCAGGTCGCGCGTTATTCAGCTTTGCCGTACCAGACTTCTGGGCCGTGCGCACGGGCGGCCCGCGTGAGATTGAGGACACCGAACTGGGTGACCTCCGCGCGGTCGCACGTGTCATGGCCATACGGCCTGTGACGGATGATAATGTCTGGATGGGGTTTGTCTCTCCTTCTGGTGTCGCCTCGATTGAAGGCGGGCTGCGGTATCTAGAGGATATTGACAAGTTTCTGGTCGAAGATCCGTCAATCTCCAGCACCTCTGATACCCGTATCGGCGGTTTGCCCGCGCGGGTGATCCGGGGTACCGGTACGCGTGATGGGCGCGGCATCAACTTTACCGCCACAGTGATCGATCTGCCAAACGGTCGTGTGGCCGTGGTTGTGGCTATCCTGCGCAATGGGGCCGATCCGGCCTATACGGACGACTTGAACGCCGTTTTCGCGTCGTTTCGGGCTTTGCAGTAAGGAGGGGCGCAGATGATTACCAAACGCATCAAACGTGTCATCCTCGCCCTGGGGCTTGGGGCAGCAGGTTTCACCTTGTCTGCCTGCGATGGCGTGTCGGTCGGGGTTGGCTACGGTTACGGGTATGACCCGTTCTATGACTCGATGCTGTGGAACGACTATTACCGGCGCGATGTTGACGTGGATATTGACGTTGACCGCCCCCCGCGTCCCAAGCCGCCCGCAGGCAAACCTCCGGCAAGGCCAAAGCCACCAATTGCAAAACCCCCATCGCGACCGCGTCCACCAGTGGCGCGCCCGCCGACGGCAAGGCCTCCGATCCATCGTCCTGCACCCAGGCCGCGGCGATAGGTTATGCGGGTCAGGCCAGCAATTCAGTTGTAATGTGGGCTGACCCTTCCAACGTTCTGTGAACGGGGCATTTATCGGCAATTTCCAACAGACGGGCCCGTTGTTCCTGATCCAGCGGGCCCTCAAGACGGATTTTTCGCCGGAACTGGTCAATTTTGCCATCTCCGGCCAACCCCGCATCCTGCCCGTGTACCTTATTGTGGCAGACGTCGACGGTGATACCTGTCAGAGGCCACCGTTTGCGCCGCGCATACATGCGGATCGTCATCGATGTGCAAGCACCCAGTCCAGAGGACACAAACCCATAGGGCGACATGCCCTTGTCGGTGCCGCCGTAAGACTCGGGCTCATCTGCTACGGCGTGATGCCGGGGGCCGGACTGGATGTCTTGCAGGAAGCCTGCGGCGTCGACCTCGGTCACGCGTACGACGCCTTCGGGGGCACCCGGAGGCGGCGCTGGCGGGCAAAGGGTGACGTAACGCTTCACCCAGGCGGCAATCACATCCGCCGCGTATTCGGCGTCGGGCGCGCGCGAGATCAGGTGATCGGCATCATCAAGCGTAACAAAGCTTTTGGGGTGTTTAGCGGCGAGGAAAATGGTGCTGGCATTGTCGATGCTGACAGTTTCATCGCGCGGGGCGTGCAGGATCAGCAGCGCGGCCTTCAGATCGGCAATCGCGGGCATCAAAGCGGTTTCCGAGATGTCATCGACAAAGGCTTTGCCAATTCGGAAAGGACGGCCCCCCAGCATGACCTCGGCCGAGCCATCCTGTTCGATCTGCGGCAGAGCGTCCTCGAAGTGATGCGCGACATGACCCGGATCGGCAGGTGCGCCCAGCGTGACCACTGCCTTGACGCTGGGAATACCCGCACGGGCGCGCAGGACAGCAGCCCCGCCCAGTGAATGACCTATCAGCAGAGCAGGGGCCATGTTGCGCCCGGCCAGAAAATGTGCGGCGGCGATCAGGTCTTCGACGTTCGAGGTGAAGGTGGTGTTGGCGAACTCGCCGCCGGAATGCCCCAGGCCCGTGAAGTCAAAGCGCAAAACAGCGATGCCCATAGCGGCCAAACGGGAGGCGATCCGGCGGGCCGCGGGAATGTCCTTGGAACAGGTGAAACAATGCGCAAACAACGCAGTCGCCAGCACCGGCCCATCCGGCAGATCAAGGCGCGCAGCCAGTTGGTTGCCGTCGTGGCCGGCGAAAGTAATGCGTTCGGTGGGCATGACACTTCCTTACATATCGGGATGCACCCAATATTGTGTGCTACCGTCTGAGGGCTCAACCCCATTGTAAGAAGCGTCACGGGAAGGTGAGGAAAATTCGGGGCTAATTGAAAAATGGTAAGTTCAAATTTTGTGATGTTGGTGCGCGCAAATATTCGTTTTTCTTATTCACCGAATGCCCCCATGTTGCAGCTGTCACAAACGGCAAGCCAAGGAGGCTTACATGGCACATACCGCATCCGCCCCACGTGGCGTTGTTTTCCGCCCTGATCTTTTGGTCATTATCGCATTGACCGGAGTGCTGGGTTTCACCGTCGGGCAGAACTGGAAACCGGCGGCGTCAACAACAGTCGAAGCCGCCATTCCATCCGAAGACTGGCACGGCAACGTTCGGCGCTCAACCTGGCCGGACTGAGCCCTTACGCCTGACCCATCAACTGTGGATCAAACGGGTAAGTGGTGAGGTTTTCATACCCGTCCTCGGTGATAAGCACTTGATCTTCCAGCTTGATCGAGAAGTCGCCGCCAACCTCGCCCACGGCGGCTTCGACACACAGAACCATGCCGGGCTCAAGCGGATAATCGTAAGAGCCCGCAACGGCCTTATCTGGATAAGCGACCAGTGGCCACTCATCGCACAGACCCACACCATGCATCAGGCAGCCGTATTTCTGCGCCTGAAATTTGTCATCCAGCTTATGCGCGTTCGCCGTTAGCTCGGGGATCATCACGCCGGGTTTGAGCATCTCCATATTGGTCCTGATGTGTTCATGCGCGTGCTGCATGGCATAAACCATGTCGGGGCGAGGTTTCTCGTCACCAATCCACCACGTGCGTGAGATGTCGATGCAGATGCCGTAGGACCCGATCAGGTCGGTATCAAAGGCGATGATTTCGTTCTTTTGCGTGATACGCGGACCACATTCCTGAAACCAAGGGTTGGTGCGTTGACCTGAGGCGAGCAGGCGGGTTTCGATCCACTCACCGCCACGCCGGATGTTTTCGGCGTGCAGAACGGCCCAGATATCATCCTCGGAAGTTTTGCCGTCACCCACATTGGCGCGGGCGAATTTCTCCATCTCGGCCACGGCGGACTCGCAGGCATGGTGGGCGCAGCGCATTGCCATGATCTCGTCCGGGCCTTTGATGGCGCGGGTCTTTTCAGTGACCTCTTCGCCTTCCATGATCTCAAACCCTTGCGCTTCAAGCGCGCGCAAGCCGTGCAGCATGATCTTGTCGACGGCCAGACGTTTGTTGCCACCGCTGTGTTCTTCGATCAGCAGCCGCACCTCGTTCGAGAATACGTCGGCCGCCACATCCACCTTGTCGCCCCGATCGAAATAGAACAGATCCGCGCCCGAACGCTGTTCGCGTACCAGCGGGTTGAAAGTCGAAAGGAAGGGTGAGTTCTTATAGTCCCAGATCACCATGTATCCATCCGCGCACAGCAGCACCGCACGGAACGGGTTGTGGGTGTTCCAAAGCTGCATATTGGTGCTGTCGGTGGCATAGCGGATGTTCAGCGGATCGAACATCAGCAGCCCGCCATAGCCGCGATCAACGATCGCTTTGGTCAAACGCTTCCAGCGATATTCCCGCATCCGTGCCAGATCGGGCAGGGCAAGCCCTGCGGCTTCCCATTCGGCAAAGGCCAGTTGTGTTGGGCCGATCTCGATCCGGTCATTCTCATTCGGGGTGCCGTCGCCAAGGGTCGCGCCTTTGGTCGGGTCGATCTTGCGGCTGTCGCGGTAATGCTGGTTCATTCTGGGTCTCCCTGCCTGATTTTGCAGCGTGGAGAATCATTTGCTTCGCGTCTTTTTGGTTTGCGACCGTGCACCGGTCGCTTTTTGACCGACAACCGGGCAAACAGGTGCTAGGTCCAATCTATGACGATCCTTCAGACTTCAATCCCATATGATCCGCTGACGCCAAGACCGTTGCCGGGCATTCAGCCCGCCAGCATGGATGACTGGCTGCATTGTGATGAGGCATTTGCCTCCCAGATGCGGCGACGGGCAGAGTTGTTGGCCCAACGAAAAGAAGAGGTTCTGGCGCTGAATCCAAGTGCAGAACCTGCCGCGCAAGAGCTTTTGGATTTAGTCCTGATGTATGCCTATCCAGAGAGTTCGGACTATGTCACCCGTCCTGATGGGCAAGTCGTCGATGTTGACCGCGCAAAACCTCTGGAGACGTTGTGTCAGTTGGTACAAGAAGACTTTTGCATCCTGCAAAAGCACGGGGACGAGCACGTACTGACCGGAGCCATCCTGTGCTTTCCTGCCAGTTGGCGTTTGTCAGAAAAGTTCATGCGCCCACTGATCGACATCCACGTTCCGGTGGCCAGCTATGACGAAAGCATCGCGCGCAGAGTGCAGCGTTTGTTTGATGGGATTCAGACGGGACGCCCCCTTTGGCGGTTCAACGCGCTTTGGTACGAAGACGCCGAGCTGTTTCAACCCCGTAGTGCCAGTGAACCGCGCGATATCAAAACTCCGGGGGGCGCACCGTATATGCGGAGCGAGCGACAGACGCTGTTGCGATTGCCGGAAACGCGGGCGGTGGTCTTTTCGATCCACACCTATGTGCTTGAGGCTGAGTACCTGCCAAAAATGGAAAACCCCGCCTGATGGCGGGGCCTCCAAGGAGGGTCTTCTGGTTTAGTGCTACATGCCCAACGCATTGGCGACACCGGCGAGCGCTCCGCTTGTGCTGAGAGCGGAGATCGCGACGGAGTAGGCAAGTACCTGAGTATTAAGGCGAAAATCTTCACCCTTGATCAGGTTAACTGCGGCGAGGGAGGCCGCAATGGGAACCGAAACGCTAGCCACGGCACCAGTTAATCCCCATGTGGTAAGTCGCAGGATATCGCTGGGTTTGTCGTGGTCGAGGGGGTGTGCGTCTGCGTCCCCATCAGTAGGTTGCTCGATTGGTTCTGTCCGAAAAGCGATGTTGAGCAATTGCTCGTCCGACAGTTGGATTGGCCGGGCTGCTGGTTTCAGCGCCTCTTTTTGTGGCTCTTCCAATTCGTCGTCATCGCTGATGCTCAGTCCCGCAAACGGGCCTGAAACTGCCTCAAAGATTTGTTTTCTGTTGCGTGATTTGGTGGGTGTTAAAGTGTCAAAGGCGCTCATAAATTGTTCAATGGTAAGCACTGTATTGGGTGACAACCATTCAACGCGCTGCGTCGCGCAGATATCGACCATACGATACAGGATGACCACCAGCATAAGCTCAGAAACCTCGGTGTCGTCCAGCAGGGCAGAGACGGGCGAGATGGTGATCGACAGCCGGTTATTCGGTACAGTCACTATAGGTCTGGGGCTGGTCTTTAACCCGACTGCGCGGTCCAACCGTTCGAACCGGTCTTCGGCGCAGGCGACTTGAACGTCCAAGGTCAGGCGCACCAAATACTGGCTGGACACAACGCTGGCCTCGGTTTCGCTAAGGATGTTCTTGCGCTCAACCAGGTGGCCGTAGTCTTCCAACGTCGCGGCGACGATTGTGCCAAAGCGTTCAATCGCGCCTTCGGTCTCACCGTTAAATTGAAGACCACCGTGATAGCTGTGCTTCGGAGTCACTGCGCATTCCTTTGTCGCATCCTGTCTTAGGAAACAGGTTAACAATGGATATGGGACAGATTTGGGCAGAAATGGAGAAAAATGAGAAAACGCTAAGATTGATTACTCTTTGGAAACCTAGGCATTTTAGGGGCCGTTTAATGTCTGTGGCAATAATGTGGCCGGATTGCGAAGGGCGCGCGCAAGTTTGTGGCAAAGGTCAGCCGTCGATTCGGGCTGCCATAATTGCAATGGACTGCTGATAAACCGAGGCTGCATTCCATTGCTGGATCACTTGAAAGTTCGGTTGTCCAGGTTGATAGCCACGGCCCGGTTTCCACCCTTTCTGCCGAAGGAAATTGGCGGTTGAGGCCAGCGCATCGGTCATATTGTAGAAATCGACGCGTCCATCACCCGTGGCATCGACACCATAGGTCAACGCGTTACCGGGCAGGAACTGAGTGTGCCCTAATTCGCCATGCTTTGCGCCTTTGGTGGCCGTCGTAATGCTGCCTTGATCGACCAGTTTCAGGGCTCCGATGGCATGGGGGATAAAGAACTCGGATCGGCGACAATCATAGGCCAGAGTCGTTATTGCTGACACAACCTGACTATCGCCCATGAAATTCCCAAACCCGGTTTCCATCCCGTGGATGGCGATCAGTACACCGCTGGGGACACCGTATTGGCGTTCCAACGCGGCGTAAAACTGAGGGTTGCGCGCTTTGCGCTTTCGCCCTTGCGCTACGATAGTGTCGGCGCCCCGGACGCGCATGAATTTGTCCAGCGAGTATTTAAAGCTTTTTTGATTGCGGTCTGCCGCAATAGTGCGGGTGGCATATTGGCTTTGGGCCAGCGCTTGCAGTCCTTTCTTTTTTACCCCGGCCTTGCGGGCTTGCTTCGCAAAGCTCGACTTCCATGCCTCAAAGCCTGAACCTGTGTTGCCGCAGGATGCAGCCAATCCTGAAGAGGCGATGGAAATGACCAGTGCAGCCACCGGGGCGATGAACAGTTTCATATGCCACTCACTTTCGATCAGAAGGACGATTATTCATACGATAACCGGCCCGATCATCGCATAGAAGTGAAATGACCAAGCAGCTTGGAAAACGGTGGGCTCTGCCGGCCACTGTACCACAGCGCCCTTGACCGAGCTTTCCTTGGGCGTGTTCTATGAGGTGGAATTCATTAGTTTAAGGTGGATTGCCCATGGGTACAGATGTGAACCGGCGTTGGTGGATACTTGGGGCGATGGGCGCAATTCTTGGGGTCATCTTGCTGGATGAAACCGTGGTGGGTGTTGCGCTGCCCACAATCCAATCCGAAGTCGGCCTCAGCAGTCTGGAGTCGCATTGGGTGGTCAATATATACCTGCTGGTCCTTGCTGCACTGGCGGGGGCGGCGGGTCGTCTTGGTGACACAATCGGTACGCGCAACCTTGTGGTGGTGGGGCTGTTGATATTCGGTCTTGCGTCGCTTGCGGCGGGGTTCGCCCAAAGCGGAACCGCGCTTGTCGTTTCAAGAGCCGTGCAGGGTGTGGGGGCCGCGTTGATCTTTCCGCTTTCGCTCGTTCTTGTGTCGATGTCCTTTGACGAGGCTGAACGTGGTATGGCACTTGGCATCTATGGGGCCATCGGCACCAGCTTTTTGGCTCTGGGGCCGGTGGTTGGCGGATTGCTGACGGACTATCTGTCTTGGCGTTGGATCTTCTGGATCAATCCGCCGATCGTCCTGATCGTTGCCTGTATCACCTGGATTTATTGGCGTGACCCGCCCCACCGGGAAGAGCCGGGCTTTGACTGGGCGGGGCTGCTTTTGCTGGTCGGCGGTCTTGGTTTGACAGTGTTTGGAATCATGGAAGGCCCCGAGCGCGGCTGGGGCCGACTGGATGTATTGGGGCCGCTGGCGATTGGCGTCGTGATGCTGATCCTTTTGGTAATGACCGAACTGCGCGTGCAGGCCCCGTTGATCGCGATGCGGCTGTTTTCGAACGGGACATTTGCAGCATCGAACATGATCGTTCTGCTGGCGCAGTTCGTGAAAATCGCCACCTTTGTCTTTGGCGCGATGTACTTTCAGACAGTGTCTGGACTATCTCCACTGATGTCCGGCGTTGCCTTGTTGCCAGCGGTCGTGCCGCCGGTTCTGACGGCGGCTTATGCCGGAAAAGTAGCTGACCTCTATGGGACGCGACTGCCGTCTTTAGGAGGAGTTCTGGGGACGCTGATTGGTCTGATCGCGATGGCTGCCGGCATGCAAGTCGGGGTCAACATGTTCATCTACGCCGGGTTGCTTTTGTCAGGCATTGCCATTTCATTCCTGTTTGTGCCGCCACAACGCGCCGTAATGATGTCGGTGCCGATGGGGATGCAGGGGCAGGCGGGGGGCATTGTGCTCAGCAGCCAGTTGCTGGGCGGGACGTTCGGGATGGCGATTTGCAGCACGGCTTATGCCATGACTGGCTCTTTCTCGGCGGTGTTCTGGATCACTGCCGCCTTTGCCGCTGCGATCCTTATCTACGCTTATCTCGCGTTGGCGCAGACAGACCCCGTTAGATCCGACAGCGCCTAAACGAAAAAGGGCGCCCCGCAGCGGGACGCCCCAAATTTAGTGCACAGCTTGACTTAGCAGCTGTAGTACATGCCGTATTCAACCGGGTGCGGCGTGTGCTCGTAGGTTTCGACCTCTTCCATCTTCAGTGCGATGTAGCCGTCGATCTGGTCTTTAGTGAACACGTCGCCCTGCAGCAGGAAGTCGTGATCAGCCGCCAGTGCTTCCAGAGCTTCGCGTAGGCTGCCGCAGACGGTCGGGATGTCGGCCAGTTCTTCGGCAGGCAGATCGTACAGGTTCTTATCCATGGCTTCGCCCGGATCGATCTTGTTCTTGATGCCGTCCAGGCCAGCCATCAGCAGAGCGGCAAACGCCAGGTAGGGGTTCGCAGCTGGGTCAGGGAAGCGAGCTTCCACGCGCTTGGCTTTCGGGCTTTCAGTCCATGGAATACGGACACAACCCGAACGGTTACGAGCCGAGTAGGCGCGCAGGACAGGAGCCTCAAAACCCGGGATCAGACGCTTGTAGCTGTTGGTCGACGGGTTGGTGAAGGCGTTCAGGGTCTTGGCGTGCTTCAGAACACCGCCGATGAAGTACAACGCTTCGTCCGACAGATCAGCGTATTTGTCGCCAGCGAACAGAGGCTTGCCGTCTTTCCAGATCGACATGTTCACGTGCATACCGGTGCCGTTGTCGCCTGCGATCGGCTTCGGCATGAAGGTCGCCGATTTGCCGTAGGCGTGTGCGACGTTGTGGATGACGTACTTGTACTTCTGCAGCTCGTCCGCTTGCTTGGTCAGGCTGTCGAAGATCAGGCCCAGTTCGTGCTGACACGAAGCAACCTCGTGGTGGTGCTTGTCAACTTTCATGCCCAGACGCTTCATGGTCGACAGCATTTCCGAACGCAGGTCTTGCGCCTCGTCGATTGGGTTGACCGGGAAGTAGCCACCCTTGACGCCCGGACGGTGGCCCATATTGCCCATCTCGTACTCGGTGTCAGTGTTCCACGACGCGTCGGTCGCATCAACTTCGTAGGATACCTTATTGATGCTGTTCGAGAAACGGACGTCGTCGAACAGGAAGAATTCGGCTTCGGGACCGAAGAAAGCTGCATCGCCAATACCCGAAGATTTCAGGTACGCTTCTGCCTTCTGCGCCGTGCCGCGCGGGTCACGCTCATAGGCTTCGCCGGTGTCGGGCTCAACAACCGAGCAGTGAACGCAGATGGTCTTTTCCGCATAGAACGGATCGACATAGGCGCTTTCGGTGTCGACCACTAGTTTCATGTCGGATGCTTCGATCGACTTCCAGCCCGCGATGGACGAACCGTCGAACATGAAGCCTTCGTCCAGGAAATCTTCGTCGACTTGGTCGGCCATCAGGGTCACGTGCTGCAACTTGCCGCGCGGGTCGGTGAAACGAACGTCGACGTACTCGGCGCCTTCGTCCTTGATCAGCTGAAGAACTGCGTCCTTGCTCATACTTGCTATTCCTCTGAGTTGAAGAGTGGTTTGTTACAGTGCTTCCGAACCGGTCTCGCCGGTACGAATGCGAATGGCTTGTTCTACGGGCGAGACAAAGATCTTGCCGTCGCCGATCTTGTCGGTCTTGGCTGCGGACACGATGGCCTCGATTGCGGCATCAACCTGATCGTCATCCAAAACGACCTCGACCTTTACCTTGGGCAGAAAGTCGACAACGTATTCCGCACCGCGATAGAGTTCCGTGTGGCCTTTTTGACGGCCGAACCCTTTCACCTCGATCACGCTGAGGCCCTGGACGCCAACGTCCTGCAGTGCCTCTTTTACTTCGTCCAGTTTGAACGGCTTGATGATCGCTTCGATCTTCTTCATCCCGGGCTCCCTTTAACACTTGTCAGGATGGCACTGAACACGTCTAAGATCGGTCGGCAATCTGATTGCGAAAATGGCCGCACCCTTGTGCGGAGAAAATAGGCGGCAGGTGAAATTTTAACCGACTTGCACAAAAATTAATCAAAATTGAATCGCCGGGGGATTTGTGATGACGGAATTGCTGACAGCTGCGCAAATGCGGGCCATCGAACAGGCCGCGATTGAGTCCGGTGAGGTGACCGGGCTGGAGTTGATGGAGCGGGCCGGGCAGGGCGTTGTCGAGGCGATCATTGAAGAGTGGCCGGAACTGGCAAAATCACCTGACCGGGCTGTGGTTTTGTGCGGGCCGGGGAACAATGGGGGCGATGGGTTTGTGGTCGCGCGGCTGTTGAAGGAGCAGGGGTGGGAGGTCGAGGTTTTTCTGTATGGCGATCCCGAAAAGCTGCCGCCGGATGCGCGAGTGAATTACGATCTATGGCTGGAGGCAGGGGAGGTTGTACCGCTGACCGAACAGGGCATGCGCAAGGGTGATTTTGCCGATCTTTACGTTGACGCTCTGTTCGGGACGGGACTGAAACGCGGTTTGGACGGTGAATTATTCAACGTCGTTCGGCATCTTTCTGGTGTGGATGGGGACTACTACACAGACCGAATGGTCAGTATCGACGCCCCATCCGGCTTGTGTTTGGACAGTGGGCGGGTGTTGCATCAAGAGCCTTTGAGCCTATGGCCTCGCGAGTTGCTAGACAGTGTTCCTGCAGGGGTGCGGCACAAGGCTGCCAACGCGGGCGGCGCGCACGCTTTGCGCGACCGTTTTGCTCGGTTGACCGTGTGTTTCGACAGCCCAAAGCCCGGGCATTTTCTGGCGCAAGGGCCAGATTTGTGTGGCACGCTTGTTGTCAAAGACATCGGTATCTCCAAGCAGCGTTGTCGCTTTAACGGCGAATCATATGACAGTGCATTCACATTTGGCCCCACACATTTTCCCGGGGCGAGTCGCCCTGCCTTTCTGACCCTTTCTGAGTCACCGGGTCGCGTGAAGGACGAGCGAACATGGGGCGGGCTGCCCCTCTATCGTTTGCCCAAATTCAAACAGCATCACAAATACACCCACGGCCATGCCCTCATTCTTTCAGGCGGCTCCGCGAAAACCGGGGCTGCGCGGCTGGCGGCACGGGGTGCTTTGCGCATTGGGGCAGGGTTGGTGACGTTGGGTGTGCCTCCATCCGCCCAATTGGAGGTTGCCGCTCAGGTCACTACCATAATGTTGCAGCGTATTGAAGGCGCTGATGGTCTGACCGGAGTGCTGGCAGATGAACGGCTGAATGCTCTTTGCCTCGGTCCCGGCCTGGGAGTGGAGCGCTCGCGAGAGTTGGTACCGGTTGCTCTGGCGGCCAAACGCGCGACGGTTTTGGATGCCGATGCTTTGACCGCTTTTGCGGATGATCCGGCGGTGTTGTTCTCTCAACTCCACGAAAACTGTGTTCTGACGCCACATGGCGGAGAGTTTTCGCGGTTGTTCCCGGACATTGCCGAGAAACTGGCGGCAGTACCAACCAAAGGCCCAGCCTATTCCAAGGTGGACGCCACCCGCGAGGCCGCCGAAAGGGCAGGGTGCGTGGTGTTGTTCAAAGGGCCGGACACGGTGATCGCCGCCTCAAATGGGCAGTGTTCGATTAACGCGGCTGTGTATGAGCGCGCGGCTCCTTGGCTGGCAACTGCGGGTGCGGGCGATGCGCTGGCAGGCTTTATTGCTGGGCTTCTTGCCCGAGGGTTCAGCGCGATGCAGGCGGCGGAAACGGCCGCTTGGTTGCATGTGGAATGTGCGCGAGCATTTGGCCCGGGTTTGATTGCCGAAGATTTGCCCGAGCAATTGCCTAAAGCTTTTAAACAATTGAATATTTGATTGCTTGAGCGGGTTTTGGCCGATCCAGTCACCCTTCGGCGGCAATTGGCCGACGGGTCTGCGATGTAGTCAAAGCGAGTGTTTGCCAGACGCATGGCTAGACGTCAGAATTCTCTTGGAGGGGGACTCCGACTGCGGTCTTTCTGCAGATAATACGTTGATTAAAATGGGAATTACTTCTGACTTTCGTACTCTGAGTGGCAGACATGCAATACATCGAAAGTATTGGAGGTGGCCGCTGGTACTTTGGCTGTGTGCACGCGATTGATGAGCATCGAAAGCCGGAATTTTCAAGGTGAATGAAATGACCCAAAAACAAAAACTGTCCTCAATCGCTGCGATGCTGGTTATGACAACGGCACTTCCAGCGGCGGCGGAGTTGAAATACGAAAACAACAGCGGCGGTTATGTGCTGTTGTATGGTCAGTTCGACCCGGTGATCGTGTCTGTTGATGACGGCGAGGAAACCGAGACTCGTTTACTGGACAACGACCTGTCCAACAGCCGGGTGGGTCTGCGCTTGATGCAGCCTTACGGCAGCAACGAGTTCATGTTCCGTTTTGAAACCGGCTTGGGTTTGCCAAGCACCGGAACGGCCAACCAGGATGGAACAAATACCAACGGGTGGACTCGTGAAGACATCCGCCATGTCGATTTCTCGCTTAAAGGTGGGTATGGCAAATTCTCGGCCGGTCAGGGAAGCATGGCGTCCGACGGGGCCGCAGAAAGAGACCTGTCCTATGTAGGAACTGCCCTGTATTCGTTTACCAACGATGAAAACGGAGCCTTTTTCTACCGCGGTGCCGACGGTGTCCTGAGCGATATCACCGTTGGGGACTCGGCAAGCAACTTTGATGGCGCACGTCGTGGGCGCATCCGCTATGACACCCCAGATTTCAACGGGTTCTCGGCCGCGATTGCCTATGGGCAGAACATCCTGTCCAGCAGCGATGACGATGACTATTACGACATTGCGATCAACTACGGCAACACCTTCGCCAATGGAGTGGAGTTCGCGGCAAGCGTTGCCTACGCGGTGCGTGACTTCGACGATAACCCGGGTGAACGGAAAGATACGATCGGCTCAGCCTCGGTACTGCTGCCGAGTGGTTTCAGCTTTACAGCGGCTCTCGGGTCGCGTGACGATACCGCGACGGGGGCAAGTGACCCGGATTACTGGTACACCAAATTGGCCTATGAAGGGGACTGGGTCTCCTGGGGTAAAACCGGTGTTGGTATCGACTACTTTGATGGCTCGGACTTCGAGAACGATGGCTCCAGCACCAAGTCTTGGGGTATCGCGGTTGTTCAGCGGATCGACAGCATCAATACCGATGCGTACCTGAAGTATCGCAACCACGATTTCGACGATACCGTTGATTTCGACAAGAACGAAGCGTGGGTTTTGGGCGCAATTTGGAAGTTCTGACGACGTACCACTTCAATTCAAAGCGCCTCGGTTCTCTCCGGGGCGTTTTTTTGTTCAAATCGGCGGCAAATCAAAGCTGACTTGGGCATTGCCCCTTGCACGCGGGCGGTAGGGCAAATAGAAGGCGTCAAATTTGCCCGGCGCGCCGTTTTGCGCGCCCCGAATCCTATGGGGACTACCATAATGCAGGTTACCGAGACGCTGAACGAAGGTCTGAAACGCGGCTATAACATCGTCGTATCCGCGGCTGAGCTGGACGACAAAGTGAACGAAAAACTGGTCGAAGCACAGCCTGAGATTGAGATGAAGGGCTTCCGCAAAGGCAAGGTGCCGATGGCACTGTTGAAAAAGCAGTTCGGCCAGCGTCTGTTGGGCGAAGCGATGCAGGAAAGCATCGACGGTGCCATGAACAAACACTTCGAAGACAGCGGTGAGCGTCCGGCGCTGCAGCCCGAAGTCAAGATGACCAATGAAGACTGGAAGGAAGGCGACGACGTTCACGTCGAGATGTCCTATGAGGCTCTGCCCGAGATTCCGGAAGTTGACCTGAAATCCGTCGAACTGGAAAAGCTGGTCGTCAAAGCTGACGATGCGGCCATCGAAGAAGCGCTGGGAAGCCTGGCCGAAACCGCGCAAGACTTCAAGGCACGTCGTAAGGGTTCCAAAGCCAAGGACGGCGATCAGGTTGTGATCGACTTCGTTGGTAAAGTGGATGGTGAAGAGTTCGAAGGCGGTTCGGCTGAGGACTATCCGCTGGTTCTGGGTTCCAACAGCTTCATCCCTGGCTTTGAAGAGCAACTAGTTGGTGTGAAGGCCGAGGAAGAAAAAGACGTGAACGTCAAATTCCCCGAGGAATACGGCGCTGAGCATCTGGCGGGCAAAGAAGCCGTCTTCACCTGCACCGTGAAAGAAGTGAAAGAACCTGTCGCTGCTGAGATCAATGACGAGCTGGCAACCAAATTTGGTGCCGAAGATCTGGCTGGTCTGAAAGCTCAGATCGCCGAGCGTCTGGAAGCAGAATACAACGGTGCATCGCGCGCAGTCATGAAGCGTGCCCTGCTGGATGCGCTGGACGAGAAGGTTTCGTTCGACCTGCCGCCGTCGCTGGTTGAAGCCGAAGCCAAACAGATCGCACATCAGCTGTGGCACGAGGAAAACCCTGAGGTTGAAGGCCACGATCACGATCCGATCGAGCCTACAGAGGAGCACAACAAACTAGCTGAACGCCGCGTGCGCCTAGGCTTGCTGTTGGCTGAGCTGGGTCAAAAGGCCGAGGTTGAGGTCACCGATTCCGAGATGACCCAAGCGATCATGAACCAAGCACGTCAGTACCCAGGTCAGGAACGCCAGTTCTTTGAGTTCGTGCAGCAGAACGCTCAGATGCAGCAGCAGTTGCGCGCACCAATCTTTGAAGACAAAGTCATCGACTATGTTTTCGAACTGGCACAGGTTGCCGACAAGGAAGTCAGCAAAGACGACCTGCAGAAAGCCGTTGAAGCACTGGAAGAGGAATAATCCTCTTTCACCCATCTTGGCATGGGCTCAAAAAGGCGGAGCCGTCTTTAAATTAGACGGCTCCGTTGGGTGGCTTTTGTACTTATGAGGTGAGGGGGTCAGGCCTCATGAGCAAAAGCACGGGGGGTACTCAGCAGAGCGATTTTCTGCTCTGGTGTAAATCGGTCTGAAAGCTCTTCGATCAATTTCAGTACAGCGTTGACCTCGGCTTTCGTCCTTGCCGAATGCATCTGTTCGACAAAGTATTTCTCAAGTTCGGTCAATGGCTTGTGATCGGTATTCGCAGGTTTTTGGGTCTGGCTGCGGGCGAAACGCGCCAGCGCCTGTTCCTCGGTCAGAAAGACATCATGTTCGATACCCGCATAGTCGCGTATCCCGGAAATCCGCTCGTCCGAGCAATCCATCATCGCGGCCATTGCAACCACCTTGCCCATCGGTTTGGCGGTTCCCAGATAGTCGTACGGCGCATTGCCCGAGCGTTGGAGGACGCGGTTCATCACAGGATCAATGACGGCGATCGAGTCCAGGACACCGGCCGTCTTGGCGTATTCGAACGATCCAATCATAACCTCGCTGGTGACGTAAGAGACGGAGTTCTTGCCGCGACCTCGTCCGAGCCTTTTGGTGTCGACGCAAAAACGAGTTGCTTCCCACACCTGCGAGCTGCGCAGCGGTGGCTCACCGTCCAGGATCGAGTTGAAGACGTCCGAAAGCATGTGAGGACCCGTCGTCTGCAACAGCCGCATGCACCCAACGACTTCCCCCTCGTCGTCGATGCTTACTACATGAGCAGGATTGAGGTCGTCGAACATGTCACGTTCGCGTCCGTCCTTTATATTGACTTCCCAGCCCAAGCGATCTCCGAACACGCGTGCGCGAAGCTTGTACATCTCGTCCAGGACGTCACTAAACATATGTTGGTTGATACCATCGATTACGATGATCATATCCATCCCCCTGCAGTCTGGTTACCATGAACTCAGAGTTAACCAAGTCGTGATCAGACGCTATTGGGGGTTTCCCGTATTTTTGCGGATTTTTTCTTTATCCTGGTGCTATTAAGCCCAAGCCAATAGCTCGTCCAATGGCTTGAGGCGTGGTCAATGCACCCAGTTTTTCACGCCCGGATCGCATGTGCACTTCAACGGTTCGATGGGAAATGGACAGGATATCGCCAATGTCCTGCTGAGACTTTCCAACGGCCACCCATTGCAAGATCTCTTTTTCACGGGTGGAAAGGGCAGGGAGGTACAACGCCTTTGCGAGCAGCCCAGATTGCATGACTGTGTCGTGCGCCTGAACAGCTGCCAGCTGAAGGTCAGCCATAACGTGCTTTTTTAGCTTTTCCCATTCGGCATCCGAACAATCCCGCGTGACGTTCAGCAGCCCGCACTCGCCATATGGCCCGCGCACTGGCACGGTCAGCCCGCGTGATGTAATCCCAAAGTCGTGAGCATCCCGGAAAACCGAGTTGAACTTTTCATCTTGTTCGAACCGCGCCCAATCTACCGGAGCGATGCTAAGCGCCGACTTATACAAGGTAGGATCGAAGTGATGGAAACCGTGGCTGCCGTAGTGAATCTTCCACTCATCAGGGTAATTTGCATATCCCTGAACGTCCCCTTTGACCGGATTCATGGTCGCATAAGAGGCATAGTCAAATCCCAACTCCTCACAGACGGAATTTATGATGTCTGCGGCCGACTTCTCCTCATGGTCGATTGCGGCCAAGTCTATGAGTTTCACCTGTCCAACCTTTACATTGACGCCTATTACCCCCAGGAGCGCCTAGTATATCCGATTTCAAGCCTACGTTGCGTCAACATAGGGGTATTCGCAAGCGGATTGTTCATATCGAACAGGCATAATGCGTATCTCAAGCACCGGAAATACGCGATTTTGCCTGATTTGAGCGAAAATCCACTCATGTTTACGCGATTTCGCGTCAGTGAGCGGGATTGAACGCCAATGTGCAGGGACCTTATTGCGGCTCTAGTCCGGTTTCGACCAACATACCTCTGGCCTTCGCTTCTGGGTAATAGCCTTTAGCGTACAGAAATATTGCCCGTTGCTGATCGCCATCTGACAATAACCACGCGCCGCGCAGGTACTTCCCGGCGAATTCCAGGTTTGTATCCGCGTCCAGTAGCCCCTGTGCATTGCCGCTATACCCCATCGAGCGCGCAGTAGCGGGCAGGATTTGCAGCAGGCCGTAGTACGGACGGTTCACGGCCCAAGGACGATGGGTGCTTTCCCGAATAGCCAATTTGTGCACAAGCTCGCGTGGGAGTTCATAATGATCGGCCCACTTATTGATCGAGGCCCTCAGTTCCGGGGTCTCATTGGGATAAAGAGGCGGATCGAACGCATCCTGTGTTGGTGTGTCTGGCCCGCCGCAAGCTGCGAAGGGAATTGTAAGTAACATTGCCAGCACGCCGCGGCGCAAGAAAGATGTCATCTTTGAACTCCGAATTTCAGGGCGCGAAGATAGAAGACTGTGCGCCAGCTACAAGCGTAGGTCTAAAATCTGGCCGAATTTTGCCGCCAGATGCGGGCATAAAAAAAGGCCGCACAAAATGTGCGGCCTTCTCAAATTCTGCTAAACCGGATTAGGATTTGGCTTCGTCGTCTTCAGCCGGAGCTTCTTCGGCAACCAGCTCGTCGTCGTCAGATGCGGCGGATCCGATGTCGTCGAACAGTTCGGCGATTTCGAATTCAGCAGCGGCTTCTTCTTCGGCTGCCAGTTCTTGAATCGATTTACCCGACGCTTGGAGTTCGGCTTCTTCTTCCGAACGAGCGACGTTCATCTTGATCTCAACTTCGACCTCGGGGTGCAGTTTAACTGCCAGCGAGTGCAAACCCAGTTCCTTGATCGGTGCGATCAGGGCAATCTGTTTCTTGTCGACGGTGAACCCAGCCTCAGTCGCGGCCTCTGCGGCGTCACGCGGGGTGACCGAGCCGTACAGAGCGCCGGCATCCGAAGCCGAGCGAATCACGATGAACTGCTGACCATCCAGCTTTTCAGCCAGTGCTTCAGCTTCTTTCTTGGTTTCCAGGTTGCGCGCTTCCAGCTGAGCTTTCTGGGCTTCGAACGACGCGATGTTGGCGTTCGATGCGCTCAGAGCTTTGCCTTGGGGCAGCAGGAAGTTGCGGGCATAACCGGGCTTAACGTCAACGACGTCGCCCATCTGACCCAGTTTCGCAACGCGTTCCAGAAGGATAACTTGCATGTCAGTCTCTCCTTACTTCACGGCGTAGGGCAGCAGGGCGAGGAAGCGGGCGCGCTTGATAGCACGGGCCAGTTCACGCTGCTTTTTCGCCGAAACGGCGGTGATGCGCGAAGGTACGATCTTGCCGCGCTCAGAGATGTAGCGCTGCAGCAGACGGGTGTCTTTATAGTCGATCTTCGGCGCGTTCTCACCCGAGAACGGGCAGACCTTGCGGCGGCGGAAAAATGGTTTTGCGGCCATGGTTTATGTCCTTTCGTCAGGCGTTGATCAGCGGCGCTCGCGGCGGCCTTCGCGCTCATCGCGCTTCTGCATCTGGACCGAGGGGCCCTCGGCGTGCTCGTCGACCTTGATGGTCAGAACGCGCATAACGTCGTCATGCAGGCGCATCAGGCGTTCCATTTCCTGAACGGCGCCAGCAGGAGCGTCGGTCTTCAGGAAGGCATAGTGGCCTTTGCGGTTTTTGTTGATCTTGTAAGCCATCGTCTTGACGCCCCAGTACTCGCTTTCGACGACGTTGCCGCCGTTGTCAGCCAGAACGGTGCCGAAATGTTCGACGAGGCTTTCTGCCTGCGCGTTGGACAGGTCCTGACGCGCGATCATTACATGCTCATACAGTGGCATGTGCACTCCTGTTTCTATCAAGGCGCATTTCATAGGCGGGGCCATTTGGTCCTTCGCGACCCTGCCACGAGAGGCTGCGCGATTCATGTGATTTGCGAAGGATGGCCCCATATACACGTTTCTGCGTGGGGGGCAAGCCCACGACTGCGCCTTGGTGGTGTCCCGCTAAAAACAACCAATTAACATTGCACTGCCCAATTCCTGACGCTTTTCGGCTCAAAGTTGATCTGCATACCGGGGACAACCCGAACCAACGGAACCCGGAACGGTAACCTGAAGACAGGGCGAAAGATATGAGTGTCATGAATACGAATACATTCGGAGAGTCGGCGGCCAAAGCTGGCTATGAGAAATCTGTACCAGTGCTGATCACATTCGCTCCGAACTGGAAGGTTCGAATGGTTCTTGCACGCATAGTCGGAGCCTTTCTCGTCGTGATGGCATTTTCAATGTGGCTCGTGCCAGGGTCTGCAATGGCGACCGAAGTATGGCCAATTAAACTTGCCGCGTCGTTGCTGTTTTTGCTGGTCGGCGTCAGCCTGCTGACCATCCAGCTTCTGGATGCTCGCCCGGACGCATATTTTGACCCGATCCGCCGCGAAGTCCGCGTTCTGCAAAAGAACGAGAACGGTCGCCCGCAAACCGTGCTGCGCCGTAGCTATGACACCCTGGGCGGTGCCCGTTTCGCCGAAGATCAGGTCGAACTGTTCGATGTCGACGGCAGCTTGCTGATGAAACTGCCACTGCAATCGGCGGATGTAAGCCGGGCGCTTAAGGGGCAATTGAGCGGAAGTGTAACAATCTTCGCCTGATTTTTACTCTGTTCATCTAGGAACAGAAACCGTGAGATAATATAACTTGTGTGCTGCCCTTTGGCAGCACATTTTGGTTATTTAGCATCCCATACGGTTTGCTTTCACAAATTTGCGGAGATTGTCATGAAAACCAAACTTCTTGCCACTACGCTATTCGCCGCTGCGACCATGGCTTCAGCAGGAATTGCAGAGACCTGGAAAGTGGATCCGGGTCACACTGAAGTTCGGGTGTATTACTCCCATGCCGGTTTTTCACGGCAATCCATCGAGTTTGGCACCGTTGAAGGTGAACTAGAGTTCTCGGAAGGCGCTGTCGCTGATGCAAAAGCAAGTTTCAGCATTCCGGTAAGCAGCGTCGTTACAGGGAACGATCAATTCAATTCGGACATCCTTGGCGAGGCTTTGTTCAATGAAGCGAACTTCCCAGTTGTCCAATTTGTGTCGACTTCGGTAGAACAGACAGGGGATAACACGCTCAACGTAGTTGGCGACCTGACAATTAAGGATATTTCGAAACCGGCGACTTTCGAAGTAACGGTTAATGCATTCGGAGATCATCCTGTTGGGCAGTTTTTCGACTACTACAAGGGAAAGTGGCTTGGCATCACTGCAGTCACGATGATCAAGAGCTCGGATTGGGATATGGGCGCATTCTTTCCACCCGATGGTGATGAGCTCGAAATTGTTATCAATGCGGAACTGAAGGCTCAGTAGCCCACCGAGGCCCACCTTTCTTTGGTTGGCGCAGATCGAGGATATTTAAGTGAATATGGTTAACGTCGGCGGCAATTTTGTGAAAAAATTGCCGCTGTAGTCGGCGGTTACCGACCGAACGTTAACGGCCAATTGAGCCAAAGCGTAACAATATTAGCCTGACCACACTCCTGTTCAGAAAAGCACAGAGGGTGTGACTCTATTGGACTTGTGTGCTGACACCGCGCGGCACATTTATTTTTAAGCAACCCAAAACGGATTGCTCGTAAACATACTCAAAAGTAAAGCGGAGATTGTCATGAAATCCACCCTTCTTGCTGCTGCTATTGCCGTGTCGGCAACGTCGGCATTTGCCAGCGCCGAGAAATACACCCTGGACCCCAGCCACAGCCAGGTTGTCTTCAGCTACAACCACCTGGGTTTTTCAACCACCTATGGCATGTTCTCGGGCTTTGAAGGCGAGATTATGTTCGACCAGGAAGACCCTGCTGCGTCCAGCGTGACTGTCTCGATGCCTGTTGTCGAAATGATCACGGGTTGGAAACCGCGCGAAGACCATTTTATGACCGGAGACTTTTTTGGTGCTGCCGAAGGTGATCTGGTGACCTTCACGTCGACAGCCATCGAGGTGACCGGCGAAAACACCGCCAACATTACCGGCGATCTGACTATGAACGGTGTGACCAAATCGGTCGTTCTGGACGCAAAACTGAACCAGGTTGGCGAGCATCCGATGGCGAACAAGCCATGGGCCGGGTTTGATGCGACCACCACACTGATCCGCAGCGACTTCGATCTGGGTCAGTTCGCACCCTTTGTTAGCGATGAGGTCGAAATTCGGATTTCGGTTGAGGCGCAGAAGGCAGAAGACGTAGAAGGCTGATCAGATTTAGTCCTACGATTTGAAAAGAAACCGCCGGGTGTCGCCCGGCGGTTTTCTTACTCCAGACGCTCAGCTGTCAAATCGACCGTCACAACGACGCCAAAGCCCAGCGAGTCCTCGGTCGGCTGGGAGGTGCCGACATCGAAATCCATTCGGTTCAGTTCCAGTTCACCAGATACGGTGGCGTTATTGTCTTGCAGGTCCAAGGTAAATGGCAGCACAACGTCCAGTGACTTGTCGCGAATTGTCAGTGGGCCGCGCGCCTCGTACCCGGTATCCGTTCTATAGATGTCGGCTTTGAACCGGGCAGTTGGGAACTGTGCGCTGTCAAAGAAATCAGTACCTAATGCCTGATTTGTGACCGTGCCAAGGCTCAATGAAGCGATACCAATCGTGACGTCCACAGTTCCGGCCGGTCCCGGCTCTGCCGGGTCCTCAAAGGCGATTGCGGCTGTCCAATCAGAGAAGCTACCTGTTACCGGACTGCCCAATTGGGTGATAGTGATTGAAAGCGAGCCGTCTTGGACCTGCCAGTCGGATTGAACCTCGGTCAACTCGGCAGTGTCCGTTGCAGCGGCCGAATGATCGGTGAACACGCCTAGAGACCAGCCGCCAAGTAGCACCGCGCCCCATGTCAACAGTGCTGCAAGGGCGGGCACAGGCGAATGGTGCTGATCCGGTGGCTGGGGGGCGTCGGACCGACCAGGCATCATACGGCGCAGCGTGCTGTCTTTGTCTACGACGTGGTGTTTCAAGGCGCCGGCGATATGCAGCGCGAGCGATCCGGCCAGAACCAGGATGAACAGCCAATGCAGGCTTGCCGTAACTTCGGCCATGAAGGGCGATTTGGGCACAAATGGCAGGTTTTGACCAAACGGCCACAGGATCGGAGCGAACCCTTCTGCTGAAGCGTGATGAAGCCAGCCGGTCAGTGGCACAAGCACCAGTGATGAATACAGCATCCAGTGGACGGTTTCGGCGGCAAAGGCCTCGGGCTTGTTGTCTGCGTTTAGTAGTCCTGGTTTGGTTTGGGTGATGGCCCAGAGAATGCGCGCCAGCGCAACAAAGAAAACGGTTATCCCCACTGTTTTATGGAGAGAGAACAAGCGGACGGCTCGTGAGATGTCGTCTTCGGTGGTTGGGATGGAAGGGTCGTAAATCGAATGCGCCAGCTCGTTGGCGAACCAACCCAGCGGTAGGGCGGTGAAGATCAACAGCGCGGTGAGCCAGTGAAAGGTCTTGGTCACGCTGCCGTAGCTGGAAAAGGTGTTGGTCGAGGGCATCGTTTGCTCCGGGATGGGGTGGTTGCGATCAAGTTAAGGTCATGGGGTCAGGACACAATAGCGAGATGCGCACAGTCGCGGTGCCAACGTGCAGAGGTCAGGCAATGCTTGTGCCGCGCGGTCACACGGTTTACACCCCGCCGCAACCTAAAGTCATCCAAGAGGTCGCAATGACACGCGCATTCGTTTTCCCGGGGCAGGGCGCCCAAACCATTGGGATGGGTAAGGCTCTGGCCGAGGCTTACCCGGCTGCTCAGGCTGTGTTCGACGAGGTCGACGAAGCGCTGGGTGAAAAGCTGAGCGCCCTGATCTGGGTAGGTGACATTGCCGACCTGACTCTGACGCAGAACGCGCAGCCCGCGCTGATGGCGACCTCGATCGCAGCGATGCGTGCGCTGGAGGCCGAAAGTGTGTCGATAACAGATGCGGCATTTGTCGCCGGCCATTCGCTGGGAGAATACTCGGCGCTGGCTGCTGCAGGCGCGCTGTCGGTTGCCGATACGGCCCGTCTGCTGCGGACCCGCGGTCAGGCTATGCAAAGCGCCGTACCGGTGGGTGAGGGCGCTATGGCGGCCATCCTGGGCCTTAATCTGGACGCAGTGCGTGCAGTTGCCGAAGAGGCCGCGCAGGGCGAGGTGTGTCAGGCTGCGAACGACAACGACCCAACGCAAGTTGTGGTTTCGGGTGCCAAAGCCGCGGTTGAACGTGCGGCTGACATTGCGAAGGAAAAAGGTGCCAAGCGCGCAGTGATGCTGCCGGTGAGTGCTCCGTTCCATTGTGCGTTGATGCAGCCTGCCGCCGACGTGATGGCCGAAGCCTTGGCCGCCGTTGAAATCAAGGCCCCTGCTGTGCCGCTGGTGGCGAATGTGCGCGCCGAAGCGGTCTCTGACCCCGATTTGATTCGGCAGTTGCTGATCGAGCAGGTCACCGGTTCGGTTCGTTGGCGCGAGAGTGTTCAGTACATGGCGGCGCAGGGTGTGACCGAGACATGGGAGATCGGTGCAGGCAAAGCGCTATCGGGCATGATCCGTAAGATCAACCGTGACATCGCAGGCAAAGCCGTTGGTACGCCGGACGACGTGCAAAAGGTCATCGGGGCCGAATCGTAAGCTGAAAACGTCCCATCGGACGCACCAAGAGGGAAACCGAATGTTTGATTTGACAGGTAAGAACGCGCTGATCACGGGCGCTTCGGGCGGTATCGGGGGCGACATTGCGCGTGCTTTGCATGGCGCTGGGGCCACCGTCGGGCTTTCTGGAACGCGGGTTGAACCGCTGCAGGCGCTTGCCGATGAGCTGGGCGAACGCGCGCACGTGCTGCCTTGCAACCTGAGTGATCCCGAAGCCGTTGCGGCGCTGCCGAAGCAGGCCGCTGATGCGATGGGTTCGGTCGATATTCTTGTCAATAACGCGGGTATCACGCGGGACAATCTGTTCATGCGCATGTCGGACGAAGAATGGCAAAGCGTCATCGATGTGAATCTGACCGCCACCGCCAAGCTGTGCAAAGGCGTTTTGCGTGGCATGATGAAGGCGCGCTGGGGTCGGATCATCAATATCTCGTCCGTGGTTGGTGCTACGGGCAATCCGGGACAGGTCAACTATGCCGCGTCCAAGGCCGGTATGGTCGGCATGACCAAGTCGCTGGCCTATGAGGTCGCAAGCCGAGGAATCACGGCCAATGCGGTTGCTCCGGGCTTCATAACAACGGCGATGACAGACAAGCTGACTGACGATCAGAAATCCGGCATTCTGGGTCAAGTTCCGGCTGGCCGAATGGGCGAGCCGTCGGAAATTGCTGCCGCAGTTCTGTACCTTGCGAGCCCCGAAGCGGGTTATATCACAGGCACGACCTTGCATGTGAATGGCGGCATGGCCATGTTGTGATCGCACGTCGGGGTGGGCGCGAAAGCGTTTGCCTCGAGCGTTGTCTGTGCTATAGGCGGCACATGCATGCAGAGGTCGACCGATTGGTCGGCCTTCTACTTTCCCGGTCTTCCGGGACCCAACCGCCCGGACCGGGCAAATCAAAGCCAGCCTGAGCGGGCAAGGGCTGAACCGGGCAGTACGCCCTGAAATGGAATGAGGAATAGATATGAGCGACGTCGCAGATCGCGTAAAAAAGATCGTTGTTGAGCACCTGGGTGTTGAAGAAGACAAAGTAGCGGAAAACGCTTCCTTCATCGACGATCTGGGCGCAGACAGCCTGGACACCGTTGAGCTGGTTATGGCCTTCGAAGAAGAGTTCGGCATCGAGATCCCGGATGACGCAGCCGAAACCATCCAGACCTTTGGCGACGCCGTCAAATTCATCTCTGAAGCGTCCTAATCGCTTCAAACCCTTGAAAGCGGCGCTTCCGGGCAACGGAGGCGCCGTTTTTTGTGCCGACTGCAAATTCATCCTTGCTTGACGCATTTCCGCTAAGCACAGTTTGCAAAGAGGCAAATTTCCGAGCGGGCAGGGCATGATACGATCCACCCCGACGATAAACACGGCACGCTTGATGCTTTGCGCCATGCGGCCCGAGGATTTCAACCGGTTCGCCGAGATATGGCGCAACCCTTGTATCGTGCGTCATATCGGTGGGAAACCACGCTCGCGTGGTGAGGCTTGGGATTCCTTCCTTCGGAATGCCGGACATTGGCAGATGGCGGGGTTTGGTTACTGGGGCGTGCTGCAGCAGTCGAATCGGCAGTTGATCGGACAGGCCGGATTCTTCTACGGGAACCGCGCACTGGGAGAAGATTTTGACAGTTTTCCCGAGGCCGGGTGGATTTTGGTTCCCGAGGCGCAGGGGCAGGGATTGGGCTTGGAGGCCGCGCAGGCAGCCCATGACTGGTTCGACCGCGTCATGCCTGGGCCGTTGGTTGCAATGGTCAATTCGGCGAATGCGGTCTCGCAAAAGCTGGCCGAAAAGCTGGGCTACACCCCAATGCGTGACAGCGAGTATAATGGGTCTTCGGTTGTGTTGTTACGCCGAGACGGCCCGCCGAGACACGTATAAAATCTGTGTGCGGCGATGCCGCAAAATGTCCTCAGTTTGCCGAAACTGGTAAAAACAGCCCGACGTCCGGCGTGTATGGTACACTGGATTGCAATGCGATTGAGCGGAGGAGCGGGCTCATGAGGGTTTATCCCACTATGGAACTGCAGAACGGCCGGTGTGTTACATTGGACAAAGGCCGTCTGGACAATGCCACGATTTGGCACGTGGACCCGGTAGAAACGGCGCGCGGCTGGTCTGCCGCCGGGGCGGAATGGATGCAACTGACGGATTTCGATGCGATCGAGGGCCGGGATACCAATGCCGAATTGGTCGAAGAGATTATCCGCTCGGCCGAGATGCCGGTGCAGCTGGCCGGCGGCATGCGTAGCCGTGAGCAGGTTGAGCATTGGATAGACAAAGGCGCGGGTCGTGTCGTGATCGGCACGCTTGCAGCGCGGGACCCCATTTTGGTCAAAGAACTGGCCAAGCTGCACCCGGATCAGATCGTTCTGGCAGTTGACGTCTGGCAGGGGTTTGTGATGACCGAAGGCTGGCGCAGTCAGAGCGCGTTTACACCCGAAGCGTTCATCGAAGCCTTCGCAGATACTCCGTTCGCTGCAATCGTGGTGACTGATATCGATAGTGACATGGAAGACGTCGAGGCGCAGCTGGGGCTGATTTCGGGGCTTGCCGAAAAATCCCGCACTCCGATTGTCGCCAGCGGCGTGGTGCGCACGGCAGACGACATCTCGCGACTGGCGTATATCCACAACATCTCTGGCGCAATTGTCGGGCGCGCGTTGTTCCGCAAGACACTGAGCCTGGCTGACGCGCTGGAAGTGGCGAAGACCGCACACGAGCCGGTCGCACAGTTCCAGTAAGAAACGGTCATGAAGAAAGCTGCCCCTTGCCTGTTCCGGCGGGGGGCATTTTTTACCTTTCGAATAGCAATGAGTGAAATTTCTTTCGGTTTTGGCAAGATGATGCCGGAAGGGAATAGACCGTTGCTCTTGCCCCCGGACCCCGGGCCGGGGTATGAGCGGTTCTCAAACAGGAAGCAGGCAAGAGGCATTTCATGCGCAGAGTCGTTGTAACCGGTCTGGGATTGGTCACTCCGTTGGCCAGTGGGGTCGAGGAAACCTGGTCACGGCTGCTGGACGGAGAATCCGGTGCGGGCCCGATCACTCAGTTTGATGCTGAGGCAAGTGGGGTCACCACGACCTATGCCTGCGAAGTGCCGCGCGGCGACGGTACCAACGGGACATTTAATCCTGACGATTGGATGCCGCCGAAAGAGCAGCGCAAGATCGAAGATTTCATTCTGTATTCCATCGCGGCCGCAGAAATGGCCTGCAAGGATGCCGATTGGCTGCCCGAGGACGAAGATGCGCGTTTGCGGACTGGGGTTCTGATCGGTTCGGGCATTGGTGGTCTGGGGTCGATTGCGAACACGGCCAACCTGATCCGCGACAAAGGTCCGCGTCGTGTGTCGCCATTCTTTATTCCTGGCGCTCTGATCAACTTGGCCTCGGGTCAGGTCTCGATCCGTCATGGGTTCAAGGGGCCGAACCACTCGGTCGTGACGGCGTGTTCGACTGGTGCGCATGCGATTGGAGACGCCAGCCGCATCATTCGTGCGGGCGACGCCGATGTTATGGTTGCGGGCGGCGGCGAGGGCTGCATCTGCGAGATCGGTATCGCAGGTTTCAACGCGTGCAAGGCGCTGTCGACCAAATATGCGGATGATCCTAAGAAGGCTAGCCGCCCATACGATGTTGATCGTGACGGGTTCGTCATGGGCGAGGGTGCTGGCATCGTTGTTCTGGAAGAATTCGAACACGCCAAAGCGCGGGGAGCGAAAATTTACGCCGAGGTTCTGGGCTATGGCATGTCCGGCGATGCCTATCACATCACCGCACCGTCCGAAGATGGCGACGGGGCTGAGCGTTCTATGAAGGCCGCCCTGCGCAGCGCCGGGCTTGAGCCGAAGGATCTGGACTATATCAACGCGCATGGCACCTCGACCATGGCTGACACGATTGAGCTGGGCGCGGTGGAGCGTCTGCTGGGTGACCATGCCGGTAATGCGACCATGACCTCGACCAAATCGGCCACGGGTCACTTGTTGGGTGCTGCGGGTGCGATTGAGGCCATCTTTTCGATCCTCGCGATCCGCGATCAGGTGGCCCCGCCGACGATCAACTTGGACAACCCCGCGGTCGAAACCCCGATTGATCTTGCTCCGAATGCGAAACGCGAGCGTGAGATCAACATCGCCCTGTCGAACTCGTTCGGCTTTGGCGGTACCAACGCCAGCGTGATCTTCGGGAAGGTCAGCTAAATGTGGCGGGCCTTGGCATCGAACGCGCTGACCATCCTGGTGGTCGGCCTGTTCCTGGTTGGTGGTCTGATCCTATGGGGGCAGTCGCAGTACAAGTCCGAAGGCCCTCTTGATACCGCCATGTGCCTGCAGGTAAAGCGCGGTTCGAACATGACCGCCGTCAGCCAACAGCTTGAGGATGATGGCGCAATCAACAGCGCTCTGATCTTCCGTCTGGCTGCGGATTACACCGAAAAGGCGCAACAGCTGAAAGCGGGCAGTTTTCTTGTTCGTGAAGGCGCGTCGATGGAACAGATCATCGACGACATCACCAGCAGCGGTGCCAGCACCTGCGGATCTGAGATTGAGTATCGGATCGGTGTGACCAGGGTTCAGACACGTGTGCGCGAGTTGGATCCGTCGACTTTGGAATTCGTTGAGATTGCCAATTTTGAAGCTGCGGAGGAAGACGCCCCTGCGGAATACGCCGAAAAGCGTCAGGACGCTGACACGCGGTATCGCGTTTCGGTCGCTGAAGGTGTGACCTCGTGGCAGGTCGCCGAGGCTTTGAAGGGGATCGACGCCCTGAGTGGCGATGTGACGGAGATACCAGCTGAAGGGATGTTGGCGCCCGACAGTTATGAGGTTACGCCAGGTGACAACCGAACATCGGTTCTGCAGGATATGCAGGAAAAGCAGCAGCTCAGGATTAATGCAGTTTGGGAAAATCGGCAGGACGGTTTGCCGATCTCCAGCCCCGAAGAGATGCTTATCCTGGCGTCGATCATTGAAAAGGAAACCGGTGTCCCGCATGAGCGTGGGCAGGTGGCTAGTGTATTCGTGAACCGGCTGGAGCGGGGTATGAAGCTGCAGACGGACCCGACGGTGATCTATGGTGTCACCAAAGGTCAGGGTGTGTTGGGACGCGGATTGCGCCGCAGTGAACTACGCCGGGCAACGCCTTGGAATACATACGTCATTGATGGTTTGCCGCCGACTCCGATTGCCAATCCCGGACTGGCTAGTCTTGAAGCAGCCGTCGCCCCGGAACAAACTGACTTCGTGTTCTTTGTTGCGGATGGTACCGGCGGTCACGCGTTTGCTGAAACTCTGGATGAGCACAACCGAAACGTCGCCAAATGGCGTGAGATTGAGGCTGAGAGAAACAGCTCGAGCAATTAAGAAAAGGGCCGCGGTTTGAACGCGGCCCTTTCTTTTATGCGGCTGGACGTCTGCGCTGACGACGACGCTTGGATGACGAGGGTTTTGACGCCGAATTGGCTCCCTGCGGTTTCCGTCCGCGGAAACCGCCACGATTGCGGGGTTTCTTGGGTTCTGCAAACTCTGGCATCGTTCCGCTAGCAACCGGGATTTCAATTTTCATCAGTTTCTGGATCTGGCGCAGTTGATCCAGTTCATCCGGTGCGCAGAACGCAATGCCTTCACCCTCACGTCCGGCGCGAGCGGTGCGGCCGATCCGGTGGACATAGTTGTCGGGCACCTCGGGGAGGTCATAGTTGATCACATAGGCTACGCCGGGAATGTCGATGCCGCGCGCGGCCACATCGGTGGCAACCAGCACGTTGATTTCGCCAGCACGAAACGCCTTGATCGCGCGATCACGCTGGCCCTGGCTTTTATTCCCGTGGATCGAGGCTGCGTTAAAGCCATCTGCCACGAGCCCCTTCATCAGTTTCTCGGCCCCGTGCTTGGTGCGGGCAAAGACCAGCGTGAGAGCGTCTGTGTCCGCCGAGAGGATTTCGCGCAGTTTTCCCGGTTTTTCCGCCCGGCTGAGGAAATGCACGGATTGCGTAATCTTGTCCGCCGCCTTGCCCGGAGGCGAGACCTGAACGCGCTGTGGATTGGTCAGATAGGACTGGCTGAGCTCTTCCATCAGTTTCGGCATTGTTGCCGAGAAAAGCATGGTCTGACGCGGTGTTCCCAGAGCGGGCTCGATTTTGCGCAGTGCGTGGATAAAGCCCATGTCCAGCATCTGGTCGGCCTCATCCAGCACAAGATGGCGCACTGAACTAAGGTCAACGGCTCCGCGTTCCATCAGGTCTATAAGTCGGCCGGGGGTAGCAACCAGAATGTCGGTGCCGCGCGACAGAAAAGAGATTTGCTTACCGATCGACTGACCTCCGACCACAGTTGCCACGCGCAGTTTCGTCTTTTTGGTGAGGTTGCGCAGGCTCTCGGCGATTTGGTTCACCAGTTCACGCGTAGGCGCAAGGATCAGAGCCTTGACGGTTTTGGGGGCAGGTTTACCGGGTTGAGCCAACAGGTGGTCGATCAGAGGCAAGCCAAAGGCCAGTGTCTTGCCGGTGCCGGTCTGGGCCAGCCCAAGAATGTCGTGGCCTTGCAGCGCCAGAGGGATCGCCTGGTTCTGGATCGGAGTTGGCTGGGTGAAATTGGCGCGCTCAAGCGCCTCGTTCAGGGCTGGGGCAAGGCCCAGCATGTCAAAGTCGAACAAGTATCATTCCTTTATGATCCGGTACAGCGTTCCGCACCGGACAAGAGCGTAAGGCCACGCCTACAGCGCGACCGGCAGGGTTTCTGCGAAGCCTCAGGGCATACAGGCGAGTCCCGTATATCCGGCTTTCGCATCAAGAACCCTGCGTGAAGGGGAACTAGGAGATGTGTAGTGCGCTGTGGGGGCTGAAGGCCCAATAGCTCACGCGTTAGCGCTGTGGTCGGGCGCTAATGCGCGTTTGGTCTGAGATTGTCAAGCTTTGGTTCTGCGCCGGTGGGACGGCAATCCAACGATCTCAATTGGATGTGTTGAGGTTTTCTTAATCTCGACCGTGCGCTGCCCGTTGCGCCGCTGTTGCGCAAATCATTGACTTTGTGCGCTTTTTTTCGTATCACTTGTGTCATGCTAGAAGAGGTGGGCAACGGCCCCGGGGCGACCCGGTGGCCGTTTTTCGTTTCTCTCGTGCGGAAAAACTCACGCATGAGGTCACAGGCAAACATGACTTTGATTACCCCGGAAGAGCGGATGTCCCAGACGGCGGAACTTTTGCAGTCGCTTGAGATGTCCATTCGCGGTTTGCGCCAAGCAGCGGAAGAACTGCGCAAGCAGATCGGCGCCGGGGAGGATGCAGACCTTGCCGGAACAGGCAAGCAACTTGGGCAGCTAGAGGGGCTGATCCGAAGTTGTCAGAAAGTGGAGACAAGCTTTGTCGAACAACATCACAGACAAGCCGGAATTGCCCAAGGAGGGTATGCACTCGACCTTGACCGGGCTCGGTTTGAGGTCGGGTGCAGACTGGCTCGCCTCCGCACCTGTTGCGGTGCAGGAAAGATTTCTGAGTGAGATCGGGGAGGGAGGGCTGTGCGCCCTCCCTTTCCTGTTTGAATTCTGGGCGCTGCCGCACCAGCTGCCGCCCGAGGGCGATTGGCGGTCCTGGGTGATCATGGGCGGGCGCGGTGCGGGTAAGACGCGCGCGGGGTCCGAATGGGTACGGTCGATGGTCGAAGGGGCTAAGCCTTTGGATAAGGGTGAGGCCAGTCGTGTGGCATTGGTTGGTGAAACCTTTGATCAGGTGCGCGATGTGATGATTTTTGGCGATAGCGGGATATTGCAATGCTCGCCGCCGGATCGGCGTCCGGTTTGGAAGGCGTCCGAGCGCAAGCTGATCTGGCCCAACGGGGCCGAGGCGCAGGCGTTCTCGGCGCATGACCCCGAGGGGCTGAGGGGGCCTCAGTTCGATGCAGCCTGGGTGGATGAGCTTGGTTGCGCGGCGGTGGACAAGGGCACCAACCAACCGAACAAGTTCCTTGACCCCAAATCCTCGGAATCCAGCCTGCCGCAATATTCAAATGGTCAACGTGATGACTTTATTCAGGTGCAGTACCTGAAGGCCGTATTGGGTTATTGGTCTGATCCCGCTATCAATCCAGCCTCGGATCAGTACGATGGTCGGATGATAGACATGCAGAACGCGTATGTTTGGGCTTGGGATGCCCGCCCTTATCCAACATTTCCAAACCTGCGCAGTCAGTGGAGCGATGGAGAAAACTATTCCCGCGGTCACTGGCTGAATGGACGGTCGGGCACGCGTACGCTGGCGTCAGTGGTCACAGAAATCTGCCATGGAGCCGGCGTTAGGGATATCGATGTATCGCGTCTTTATGGCGTGGTGCGGGGATATGCGGTCGAGGACGTAAGCAGCGCCCGCGCAGCGTTGCAGCCTTTGATGCTGCGCTATGGTTTCGACGCCATTGAGCGGGACGGAGTGTTGCTGTTCCAGATGCGCGATGGGCGTCATGCAGTTGAGCTGGATATCGATACTTTGGCTGAAAGCTCTGATATTGAAGGGCAAGTAGAATTTCGCAGAGAAGCCGAAGCCGAATTGACGGGTCGCGTGCGATTAAGGTTCGTTCAGTCGGATGCCGATCACGATGTGGTTTCGGAAGAAGCTGTTTTGCCTGACGCCCGTACACATTCGGTATCTGAGAATGAAATGCCTCTGTCGATGACTCGCGTCGAAGGTCGGCAAACCGTTGAGCGTTGGCTGAGCGAAGCGCGGGTCTCGCGCGATACGGCCAGATTTGCCTTGCCGCCATCGATGCTGCATTTGGGGGCAGGCGATGTTGTCAGTTTGCGCAAGGAGGGTCGCGGTGATCGCTATCGCATCGATCGCCTTGAGCAGGCTGAACTGCAACTGGCCGAGGCGGTTCGAATTGAGCCAAGCGTTTACACGCCGTCTGATCTGCCGGATGACGTCGTGACAGCCACACCTTTCGTAGCACCGGTTCCCGTACTGCCCGTGTTCATGGACCTGCCACTTATTACCGGATCAGAGCAGCCTCACGCGCCATACCTCGCCACGTCCGCCGATCCGTGGCCGGGCAGCGTTGCAGTTTTTTCAGCCGCCAATGACGAAGATTACGAACTGCAGGAAGTAATTTCTGGGCAGGCTGTCATCGGTTTCACGGAAAACCCCATGACACGGGCGAGTGCTGGCGTCTGGGACGAGGGTGCGTCACTGCGCGTCAATCTGATCGATGGTGTGTTGGAATCCCGCCCACGCCATGCACTGCTCAATGGTGCCAATCTGGCTGCAATCGGCGACGGAACACCCGGCAATTGGGAGCTTTTCCAATTTGCCAATGCTACGCTAGTGGGTAGCGGCATCTACACTTTGTCCGGGCGATTGCGTGGGCAGTTGGGGACGGATGCGCTCATGCCGGATGCATGGCCGGAGGGTTCGATGTTCGTGCTTATGGATCAGCGCATCTACCAGACCAGCCTGTTGCGGTCCGAGCGCAGGGTGACCAAGCATTATCGTATCGGCCCGGCGACAAGGGGTTATGACGATCCGTCATTTGTTCATCTTGTCGAAGCCTTCGACGGCAATGGACTACGACCATATTCTCCGGTGCACTTGAGATCTTCCATTTCGGCCGCAGGAGATCAGTTTTCCTGGATACGGCGCACTCGTTTGGATGGGGACGATTGGGCTGCGTTGGACGTTCCGTTGGCGGAAGAAAGCGAGTCTTACCTGGTTCAAATTCGCGAGAACGGCTCTTTGCTGCGAGAGCATGTCGTGAGCCAACCGAACTGGGCGTACACTGCATCGATGAAGGCAGTTGATGGTGTAAGCGGGCCTTACGATGTTCGGGTGGCGCAAATTTCGGCCAGCTATGGGCCGGGATTAGCGGCCAACTTAACTGTAGAGTGAAACAATCGATGCGCCCTGTTCTCCATGGCGATATCAGCGCCGCGGCGCGGGCCTTGTTGGCCGCGCCGTCGGCCGAACGGGACCGTTTGTGCACACGGATGATCCACGAAGCGGAACTGGCCGACAAGCATGTCGGCCAGACAGGGAAAATCCACCCGATGTTTGGCAATGGCTCACTTATGGCGGCCGCCCGGAACAGGAGATTGGTGGATGAGCCAAGCTTTGATGATCTGCAATATTGTCAATGTTTCGAGTTGGTTCTGCGTCATCTGATCCGGTTGAAGATCAGCCGGATGCGCAGCTGACGCATTTTGTGGCCGCGAGATCAAAGAGCAACCGACCTTCCGGGATTTCGTCGCCACAGTCTTCGCAATACCCAAATTCGCCGTCGTGAATACGGATCAAAGCGGCTTGCAACCTTTGCGCCTCAATATCCCGATTGGCTTGCTGTGCTTTGGCCATTGCCTGATTCTGCAGCGCGTCCATTCGGCTGAGGCGACCGACGGCCTGTTGGTCCAATTCGACGATCGATTGGGCGTCTTTTTCGGATTCCGAATGTTCTGCCAGTTCGGCCAGACGTACCTGTATCCGTGACTTAAACTCTGCCATTTTTGTTTCATTCATTTTCGTTACCTTGCAGATCACGGGTTTGCGTTTGGTGTTTTTACAACTAAATGGCATTCTAGGCGCAGCAAAGGAACAAAGCCCATGTTGGAAAAGCGCAGTCAGGTTACTCCTGTCGACCCTGTTTGGAACCGTATCACGACCGAAGCTCAGGCAGCGGTTGAGAGCGAGCCGTTGATGGGAGGGCTGGTTCACGCCTGTATCCTGCACCACCGCAGCCTTGAGCGCGCGCTGTCATACAGGGTGTCGGCCAAGCTGTGCTCGAACGAAATGTCGATGATGGTTCTGCGTGAAATCGTGGATGAAGCCTATGCCGACGATCCCTCGTTGATTGAGGCAGCACGGGCTGACCTGATGGCTGTCTACGAACGCGACCCGGCCTGCCATCGTTTGTTGCAGCCGATTCTGTACTTCAAAGGGTATCAGGCGATGCAGGCCTATCGTGTGGCGCATTGGCTCTGGCAGAAGGGACGTCACGATCTGGCGTATTTCTTCCAAATGCGCTCGTCCGAGATTTTTGGGATCGACATCCACCCTGCTGCAAAGATCGGCAAGGGGATCATGATCGACCACGCGCACTCAATCGTGATCGGTGAAACGGCTGTGGTCGGCGACAATGTGTCGATGCTGCATTCGGTAACGCTGGGCGGGACCGGCAAGGAAGAAGAGCAGCGTCATCCGAAAATCGGAAACGGCGTTCTGATCGGTGCCGGAGCCAAGGTTCTGGGCAATATCGAGGTTGGTCACTGCAGCCGCATTGCGGCGGGGTCGGTCGTTTTGCAAGAGGTTCCGGCCTGCAAGACCGTGGCTGGTATTCCTGCCAAGATCGTCGGCGAAGCCGGTTGCGATCAGCCCGCGATTTCGATGGACCACATGCTGGGTAAGGACCAGTAATATATGCCGTGTAACCGAAAAAAGCCGCCTCGGAACTGAGGCGGCTTTTTTGTTTCAAGCGGTCCGTCAGGCTAGCATGACCATCGGGTTTTCCAGGTTGTCGACGATGGCTTGCAGAAGTTCTGCACCCAGCGCGCCGTCAATGACCCGGTGATCAACCGACATGGTGACGGACATGACGGTCGCCACTGCCAACTCTCCGTCATCGCCAACAACTGGTTTCTTGACGCCAGAACCCACGGCCAGAATGCCAGCATGCGGCGGGTTCACGATGGCGTCGAAATTGTCGATGCCGAACATGCCCAGGTTCGAGATTGCAAACGTGCCGCCCTGATACTCATGCGGTGCCAGTTTGCGTTCGCGTGCGCGACCGGCCAGGTCCTTCATCTCGGTCGACAGGGCCGAAAGCGACTTGGTATCTGCGTCCTGCAGAACCGGGGTGAACAAACCACCCTCGATCGCAACCGCAACAGCCACATCCGACGGTTTCAGTTGCAGAACGCGATCACCAGCCCATACCGCGTTACAGGCGGGAACCTGTTGCAGCGCGTTGGCAACGGCCTTGATGATAAAGTCATTGACGCTGAGTTTAACGCCACGGCCTTCCAGCTGCTTGTTCAACTGGCTGCGGAACTTGAGCAGCGCGTCCAGCTTGATGTCGCGGCGCAGGTAGAAGTGCGGGATAGTCTGCTTGGCTTCGGAGAGGCGCGCAGCGATTGTTTTGCGCATGCCGTCCAGCTTGATTTCCTCGTATTCCCGGCCCTCGTACATGCGGGCCACGGCATCCGCAGAAGGACCTGCCGGAGCAGCGGTAGCAGGGGCTGCGGCGGCAGGCGCGGGGGCAGCGGCCGGAGCCGCCGCTGTCGCACCTTCGACATCGGCTTTGACGATACGGCCGTGCGGACCTGTCCCGGTAACTTGAGAAAGGTCCAGACCTTTCTGCGCTGCGATCCGACGGGCCAGAGGGGACGCGAAGATACGACCGCCATCTGCCTTGACCGGAGCGGCAGGGGCAGGGGCGGGCGCCTCGGACGCCGCTGGGGCGGCAGCCTCGTTGCCCGCGGCGGCTGCGGGGGCAGCCGCTGGTGCAGCGGCAGGCGCGGCTGAAATATCATCAGCGCTTTCGCCTTCTTCCAGCAGAACCGCGATGGCGGTGTTGACCTTTACCCCTTCGGTGCCTTCAGGGATCAGGATTTTGCCGACGGTGCCTTCGTCGACGGCTTCGAACTCCATCGTGGCTTTGTCGGTTTCAATCTCGGCCAGCAGGTCGCCGGAGGAGACGGTGTCACCCTCTTTGACCAGCCATTTGGCAAGCGTGCCTTCCTCCATGGTCGGTGAAAGGGCGGGCATCAGAATTTCGGTGGGCATCTGTCTGTCGCTCCTTACCGGTAGGTCACTTGTTTGACGGCGGAGATCACCTCGTCGGTGGTCACAAGCGCCAGTTTTTCGAGGTTTGCGGCATAAGGCATCGGAACATCCTTGCCGGTGCAATTGATGACTGGTGCGTCGAGATAATCGAACGCCTCTTGCATCACCACGGACGAGATGTAGCTGCCAACCGAGCCTTGCGGCCAACCCTCTTCGACAGTCACAAGACGGTTGGTTTTCATCACCGAGTTGATGATTGCCCCGGTGTCCATCGGGCGAATTGTGCGCAGGTCGATCACTTCAGCGTTGATGCCTTCTTCGGCCAGCTTGTCGGCGGCTTCCAATGCGAACTGCATACCGATGCCGAAGCTGACGATGGTTACGTCCGAACCTTCGCGCCAGATGCGAGCCTTGCCCAGCGGAATGGTCAGATCATCCACCTGCGGTACGTCGAAAGAGCGACCGTAGAGGATTTCGTTTTCCAGGAACACGACCGGGTTGGGGTCGCGGATCGCCGATTTCAGCAGCCCTTTGGCGTCGGCGGCCGAGTAGGGCATGACAACCTTCAGGCCGGGTACCTGCATGTACCATGCGGCGTAGTCCTGAGAGTGCTGCGCGGCCACGCGTGCCGCAGCACCGTTGGGGCCACGGAACACGATCGGGCAGCCCATCTGACCGCCGGACATATAAAGCGTCTTGGCTGCAGAGTTGATGATCTGGTCAATCGCCTGCATGGCGAAGTTGAAAGTCATGAACTCGACAATCGGTTTCAGACCACCAAAAGCCGAACCAACCGCAATACCGGCAAAACCGTGCTCGGTGATCGGAGTGTCGATCACGCGCTTGGCGCCGAATTCGTCCAGCAGTCCTTGAGAGATTTTATACGCACCCTGATATTCGGCGACTTCCTCGCCCATCAGATAGACGTCTTCATCGCCGCGCATTTCCTCGGCCATCGCATCGCGGAGTGCTTCGCGTACGGTTTCGGATTTCATCTCGGCATCTGCGGGCCAGTCGGGCGATAGATCGACCACCGGCGCAGCAGGGGCAGCGGCAGGAGCGGGCGCCTCAACCGCCGCCGGGGCGGCCTCGGCCACCGCTGCGGCTGCGGGCGCAGCCGTTGGCAGGGCAGAGGCGTCTTCGCCTTCTTCGACCAGAACTGCGATTGGGGTGTTCACTTTGACCCCTTCGGTGCCTTCTTCGATCAGGATTTTGCCGACGATGCCTTCGTCAACGGCTTCGAACTCCATCGTCGCCTTGTCGGTCTCGATCTCGGCCATGATGTCGCCCGAAGATACGGTATCGCCTTCCTTGATCAGCCATTTGGCCAGCGTGCCCTCTTCCATCGTGGGTGAGAGTGCGGGCATGAGAATTTCGGTTGCCATGTCTTATTCGTCCTCTCAGGCGTAAATGTCAGTCCAAAGCTCATCTAGCGACGGCTCGGGGCTTTCTTTTGAGAATTCGGCGGCCTGGTTCACGATCTCTTTGATCTCTTTGTCGATCGCCTTCAGGTCATCTTCGGTGGCGTGTTTGCCAGACAGCAGCATCTCGCGCACGTGTTCAATCGGGTCACTTTGTTCGCGAACCTTCTGAACCTCTTCGCGGGTACGGTACTTGGCCGGGTCGGACATCGAGTGTCCGCGGTAGCGGTAGGTCTTGATTTCCAGAATGTACGGACCTTTGCCTGCACGGCAGTGGGCTACTGCTTTTTCACCGGCGGCCTTGACGGCCAGCACGTCCATACCGTCGACGATTTCGCCCGGGATGCCGAACGCTTCACCGCGGTGATAGATATCTTTGGTCGAGGTCGAGCGTTCCTGAGACGTGCCCATCGCGTACTGGTTGTTTTCGATCACGAACACCACCGGCAAGCTCCAGATGGCTGCCATGTTAAAGGTCTCGTAAACCTGACCCTGGTTTGCCGCGCCGTCGCCGAAATAGGTAAAGGTCACACCACCGTTCTCTTTGTACTTGTCGGCAAAAGCCAGACCTGCACCCAGCGGGACCTGCGCGCCAACGATGCCGTGGCCGCCGTAGAAATGCTTCTCTTTCGAGAACATGTGCATTGAGCCGCCCTTGCCTTTGGACAGACCGCCAATGCGTCCGGTTAGTTCGGCCATGACACCGCCGGGCTCCATGCCGCAGGCCAGCATATGACCGTGGTCGCGGTATGATGTGATGCGTTTGTCGCCTTCTTTAGCTGCGGCCTCAAGGCCCACAACAACGGCTTCCTGCCCGATATAGAGGTGGCAGAACCCACCGATCAGACCCATGCCATAAAGCTGACCCGCTTTTTCTTCGAATCGACGGATCAGAAGCATTTCTCGGTAGTAGGTTTTAAGCTCTTCTGCAGAAACATTTGGTTTCTTTGTGGTTTTTCGCGCAGCCATTGTGGCGATCTCCCCCTTTCGGACAGATAGTTTAGCGTTAAACTATCTCATAAAGCATTTACGGCTTTCTGGCGAGTGTAAATGTGACGCAGCGTCGTTTCGTGCGAAATCAGGCCAAATTATCGGCCTGAGTGTACAGTCGGACGGGCAATTGTGATGAAAAATTTGGCTCGGGATTACCGAATAACGATTTCGTCCGAACGGATCATGCCCAGAACTGAGCGCGCCTGCTGATCCAGAAGGTCAAGATCCAAGTAGGTATCTGACAACCGGCGGGTCAGGTTCTCCATTTCAGCGATCTCAGCCTCAAGCTTGGCCAAATCCTGTGACAGGGCGTCCCGTTCCGCTGCGATTTCGACCCGTCTGAACAGGCCATAGTCGCCCTGCACGGCGGCGAAGGTGAAATACACACCCAGCATAAATGCCACCATGAAGAAAACGACTGCGCCCAAACCGGGCCGATGGGAACGGGACACTCTGTTTACCGCCGTATGAACTGCCTCAATACCGTGCCCTTTCCGGACATCTGCGAACACTATGTCATAGGTGATTCGGGTTGTGAATCCCCTGATCCGACAAAAATGCTGAGGCTGTCGGAATTTATTGCTCCAGCGCGGCAACGCCGGGCAAGGTCTTGCCTTCCATCCATTCCAGGAAAGCACCACCAGCGGTCGAGATGTAGGAGAAATCCTTGGCAGCACCTGAAGCGTTCAGCGCGGCCACGGTGTCTCCACCGCCTGCGACCGAAATCAGTTGCTCGGATCTTGTTAGGGCTGCCGCTTTGAGGGCGGCGGCATTTGTGGCGGTGTCGAAAGGTTCGATTTCAAACGCACCCAGCGGGCCATTCCAGATCAGGGTCTGGCTTTTGGCGAAGATGTCGTTGATGGCGGTGACGCTGTCGGGGCCGGCGTCCAGGATCATGCCTTCATCGGTGCATTGATCGGCGGGCAGCACCTGATGCGGCGCGTTGGCTTCGAACTTTTCCGCAACCACAACGTCAGTCGGCAGAACGATTGTACAGCCCGCGCTTTCGGCCTTTGCAAGAACCTCAGCCGCGGTGTCCTTCATGGCGGTCTCGGCCAATGATTTGCCCACGTTTAGGCCCTGAGCGACCAGGAAGGTATTTGCCATGCCGCCGCCGATCACCAGATAGTCCACCTTGTTGATCAGGTTGCCCAGCAGTTCCAGCTTGGTTGACACTTTCGCGCCACCAACAACGGCGGTCACTGGTCGTTTAGGCGCACCCAACGCGCCTTCCAGCGCCTCCAGCTCAGCCTGCATCAGGCGACCGGCACAGGCAGGCAGCAGGCGGGCGATGGCCTCGGTCGAGCTGTGGGCGCGGTGCGCGGCGGAAAAGGCATCGTTGCAGTAAACGTCGCCCAGCTTGGCCATACCTGCGGCCAGATCGGCGTCGTTTTTGGTCTCGGCTGCGTGGAAACGGGTGTTCTCTAGCAGCAGGACCTGACCGGGCTGCAGGGCGTCAGCGGCCAGTTCAGCCTCAGTGCCAACGCAGTCGGCAGCGAACAGGACTGTACAGCCAAACGCATCTTCCAACGTGGGGACGAGTTGCTTCAGCGACAGGTTCTCGCGCCGTTCGCCACCCGGACGACCGAAATGGGCCAGCAGGATAGGTTTACCGCCTGCGGTCAGAATGTCGCGAACCGTCGGTACGATGCGCTGAATGCGGGTAGCGTCGGTCACGACCCCATCCACAACTGGCACGTTGATATCGACGCGTACCAGCACGCGTTTGCCGTTCAGGTCCATATCGTCCAGAGTTTTCCAGCCCATCGTGCGATCCTTCAGAGATTTGAAACAGATTTAGGCGGTTCTTTTCCTTCATTTTGCCCTCAGGTCAATGCGTCACTTGGCATTCATGTGCTCGCGTCATAGGTATTTGCGCAAGACAAACGACAGGAGGGCCTCATGGCCGAGATCAAGGATCCCGAAAACACCATCATCATCGAGCTGAAAGACGGCAATGTCGTCATTGAGCTGCTGCCCGACGTAGCCCCCCAGCACAGCGCCCGGATGAAAGAGCTGGCCCGGGGTGGTGAGTATGACAACGTGGCCTTCCACCGTGTGATCGACGGCTTCATGGCGCAAACCGGCGACGTGCAGCATGGCGACATGGAAGACGGGTTCAACATTCGTATGGCGGGTACCGGTGGCTCGTCGCTGCCGAACGTTCCGGCGGAATTTTCCAAGCTGCCCCATGATCGCGGTACCCTGGGCGCGGCACGTTCACAGAACCCGAATTCGGCCAACTCGCAGTTCTTTATCAACTTCAAAGACAACCACTTCCTGAACGGCCAATACACCGTGTATGGCCGCGTCATCGACGGCATGGAACATGTGGACGCAATCGTGCGTGGTGAACCGCCTGCGAGCCCTGATCGTATGATCAGCGTCAAGGTCGCAGCAGATGTATAAGTTGGCCGCTGCTTTTGCACTGCTGGCCAGCCCCGCGCTGGCCACTGGGCTTCAGATCGAAATCGAAGGTGAGGGCGCCAACGGCACCGTCACCGTCGACCTGTTCGAAGATCTCGCACCGCAACATGTTGAGCAGATCAGCGCCCTGGCCGCCGAAGGCAAGTATGACGGAGTGGTCTTCCACCGCGTGATTGACGGCTTCATGGCACAGACCGGCGATGTCGAGTTTGGCCGTATCGGTGGGGACATGCGCCGCGCTGGCACGGGTGGCTCGGATCGTCCTGATCTACCCGCCGAGTTCTCGGACTATAACTACGACCGTGGCGTTGTGGGCATGGCGCGGGCTCAAGACCCTGACAGCGCGAACTCACAGTTCTTCATCATGTTTGAACCCGGTCCATTCCTGAACGGCCAATACACGGTCGTTGGTCAAGTCACAGACGGTATGGACGTGGTTGACGCGATCAAACGTGGCGACGGCCCAAACGGCGCGGTGATTGGTCAGCCGGACGCGATGAAAAAGGTCACTGTTACCGAGTAATCCAAAAAGCCCCGATGCAAATCACATCGGGGCTTTCTTAGCTTAGTCGTCACCCATTGCCTGCCAGATCAGCGCTCCGATGGCAGCACCGATTAGCGGCGCGACCCAGAACAGCCAAAGCTGTGCCAAAGCAGGGCTATCGGCAAACAGGGCCACCCCGGTTGAACGGGCCGGGTTGACCGACGTGTTTGTCACCGGGATCGAAATCAGGTGGATCAGTGTCAGACATAGGCCAATGGCGATCGGGGCGAACCCGTCGGGGGCAAAATTGGATGTTGCGCCAAGAATTACGATGATGAAAAACGCGGTCATCACGATCTCGATCACCAAGGCTGACATCATCGAATAGCCTTCGGGCGAGGCGTCTCCGTACCCGTTGGAGGCAAACCCTCCGACGCCTTCGAAGCCCGGCGCGCCACTGACGATCAGGTACAGTACGGCGGCGGCGGCAATCGCGCCGATTACCTGCGCGATCCAATAGGGGATCAAATCCTTTGCTGGGAACCTGCCGCCTATCATCAGACCAAGGCTGACGGCCGGATTGAAATGTCCGCCCGAGATGTGACCAACTGCATAGGCCATGGTCAGAACCGTCAGGCCGAATGCAAAGGAAACGCCCAGCCAGCCTATGCCCACATCGGCAACGCCTGCTGCAAGAACGGCACTGCCGCAGCCGCCCAGCACCAGCCAGAACGTGCCGAAGAACTCGGCCATAAGTTTTGATGACATAAATTATCCTCCTGAAAACACTGATTTAAGGTTAATTCAAAAATCACATTTTGTGAAACGATGGAGTGAGGGAAATTTTGTTGGCCTTGTGCAGGAGTAAAACTTCGAAGGGCAAATGTGCAATTAATCCCAACTCGCCGGATCCAGACGGAACAATAGGGACAATTGGTCATACACCTCGGGTACAGCGGCTTTTAATTGGCGAGGTTGTTCAAAAAACACCTCGACCGAGACGGCAAAAAACTCTTCATGCCCCACCGCTCCATAAGGGTCGATTACAGTGTGCTGGCCGCGTTCAACGGCGCGCACATGAGCGTCGTAGGCGGTCAGAAAAACGCGCTCCCACTCGGCAAAGCTCTGCCCATCGCTAAGGATTGGAACGCCGTTGGTGCCGCCCGACAGGTCATCGACCTGATGCGCAAACTCGTGAAGAACCACATTCTGGCCGTCATGGTCGTTCGCTGCACCTTGCTTGCTGTGGGACCACGACAGGATCACCGGCCCGCGGTCCCAGCTTTCGCCGGTGCGGATGATCTCTTTCTCGCTGACGACATAACCCTCTTGTCTGCGTTGACGGGATTTGAACGCGCTGGGGTAGATCAGAATTGTCGTTAGGTGGTCATACCATTGGTCGCTGTTAACCAGCAGCAGGCTGGCTTGCGCGGCGATAGCCAGTTCCATCTCTTCCGTAACCTCCAATCCATCGCAACCGTGGAACTGCACTTGGTTCAAAAACAGGTTCACCTTGCCATCAAGTTTTGTGCGCAGGTCCGAGGGAAGGCGGCGGATCAGTGGCACCTGTTGTTCGATGAGGGCATGCTGATGTCGGGTCAACGGTGTGGCCAGAAGTTCCTGACGCGCCTGAGATTTGCTCCAGTGGCGATAAAGGAAAAAACCAACGATCAACAGCAGGGCGGAGAAAAAGATCAACATGTCAGAACCCTATACCGACCATGACCCGCGGCAAGGGCAAAAGAAAACGCCGCAGGATGTCCTGCGGCGTTCGGAAATACGAGTATGAGGTCAGCGTTACTGCTTGACTTCCGCTGCCGGGTTGGCGCCCGACTTGGCGCTGCGGCCTGGGTTCAATGGGTCGTCCTGACGCTGCACCGAACCTTCGAAATGCGCACCGCTTTCGATGGCGATGGTCTTGTGGATGATGTCGCCTTCGACGCGTGCGGTCGAGGTCAGGCGCACTTTCAGGCCACGTACGCGGCCCACGATGCGGCCGTTGATGACGACGTCATCGGCGGTCACTTCGCCTTTAATGGTAGCGGTTTCGCCGATGGTCAGCAGGTGCGCACGGATGTCGCCTTCAACCGTGCCTTCAACCTGAATATCGCCGGTGGTCTTCAGGTTGCCGGTGATGTGCAGATCCGAGGACAGAACCGATGCCGGAGGTTTGGGCTTGGGCGCGGTGCTGGCCTTGCTTTCCGTCGGGGCAGGGGCCGCAGGTGTCGCCGGAGCGGCAGGCTTTGCCGTTTCAGCGGTGCTCGGTGCGGGCTCGTTGATTTTGTTCTTAGAAAACATTTCTCGCAGCCTTAATGTAAGTCATTGGATTTCTGGGCACACCGTCAACGCGTACTTCATAGTGCAGATGCGTGCCGGTAGACCGTCCGGTGCTACCCATATCAGCAATATGATCCCCGCGCGAGACCCTTTGGCCAACCTTGACCCGGATCTTTGTGTTGTGTGCATAAAGTGTCTCAACTCCGAAGGCGTGTTTAATCTTCACCAGCCTGCCGAAACCGGACTGCCAGCCTGCATGAGTGACCACACCATCAGCGGTTGCAAAGATATCGGTGCCGTGGGGGCCGGCAAAATCAGCCCCATTGTGCATGCGACGACCGCCAGTCTTGGGGTCGCGTCGCGTGCCGAAGCCGCTAGTAAAACGCACGACGTCGTGTACCGGGCTTGCAAAGGGGGCCTTCTCCGCGGCGATGCGGTATAGGTTCAGCTGATCCATCTGTTGCAGCAACACGTTCGCGCGGATTTCGTCGGGGGTCAGGTCCTCACCGCGCGTGCTGAAAGAGATAGGGGTGAGGGGTCCACCCATGCCGCTATACCCACGGCGAACTTCTTCGATAATTCGGTCGGTAGGCATACCGGCCTGTCGGAACATTTTGTCCAGCGGTTCGACTGAGATCACCATCGCCTCTTCCAGCTGGCGGAAAATCTCGTCGCTGCGTTCCTGCATCAGCTGGATTTCCAACTCAAGCTCTGCGCGCTGGTCAAGCGCGTCTTGAGCGTCGGCGGCAATCTGGTCGCGTTCAGCTGCCGTGCGGACCAGCGCCTCGGTCATGAAATTCATTTGGTCGGGATGGGCAACAGTGGTCACGTACATGTCGCCGTCACCGGTTTCGGCCTGCATGCCCGCCAGTTCGGTCCGGGCTTCTTCGCGTTGTTTCATTGTGGTTCGCAGGGTTGTCTGGATGACCTCAATCCCTGTTTCCAACTCACGGCGGCGGTTTTCCGACGCCAGAAGCTCGGACTGCATCACTGAAATCTGTTCGAGCGCCGCGTTAAAGCGGTCTTGCGCAGCCAGGGCTTCTTGTGCCCGAGCATCGCGCTCTGCGGACAGGATGTTCAGACGTTGCTGATAAGTCGCCTGGTCGCGCTTTGCCTGCTCGCGGAAATTGCCCGATCCGATGCTGTCCATCAGCAGGATCGCCGTAGCGACCGCTGTCCAACCTACGATCACGGCAACCCCGGCAACCGCGGCGATCTGAGTTTCCGAGCTGAGCCGGATGAACCGCGTGTCATTGTCAGATTTCAGGAAAACCCGGCGCTCCGGGAAATGCCGCTCAAGCAGTGAGTGTAATTTGATCGTCAGACGGGTTCGCACGCGTCTATACCTCTCATCCCCAAGATCGGGATCGGTCATGAGTGATCGCCGTCCCTTGGACGCATTGCATAGAGGGCACGCGTGCTTTGGGCAAGAATGTTAACTAGTTCACACATGAAACCATCTATTTCCCGCCAATTCTCGGCAGGAAATTGCCGATAACGTCAGGTTGAGTGCGTTTATCGCACGGATCCAGGCGCAGGCAGATCCTCGGTCAGCGGCCAATAGAAATCGGGCGGCAACCCGGCCTCGGCGCGTTTTTCTTCGTTGAAGGGCGGTTTCAGGACGCCATGGAAGTAACGGCGGACCAGTTGGTGAAATACGTCCTTGGGGTCTGCGTTTTCGCGCCCGCACAGGAAATGGAACCATTTCGAACCATAGGCCACATGGCCGACCTCTTCTGCGTAGATAACCTCTAGCGCGGCGATGGCCTGCTCGGCTTTGGCCTTTCGGAAGATGTCGATCATGCCCGGAGTTACGTCCAACCCGCGCGCCTCAAGCACCATCGGGACAACCGCCAAACGTCCCATCAGGTCTTCGGCCGTATCTTCGGCTGCGCGCCACATCCCGGCGTGGGCGGGCAGGGCGCCATAGTGACTGCCAAAGCTTTCCAGACAATCACAGACCATCTCGAAATGGCGCGATTCCTCTTCGGCGCATTTGACCCAGTCGTCGTAGAACCCAACCGGCATCGGCACGTGACCAAAGCGGGCGATGATGTCCCAGTGTAGATCGACTGCGTTCAACTCGATATGGGCAACCGCGTGCAGAAGGGCGATCCGGCCCGCCTCGGTTCCGGGTTTACGCTTTGGCACCTCGCGCGGAGACAGCAGTTCGGGCCGATCCGGGCGGGCTGGCTGCAATGGTGGTATCGCGGTGCCGACCTCGATCGTGAGCGCATCGCCCTTGCGCGACGCAAACCAAGCGGCGGCATAGCGTTTGGACAGGGCGGTTTTTTCCCGCCCATCTGCCGTGTTCAGAACTTCGGTCGCCATCTCAGTCAGTGTTTTGGACACTGCATGTCTCCGCGTACGTTATTTTTCGGGTCTTAAACCGGATGACGACCGTGGTCGAGAGGGGTCACAGCGCGCGGACGGCCTCAAGTACCTCATCCACGTGGCCGGGGACTTTGACCTTACGCCACAGCCTGGCGATCTTGCCTTCGGCGTCGATGACAAAGGTTGACCGCTCGATGCCCATCGACTTGCGCCCGTACATGTTCTTCTCGACCCACACGCCGTAGTCCTCGCATACGGTAGAGCCTTCATCTGACAACAGCGGGGTTGTCAGGTTATGTTTGGCGACGAATTTGTCGTGCTTGGCCACGCTATCGCGCGAGATGCCGAAAACTTGAGCACCCGCATCGGCAAAGGCTTGAAGTTGTTCCGAGAAACCGATGGATTCCTTCGTGCAGCCCGGCGTATCATCGCGGGGATAGAAGAACAAAACTACGGTGCCACCGCGCAGGGCGGACAGGGTAACTTCGCCCCCCCCGTCGCGGGGCAAAGTGAAATCAGGGGCGATGTCTGAAACGTCGGGCATTGGAAACTCCGCTAAAGTTTTTTAAGGGCTGCCCGTCATCATAGGGCGGCACGAGCGGGTTAAAAGGCGTGGATAGAAAATTGGTGCAGCACGAAGAAAAAAGTGCGACGCGACCGGAGAAGCCCCGGCACCGCCGTTCGCGCCGTCGTAAAGCTGCGCATTTTTCCGGTTGGACAATTCTGACGCTGGGCCTGCTACTGTTTGCGGGCTGGTTTTTTCTGTTTGGTCAGAACCTGCATGCACCCGAATGGCTGCGAAAGAAGGTAGAGCATCGTCTCGAGCAAAGTCTTGGTGGTCTGCAATTCCGATTTGGTGACGCCAGCTTTATCGTGAATGAAGAGTGGCGGCCTCGGTTGCGGCTTACAGATGTCACGATCAGCGACGCAGCAGGTCAGCAGATTGCTCAGGTGTCTGAACTGCAGACCCGGCTGTCCATGCGCGGCTTGCTGCGTGGACAGATCCGGCCAAGGCGCATTCATGTACAGGATGCGCAGTTTACGTTGACCCGCGGTCTGGACGGCGCGCTGACACTGACTGTCGGAGCGGGCAGTGCGCCGGTGCAAAAGGCGCCGGATCTGGCGCAGCTGATCGAGCAATCCGACGATGTATTTTTGTCGCCCATATTGTCAGGTCTGCGGTCGGTCGAGCTGGAATCGCTGACGTTGGACTATCAGGACCTGCGCCTTGGTCGGGCCTGGATTTTTGACGGCGGTCACATCACCATTAACCGCAGCGGCGATGAGATGCATTTGGCCACTGGCTTTTCGGTTCTGACCGGACGAGATTACGCCAGCTCGATTGAGGCCAATTACACCAGCCTTCTAGGGACGCCGCAGGCGCAGTTTGGAATTTCAATCAATGACTTGCCCGCCGAAGATCTTGCGGGTCAAAGCCTTGCGCTGTCGTGGATGCAGGTTTTAAAGGCACCGATTTCCGGGGCATTGCGAGGGAGCGTGGATGCCGATGCAGCTTTGGGCCCGGTTTATGCGACGCTAAATCTTGGTTCAGGAGCGGTTCAACCGACGCAGGAAACGCGCCCGATACCGTTTGAGTCGGCCAGCACCTACTTTACTTATGACCCCAGCCGTCAGGAACTGGATTTCAACGAGATGGCAGTGGTCTCGGCTTGGGGAGCTTTTCAGGCCGAGGGGAAGGCATTTTTGCATGGTATCGAAAACGGCGCGCTGGATAGCCTGACCTCTCAGTTGAGTCTCAGCAATATCAACATCAATCCTGCGAACCTGTTTCCTGAACCACTGGATCTTGCGCGCGCCGATCTTGATTTGCAGATGAAACTTGCCCCGTTCGAAATGCGCCTGGGTCAAGTGATGGTCGAAGACGCGAACTACCGGCTGCTGGCTTCGGGAAATCTACGCGGTGAATCAGAGGGATGGTCGGCACAAGTGGATGCGCATCTGGACAGTATGAACGCAGATCATTTGCTGAACTACTGGCCGGAACGGTTGGCCTCGAAGCCGCGTAAATGGGTGGCAGAAAACCTGTTCGAGGGTCAGTTTTCAGACGTGGATTTCGCATTGCGCCTGAAACCCGATGCGAAACCGGATATCTATCTGGATTTCGGCTTTGACGAAGCCAAGATCAGGTTTGCCAAGACCCTACCACCTATCCAGAAAGCTCAGGGTCAGGCCAGCCTGATCAATGACCGATTTACCGCCACGGCGGAAGCTGGGGTTGTCATCGCTGATCAGGGTGGTGCGGTTGATGCCACGGGGACTTCGTTCATCATCCCCGATACCAGTATCAAAGGTGTGTCCCCTTCGATCACCCGGATTACGGCTAAGGGCAGCGTGACGGCGGCTATGTCTTTGCTCGACCGCCCGCCATTGCAGTTGCTGACCAAGGCGAACTTGCCAGTGGATGTGGCGAACGGGCAGGTGGCGCTCTCGGGAACCTTGGCGTTGCCCATGAAAAAGGGGCTCAAGTTCGATGAGACTCAATTTCATTTCCTCGGTGAAATCGACAACGTTCAAAGCGACCGACTTGTGCCCGGTTTTTCGGTCAGTGCCGACCTTCTGACGCTTGAAGGTGACCAGACAGAGGTCGAGGTCGGAGGTGCCGGGTTGTTCGGTGATGTTCCGATACAGGCAAATTGGCGGCAACCGATTGGCGGCACTGAAACCCAACGCAGCGAATTGACCGGCCAGATTGAGTTGTCTCCTCGTCTTATGACTGAACTAAAGGCAGGTTTGCCGCAGGGGATGCTGACCGGTCAGGGCACTGCCGATATTGAATTGGGCATGGGTGCGGGAGAGCCACCGAAACTCACAGCTTCGTCCGATCTGGTGGGGGTCTCCTTGGCGATCCCGGAGTTGGGGTGGCGTAAGGGGGCAAGCACAAAAGGCACGATGACGGTTGCAGCAACGCTAGGGGAAAACCTGCGCGTGGATGAACTCAAGCTGAACGCAGCAGGATTGCGCACCACCGGGTCAATTTCTTTCAATCAGGGAGATTTTGACCGCGTTCAGTTCAGTTCGTTCGATTTGGGGAACTGGTTGGCGGTTCCGGCCGAACTGGTAAATCGTGGGGGTTCGGTGCCCGACATCCGCGTTCTCGGCGGAGTGATGAACCTTGGGCGCGCAACATTTGGCAGCAGCGGCGGCGGCGGCGGCGGATCTGGCGCCGGGCCCCGACTGGATGTGGCGCTGGATCGCCTGCAAGTCACCGAGACCATAGCATTGACCGGGTTCAAAGGCGCGTTTCAAACCACGGGCGGCGTCAATGGCTCATTCAATGCCAGCGTGAACGGAGGCGCCCCTGTGCGCGGGCAGGTCTCTCCGCGTTCGGGCCGCAGTGCGGTGACGCTGACATCTGGCGATGCGGGTGCGGTGCTCCGGTCAGCGGGCATGATTACTCAGGCGCGGGGTGGGTCCTTGAACGTGCAACTGGAGCCGGTGGCAGGACCCGGAAACTACGATGTAATCGCAAAAATCTCGAACACACGGATCAAGGACGCCCCGGCCATGGCTGCTTTGCTAAACGCTATCAGTCTGGTTGGTTTGCTGGACGAGATGGCAGGTCAGGGCATATTTTTTGCGACTATCGAAAGCCGGATGCGGATTACGCCGACCGAGGTAAAAGTTCTTAGCGGTAGCGCGGTTGGGCCGTCGATGGGCCTGTCGTTCGACGGTACAATTGATACCGTTTCGGGGATGCTGAACCTTCGCGGAGCGATCTCTCCGATCTATCTGGTGAATGCGATTGGCAGCGTTTTCACCAAAAAGGGTGAGGGTGTCATCGGTTTCAACTATACCCTGACCGGACCACTGCGGCAGCCGAAAGTGTCGGTCAATCCGCTGTCCGGGTTGGCTCCACTTTTTCTGCGGAACCTGCTGAGGCCTCCAGCGCCGAAAGTCTCCGATGGGCCAAATGCGCAACCAGTCAAACCGGATCAGCCCAAAAAGACGTTCGGGTCGAGTGCAGAGGAACGTTGAATTGGGTTGAACGGCGCTGTATGGCGCGGCCATGAAACTCAGCGATTTTGATTTCCATCTGCCCGAAGACCTTATTGCCACGCGGCCTGCCAGCCCGCGGTCGTCCGCACGTATGCTGGTGGCCCATGGCAATGTCGTCTCGGATGCGCATGCGTTCGATTTGCCCGATTGGCTGCAGCCCGGCGATCGGCTGGTGTTGAACGACACACGCGTCATTCCCGCGCGCCTGAATGGTCGCCGCCATCGCGACAGCGCGCAAGGTCCGGTTTCGGCTGCGATCGAGGCGACTTTGCTTGACCCTCAAGCCGATGGAACCTGGGCGGCACTGATCAAGCCGTTAAAAAAGGTCAAGCCGGGTGAAGAAATCCAGTTCTCGGACGATCTTAGCGCAACGTTGGACCGGGTCGATGAAGGGCAAGCCTATCTGAGGTTCAATTTGACCGGCGATGATTTCGACGCGGCGTTGGAACGGGCCGGTGCGATGCCTCTGCCGCCATACATTGCCGCCAAACGCCCGGCGGACGAGCAGGACAAGACCGACTATCAGACGATCTGGGCGCGCAACTCGGGTGCGGTTGCGGCACCGACGGCATCGTTGCATTTTGACGAAGCGCTGATGAAGGCCCTTGCCGAGCGCGGCGTCACGCTCAGCCATGTCACGCTGCATGTGGGCGCGGGCACCTTCCTGCCGGTCAAGGTCGAGGATGTCACGACCCATAAGATGCACGCCGAGTGGGGAAGGGTCAGCGCCACAGCTGCCGAGGAAATCCGTGCTACCAAAGCCGCCGGAGGGCGGGTTATCCCCGTGGGTACAACTGCGCTGCGTCTGATCGAAAGCGCGGCGCGCTCAGGCAAGATCGAAGCTTGGGAAGGCGATACAGATATCTTCATCTATCCCGGTTTCGAATTTCACGTGACAGACGCGCTGATGACCAACTTTCATCTGCCAAAATCAACTCTGCTGATGCTGGTTTCGGCCTTGATGGGGCAGGACCGGATGCGTGACGTCTATGCCCATGCAATCGAACAGAAATACCGGTTCTTTTCCTATGGCGATGCGTCGCTTTTGATCCCATAAGGGGCGCGTTGTCGGGATCGGTCCATGTCAATGTCGTAGACAAGCACGACCAGAGCCGTTTTTCATATCAAAACGAATCCATAATCCGGTCGGCATTTTTCGGAGACCTAAATGCTTCAGGTTCTGTCCAGCGCATGGGCGCTTCTTCTCGGTATTTGCCTGTTGATGGTCGGAAACGGCCTGCAGGGAACGATCCTTGGTGTCCGTGGCGAGATTGAAGGCTTTTCCACCCTGGAAATGTCCTTTGTGATGTCCGCGTATTTTCTGGGTTTTCTGGGGGGATCGCGCCTGGCACCTGAGATGATCCGACGAGTCGGCCATGTACGGGTTTTTGCGGCGCTGGCTTCATTCATTTCTGCTGTGATGATCCTGTATCCGTTGATGACCAATCCGGTGGTCTGGATTCTGGGGCGCGTGGTGATCGGGTTCTGCTTTTCCGGTGTATATGTGACGGCAGAAAGCTGGCTGAACAATGCGGCGAGTAACGAGAACCGAGGTCAGGCTCTGTCGCTTTACATGATTTTCCAGATGACGGGCGTGATCACTGCGCAGGGGTTGGTGCTGTTGGGTGATCCGGCTGGATTTGACACTTTTGTGGTCGCCTCCATTCTGGTTTCCATTTCATTTGCACCCATTCTGCTTTCGATCTCGCCAACTCCGGCGTTCGACACAACCAAGCCGATGACACTGCGTGAGCTGTTCGGGTATTCGCCGCTGGGCTGCGTGGGGATGTTCCTTTTGGGCGGAGTGTTTTCGGCACAGTTCGGTATGGCGTCGGTTTACGGCGCTCGGGCAGGTCTGACGCTTGTTGAAATATCCACGTTTATTGCGGCGTTCTACATTGGCGCTTTGGTATTGCAGTACCCATTGGGCTGGATGTCAGATCGAATGGACCGGCGTACGCTTATTATGCTTGTAGCCGGGGTAGGGGCAGCCGCTGCTATCGCGGGCATGATGTTCGGCTTTACTTTTCCGATCCTCTTGGGTGCGGCCTTCGTGATTGGCGGCATGTCAAACCCGCTCTATTCACTGCTGATTGCCCACGCCAACGACTTTTTGGATCACGAAGATATGGCCGCAGCCTCGGGTGGGCTGCTGTTTATCAACGGCTTGGGTGCCATTGCAGGTCCGCTCATCACGGGTTGGCTGATGGGCGATGCTGTCTTCGGTCCGCAAGGTTTCTTCCTGTTCATTGCAGCGCTGCTTGTAACTATGGCTGTTTACGCCCTGTACCGCACGACCCAGCGTGCCGCGATTCCGGTTGATGAAACCGGAACCATGTCGCCGTTCTACCCAACTGCCTCACCTGTGGCGCTTGAAGTGGCGCAGGAAGTTGCGATCGAAGCTGCCGAAGCCGAGGCCGAGGCGCAAGATGTTGCTTAGGAAACACGATTATGTCGCAAGTGTTGCAATTTTTTACTGTAACAAAACTGTAAAACGGCTTTAAATGACCTTACGTCCCTGGGGAGGGCAACACGACGGAGTTTAGGGCAATGGCAGGTCCTGAAGAAGTATTGAGTTTTTGGTTAGATGAGATTGGTCCCAAGGGTTGGTATCTACAAGACGACGCTTTGGATGCCGAAATTCGCGAACGGTTTTTGACCACGTGGGAAGCCGCGAATGAAGGCAAGTTTTCGCTTTGGCTGACATACCCCAGCGGCTCGCTTGCTTACATCATCCTGATGGACCAGTTCCCGCGCAACATGTTCCGGGGCAGCGCCAAGGCTTTCGCGTCTGATCGGGCGGCGCTTTCAGCAGCGAAATGCGCGGTGGACAAGGGTTGGGATTTGAAGATCGACGAACCCGCCCGGCAGTTCTTTTACCTGCCGATGATGCATTCGGAAAATCTGTGCGATCAGGAACGTTGCGTGCGTTTAATGTGTCAAAACATGACGGACAGCGATCAAGGCAATCTGTTGCACGCTCGCGCGCACCGTGAAGTCATCCGCAAGTTTGGTCGTTTCCCCTATCGCAATGAAGCGCTGGAACGCCCGATGACAGAGCATGAAGTGGCCTATGTGAATATGGGCGGCTACGGTGCGACAGTTCGCGAACTGCAGGCCGCCGGTTAAGACGCCGGCACGCATCCTCTGATAGCGATAATTCGGTCGGCTACCGTGTCGGCCGATTTTTCTATCGCCGTGTTAATAAGAGCATCCGGGGATTCGGTGATCTCAGCTACTTGGGTCTGAGCGCCTTGCATTCTTTCTTCCAAAGTATCAAGCTTGCTCAGCACCGCGGTCAGGCGCTCGCTGGCGGCATCATCAGCAAAAAAATCCGTAGCCTGAATTGTCGCCAAATCGCTTCGCAGGGCTGCAAGTTCGCCTCTTACACCGCGAATTTCATCCTTCAATGGCGCGACAACTTGCACTTTTTCAGAAAAGACTGCGGTCACGTTCTCTACGGTAGAAGCCAATTTCCACCCCAGAAACAAACATAACGCCACCAGGATAAGAGTGGCATTGAGCAGAGCAAGCAGCAGATCCTTGAGCGTATTGGCCATGGTAAGCCTCTCGAATGACTTGGGTTTATGAAAGAGCGAGTATACCCGACCCCTATGTTCTAGCCATTGTTGAATGTCCGGTATAGGCTGAAAACCGCGGAAACCACCGCTCTTTACCCTGCGTCGCTTTTGTCGCGGGTAAGGTGTGTTGATGCGTTGCTCAATTTAGTTTAATGGTAAACTAATTTTCACATCGACCTGTGCCGAGAGGAAAACATGGCTGCACAATCTTTTGATCTGATCGTAATCGGCGCCGGTCCTGGCGGATATGTTGCGGCTATTCGCGCTGCACAGCTGGGTCTGAAAACAGCCGTTGTTGAGCGTGAACACCTGGGCGGTATCTGTCTGAACTGGGGCTGCATCCCGACGAAAGCTCTGTTGCGCTCGTCCGAGGTGTTCCACTTGATGGAGCGCGCCAAGGATTTTGGTCTAAAGGCTGACAAGGTCGGTTACGATCTGGATGCGGTTGTCAAACGTTCGCGTGGGGTGGCTGCGCAGCTTTCGGGTGGCATTGGCCATCTGCTGAAGAAGAACAAAGTCACGGTTGTGATGGGCGAGGCAACCATCCCCGCCAAGGGTAAGGTGTCGGTCAAAACCGAAAAAGGTTCCGAAGAGCTGACTGCCAAGAACATCGTTCTGGCCACAGGCGCCCGTGCACGTGAGTTGCCGGGACTGGAAGCTGATGGCGACCTGGTTTGGACCTACAAGCACGCGTTGCAGCCGCCGCGGATGCCCAAGAAGCTGCTGGTCATTGGCTCGGGTGCGATCGGGATCGAATTTGCCAGTTTCTACAACACACTTGGCGCTGACACGACTGTCGTCGAGGTAATGGACCGAGTGTTGCCCGTCGAAGACGCCGAGATTAGTGGGCTGGCCAAAAAAGCCTTTACCAAACAAGGTATGACCATCATGGAAAAGGCGATGGTCAAGCAATTGGACCGCGCCAAGGGCAAAGTCACTGCGCATATCGAGATCAAGGGTAAGGTCGAGAAACACGACTTTGATACAGTTATCTCAGCCGTTGGCATCGTCGGCAATGTCGAAAATCTTGGGCTTGAAGCTCTGGGCGTGAAAATCGACCGCACTCATGTCATTACTGACGAGTTCTGTCGCACCGGTGTGGAAGGGCTGTATGCTATCGGGGATATCGCTGGCGCGCCGTGGTTGGCGCACAAAGCCAGCCATGAAGGCGTCATGGTGGCCGAGCTGATCGCCGGCAAGCACGCGCACCCGGTCAAACCCGAAAGTATCGCGGGCTGTACTTATTGCCAGCCACAGGTCGCCTCGGTTGGTTACACCGAAGCGAAGGCCAAGGAGTTGGGCTATGACATCGAGGTGGGTCGTTTCCCCTTTATTGGAAACGGCAAGGCCATTGCTTTGGGTGAGCCCGAGGGGTTGATCAAGACCGTCTTCGACGCCAAGACCGGAGAGCTTCTGGGCGCCCACATGATCGGTGCGGAAGTTACAGAACTAATCCAGGGCTATATCGTCGGTCGCCAGTTGGAGACCACGGAAGAAGACCTGATGAACACGGTATTCCCGCACCCGACTTTGTCAGAAATGATGCACGAAAGTGTGCTGGATGCTTATGGACGCGTAATTCACATGTAACGGAAGGGGGCGCTGCCCCCGCCGCGGCAAGCCGCGACTCCCCCGAGATATTTAGAGCCAGATGAAGCAAGGGATCCGAACTTCATCTGGCCTAAAATATCTCGGAGTGCGAGGCAGAGCCTCGCAAAATTCTTACTTCGTCAAAGCATCCAGAATGCGGGCCCACGACCGGATGCCTTTGTGAAAGCTCTTCACGTCATATTTCTCGTTCGGAGAGTGTATGGCGTCATCATCGTTGGCGAAGCCAACCAGCATCGAATCCAACCCGAGTTCCGTGTTGAAATAGCCCACAACCGGAATCGAACCGCCCATTCCGGTAAATACGGCTTCTCGATCCCATTCATCTGAAAGGGCTCCGCGGGCGGCTTCGAATTCCGGGCGGTCTAGGTTCATGACCGAGGCAGGGGCTCCTTCGAGGTCATAATCCCATTCAACCTTGGCATCAGGTGACAGGCGTTCTTCCACGTGCTTGCGGATTTTGTCGCGTAAGGCGTCTGGATTCATATCTCCGACCAGACGGCAGGTAATTTTACAGTGAGCTTGCGATGGTATAACCGTTTTTGACCCGGCTCCGTTATAGCCTCCCCAAAGACCGTTAACCTCGAGCGTTGGTCGCGCCCATTGCTGTTCCAGGGTGGAATACTCTTTCTCACCATGCGGTTGAGAGAAGCCAACTGAGTTGAGGTACTCGGCTTCATCGAAGCCGCAGCTCTCCCATTGGCGCAGCTGATCGGCGGGCACTTCGTGGACACCTTCATAAAAGCCTTCTACGGCCACACGGCCAGTTTCGTCGTCATAGAAAGAATCGACGATTTTCGACAGTTCGCGCAGCGGGTTCAGGCCGGGACCGCCGTAGTGACCCGAATGCAGGTCGATGCGGGGGCCAATGATGGTGAACTCGTCCTTGAGCATGCCGCGCAGTTGCGACGCAATGGACGGTACGCCGCGCGAGACCATCGAGGTGTCGCAGACCAGCGCCAGATCGGCTTTCAACTCAGCCGCGTTTTCACGCAGGAACGGTACAAGGGACGGAGAGCCTGATTCCTCTTCGCCTTCGAAGAAAAACGTGATGCGGCAGGGTAGGGAGCCATAAACGGCTTTCCATGCGCGGCACGCCTCGACAAAGGTCATCAACTGGCCCTTGTCGTCTGAAGATCCGCGGCCACGGATGACAGGGCCATTGTCGGTGTCTTCAATCGCCGGATCGAACGGGTCACGGTTCCACAGCTCCAATGGATCAACGGGTTGCACGTCATAGTGCCCGTAGAACAGAACATGCGGTGCGTTGCTGTCCTCGCCGACATGGCCGACGACCATCGGGTGGCCGGTAGTTTCGCGTTTTTCCGCCGTGATGCCAATGCTTTGCAGGTCAGCGACCAACCAGTCGGCAGCCTGATCGACCTGCGCATTATAGGCCGGATCGGTGGAAATCGACGGAATGCGCAGCAGTTCCATCAAGCGGTCGATCGAGGTTTGCAGATCGGTGTCGATGCGGTTCAGAACAGCGTCCAGCGACATAGGGGGCTCCTGCTTGGAATGATATTTGCCCGAACCCTAACAGCGCCATCGGTGCCGTCCAGTATGCTTTGTGATACCATGTTGGATATATGTTCGGTTGCCTGCGTCGTTTCCTCGCGTCCGTGTGCCGTAACTTTACTTGTCGAGACGGGTGCGAAGGGATATTTGATGCAAATCAAATATGTGATCTCTGTGTCGTTTATACGTAGTGGCTCAAGGGAACGCATTGACGCAAATTCGGATTCATCCGATGCAAGTGTCATAAAAGAACGTCCGGCCGATACAAGCGTTGGTTGGGCACGCAAGGAGACACCGGTGGACTATACTGCTCAGCTCGATACAGCGATTGCCAGGCTGCATGATGAAGGACGTTACCGAACCTTCATTGATATCGAACGCCGTAATGGTCATTTCCCGCACGCGGTACGTACGCGCCCAGATGGGTCGCAGCAGAATATCACTGTGTGGTGTGGCAACGACTATCTGGGCATGGGGCAAAATCCGGTTGTCCTGAACGCGATGCACGAGGCTGTTGACGCCGCCGGGGCAGGGTCGGGTGGTACACGCAATATCTCTGGCACGACGGTCTATCACAAAAAGCTTGAGGCGGAGCTGGCCGATCTGCATGGCAAAGAAGCCGCGCTTCTGTTCACCAGTGCTTACATCGCCAATGACGCGACGCTGAGCACTCTGCCGAAACTGTTCCCCGGCCTGATCATTTATTCTGACGCGCTGAACCATGCTTCGATGATCGAAGGTGTGCGTCGCAATGGCGGTGCCAAGCGTATCTTCCGGCACAATGACGTCGCCCATCTGCGCAAGCTGCTGGAAGCGGACGATCCCAAAGCGCCAAAGCTGATCGCGTTCGAGTCTGTCTATTCGATGGATGGTGATTTTGGTCCGATCGAAGAGATCTGCGATCTGGCCGACGAATTCGGCGCGCTAACCTATATTGACGAAGTGCACGCCGTTGGCATGTATGGCCCGCGTGGCGGTGGTGTCACCGAACGCGATCGTCTGGCTCATCGCATCGACATCATCAATGGTACCCTTGCCAAAGCCTATGGCGTGATGGGTGGTTATATTGCGGCCAGTGAAAAAATGTGTGACGCCGTGCGCTCTTACGCGCCGGGTTTCATCTTTACAACGTCACTGCCGCCCGCGGTTGCGGCAGGTGCTGCGGCGTCGGTGGCGCACCTTAAAACTGCGCCAGAACTGCGTGAGCAGCACCAGACACAAGCCAAGATCCTCAAGCTGCGCCTGAAAGGTTTGGGCCTGCCGTTGATCGACCACGGCAGCCATATTGTGCCAGTGATCGTTGGCAACCCGGTGCATACAAAAATCCTGAGCGACCGGTTGCTGGATGACTTCGGCATCTACGTTCAGCCCATCAATTTCCCGACCGTACCCCGCGGAACCGAGCGTTTGCGCTTTACGCCTTCACCCGTTCACGGACCCGACGAAATGAACCGTCTGGTGCAGGCCATGGACGAACTTTGGTCACATTGTGCGCTAAATCGCGCCGAACTCGCGGGTTAACCTCACGCCAAAGTGTGCATCGTGTTTGCTATGTGCTAAGCTTAAGCTAACAAAATCAACGGACGAATCGTTAATGGGGCGATTCGCCGTTAGCGTGAAACACGCGCAGGCAGAATGGGGCAGCAGGGATGATTGGGCGCAGATCTCAGCGCGATTCCAAGGATGATACCGACGTTGGACCGAAAGGTTACGACGATTACGAGGTACGGCTAGGCGACATGATGCGCGGTGAGCGCGCTACCATGGGCAAGTCTCTATTGGACGTGCAGCGCGAACTTCGGATCAAAGCCAACTACATCGCTGCCATTGAGGATGCCGATCCTGACGCATTCGACACGCCCGGCTTTATCGCCGGGTATGTGCGTTCTTATGCCCGCTATCTGGGGATGAATCCGGACGAGACTTTTGCAGCGTTTTGCAAGGAAAGCGGATTCGAAGTCGCGCATGGTATGTCCGCCGAAGCCTCGGTGGTGCGCAAACCCTCGGGTGACTTGCCAGCGCGTGGTCCAATGGGCCGTGACCCGTTTATTTCGCCCAATACACCCTACATTCCGGGGCGCGAGTCCATTGTCAGCCAGATTGAGCCGCGCGCTATCGGTTCATCGCTGGTCCTGATCGCGGTTATCTGCGGGATAGGTTACGGCGGTTGGTCGGTTCTAAACAAAATTCAGCAGGTGCAGGTCAGTCCTGTTGAACAGGCGCCAGTGGTCTTGTCTGATCTCGATCCGCTGGATGCGGCTCGTACAAGCGTTGAAGCTGAGATTACCGTCGCCGATACGCCCAGTGCCGAGGCGCTGGACCGTTTGTATCGCCCACAAGCGCTGGATATTCCCGTTCTGGTCGCCCGCGATGCGCCAATTTCCACGCTTGATCCGCGAAAGGTTGGCACTTTCCTGCCGCAGGAGCCACCCAAGATCGAAGTGGCCGAGGTGCACACCGTTGAACGCCCGGCACTACCCCAAGTGGTCGAGCAGATTGATACGACACTCAAGATAGTCGCGGTTAACCCCGCCTGGATGCGCGTTACCGCCGCTGATGGCAGTGTGATTTTCGAAGGGACACTCGGAACGGTCGAGCAGGGCAGTGTGTTTGAAGTGCCACTAACCGAAGAGCCGCCGCAGTTGCGTGCTGGTGCAGCCGGATCTGTGTTCTTCTCGATGAACGGAGAACATTTCGGACCGGTCGGTGCGCCTGGGACCGTGGCAAAGGGTGTGGTTCTGTCTAAGGATGCGGTTGCTGAGGCTTATGCCGTAGCCGATCTTGAGGCTGAACAGAACAGCGCGCTCAAACAGTTGGTGGCCGAACTTCAGGCGCAGGTTTCGGAAGAACCAGCTGAGTGATCTAGCCATTGCGATGGCCCCCTAGCCAGACTATCTAAAGACACAACTCAGGTTGTCTTGGATCCGTCCTCATGTCGCTTAATCACGTTCGCCCGTGGCGCAATATCTACCGCCGCAAATCCCGTCAGATCATGGTCGGAAATGTTCCCGTTGGTGGCGATGCGCCTATCGCTGTGCAGACCATGACCAATACCCTGACGACTGATGTGGCAGCAACCGTGGCGCAAGTGCAGGCCGCGGCCGAAGCGGGGGCCGATATTGTGCGGGTGTCTGTCCCGGATGAGGCGTCTTCAAAAGCTCTGAAAGAGATTGTCCGCGAAAGCCCGGTGCCGATCGTGGCTGACATCCATTTCCACTATCGCCGCGGGATCGAAGCTGCCGAGGCTGGTGCGGCCTGTCTGCGTATCAATCCCGGCAATATCGGCGATGAAAAACGTGTGAAAGAGGTCATCAAGGCTGCGCGTGACCACAGTTGCTCGATCCGCATCGGGGTGAACGCTGGTAGCCTGGAAAAACATCTGCTCGAAAAATACGGTGAGCCGTGCCCCGAGGCGATGGTCGAAAGCGGGCTAGAGCATATCCGCATTCTGCAGGACAACGATTTTCACGACTTTAAGATCAGCGTGAAGGCCAGCGACGTTTTCCTGTCGGCTGCTGCCTATCAGGGCATTGCCGAGGCCACCGACGCGCCCATTCATCTTGGCATCACCGAGGCCGGAGGCCTGGTGTCCGGCACCATCAAATCCGCCATCGGTCTGGGCAACCTGCTGTGGATGGGGATCGGCGACACGATCCGCGTCAGCTTGTCCGCCGATCCGGTCGAAGAGGTTAAGGTTGGCTATGAGATCCTGAAATCTCTGGGGCTGCGTCATCGCGGCGTGAACATCATCTCGTGCCCGTCCTGCGCCCGACAGGGGTTTGACGTGATCAAGACGGTGGAAGCGCTGGAGCAGCGGCTGGAACACATCAAGACCCCGATGAGCCTGTCAATCATCGGTTGCGTCGTGAACGGCCCCGGTGAGGCGCTGATGACCGATGTCGGCTTTACAGGCGGCGGGGCAGGATCGGGCATGGTCTATCTGGCTGGAAAGGCGAGCCACAAGATGTCCAACGACCAGATGATCGACCACATCGTGGAAGAGGTCGAGAAGAAAGCGGCGGAACTGGACGCGGCGGCAGAAGCGGCTGAGTAGGGCGGGTTGGGTCACCTATCTCGGTGATGGCAGTCTTGAGACATCAATAACAACAAATTGTCCGTGCTCGCCGATCTTGTAAGGTGGCACCTTTAAGTTTTCGTTGGTTGGGCCTTTTCGGCGGCGGCCCCACATATCGTAATGCGCACCTCGGCACGGATCGAAGAATCCATCGAAGTCTCCGGCCTTTGAATACACAATACACCCAAGCCCCGCTGTACTTATCGGGCTGACGATGAACCACTCAAGGCGTGCAAAGCGTTCAGGACCAAGTTCCCGCTCAAGCGCGCCGTTGTTCAACACCTCAGACCAATCTTCCACAGGGATACTGGGGTCGAATTGCTCCATGGCAATCGCCATCTCTGTGAGGTCACGACGCCAAACTAAAACCGGCTTTCCTTTGATGTTCAGCAATTTCGCATCACCGGGCGCCCAGCTTTTTGTTTGGACAGTGCCTGGCCTGTTTTTGTAGTAGGCTACGATGTCAGCCGTTGGTTTCGTGCTGGAAAACAGAAAGTACAGCCCGGTTGCGACCGTGAACAGGGCCCACCCTGCGGTCAGGTAGTACAGAAATACATTCTTCTTCATTTAATAGCTGCTCTAAATTGGTTCAGTTAGTCGCGTTCTGGTAGAATTTTTAGAGCAATACACTGCTATTGATAAGCTAGCTTAGGGTCTGCCTGAATAAATTGAAAAAGCCCTCGAGTTCTTGAGGCCTGAATGGACTTGGAAAAGTCGAGTACTTTCACTGAGATCGAAAAACGGTTGTGGGATGCGGGGCGGCTCGGCCGCCCCGAGTGCTCAGCCTCGCTCGGCGCGCACGGCGTCGACAATTTGCCCCATCTGATCAGCAGGCAAGAAGCCACGCAGCAGTTCCGAACCCAATACAAAGGATGGGGTTCCAGCAATTTTCATCCGTTGCGCCAAAGCTCGGGTACGTGAGATTTCTTCCGACACCTCATCGCTATCCATCGCTGCTATGATCGCGTCGCTGTCCAAACCCAAGCCGTCAGAGATTCGGCGCAGCGTCACTTCGTTCGGTTCACCGCTGAATTCCAAAAGGGCGTCGTGGACTTGTTTATAGGCATCGTCTCCGGCGACATGCTTGGTGGCCACAGCGAAGCGCGACGACACGACCGATGCCTCACCCAGGATAGGGAATTCCTTTATAATCAAACGAATATTGCCGTCTTCGGCCAGCAAACTGGCCACTTCGGGCACCGCACGTCGGCAATAGCCGCAGCGATAATCCATGAATTCAACCAGCGTGATGTCGCCGTTAGGATTGCCGCCAACCCAGCTGTATCCATCGTTGAACAGTTCTTCGGCATTCGCTGCAACCAGTTCTTGATCTGCTGCGGCCTCGGCCACGGCGTTGCGCTGTTCCAGAACGTTGATTGCCTCAATGATAACTTCGGGGTTTTCCAGCAGGTATTCCCGAACCTGCGCACCAAATTCTGCCTTTTCTGCCTCGCTGAGCGCATTCAGGTCCAGCGCATGGGCCGGGCCGGTGATCATGGAAAGCCCCAGAAGGGCGGGTGCTGCGTGTCTGAGGATCATTTCCGTTTCCTTTTTGCTTTACTAGCGCGTTCTGAGGCAATCAGCACATCCTGTGCCCGTTGCCAACCCGGTGAGTCTTCTGGAAGTTGCCTGACAGCTCGTTTTGCATGAATGCCCGCGTCGTCCAAACGGCCTTGCAACGCGTATCGCTCGGCCGTCACGACCGAGGCCATTCCGTTGTTCCCCACTTTGGCATAGGCCAATCCAAGGTCCTGCATCAAGCGGGCATTTCTATGGTCTCTTTGTCTCGCTTTTTCAAGTGCTTGCAAGGCGTTATTGACCTGACCATCAGCCAGCATCGCGCGCCCGTATCCCGCCAGTATCAATGAGTCATTTGGCGCCATCTTGACCGCATGCTCATAGGCCGAAATCGCGTCTCGAACCTGAAGGTTTTCCAGTAGAATCTGACCTTTGAGTTCATAGTAGAACGGATCATCCGGGCGTATCGCCAACGCACCGTCAATCGCTGCGCGGGCGTTGATCAGATCCCGGTTCTGGTGATAGGCCGATGCTTCGCGCATCAGGCGGACATCCTGCGCGCTTTCCTCTTTTGCGCGCCGCATGGTCCACGAGGGTGATCTCAAGAACGCAGACAGTTTGCCTTTGACCCGCGCGAACCAATAGTCAGCATTCGGATCAGCCTTAGACCAATCGCCATATTGTTCCATAAACGCTTCGGCCGCCCGCAGGCGTTCTCGGCTGGTCGGGTGCGAGCGCATATACGGATCCTGATTGGCGACATTCAGCAATTCCTGACCCGCGAATTTGCGATGTAGCTCAACCATTCCGGCAGGTGAAATCCCAGCCCATCGAAGATAGCTGGCCGCACTGCGGTCGGCCGAAGATTCCTCAGCCCGGGTATGCCCCAGAAAGGTGCGCAGCGCCGCGCTTTGGGTGCCTGCCGCGATGCCTGCGGCCGCTTCGCCTGCACCTGCAATCGCGGCGATCAAAGCCAGCGCGGTACCATACCCGGCATTGCGGTTGGCAGTCCGCAGGTTTTCCACCCTCCGGGCCAGGTGGCCGTTGGCAATATGGGCTGCCTCGTGGGCAATAACGGCCTGCAACATCTCGGGGCTGTCGACGGACAGGATCAATCCGTAATTCAGGTAAATCGCGTTGTAGTCGATGACAAAGGCGTTGAACGTGCCGTCGTTGACCACGAAAATCCTGACCCGATTAGTGTTCAGCCCGGCCGCGCGCAGGATCGGAAAGGCCAGTTCACGCAGCCCGTGTTCGATATCTGGGTCTCGGATCAGGCCCTGAGCAGTCGCTGGCACACCGCTTGCCATCAATGTCACTGCCATCAGCAACAGGGCCGGGATTGACGGCACCCTGGATAAGCGTTCAAAAGCCATGGGTGCAACATGGGAGATGGGCATGAGAAACTCAACCCGGTCCGGGGTCGATCCGTTTATTGTGATGGACGTGATGGAGGCCGCGCGCAAAGCCGAAGAGGCCGGGCGCCACATCATTCATATGGAGGTCGGTCAGCCCGGTACAGGTGCGCCCAAAGGAGCGACCGCTGCGCTTTCCGCTGCAATGGACCAAGCGCCACTGGGCTATACGGTCGCCTTGGGTCTGCCTGCGCTGCGGCAACGGATCGCACGGCTTTATGGCGAGTGGTATAATGTCGATCTGAATCCCGAACGCGTGGTGATCACTCCGGGTTCGTCAGGTGGGTTTCTGCTGACCTTCACGGCGCTGTTCGACAGTGGGGATCGCGTGGGCATCGGCGCACCGGGTTACCCCTCTTACCGCCAGATTCTGAAAGCGCTGGGTCTGGTGCCGGTCGATTTGCCGACGGCTCCGGAAAATCGTCTGCAGCCGGTGCCTGCGGATTTCGCCGGGCTGGACCTGCAAGGGCTGATGGTGGCGTCACCGGCCAATCCCACCGGCACCATGCTGGACCACGCCGCGATGGGATCACTGATCGAAGCCGCGCACGGGCAGGGAGCCTCGTTCATCAGTGACGAGATTTACCACGGTCTGGAATATGAGGCCAAAGCCGTCACCGCGCTGGAACTGACGGATGAGTGCTATGTGATCAATTCGTTCTCCAAGTACTTCTCGATGACCGGTTGGCGCGTGGGCTGGATGGTTGTGCCCGAGGATCAGGTGCGTGTGGTCGAACGCATCGCCCAGAACATGTTCATCTGCGCGCCCCATGCCAGTCAGGTCGCCGCTCTGGCGGCAATGGATTGCGAAGAAGAATTGCAGGCCAATCTGGATGTCTATCGCCGCAACCGTGCGCTGATGCTGGATGGCCTTCCCAAAGCCGGTTTCACCAATATAGCGCCGCCTGACGGGGCGTTCTATGTCTATGCGGATGTCTCGGATTTGACCGATGACAGCCGAGCCTTCGCGGCTGAGATACTGAAAAAAGCAGGCGTGGCCGTCACGCCGGGGCTGGATTTCGATCCCGAACGCGGCCACCAAACGCTGCGGTTTTCCTACGCACGCTCGTCGGCGGATATCGAGGAGGGGCTTCTTCGTCTACAACGTTTCATGGCCGAGCGAGGCGCGATCACATCCCCCGCGTAACCCGTTCACAAAATCACGTTGGTCGGCTAGGATATCTTCCAAACGATCTCGGGAAAACTTGAGGCCATGAGCAGGATATTCTACGCTATCGCGCTGATCTGGACGCTGACCAGTGCTGCCTTTGCGCATGATTTCAGCGCGCTTGCGCGTGTGTTGCCAGACCAAAGCCGCATTATCGAAGATGGCCGCGCTGGGGTGCAGGTCGAGCTTGGCCTGAGCCAAGGCGTGCCATACCGCGTGTTCACATTGCGCGATCCCTACCGTGTGGTCCTTGACTTTCAAGAGGTCGACTGGACTGGGTTAGATGCGGAAGCGTTTCTGCAAACCGATCGGATAAGCGGTGTGCAATTTGGTGCCTACGTACCGGGCTGGTCGCGTATGGTGCTGGAGCTTGGCGCGCCGCTGGCTGTGGACAGCGCTGACTTGAGGGTGGATGAGGTTGCCGGAACGGCTAGTCTATCGCTTGGCCTGCGCGGCACAGACTTTGACAGCTTTACTGCAACTGCCGGTGCGCCGCGTCAACCCGGTTGGGATTTGCCCGAGCCTGCGGTGACTCCTGCAAGGCCCGGCCGCGATGGATCGCGCGCCCTGCTGGTGATGCTGGACCCAGGACATGGTGGCATTGATCCGGGTGCCGAGGCGGGAGGCACGGATGAGAAAACCCTGATGCTGACCTTCGCCCGCGAGTTGCGCGAAACGCTATTGCGGGCAGGGGGATACCAGGTGGTGCTGACCCGCGTGGATGACCACTTCGTCAGCCTCGAACGTCGCATCGCGCTGGCGCACCGGGCGGGGGCGGATGTGTTCATTTCACTACATGCCGATATTCTCTCTGAGGGTCGCGCGCACGGTGCGGCGGTCTATACGCTTTCTGACGATGCCTCGGACGTTGCCAGCCACAAACTGGCCGAGCGGCACGACCGGGGCGATCTGATCTCGGGCGTAGACCTCAGCGGCGCGGACGATCAAGTGGCGGATGTTTTGCTGGATATTGCGCGTCAGGAAACCAAGCCGCGCACAGATGCGCTGGCTCGGGCATTGGCGGAGGGGATGACACAGCAAGGTGGGCCAATGAACAGCCGGCCGATCCGAACGGCGTCGTTTTCGGTTCTCAAGGCGGCAGACATTCCGTCGGTGCTGGTTGAGCTTGGGTTTTTGTCCAGCCCCAGAGATCTGAAAAACATCATGAATCCCGAATGGCGCAAGGGTATGGCGTTGGGTATCCTGAACGGTCTTGACCAATGGCGACAGGATGATCTGGTCAAAAGGTCCCTGATTGGACAGTGACCCTGCGGCGCAAACAGGCTAATATTGGCCATCGTGTTTTGACCCTGCGCCGGGGCACCACTATATAGGCGGCACCGCGAGTAAAAGGCAGTAACGTGATCCGTTTCATTCTTTCGTTTTTCGGGGCGATCTTCAGCCTCGTCACCTTGGGTATTTTTATGGCTGCGCTGGTGATCGGCGCGGTATTCTGGATGTATGGGCGCGACCTGCCCAGCCATGAATCACTGGCCCAGTACAAGCCGCCAACGATCAGCCGGATTTACTCGGGTAAGGGGCAACTGATCGATGAGTTCGCGCAAGAACGGCGGCTGTTCACACCGTCCGAAGAAATCCCCGATCTGGTGAAGCAGGCCTTCATCTCGGCGGAGGACAAGAATTTCTATACCCATCAGGGCTATGACCCGCGCGGGATCATCGCCGCAGGGGTTGAGGCGGTAAAGTCCAAGGGTGAAAACGTGCGCGGCGCGTCCACGATCACGCAGCAGGTGATGAAAAACTTCCTGCTGTCCGGCGACCGCCGGGCTGAGCGCAAGATCAAAGAGATCATACTCGCCACCAGGCTTGAGGATACGCTGGACAAGGAACAGATTCTCGAACTCTACATGAACGAGATCTTTTTGGGTCAGAACTCCTATGGCGTGACCGCCGCAGCCCAAACCTATTTCAACAAGACGCTTCAGGAATTGGAACCGCACGAGGCCGCAACACTGGCCGCGATGCCCAAGGCACCTTCGGATTACCACCCGGTTCGGCAGAAAGACCGGCTGTTGGCACGTCGTAACTACGTGCTGCGCGAGATGCAGCAGAACGGGTATATCGACCAGGCGACCTATGAGGCCGAGGTCGAAATGCCCCTGCGTTCGGTCCAGAACGGCGACTTTGAAAGCTTCCGTACCGCGCTGCCGCCGCGCGATTACTTCACCGATGAAATCCGTCGCCAACTGAGCGAAGATTTTGGCGAGGGTGAGTTCTTTACCGGCGGCTTCACCGTCCGCGCCTCGGTGGATGAAGAGATGCAGGTTGAGGCCGCCAAGGCGCTCCGCACAGCTTTGCAGAAATACGACCGCTCTCGCGGGCGCTGGCGCGGCACCGGCGAGGTCATCGCCGAGGAAAAGCTGGCAGATGAAGCACAGTGGCGCGAGGCGCTCGCGATTATGGAAATCCCTCGTGATGTAGTGCTGCCCACGCAATGGTATCCGGCAGTTGTTCTGAATGTGGCCGACCAATCCCTGACCGTGGGAATTGAGGACGGACCGTCGGATGGTGTGATCCCCCGCTCGGACATCCAGTGGATGCAGGGCAATTTCCAAGAAAACTTCAAACGCGGCGACGTCATTCTGGTGATGGCCGGGGAAGAGGGCCAATGGTCCGCCCGTCAGGTACCCGAAGTGCAGGGCGGCTTTGTTGCGATGGACGTGAACTCGGGCCGGGTTCTTGCGATGCAGGGCGGGTTCTCGTATCAGGACTCCGTGTTCAACCGCGCCACGCAGGCGCAGCGTCAGCCGGGGTCGAGCTTTAAGCCCTTCGTCTATGCTGCCGCGTTGGACAGTGGGTACAGCCCGGCAACAATCGTGGTCGACGCGCCGATCGAGGTGAACACACCGCAAGGTCTGTGGCGGCCCAAGAACTCATCAAACAAATTCTACGGCCCGACACCTCTGCGTACCGGGATCGAGCAGTCGCGGAACTTGATGACCATCCGTCTGGCGCAAGAGGTCACGATGCCGGTTGTCGCAGGCTATGCGGAACACTTCGGTGTCTATGACCGGATGGGTGCCTTCCTGGCGAATTCGTTGGGGTCAGAGGAAACGACGCTCTACAAGATGGTCACCGCCTATGCGATGTTCGCCAACGGTGGTGAGCGGCTCGAACCCACGCTGGTCGACCGTATTCAGGACCGGTTCGGGAAAACGATTTATCGCCACGATGACCGGCGGTGCCTTGATTGTAACTCAAGCTGGCTGGAGCCGGACGAATCCCCGACGATCGAGACCGACCGTAGACAGGTTATGGACGCGATCACCGCGTACCAGCTGACCTCGATGATGAAGGGTGTGGTGGAACGTGGCACCGCGTCGGCCCATATCAACCTGCCGGTGCCGACCGCCGGTAAGACTGGCACGACCAACGAATCCAAGGATGCCTGGTTCATTGGCTTCACCTCGAACATCGTGGCGGGATGCTATATCGGTTATGACCGCCCTCGTCCGATGGGGCGGGGGGCTTACGGTGGCACCATGTGCGGGCCGGTGTTCCAGAGTTTCATGGAAAAAGCCGTTGAGAAATATGGTGGTGGCCCGTTCGAAGTGCCCGAGGGTGGTCACTTCATCAAGATCGACCGTTTCAGCGGTGCACGCCTGCCCGCGGATGCGACCGGTGACTATGTTGTAGCCGAGTACTTCCGTGACGGCGTCGACGGGTTTATCGACCGTGTCTACGATGGCGGATTTGCGATGGGGTCAGATTTGCCGCTGTTCGAGGAAGCCAGCTCAGGCCGTCAGGTCACCACTTCGACGGGCGACACGATCACTGTTGGCCCCAATGCAAGCCAGGGCGATCTACAGGGCGGCGGCCTTTACTGACAACTGACGGTTTCGGGGCTCCGCTGTCTTGTGGTGCCCCGAACCTCTTGCTATCACGCAGGCCTGATTGAGCAAGTTGGGACAAGACCATGCGCGCCGAAACCCAGAATACCGTGGCGGAAATCGAAAAGTCGCTGGAGCTGCTGGCGCAGCGTATGGACTATGAAACCGCCCCTCATCGTCTAGAGGAATTCAATGCGCGCGTTGAGGACCCGAACCTGTGGGACAATCCCGAAAACGCGCAGAAACTGATGCGCGAGCGCCAGTTGCTGGTTGACGCCATCGAGACCTATGAATCCATCAAGACCGATCTGAACGATAATATCGAGCTGATTGAATTGGGTGAGATGGAAGAGGATCAAGAAGTCGTCACCGATGCGGAAGACGCCATTAAAAAGTTGAAAGCCAAAGCGGCCAAGAAAGAGCTTGAGGCTCTGTTGGACGGTGAAGCCGACGGAAATGACACCTTCCTCGAAATCAACTCGGGTGCGGGCGGCACAGAAAGCTGCGACTGGGCCTCGATGTTGGCGCGGATGTATGTGCGTTGGGCCGAGAAAAAGGGCTATACGGTCGAGCTGCAGTCCGAGACCGCAGGCGAAGAGGCCGGGATCAAATCCGCCGCCTACAAGATTTCCGGCCATAATGCCTATGGCTGGCTGAAGTCGGAAAGTGGTGTTCACCGGCTAGTGCGCATTTCGCCGTATGACTCGGCGGCCAAGCGGCATACTTCCTTCAGCTCGGTCTGGGTCTATCCAGTGGTCGACGACAATATCGAGATTGAGGTGAACCCGTCGGATATCCGTATCGATACGTATCGGTCTTCGGGTGCGGGTGGTCAGCATGTGAACACCACGGACTCGGCGGTTCGGATCACGCACATCCCGACAGGGATCGTTGTGACCTCGTCCGAGAAGTCGCAACACCAGAACCGTGACATTGCCATGAAGGCGCTGAAATCGCGCCTGTACCAGCAGGAGCTGGATCGCAGGAACGCTGATATCAACGCGGCGCATGAGGCGAAGGGCGATGCGGGCTGGGGCAACCAGATCCGGTCATACGTGTTACAGCCGTATCAGATGGTCAAGGATTTGCGCACCAACCATGAGACGTCGGACACCAAAGGCGTTCTGGATGGGGATTTGGACGGGTTCATGGCGGCAACGCTGGCGTTGAACGTCGCGGGCAAAAGCCGGTCCGAGGCGCAAGGCGACTGAGGTGGGCAGGGGGCTCTGCCCCCGTCTCCGCAGGCGGAGACTCCCCCGAGATATTTTTAGCCAGATGAAGCGGATCCCGGTTCTGCTCGGGACTGGAAAAGATACATTGAAACTGTGGGTTTAATTGGGGGAATGCCCCCGCTAGGCTGATCTTACAAGGGAGATGAGCCTGGGATGGATTTGAGCCAAACGACTGCTTCTGACTTGGTGGATGCGATTTCCGCAGGGACGCTGACTGCCGAGGAGTTGATGCAGCACACGCTGGATCGAATAGGGGCGGTCAACGGGGCGGCCAATGCGATCGTGGCCCTGCGTGCGGCAGACGACCTGCTGGCAGAAGCTCGAGCGTCGGATGCCGGGGGGACCAAGAGGCCGCTTCAGGGATTGCCCATTGCGATCAAGGACCTGGCCAATGTTGCCGGGATCGTATCCTCGCAGGGATCGCCTATTTTTCAGAACCACGTGCCGGAGCGCGACGATTTGATTGCTGCACGGCTGCGGGCGGCTGGCGCGATCCTGATTGGCAAGACCAATGTTCCCGAGTTTGGGTTGGGTTCTCATACCTTCAACCCGGTTTACGGGGCCACAAGGAACCCTTATGACCCAACGCGAACTTGCGGAGGATCGTCCGGCGGTGCGGCCGTGGCGCTGGCAACTGGTATGGTCTCTTTGGCGGATGGGTCTGACATGATGGGCAGCCTGCGCAACCCGGCCGCTTGGAACAACGTTTATGGATTCCGGCCTAGCTGGGGACGTGTTCCGTCCGAGCCTTTGGGTGATGGGTACCTGCACCGGGTTTCCACGCTGGGGCCGATGGCGCGAAGCCCCGCGGACTTGGCTTTGCTGCTTGATGTGATCTCTGGTCCCGATCCACGGCAGCCGTACGGGGATGTCAGCCCGGTGGTTTCTCCGGTACAGGCGGCGGATTTGCGGGGAATGAGGATCGGGTGGCTGGATGACTGGGGTGGTGCCTATCCGTTTGAGGACGGCATCCGTGATTTATGCGGCGAGGCGCTTTCCATTTTCAGGCGGCTGGGGGCCGAGGTCATTCCCGTAGCGCCGCCATTCCAAGCCGAAGACATTTGGGAGAGCTGGGTTACCTTGCGGTCGTGGAGTATTGCGGCCGGTCTGGCCCCGCTGACCGAGCATCGCGCGACGCTGAAGGCCACCGCGTTGTGGGAGTTGGACCGGGGTATGGCGCTGACTGCGATGCAGGTGCATGAGGCCAGCGTCATTCGGACAGCTTGGTTCCGGCGTGCGACCGACTTGATGCAGGACTTTGATGCGATGGTGCTGCCGTCGGCGCAGGTCTGGCCATTTGAAATCGAAACGCCGTACCCAACAGAAATTGCCGGGAAACAAATGGATACATACCATCGTTGGATGGAGGTGATGGTGCCGGTTAGCTTGATCGGTTTGCCGTGTCTGTCAGTCCCGGTTGGATTTGGTACGAATGGCCTGCCGATGGGGATGCAGATTTTTGGCACACGTGGTTCAGACGCCCGCATTCTGTCGATTGGCGAGGCCTATCACCTAGCCACAACGTGGCCGCAAAAACGACCGGCTTAAACAAGGCTGGCAAGGGAGGAGAGACAAGATGGACAAGCCATTTGGTGTTCCTGACATGGGAGCAGTCAATGTGGGAATGCTACGCGAGGCACTGCGCCGGGCCTGGGCCGATTTTCGCCGTGCGCCCGTCTTCGGCCTGCTGTTCGCAGGTTTTTATGTGCTTGCAGGTTGGGCGATCGCTTGGGTCACTGTCCGGACGGGTACTTCATACTGGTTGGTGCTGGCGGCAATCGGGTTTCCGTTGTTGGGGCCGTTTGCGGCAGTGGGTTTGTATGAAGTCTCGCATCGGCTAGAGCAGGGCGAGCCGCTGGACTTCGGTTCGATTTTTGGTGTTGTCGTCCAGCAAGGGCGGCGGCAATTGCCATCAATCTGCGCAATCATTGTGGTGATGTTTTTGTTCTGGTTCTTTCTGGGGCACATGATATTTGCGCTGTTCATGGGGCTATCGACCATGACCAATGTGTCCACGTCTTTAGAGGTCTACCTGACCGCTAACGGCTTGACGATGCTTGCAGTGGGCACGGTCGTGGGGGCTGTGTTTGCGACGGTTTTGTACATGATTACCGTGCTTTCGATCCCAATGTTACTGGATCGGGAATTGGATTTTGTGACCGCCATGATTGCCAGTTTTGGCTATGTTCGCGACCATCTGGGCGTGATGCTGGTCTGGGGCGCATTCATCGCAATTCTTACTTTTGTGGCGATGATCCCGTGGTTTTTGGGGTTGCTGGTAGTGCTACCTCTGCTTGGGCACGCAAGTTGGCATCTCTACCGCTTGATCACTCAGGCTCCAAAAGAAGGCGGTGCTTAGCGTTAGCCGACAGGTTGCGGCATCACGTTTTCTGAACGGCGCGCTGTGCGTGCCGCGGCCAGAACGGCTGATGGGTCTTCGCCTAAATGCCGCAGCAAAATACGCCGGGTCGTCGTCGCGTTGGCCGTGGTTTTTGACAGACAGATTGCAACGCCACGCCAGCGGTCCGAATTGTTCTCTGACCCGCGCGTCACCAGATAGATACGACTGTTCTGGGATGCTCGGCTGGACATCAGGATGTAAATCTGCCGTCCGGCGCAGGCGGCGATGCCTTGAACCTCGCGCTCATTTGGGGCTGCACCGGGCATACCGGGGCGAGGTTCGTATCCTCGAACCAAGGTGCATTGCGGCAGTCGACGCGCGTGGAATAGCCGATGTCGCGAGGGCTGCGTCTCATTTAACTCGGTTTCGGTGGCATAATAAAAACCAGCCGGAAATAGGCTCTCTTTCAGGGTTGAGGGACCTGACCCCAAGAAATCAATCAGAGCCGATGCTGCCGGATGCGTGGGCGGGCGGTCGATCTCGTCCAATGGCCGCAGCAGAATTCGGGCATCAACTTCGAAAAAACGGCATATCCGGTCCAACACGTCGGGGCGGGGAAAGCTTTCACCGCCCAAATACCTATTGAACTGCGTTCGATTTATCCCCAAGTGCCGACAAAGCTCTGACACAGACGTGTATTGCTGGGCAAGGTGTCTGAGGTTGGCTCCGAACATCCTGCGCAATTCGTCCGGGTTACGGATGTCTTTGGTCATTGGCGTCCCAGGTTCTAGCGACTCGTTTTTTTTGTAAACGCTACACATTCGACCAGTCGGTCGGCACTATTTAACAACGTATAGATTGCACAAACGGACGCATCCCAACGCCGCATTGTACCCTGAGGCTAACGTTCAAAGCTACAAACGCAATAGGCTTTATCTTATTTTGTGTGATCTTTTGCTGGCAATTGCATTCAAAATGTTCCCATAGGCGAAATCTGGCCTGAAGGTCGAATGGGTTTGCCTGAGCTTCCCCCACCCCGATCGATGATACGGGCAGGGTGGGGGCTCCATTTACTCGCCGCGCAGCAACGCTGCAACGCCAGTACGGGCCACTTCGACAAGACCCAGCGGGCGCATCAGATCAGCAAAGGCGTCAATCTTGTCAGGCGCGCCGGTGATTTCGAAGATGAAGGAACTCAGGGTGCTGTCCACCACATTAGCACGGAAGATATCCGCCAAACGCAGCGCCTCGACCCGCTTGTCACCGGCACCAACGACTTTGATGATCGCCAGTTCGCGTTCGACCGCGTCACCTTCGACGGTCAGATCATGCACATCGTGCACTGTTACGATGCGACCCAACTGCGCCTTGATTTGTTCGATCACCTGCGGTGTTCCGGTGGTGACGATGGTAATGCGGCTGAGATGGCCTGTGTGATCAACTTCGGCTACGGTCAGGCTTTCGATGTTGTAACCGCGGCCCGAGAACAGGCCGATCACGCGAGCCAGAACGCCCGGTTCGTTTTCGACCAGAACCGCAATCGTGTGCCGTTCCTGCACGTCCGAGAAGGTGGGGCGTAGGTTGTAGGCCGAGTGACGTGTAGAGCCTTTTTTGATATGTAGGGCAGACATTTATGTCCCTTTCATCATCCTTGTGGTGCTGGGCGTAACGGGACGCCCAACTGTATTTCGTCAAACCAGAACCGATCCTTTGCTATCGATTACGCCTTGCGTCTCGGCTTCACCCAACAGCATCTCGTTATGCGCCTTGCCCGATGGGATCATGGGGAAGCAGTTTTCATGCTTTTCAACCAGGCAATCAAAGATCACCGGACCGTCGTAATTGATCATTTCCATGATCGCGTCGTCCAGATCGGCTGGGTCGGAACACAGGATACCTTTCGCGCCAAACGCCTCGGCGAGTTTGACGAAATCCGGCAGTGCCTCGGACCACGAATGCGAGTAGCGCTCGCCATGCAACAGCTCCTGCCATTGGCGGACCATGCCCAGGCGCTCGTTGTTCAGGATGAACTGTTTCACCGGCAGGCGGTACTGAACGGCGGTGCCCATTTCCTGCATGTTCATCAGCCAGGACGCCTCACCAGCCACGTTGATCACCAATGCGTCGGGGTGCGCCATCTGCACGCCGACCGACGCCGGGAAGCCATAGCCCATTGTGCCCAGACCGCCCGAAGTCATCCAGCGGTTGGGGTCTTCAAAGCCCAAATACTGCGCGGCCCACATTTGATGCTGACCGACCTCGGTGGTGATGTAGCGGTCGTGTTTTTTGGTCAGTTCTTCAAGGCGTTGCAGCGCGTATTGAGGTTTGATGGTCTTTTCGCTGTTGGTGTAGGCCAGACAGTTAACCTTGCGCCAATCGGCGATTTGGCCCTGCCATGCCTTGACCGCCGCTGCATCGGTTTTGCGACCGCGGGCCTTCCAAACCTTCAGCACATCTTCAAGCACATGAGCCACGTCCCCAACAATCGGGATGTCCACGCGGATGACCTTGTTGATCGACGAGGGATCAATGTCGATATGCGCCTTTTTCGAGTTCGGCGAGAACGCGTCGATGCGCCCGGTGATCCGGTCGTCGAACCGCGCGCCGATGTTGATCATCAGGTCGCAGTCATGCATCGCCAGGTTGGCCTCATAAAGACCGTGCATCCCCAGCATACCCAGCCAGTTCTCACCCGACGCGGGATAGGCACCAAGGCCCATCAATGTCGAAGTCACCGGGAAACCAGTCGCGTCCACCAATTCGCGCAGCAACTGGCTGGCTGCAGGGCCAGAGTTGATCACGCCGCCACCTGTGTAGAATATAGGCTTCTTCGCCGTTTCCATTGCGGCAACCAGTTCAGTGATCTCTTCCAGATCGCCCTTCAGAACAGGTTGGTAGTGCGATGTTGACGGTTTCGGCGCGCTGTATTCTCCGGAAGCGAACTGAACGTCTTTTGGGATGTCGATCAGCACCGGACCGGGACGGCCCGAAGTGGCTACGTGGAATGCTTCGTGCATGGTCTCGGCCAGAGAATCCGTGTCCTTCACCAGCCAGTTATGCTTGGTGCAGGGGCGAGTGATGCCAACGGTGTCGGCCTCTTGGAATGCGTCCGAACCAATCATGAAGGTCGGAACCTGACCGGTCAGAACCACGATCGGGATCGAATCCAGCAACGCGTCTGTCAGCCCAGTCACCGCGTTGGTGGCCCCGGGGCCGGATGTCACCAGTGCAACGCCGGGCTTGCCGGTCGAGCGGGCATACCCTTCGGCAGCGTGGATCGCGCCTTGTTCATGCCGCACCAGGACGTGGCGGATATCGTTCTGCAGAAAGATCTCATCATAGATGGGTAGGACGGCGCCGCCGGGGTATCCGAATACCGTGTCCACACCCTGATCCTTGAGGGCCTGAACCACCATCTTTGCGCCGGTCATCTCACGTGTCATCTGCTTTGCTCCGTTCGCGACATGTGTCTTGCGTTTTGCCAAAAAAAAGCCCCCGAGATTTTTCGGAGGCGCATGGGTTCGATTATGGTTTACCGTTACCGGCCCATGCGCGTGGTTCCTACGATTACGACTAGCGTTTTCATCGCCAGAGGCTCCTTTTTTGCGTGCAGGGACATTATGGGCGGGCGATGAAGGCGTCAACAGGCAATCGCACCAATTTTGTAACTTGAATGACGAATTTTGCGACATTTTATTGCGCAGATTGCCGCAGGTTGGGAATTTCCGCGAATTCCTGCCGTGGCGAAGGGCTTGCACGTGATTTCTTTAGGTCAGAAAGCGTCAACGCAATGTCTAAATTTGACATGAGCGGCCCGGTTCTCTGCGGCAGGCTGATCTTCAGGGAACACTTCAGGGAGGCGCAGTATGCTACAAGACTTGGTTGATCTTGGGCGATATCCGATCGATCGGCCGGGTTCTCGGGCCTATGACCAGATGATTGCCGATTTGCGGCGGGAACTGGATCAGGATGGGTGCGCGGTACTGCCCGGTTTTGTTCATGCGGAGGGATTGGAACTGCTGGTGCGTGAAGCGGACGAGGTCGCCCCCAACGCGCACCGGTCCTTCAATAGAACAAATGCTTATTTCACTAAGGATGACCCGCGCTTTGGGATCGGACATCCGGTCCGCCGTTTTTATGACCGTTCAAACGCCTTTGTCCCCGCGGATAATTTTCCCACCTCCGGGCCGCTGCGCCGTATCTATGAATATGAGTGGTTTATGCCCTTTGTAAGGGATGCGCTGAACGAACCCGAAGACCGGTTTTTTCGCTATGATGATCCATTGGCCGACGTGATCATCAATGTGGTGGAAGAGGGGCAGGGCTTTCCCTGGCATTTCGATACGAACAATTACACCGTCACTTTGGCAATTCAGAACGGTGAGGCCGGGGGCATGTTTGAATACGTGCCGAACCTGCGCACATCAGAGGACGAGAATTTCAAGTCCGTTTCTGCGATTTTGGATGGAAACAGGGCGCGGGTTCGAGAGTTGGAGCTGCAACCGGGTGATCTGCAGATTTTCAAAGGGCGATATTCCCTGCATAGGGTTGCTCCGGTGAAGGGCGAACGTAGCCGGTACGTCGGAATTTTCTCCTTCGTAGAAGCCGAAGGGATGTGTGGCGGCGTCGAGCGCACGCGGCAGCTTTATGGGCGCGTGTTGCCGCATCATCATGAGCGCGAAGGGTTGAGAAAGGATCAGTTGCTGGATTGAGCTGTGGTAGACTGACACCGGATCAATTGATGACCGGAGGCTCTGGTGCCCAAGATTTTGCAGCTTACACCATTTGTTTTATGCTCTTCCTTGCAAAAGCAGATTGATTTCTATTGTGACCGTTTAGGGTTTTCCTGCGGGTTTCGGGAGGGCAATTACGCGTTTCTGTCACTTGGATCAGTGGCCATTCGGCTGTTGGAGTGTCCGCCCAGGGATGACGGTCGCCCGTTAGGGGACAATCAGTCTTTCTACATAGATGTGGATGAGATCGACGCGCTGTTCGAAACTCTGCGCCCGGGTCTTGTGGACCTGCCTGAGGAGCGTGTCAGGCCGCCCTTCGATCAGCCCTATTTGCAGCGCGAGTTCCACGTCATCGACGAAGACGGGACGTTGGTGTTCTTTGGGCAGGACATTCGACCGAAGGGGTAAGGGCTCCCGCCCGTCGTCGATGCGCCTGCGGCGCATCTTCGCCGGTTGGGCCGGGCAGCGCTGCGCGCTGCGGGTGCGCCTAGAAACCGGGGCTGGTGCCCTGTAGGACGCCGTGTTCCAGTGCATAGCGGGTCAGGCCCGCAGTGGATGAAATGCCCAGCTTTCGCTTGATGTTCTTGCGGTGGGTTTCGACCGTGCGAACCGAAATTTCCAACGTCTGCGCGACCTCTTTGTTGGATTTGCCTTGGGCAAGCTCCAGCAGGATGGTTTGCTCGCGCCCGGTCAAAGCTTCGCGAGCACCGCCTTCCTTGGGTTGCAATGATCCGCTGGCCCCCGTGCAGAGGTATTGTTCACCGCGCATCACTGCGTCGATGGCTTGTTTGATCTCGTCGGTGGGGACGTCTTTGAGGACATACCCCTTGGCGCCGTGGCTTAGCGCGGTCGAGATATATTCCGGGCTGTCATGCATCGACAGGATGAGAATGCGCGTGTTTGGCAATCGTTCCAGAATGATCTCGGTGGCGCTGAGCCCGCCCAGGCCGGGCATGTTCAGATCCATCAGGATGACGTCGGGGGCGAGGGCGCTGACCTGATCGACAGCCTCTTGCCCGGTTCCGAGTGTTCCGACCACATCGATCTCATCATAGCTTTCGAGGATCGATTGTATCCCTTCGGCCACCATCGGGTGGTCATCGACAATGAGAACTCGGATGGTCATGTGCCGGCCTTTCGGTTCTGACTTGCGTCCTCCTGCGGCGGGAGCAGGTGGCTCAGCGGCAGGGTGACTTCGATGACGGTTCCGCCATGCGGGCTGCGTGATGACAGAATGCGCAGGGACCCGTCAAGCTGTTCGATACGTTCCTGCATGTTGCGCAACCCGATTCCGGTGCTGACGCCGTCCGTCTCGCGGGGCAGGCCGCGGCCATTGTCGGTGATGCGCATGGTCGCGCCCTTTTTGTGGCCGCGCAGGTCTATTGTAACACGCGTCGCGTCTGCGTGGCGCTCGATATTCGTCAGGGCCTCTTGCGCGATACGGTACAGAGCGATTTTGGCGTCCTGGTCCAGCCGGTTACGGAAAACGACGGTTGAGAATTCAGTTTCGATCCCGGTGCGTTCGCTGAAATCGTCGGTCAGAGCCTTGACCGCCGGGCCAAGGCCCAGATCGTCCAACACGCCGGGGCGCAGATCGCGGCTGATGCGGCGGACTTCGGTAATGGCGGTGCCCAGATTGTCGATACCTTTGTTCAGGGGATCTTGGGCACCGTCATCATCGCCGCGTTCAAGACGGCGCCGGGCATTGTCCAACGCATAGCGCACACCAACGAGAATCTGGCTGATCCCATCGTGCAATTCGCGTGCGACGCGACCGCGCTCTTCCTCTTGGGTATCCAGAACCCGTTGGGTGAGTTCCTTCAGCTTGGCGTCCGCCAGACGCCGCTCACGGAAATTCAGGACCATGCCCGAAGCAAAAACGATCAAGACCGCTGCAAGGGTGATCCCACCGATATAGTAGAATGTCCGGCGTACGCGGGCTTCAACTTCGGCCCGAGCAGCAGCGATCGAGGCAACGACGTCGTCGATGAAAACCCCGGTGCCCACCGCCCACTGCCAGCTTGGGAAACTTGTGACATAAGAGATCATCTGTGCCTCTTCCCCTGTCGAGGGTTTGGGCCACAGATAAGTGTGATACCCTGCGCCTTGACGCGCGATCCTGATCAACTCGTCCACGACTGGCGTGCCCTCGCTGTCGGTCAAGCCGCTCCAGTTCTTGTTGATGAACTCGGTCTGGCGTGGGCTGACCAGATTTGTACCGTCATAGTCGTAGACAAAAAAGAACCCGTCATCGCCGTAGATCATCGCCGACAATATCTGCGCGACCTGATCCTTGGCGTTCTGATCATCGGGTTGGGCGGAGCCGTAGACAAAATAGAAGCCATTACGCGCCTGTGTGACGTAGTTCCGCAACTCGGCTTTCTTGGCTTCGATCAGCTGTGCCTCAAGTTGGTCAATCTCGCGCTCGGCCAGTTTGCGGGATTGATGCGCGACGAGAATTGCAATTGCAGCCACGGCCACGATCAGCGGCAACGTCGCCAGCAGAGACAACTTCTGCGCATAGTTTGGTCGAAAGGCGTTGCGGAATCTCCCCATGCTATCTGCGATAGGCAAATTTCACGAAAAATGCAAAGTCCAGCCGGGTGGGGTGGGGTGCGCAAAGGTCAGAGCAGGTCAATTTCGCGGTAAATCCAATGGTTTGGGCGCAATATTGGGCCTTTCTACGTAGTAGTAGGTATTTTCATCAATGAATGCGGCGATATGATCCACGCCATCGACAACGATCAACTGCCCCAAGAGGCAGATCACGACTTTGGGAGGACTGACTTGATGGATCGTCGTTCATTTTTGAAAACCACCGCACTGGGAAGCACCGCTGCCGCTGCGACAACACTGGCGGCTCCGGCTTATGCGCAGGGCAAGCGGACCCTGACCATGGTGACATCCTGGCCGCGCGGCTTCGCCGTTCTGGATGACGCTGCCAGCTATATGGAGCAGATGGTCGGCGAGATGTCCGACGGTCAGCTGACCATCGAAAAGAAAGCACCGGGCGAACTGGTGGGCGCGCTGGAAGTATTCGACGCCGTGTCGTCGGGGCAGGCCGACATGTATCACTCGGCGGACTATTACTTTATCGGTCAGCACCCGGGTTATGCCTACTTCACTGCCGTGCCCTTTGGTGGCACCGCGCAGGAACTGACCAACTGGTACTATTTCGGCGGCGGCGAAGAGCTGCACGATGAACTGGGTCAGATCTTCAATCTCAAGGGCCTGCTGGCTGGTAACTCGGGCTCGCAGTCTGGTGGCTGGTTCCGGAATGAGATCAACTCGGCCGCAGACTTCAACGGTCTGAAGTTCCGTATGCCTGGTCTGGGCGGCAAGGTGCTGGGTAAACTGGGCGCATCGGTTCAGAACATTCCGGGCGGCGAACTGTATCAGGCGCTGTCTTCGGGTGCGCTGGACGGACTGGAGTGGGTTGGCCCGATGGCTGACGAACGCGCGGGTTTCCAAGAGGTTGCCAAGGTCTATTACACTGCGGGCTTCCACGAGCCGGGCTCGGGTCTAGCCGCGTCGGTCAACTTGGATGTTTGGAACGAGCTAACGCCAGCTCAACAGGCGATCATGCGTTATGCGTCGATGGCAACGACTCACTATCAGCTGGCCGAAACACTGGCCAACAACGGTGCGGCGCTGGCGCGTCTGCAGTCCCAAGGCGTCAAAACGCTGCAATTCTCGGACGATGTCTGGGATGCGTTCGGCAAAGCCTCGGCTGAGGTCATGGACGAGAATATGGGTGACGAACTGTTCGCCAAAATCCGTGGTTCGTTCGAAGACTCGCTGGCCACGTCGGCGTCGTGGATCAACAAGTCGGACGGCTACTATGTCCAGCAGCGTGTTCGCGTTCTGGGCGGCTGAGTAAGCCCTTGAAATCTCTGAGGTCTCACGCAAGTGAGGCCTCTTTTCAATACAAATTCTCTGAATCCTGTAGCCCCTGCTAAGGTAGAGGCGACAGATATTCAGCTGAGTGAGGGACATCATGGACGACAGCAGCTCGGTTGGTTTGACCGACGCTCTTGCCGCAGTGGGCGGCGGGATTGTCTGGGTTCTGCAAAATGTGGCGCAAGCCTTCTACAATATTGGCTATGCGGTGACCCATCCCAGCCTTTGGCTGGACTGGTCTGACAAAGAAGCTGTCATGCGCTTCGTCTACTACGGCGGATCGGTTGAGTTCTTCTTTGCAGTTTTTGCGATTTTTCTTGTCATCACGATCATCGGAATGGTCCGCACCAACTTCATGTGGGGTTGTGTGCGGGGGCTGGAGGGGTTCACCAACACTCTGGGCCGTTTCTTTGCCTGGGCCGGTCTTCTGATGGTGTTGCAACAGATCATCATCGTGATCATGCAACGGATTTTTACCCGACCTGACATTGTGATCGCCTTTGGTATCCCATTGCAGTACGACATCAGCTGGTATGCTGAAATGTTGAAGTTTTACAACGCTTTGGTTGTGTCACTTTGTGTAGGTTATACCTTTGTGCAGGGCGGGCATGTACGGGTCGATTTGTTTTATGCCCCGGCACGGTTCCGCACCAAGAAGGTGATCGACATGCTGGGCTCGGTATTCTTCATGATGCCCTTGGCGGTGATGGTCTGGATGTATGGCTGGTACTTCATGTGGCGGCACCTGATCGTGCCGAAACCCTCGGCCAGTGACACATTGGATCGTCTTTTGCTGAAGTCGAAAGCGATGCGTTGGAATGTCGAAACCATCGGCTTCAGCCCCAACGGATTCACCGCGTATTTCCTGTTCAAGATCATGTTGGTGGCCTTTGCCGGGCTCGTGTTCCTGCAGGCGATCGCATTCCTGTACCGGTCGTATCTGGAATACGTGGAAGGGCCAGAGAGTGAAGGAAAGTACCTCGACAAGGACAGCCTTGGTGAGGGTGAAGAAGCCTACGAAGGCGCGCATTAAGGACGGAGACCCAGACAATGCTATTCGGACTTGATGGCGTCGAAATAGGCCTCATTATCGTATTCTTCTGCCTTTTCGGAGGCATCCTTTCCGGGTTTCCGGTGGCCTTTGCCATCGGTGGCGCCGGTATCATTTCCTTTGGGATCATCGCAGCGTTAGACAGCGCTGGGTTGCTGATCCATCAGGCGGTGGACACAGGCACTCAAGCTTATCGGGACCTTGTGAATTCTGGCGTCAAGCCGGAAACGATATCTGTGTTCCGATACCCGGAATTACCAACCTATGGCGAACCGGTCTTCCCATCAGGCTGGGAAACTGCGTTGGACCGCAACGTTTCCTTTATCGTGAACCGTATCAACGAGCGGGTTCTGGCTGGTCAATCTATCGAAACCCTGCTGGCCGTTTTGATGTTCGTTCTGATGGGTATCACGTTAGAGCGTTCGAAAATCGCGAATGACCTGCTGACCACAATGGCGCGTGTCTTTGGTCCGTTGCCGGGTGGTTTGGCTGTTTCGATCGTTGTTGTGGGCGCGTTTCTGGCGGCCTCCACCGGGATTGTGGGCGCGACCGTTGTAACGATGGGCCTGCTGGCGTTGCCAACCATGCTGCGGAACAATTACTCACCAGAATTGGCGACCGGTGTGATCGCGGCCTCAGGTACGCTGGGGCAGATCATCCCGCCCTCTATCGTGATCGTTCTTCTGGGCACGTTGGCCGGAGACCTGTATTCGACCGCTCAGGAAACCCGTGCGGTTGAGGCCGGGTGTACCGATGCGCTGACCTATCTGGGTGAGCCTGCGGTCGTCTCGGTGGGGACGCTGTTTCAGGCGGCGCTGTTGCCAGGGATTATGTTGGCCTTGCTCTATGCGCTTTATGCCTTTGGCTATGCGCTGATGAATCCCGAGAAGGCCCCTGCGGTGGAACTGGGCGGCGGTGGCGGTGAACCGATCACTCGCGGCGAAGGTCTGACGTGGTTGTTGGGTGCGCCGGTTGCTCTGATCGTTGGTGCATTTTTGCTTGGCAGCGCGGGCGTAATCGGAAACCAGAACATCACCGTTTCGGCGTTTTCGGATATCGGCGAAGGGGCTTCGCTGCGTACCAATGTGTCGGAAGAGTGCAAGGCATCGATGATCGAGCTGCACGGTCAACCCGCCTGGGATCAGGCCGTGGCCGAGCAGCAAGCGCTGGACGAAGCCGGTGGTGTCGGTCAGGCTGTGCGTCTGACCGAGGAAGAACTGGCCGCCGCACACGAGGCCAAGATCGCTGCCGCTGCGCCCATTGGAACCGGCGTTGCGGTGATTGTTGTCCTGTTGGGACTGACTTTGCTGATGGGACGCGGTATCGCTCCTTCGAAATCGACGCAACCGTTGATCCTTGGGGCCATTGGTTTGCTGCTGATGTTGCTGGTTGATCTTGTCGTAATATCTCCGACAACATCGTCCGGGGCGACCTTCCTGATCTTGGCGATACCTTTTGCGCTGGCCATCTACGGGTGCAAATTCGCGGCCGAGCGCTGCGCCACCAACGATCTGATCCGCGTGGTCTTCCCGCCACTGGTTTTGATCATCGCGGTGCTGGGCTCGATTCTGGGCGGTATCACCAACCCGACTCCAGCGGCGGCGTTAGGGGCGGGCGGTGCGATCATGCTGGCGGCTTATCGCAAGCTGCAGGATCAGGGGCGCTCGGGCAAGGTCATCATCTGGTCGACCTTTGCCATCATCATTTGCATGCTGATGGGGATCAATTTCGACCTGCGGATCAATCAGGGTGATGTCTCGGTTGAAAGCTGGATCGCCTTCCTTTTTGCTTATGCGGCCTATCTCTATGCGCTGTTCGGGCTGATCTATGCCTGCTGGGTGTTGTTCTCGAGCGGGGTTCTGACGCCCGTGGTGCGTGAGACAGCCAAGGTGACCTCGATGGTGTTCACCATTCTGATCGGATCGCAGCTGCTGAACCTGGTGGTGATTTCGTTCGGGGGCGAGCACTATATCCAGCAGTTCCTGCGCAGCTTTGACAACGAGTTCACGGTCTTCCTGATCGTGATGCTGGTGCTGTTCATTCTGGGCTTCGTGCTGGATTTCCTTGAGATCATCTACATCGTGATCCCCATCGTGGGGCCGGTGATCTATGGGGGGTCGTTCGATCCGAAATGGGTTACGATCATGGTGGCGGTGAACCTGCAGACCTCGTTCCTGACGCCTCCGTTCGGATTTGCGCTGTTCTATTTGCGGGGGGTCGCGCCGAAAGAGGTGACGACAGGTCATATCTATCGCGGGATTATACCCTTCGTGATCATTCAGGTTGTGGGGATTGCGATCCTGTGGTCCTTCCCGTCAATCGTGACAATTGTGCCGGATCTGATACCGAAGTGATTGTACAGTGCGATCCAAAGAAAAAGGGGGCCGGTTGGCCCCCTTTGCTTTATTGGTTGTAGAAAGGGGCCAGCCCCTTCTTGGCCGTTGGCCAATTCAACCCCGAGATATTTCGGGCCAGATGAAGATCGGATCAGGTGAACTGGATCAGATCCCAGCGATTACCGAACGGGTCACGCCAAACGGCAACGGACCCGTAGGGTTCATGGCGCGGAACTTCCTCGAATTCTACACCCGCTTCCAGCATCGCGGCGTGATCGCGTTTGAAATCATCGGTTTGCAGGAAGAAGCTGACGCGACCTCCGGATTGGTTGCCGACGGCGGCGATCTGATCCGGCCCGATGGCTTGAGCCAGCAGTAAGGAGCCGCCCTCTGATCCCGGAGGGGTTACCAGCACCCAGCGTTTGCCATCGCCCAGATCCATGTCCTGACTCAGCGTGAAGTTCAGGGTTTGGGTATAGAATGCGATAGCGGCATCGTAGTCCGGCACCACAAGGGTGACCGCATGCAGGGTTTGACGCATTGTCGGTTAGCCTTTGGTCGGATGGCGATCTGGCAGTTGGATGCTGGCCACCTGTTCGGCAATCGGTGCCGTGGAAAGGGGATGATGATTGCCGTCCGTCAAAGCGGAAGGGTTTTTGATGCGTTTCCAGTCGCCCTGAATATAGGCTTCGAGCCCCGAAAACCGTGCTTTGTAACCCATCTTGGGGCTGCCTGGCACCCAATAGCCCAAGTAAACGTAGGGCAGTCCAGCCTCGCGTGCGATGTCGATGTGATCGAGGATCATATATGTCCCCAGAGAGCTTTGCGGCTGTTCCGGGTCATAGAATGAGTAGACCATGCTGAGCCCATCATCCAGAACATCAGTCAGGCTGACGGCAATCAAATTGCCGGTGTCAGGGTCGGCATATTCCACCACGCGACTGCGGATCGGAGTTTCTTCAATCATCGCAGCGAATTCGAACACGTCCATGTCTGCCATACCGCCATCTGCGTGGCGGGTATCCAAATAACGGCGGAACAGATCGTATTGCTCATCTGTTGCCCAGGGTGAATTCGCCCGGCGTTGTAGGTAGGCGTTCCGTTTGGTGGCGCGTTTCTGGCTTTTGCTGGGCCGAAAGGCCGACACGTCTATACGTGCCGACAAACAGGCAGCGCAATCGGTGCATGAAGGGCGGTAGAGCACATTCTGGGATCGGCGAAACCCCTGTTGGGAAAGCGAGTTGTTCAACTGATCCGCACCTTCGCCCTGCAAGGCCGTGAACAACTTACGCTCCATCCTGCCCTCGAGGTAAGGGCAGGGTTGGGGAGCCGTCACATAGAATTGCGGCGCGATTGGCAGCGTGTGTCGCATGTAGGTTCCGTGTTTCCTGAGCAGGGATGATAACAACGGTTCCCCAAGCCGCCAAGTGATTCACGCTGCTGATTTTTCTCACGCCCGTTGGGTGATCATCACCGTTCCAAGGAACGAGTCCGTCAGCCCCTGACAGCGGGCACTGGTCAGCATCATGATGACTGAGATGAGCTGAACAACGAAAAAGGTCATGCTGATGAAATATCCGGCGGTGTGGGCGGCGGCTTTGCCCATATCCATACGAGACCCGAATGCGTCCCGCAGTTCGATGCCCATGAAACGCATGCCTAAAGTTGCCGAGCCGTTTGAGATTGTGACGACCCGATAGATGAAACTGACGACACCATAAATCAGGGGTAAAAAGAATACCCCTGCGCCGAGTGTTAGTAAAACCGGTACAATGCACAGCAGCGAAATGAAGGCGATATCAAAGAGCCACGCGACAAAGCGTTTGGTCGCCACCGACTGGTAGAACTCGGGCTGGCTGTCGGGATCGGGCAGGTTATTCATATTATAATGTCCGGATATTGATTGGAAATCACCCTGTCCCGATTGGCGGAACAGGGCAAGTCTTGATCAGGCGCGTTCGCCGTTTTCAACCTCGTCGTGGTTTTCACGAGCGCGTTCGTCCATGAACTGGTCAAATTCTGCTTTGTCCTTTGCATCGCGTAGGCGGCGCAAGAAGGCTTCGAAGTCTTTTTGTTCACGCTCCAGCCGTGCCAGTGTGTCCGCCTTATAGGCATCAAATGCGCTGTTGCCCGAGGGCTTCATGGTGCTCATGTGACTTTGCCAGGATTTGCGGCGGCTGCAGGATTTGCTGAACATGCGTTTGCTCCAGATCATGTAGGCCAGAAGGGCCAGGCCCACGGGCCAGAAGAAGATGAAACCAAGGACCATGGCGGCGATCCAGGCCCCTTTGCCCTTGTCATCCATCCAGGCTTCGGCACGATAGAGCCATCCCGGGTTTTCAGGGACGGCGTGGTCGGACAGTGCGGTCATTTGGTGTCTCCGGGGTTGATGTAAATCGTTTTCACATTGAATAGATGGGAAGTGTATTGCAGGTTGCAAGAGGGGGATGTGAAAAAGATTTACATTGGGTGTATCAGCCAAGCTTGGTTGACGTCACTCGGGGAACCAAGCAATTTGCAAAAATGTCTGTCACAGAACGAAAAACCGCCCCATCGCTTGCCGAAATTCTGGATTTGGAAAAACAGGTCTGGTCCGCACTGGTTGAAGGTGATCCTCAAGCAGACCGTGCGTTGTTGAGCGCAGATTTTCTGGGGGTCTACACCACTGGCTTTGCCAACCGGGATGATCATGTTGGGCAATTTGCGGATGCTCCGACGATGGCACGTTACGAGCTGAGCGAAACGCAGTTGCGCATTCTAACTCCTGACATAGTGCTGCTGTCCTATCGTGCCGACTATCAGCGACCTGGGAATGAGACGTGGGAGGCTATGTTGATCTCGTCCCTGTGGGAGCGACGCCATGGCGTCTGGGTCAACAGTTTCAGCCAGGACACCCCGCTGGAGGTGCAATGACTGACTCGCTTGCCATCCATCGCGTTCCACGTGCCTTTGACAAATCGCTGGGAAGCGAGGTGCTGAATGGGCTATCGGACCTAACCGCCGAGCAGAGGGAATTGGTCGCCGGTACGGCGGGATCCAGCCCTTACCTTAAAGGTCTGATCGAGCGTGAATGCGCGTGGTTGCCGCAGGCTCTGCACCAGCCCGAGCAGGCACTGGCCGATGTGATGACCGAAGCGCGCATGTTGCCACCGGATCAGCTGAAGCCCGGGTTGCGTCAGGCCAAGCGGCGCATGGCTTTGCTGACGGCTCTGGCTGATCTGGCCGGGGCGTGGCCGTTGGAAAAGGTGACAGCTGAACTGACTGATTTCGGTGCTTTGGCTGCGGATGTTGCAGCCAAGACCGAGATCGCGGCGCTGATCCGGCGTGGCAAACTGCCGGGGATGACCGAGGGCGACGTGGAAACCGCTGCCGGGATGATCATTCTGGCGATGGGTAAGATGGGGGCGCATGAGCTGAACTACAGTTCAGATATCGACCTGATCGTGCTGTTTGATGAAACCCGCTTTGACCCCGATGATTTTTACGACGCCCGGCAGGGAATGGTTCGGGCAACGCGCAATTTCTGCGCCACGCTGAGCGACAAGACCGCTGATGGCTATGTCTTCCGCACGGATTTGCGTCTGCGACCCGATCCGGCGGTGACTCCCGTCTGCATGGCGACAGAGGCGGCCGAGCGTTATTATGAAAGCCTTGGCCGCACGTGGGAGAGGGCGGCCTATATCAAAGCCCGCCCCTGTGCGGGCGACTTGGAGGCTGGGCAGCGGTTTTTGGACACGTTGCGCCCCTTTGTCTGGCGTCGACATTTGGACTTTGCCGCCATTCAGGACGCTCATGACATGCGCCTTCGCATTCGCGAAAATAAGGGCACCGGTGGTGCGTTGACGATTCCCGGGCATGACATGAAGCTCGGGCAGGGCGGTATCCGCGAGATCGAGTTTTTCACTCAGACCCGCCAGTTGATTGCGGGCGGGCGCGATCCTGATCTGCGTGTACGCGGCACTGTGCCGGGTTTGGCCGCGTTGGCCGGAAAAGACTGGATACCACAGGACGTGGCAGTGAAACTGACCGACCACTACCGTGCCCATCGTGAGGTCGAACACCGCATCCAGATGGTGCACGACGCGCAAACGCACAAAGTTCCTCAGTCTCCAGACGGGATCGAACGGGTCGCTTGTCTGATGGGGATCGACAGTGCCGAACTCACTGCCAAACTGACCCACCGCCTGACCGAGGTGCATGAGTTGACCGAGGGGTTCTTTGCGCCTGGGTCTTCCACCCCGATTCCGGCCAAAGAGGTCGACTTTGACAAGAGCGTTCTGGCCCGCTGGCCGACCTATCCGGCCCTGCGGTCGCAGCGGGGCGCGCGGATATTTGAACGTCTCAAGCCCGAACTTCTCTCGCGCCTTTCGAAAACCGCGAAACCAGACGAGGCGCTTTTGGCGCTGGATGGGTTCCTGTCTGGCTTGCCCGCCGGAGTGCAGCTATTTTCTCTGTTCGAAGCCAACCCACATCTGATCGACCTGCTGGTGGACATTGTGGGCACCTCTCACGCTTTGGCGGCGCATCTCTCGCGCAATGCTTCAGTGTTTGATGCAGTAATTGGAGGTAGTTTTTTCACCGAATGGCCGGGCCAAGCCGCTTTGCAGGCGGAACTGGAGCGGGCGCTTGAGCAAGAGGCGGATTACGAAACCCAACTCGATTTCGCGCGCCGTTGGTGCAAGGAATGGCACTTTCGGATCGGCGTGCATCATTTGCGGGGCTTGATCGACGGAACCCAGGCGGGGCAGCAATATGCGGAACTGGCGAGTGCGGTCATCGCGGCCATCCTGCCCTGTGTGACCCAGCAATTCGCAAAGAAACATGGGCCTGCGCCCGGTCGGGGCGCAGCCGTGCTAGGCATGGGCTCGATTGGCGCAAGGCGGATCAATTCCCAGTCCGATCTGGATATGATCGTGATCTATGATCCGCTGGATCAGGATATGTCCGATGGTCCGCGCCCTCTGGCGACGCGCACCTACTATGCACGGTTCACGCAGGCGCTGATCACAGCGCTGTCCGCGCCGATGTCGCAGGGGCGGTTGTACGAGGTTGATATGCGCCTGCGCCCCTCGGGCAACCAAGGTCCGGTGGCGACCAGCTTGGCCAGCTTCACCAACTACCAGCAGAACGAAGCCTGGGTGTGGGAGCATCTGGCCCTTACCCGCGCCCGAGTCGTCGCAGGAGACCCAAGTCTGGCGCGGGATATCGAAATCTTCCGTGCCGATTTTCTGTCGCAGCCCGAAGACCGTCAGAAAGTTCTGAGAGAAGTGGCTGAAATGCGGGCCCGTTTGGCGGCGGCCAAGTCTCCGGCGGGGATATGGGATGCCAAGAACGGCGCGGGCCGGATGATGGATATCGAGCTGATGGCTGAAACCGGGGCGCTGTTGTCCGGCGTCACGCATCGTGACGTGTCTTCGGGGCTGGATGGCGCTGTCGCTGCCGACTTACTTGACGTCGCTCAGGCGCAAACATTGAAAGACTGCTACGATCTATGCTGGTCGGTGCAATGCGCAGCCCGGTTGCTGTCTGGTAAAGTTATTGAGGCGGACAAGATCGGCGAAGGCGGTGCGGCATTCCTGTGCCGCGCCACCGGATTCGAACAGGTCGAACAGCTTCAGGCCGCATTACAGGAACGATACACCGCCGCGGCCGAGATCATCGGTCGCGTCATCGGGGAGGGCAAAGATGCCGCGCAATGACGACCCAAATGATCACAAGGGCCTGATCCGCGAGGCTTATCGGATCGAGGGCATATCGCTGCCCGAGTGTCGCAGCATCTTTCTGGATTGGGCTCTCAGCCTGCCTGCTGACCGCGATCAAACGCAGGCTCTGACTGATTTGCACGCGCTATATGCCGCGCAAGAGGCCGATCATCCGATGACACAAGTGCTGGCCGAAGGGTTGCAAGCGGCGCAGGCCCCTAAACGGCGCGGCGGCTGGCGTTCCCGGCCCCGCTAGGGCTTTCCCCCCGGCGCGTTCGCCTCTAAGAGGGCGTCATGACCCAAGCCTCCGACCGTCCCCGTATCCGCCTGAAACCCAAAGCCAACGCGCGCGGCTTGCGCCACGGTTTCCCTTGGGTCTACGCCAATGACATTGTCACCGACCGGCGTACCCGCAAAATTCCGGCTGGGGCGCTTGCAGTGCTTGAGGATGAAAAGCGCTCGCCCATCGCATTGGTGGCGGTAAATCCCGAGTCCAAAATTATGTGCCGCGTGCTGGATCGCGACCTTGACGCCGACCTGAACGCCACGTGGTTCGAAACTCGCCTGCGCCGCGCACTCCGGATGCGCGAACGGCTGTTTGACGCCCCCTACTACCGCCTGATCCATGCCGAGGCTGATGGCTTTCCCGGCGTGATCATCGACCGGTTCGGAGACGCCTGCGTAATCCAACCCAACGCCGCCTGGGCCGAGGCGCATCTGGAAACACTGACCGAGGCTTTGGTCGCCGTCACGGGGGTGACAACCGTTCTGAAAAACGCATCGGGCCGGACACGTGGCCTTGAGGGGCTGGACGACGTGAACCAAACGCTCCGCGGCGCCGCCCCTGACGCGCCGCTGCCGGTACCAATGAACGGCGCGACCTATATGGCCGACCTGAAAGGAGGCCAGAAAACCGGCCTGTTCTATGACCAACGCCCAAACCACGCCTTTGCCGCACGATTGGTGCATCCGGGCGCGCAAGTGTTGGACGTATTCAGCCACGTAGGTGGGTTCGGTCTTGCCATGCTGGCTGGTGGGGCCGGGCAGGCGCTTGCCGTGGATGGTTCCGCCGCTGCTTTGGAACTGGCCGCACAGGGCGCTGAGGCGTCCGGCTTTTTCGACCGCTTCCAAACCCGACAGGGCGATGCCTTCGAAGTGCTGACCCAACTGGGTGAAGAGGGTGCGCAATTTGATGTGGTCATTTGCGACCCGCCCGCCTTTGCGCCATCGAAACAGGCCCTGGACGCTGGCCTGCGCGCTTATGAGCGGATCGCCCGGCTGGCAGCACCTCTGGTTAAGCCAGGTGGGTATCTGGGTTTGTGCTCGTGCTCTCACGCGGCCGATCTTGGCCGCTTCCGTGACGCTTCCTCCCGGGGGATTGGCCGGGCAGGGCGGCAGGCGCAACTGATCCACACCGGGTTCGCAGGTCCCGACCACCCGCAACTTCCGCAACTGGCCGAAAGCGGATACCTCAAAGCCGTGTTCTACCGGCTGTGAAGGCGGTTCTGGATACCTGTGTCATCTATCCCACGGTGATGCGTGAGATGTTGCTGGGTGCGGCCAAAATCGGTCATTTCACCCCCATTTGGTCCGCCCGTATCCTCGAAGAATGGGCCCGCGCCGCTCGCAAATTGGGTCCGGAAGGGGAAGCTCAAGCCCGTGCTGAAATTGCTCTGACACAAGCGCATTGGCCAAAAGCTGAACGTCCGGCCAATCCGGGGCTCGAACAGCGCCTCTGGCTGCCTGACAGCGCAGATATCCACGTTCTTGCAACTGCTGTGGCGGCCTCGGCTGATATTGTCGTCACCGTCAACGCAAAAGATTTTCCAAAGAACATCCTGTTGGAAGAAGGTCTCGACCGCCGCGACCCCGATAGCTTTTTGCACAGTTTCTGGCAAACCGACCCCGAGGGCATGATCGACTTAGCCAATCGCGTTTTGGCAGAGGCCAACCGACTGTCCGGCCACCAATGGACATTGCGCGCGCTGATGAAAAAAGCCCGCTTGCCAAGGCTAGGCAAAGCCCTCACCGCCTAAACAGGATCTAACTTCATCTGGCTAAAAATACCTCGGGGAGCGCGAGGGGCTGGCCCCTCGCTTTCAGACCTATCCGCCAGCGCCCCAACGCCGTTCAAGCGCCTCCAGCGCCGCGATCCGCTCATCTGTTTTGGGGTGACTCATCAACCACGCGGGCACAACACCAGCGCGCTGCTGCGTCAGGTCTTCCAGTTTGTGAAACAACGATTTCTGCGGCCCGATTCCAATTCCAGCTTTGGTCAACAGGGCAGCTGCGTACTCATCTGCCTCATACTCATCCCCCCGCGACAGGCGCGAGGCCAGAAGGTGGGTCAACATATTGGCAATCCATGCGCCGATGAAGGGAATGAACCGGTTTAGCAGCATCATCAACGCGGCCCGCATCGCATTCTGGCCGGAAAAATCTATCATCCGCCGCCGCGCATGCCCCAGCGCCACATGCCCCAACTCATGCGCGATGACGCTAGCCATTTCCTCGGCCGAGACCTCTCCGCTTCGGAATTTGCGGTAAAATCCACGGGTAATAAATATCCGACCGTCTGGTGCGGCCAACCCGTTCACCGGATCAATCTCATAGATATAAACTGGCACCCGATCGATCTCGAGCGCGGCAGCCAATCGGTCGGTCATGCGCTTGAGTGCCGGGTCCGCCAGTTCGGTTGATTTGGCATCCAGTTCGCGATGCGTGCGCCAGACGGAAATCCGATACATTACAAACGCATATGCTATGGCCAAAAGGATTGGTGTAAGTCGGAGCATGGTTAAGATATGGGCAACGCCGAACCTTGAAGCAAGCCGCAATTGCTTAGCCCTTCCAATTTGCCGCTCGGGAAAGGATTGCACCGTCTGCAACAATCAGTTTGCTGCTGAAGAAAGTTCCAATACCTTCATTAGTTCGGCTAGTGCTTCTGGCGTTAAAACTGCACCTTTCGACGCATCAAAAAACGCATGTTCGGCTTGCTTCTGTGCGACTGCCGTATCAACTCGAAGAGATTTTACGTCTGCACGCAGATCATCGCGGGCTTCTTCGTATATCGTCGCTGCGCGTAGTTCTTTCTCCAAATTGCTGAGTTTTTCGTCATAATTCGGATCGCCTGGATCAAGGTCGGTGATGTCATCCGCGATCTCGTCGCTGCTGCGCCCATCATATCGTTCGTTCAAGTCACGCAGGTCGCGACGGGCATCGTACAGGTCGGATCGCAAGTCATAGTACTCATTCGCTGCAGCTTGGTACGTTGCAATCTTGCCAACGTTGCTATTTGGGGCTGCATTCCTGAACGCCGGAGCGGCGGCCTTGGCGGCGTTAAGATTTCTCAGTTTCGCCGAACCGTTGGGATCGGTAATAGCCGCTGCAAGTGGGTCCACATAGTAGCGTTTCCCTCGTGTCTTTATGCTGGAAGCGGCATCTTCGTAACGAAGCCGAAAATCGGTTTCGGTCGGTTGGTACATTCGATCCTGGGAGTATTGGTGATAACTTGGGCCGTAACCTACTGGCTGTATAGACACCTTGTCATAGTGACGATCTTTCGGCTGCGGCAAGCCCAGGTTGGAATGAAAATCGCCAAGTGAATCTCGGGTTAAAGTCCGCCCTTTGGAGGCATCGAAGAAAGCGGCTTCTGCGTCGTACAGAGCATCCCCGGTTTCAGCTTTAAGATCCCGAATGTCCTCGCGTAAACCGTCGCGGGCTTCTTCATAGGTTTCTGCGTCTTGAAGCTCTTTTTCCAGATCACCCAGCTTTTCGTCATAATCCGGGTCATTCGGATCAAGGTTGTCGATATCATCCGCGATCTCGGCGCTGCTGCGCCCAACATAACTTTTGTTCAGGTCACGAAGGTCGCGTCGGGCATCATTCAGATCAGACCGCAAACCGTAGTATTCGTTTGCTGCCGCCTGGTACGTCGCGATTTTACCAACGTTGCTGTTCGGCGATGCATTCCGGAACGCCGGAGCGGCCGCATTGGACGCGTTCAGATTGCGCAACTTGTCTGAGCCGGACGGATCGGTAATCGCCGCAACAAGCGGGTCACGGTAATAGTGCTTTGACTGTTTCTTTTTATCGTATGAGCCGTAACGTTTGGCACTGCGCGTCACCGGGCGAGGCGAATGTTCGATCGGAGCTATGGAAGCTTTCGAGTAGGTCTTCTTGGGTCCCTTTGTCGAATTTCGTTTGGACTTCGTGTTCGAACGCTTGCCAAACAGGTGTTCTACATCGCGTTTGAATTCGCGCCCAACATCGGACAAGGAAAACCTCTGCATCTTTCCTTTATTGGTTTTTCCCGCTTTAGATACGCGCGTCTTACTGTTTTTCTGTTTTAGGTTTCGTTTGTTTCCAATCTTCGCCGCCTTGTTCTTGTCTGGTCCAGTTCCCTTGCCGGCTTTACTGTTGCCGCCACCCTTGCTGTTACCTTTACCTTTGCCGTTCCCATTTCCTTTACCGTTGTTACTTTTAGCAAAAGCCTCGTCAGGAGTTAGGACAAAAGTGACAGCCGCCGCAGATGTAAAAACAAGAGATGCGGACGTCACGGCGGAAATCAGAAATGCGCGCAGATTGAATTTGGTCATTTGAGCCCCCCAGCCACAACCAGATCCAAATGTACCACAAAAATCGGATGGAGGGATGTTTTCCTTAAATTGTTTCGCTGGTGGCAATAAGGGGGCGGCAGTTCCGGGGTTTTTCGAGTTTTGTTTCGCGCGCGGACACAATGAGCGCTAAAGACTGGCCAAAACCGTACTAGCGTGTCAGCTCTCGCATGCCCTGTTCCAACCCGGCCAACGTCATTGGCACCATCCGGTCCTCGAAAATCTCTTGAATCATACCGATCGAGTGGGTGTATCCCCAGTATTTCTCGGGCACTGGATTAATCCATAGGCTCGAAGGCCATTGATCCCGCGCACGCTGCAGCCAAACTTGACCGGCCTCTTGGTTCCAATGTTCGTTTGCGCCACCGGGATAGGCAATTTCGTAGGGGCTCATTGATGCGTCACCCACGAAGATGCATTTGTAGTCCGAGCCATAAGTGCGCAACACTTCGTGGGTCGGTGTCTGCTGATCCCAGCGGCGGCGATTGTCGCGCCAGACGCCTTCGTACAGACAATTATGGAAGTAGTAGTATTCCAGATGCTTGAACTCGGTCCGGGCCGCCGAGAATAACTCTTCTACCACTTTGATATGCGGGTCCATTGAACCGCCGACATCCAGAAACAGCAGCACCTTGACCGCGTTGTGCCGTTCAGGCCGGGTCTTGACGTCGAGATAGCCATGCTCGGCTGTTGCGCGGATTGTGCCGTCCAGATCCAGTTCCTCAGCCGCACCTTCACGCGCCCATCGGCGCAGGCGTTTCAGGGCGACCTTGATGTTCCGTGTGCCCAGTTCGACAGTGTCGTCTAAGTTCTTGAATTCGCGCTTGTCCCAAACTTTGACCGCGCGCTGATGGCGGCTTTCCTTCTGGCCGATCCGAACGCCTTCGGGGTTGTAGCCATAAGCTCCAAACGGCGACGTTCCAGCGGTGCCGATCCACTTGTTGCCGCCTTGATGTCGGCCCTGTTGTTCGGCCAGCCGCTCGCGCAGCGTCTCCATCAGCTTGTCGAATCCGCCGAGGGCTTCGATCTCGGCCTTTTCTTCGTCCGTAAGGTGTTTCTCGGCCATTTTGGCCAGCCAGTCGCCGGGGATATCAACTGCTTCAAGGACCTGATCAAAGCTGATTTCTTCCAGCCCTTCGAAACTGGCAGCAAAGGCACGGTCGAACTTGTCTATGTTGCGTTCGTCTTTCACCATCGAGACACGGGCTAGGTAATAAAACGCCTCGACGTCATAGGTGGCGAGACCCTTTTTCATGCCCTCAAGAAAGGTCAGGTATTCACGCAAGGAAACGGGAATGCCAGCCTTTCGAAGGTTTTCGAAAAAGGGAAGGAACATGAGTTACACCACGAACCGGACAAGGATCAGCGACAGCACCAGACCGATCAGAGCAAAACCAATGCCGTAACCTGCCGCATACTGGGCCATATCAGCGCCGCTGCCGTTGCGTTTGCGTGCTGTTAACGCCCCAAGGATTGCCCCCAGTATAGCCATTCCCAAAACTACGACCATGCGTTACCCGCCTCTGTTATTCCGGGGCGCTTCAGCGACGTCCTGCATCAGCGATCGCACCACCGTTTCCGAGCCGAACCCGTAGCGCGCCCAACCCAGGCTGTCCAGCCTGACGGAGCGTGCCTCAGCGGTCCGACCTGCCTGATTGAGTGCCTCGGATTTCAACAGTAGCAAAGTCGCCAGTTGAGAAGCGTTTTCCGCTCGGGTCATCACGTTTATTGCCCGGTCCAATTCCGGCAGGATGTCCGGGCCTTTGCCCTGCGCCAATGCGTAAGAGGCCGTTTGTGTGGTGATATATGCCTGATGGACTTCGGTGCCAGGTGCGGCCCGTAAGAACTGAAGGGCTATCTGATAGTTGTGCAAGGCATCTTGCGGGTTGTCGAACTGCTCCATGCGCCCCATCAGGTAGTAGGGATAAGCGCGGCGGTGGTCGGTCCAGCCTTGTTCCTGTCCGATTTGCGCAGCCCTACGCGCAGCCCTTTGGCGGCGTTGCGTGCCCAGCTGTGGGCGCAGTGATTTTTGAATCGCAATGATCCACTCGCGCGGTGTCTCTGATTTCGGTTGTACGGGCAGTTTGTTCCCGCGGGGGTTCAGGCGACTGAGGATGCCGGGCAGGGCGGCTTCTACCTGTTCGCGTGTCATGCCGCTGCGCAGTTCGGGCGAATAGGTCGTGCGCAGGATCAACATATCGAAACCGGTCAGAACGGTGTGGATGTTGTCATCGTTGAACACCGAATCCGGCAGGTGGTACAGGTCATTGAGAGGGCCCAATGCCTGTGCGATTTCTTCATGCAGGCAGTCCCGCTTTTCCTGTGGGCTGACGTCATACGGAATGAAAATCCCCAGCCGCTCGCGGCTGCGTAGCCTGCTCCAACTGCTTTTCTGTTTGCGTCGGTCGCGGCGGTATTCTTCGAAACTGGAAGAGTTCGGCACCACGAAACAGGCTGCGTTTGGCAGTATTCCGTGAATCTGAGCCTGACTGACGGCCTCGATCGTAATGTTGGCGGAGCCGTCGGAAATCTGGCGAATGTCGATCCTTGCCTCACGGCGCAGACGGTTCAGCAACCGGGTAAGGTCGCGGTGCATTGACGGCGTGGGTGAACCGGTCAGGCGTACAGTGATTGGTTCATCGAACCGCGTGAACACCGGAAGTTGTGCGCCCCCCTCCAAAGCGAAATGAAGTGACACAAAATCCGCTGCGATATTTGCATTCGACCGGGCCGGAGGAGCCGGGGCGGCACGGGTGAACGCCTTAACCGGAGGCAGTGTTTCTTCGATGGCTTTCACACGGGTTGGCACCTCGGTCGGTTCAACCGTCGCGCAGCCTGCCAGTGCCATGCCAGCCAAAAGTGCAGCCAACCGCATCATGGGCGTTGATACCGAATGAACGGCGTCTGCTTGCCGATGCGGTCATAAAGTTTGCGGGCGGTGTGGTTGAAATCCTGTGTCAGCCAGTAGACAGAGGGCGCGCCTTGACGGTCGGCCTCGTCATACACGGCCTCAATCAGCGCACGCCCGACACCAGTGCCGCGCGCTTCGGGGCGGGCAAAGAGGTCCTGCAAATAGCAGACCGACTCGATCTTCCATGCGTGGCGGTGAAACAGATAGTGCGTCAGACCAACGAGCCGCCCATCCTGTTCCGCAACAAAGCATGAAAAGTCGTTGGGATCGTTACCGAGCAACCGCTCAAAGGTGCTGGCATAGGTCTCATCCGGCACCTCGGTCTCATAAAATGCCAGATAAGCACGCCACATGTCGGCCCATTCAGCGCGGTCTTCGGTTCGCAGTGCGCGAATTGTCAAAGTTTCAGCCAATCACATTGTCCCATTCGTTCGCGTCGAAGCCAGCCCGGTTCACCCATGCGGCCACCCTGCGATGCTGACATCCGGCCCCTATCAAGGCAAGCAGCGATCACCGGATGTTCAACAAACTCAACGTTGGCCGCGGGCCATAAAGGCAAGCCGCTCGAACAGATGAACGTCCTGCTCGTTCTTCAACAGCGCGCCGTGCAGCTTGGGCAGGGCATTGGTGCCCTCGCGTTTCAGATCCTCTGCTGTCAAATCCTCAGCCAGCAATAGTTTCAGCCAATCCAGCACTTCCGAGGTCGAGGGCTTCTTCTTCAAACCCTGTGTTTCGCGGATTTCGTAGAACTGGGTCAGGGCGGTCGTCAGCAGAGCATCTTTGATGCCGGGGTGATGAACCTCGACGATCCGGCGCATGGTAGCTTCATCTGGAAAGCGGATGTAATGAAAGAAACAACGGCGCAGAAACGCGTCGGGCAGTTCCTTTTCATTATTCGAAGTGATGATGACGATAGGGCGGTGCTTGGCCTGGATCGTTTCGCCCGTCTCGTAGACGTGAAACTCCATCTTATCAAGCTCTTGCAGCAGATCGTTGGGGAACTCGATATCGGCTTTGTCGATCTCGTCGATCAACAGCACGACTTTCTCGTCTGCTTCAAAAGCCTGCCACAGCTTGCCCTTGCGAATGTAGTTGGAAACGTCATGCACACGCTCTTCGCCCAACTGGCTGTCGCGCAATCGGCTGACTGCGTCATACTCATACAGGCCCTGCTGCGCGCGCGTGGTGGACTTAACATTCCACTCGATCATTCTTAGGTCCAACGCACCGGCAACTTGCTTGGCCAGCTCAGTTTTGCCTGTGCCGGGTTCACCCTTGACCAACAAGGGGCGTTCAAGCGTCACGGCAGCATTCACCGCAATAGTAAGGTCGTCGGTTGCAACGTATTCTGCGGTGCCCTGGAAACGTGCGGTCATCTGCCCCTCATGTGGTTTCACGCGAACTGTGGTGTTCGGGTTACAGAGAGGCGATGATTTTGACAAGCACGCCGCCGCGTCGCGCGGCGGGATTTTTGCAATGAGTCCAATCTCTTTTGGGTGATTCGAACCCATCATGGTGCCGTTTCGGTTGTGGCACGCCCAAGTTCTGCCCTGTATTTTCCACAGAAAAACAACGTTTTGTTGTTATATGTCTCATATTTAGACAAGTCAGAAACGTAACGTGTCAACTCGACGTTTGTGTAGTGACATTCGCACGCGCGTCGGTTACACGCTCCGCAGAAGGGGGAGCCAAATGTCAGGTGAAACAACAGCAACCGACGTTTCTGGCCATACCGAGGGAGCAAAGATGAAGCAGGAAGTTTTTCTGCCGGAAGACTATCGCCCGGCTGAAGATGAGCCTTTCATGAATGACCGTCAGCTTGAGTATTTTCGTCGCAAGCTGCTGGATTGGAAGAATGAACTTTTGGCGGGCAGCCGCGACACGATCGAAGGGCTGCAGGACAACACCCGTAACATTCCGGACGTTGCAGACCGCGCAAGCGAGGAAACCGATCGCGCGCTAGAGCTGCGCACCCGCGACCGTCAGCGCAAGCTGGTGGCCAAGATCGACTCGGCCCTGCGCCGCATCGACGAGGGTGAGTACGGCTATTGCGAGATGACCGGTGATCCGATTTCGCTGAAGCGTCTGGATGCGCGTCCAATCGCGACCATGACGCTTGAGGCGCAAGAGCGCCACGAGCGCCGCGAGAAGGTACACCGCGACGATTGATCGCTGTGAAAATCGGGAAAACACAAACGCCGGGGCCTGTTGCCTCGGCGTTTTTGCGTTAAGCCGGTGCCATGAATATGGAAGGTCTGAAATTCAGTGTCGTTGGCGGTGGTGTCGGAGGGTTGGCGGCTGCTCTGGCGTTGAGGCAACGTGGGGCGCATGTCACGGTTTTCGAGCAGGCCTCGGCCTTAACCGGAGTCGGCGCGGGATTGCAGATCAGCGCCAACGGGATTGCGGTTCTGCGGGCGCTGAACGTTGTCGGCGCGGTGCCCGAAGACGGACAACTGTCGCATGGCACAGTTCTGCGGGATTGTCGCAAGGGCCGTGTTATCAGCCGAATTCCCCCGCCGAGTGCTGGACCGACCTATTATTATCACCGCGCCGATCTTCTGGAACTGTTGCATCGGGCAGCCGTTGAGGCCGGGGTTGATATCCGTCTTGGTGCGCGCGTTGCACAGGTTCTAAAACACTCGGCGGAAGCCGAAGTGGTCCTCGACAATGGTGAGCGCGTGCGTTCCGAATGCGCAATCGCAGCTGACGGGGGGCGCAGCGATATCCGCCCGATCCTGAATGGCGCTGAGTCCCCTCAGTTTACCCATCAGATCGCCTGGCGCGCGACCATCCCTTGGTCAAAACACGATCAGACGCCGTGTGCATCATTAACCATGGGCCCGGGTAGGCATGTCGTCACCTATCCGCTGCGCGACCAGCGCCTGATGAACGTGGTTGCGATAGAAGAACGATCCGACTGGCAAGAAGAAGGCTGGCGCCTGCGCGGTAATCCGGACGACCTGCGCGCGCGATTTTCCGATTTCGGTGGGCCGGTGCGCGAAATCCTGTCTGATGTAAATGAAGTCAACCTCTGGGCCTTGTTCCTGCGCCCCGTTGCGCAAACCTGGCAGAACGGGCGTCTGGCGCTGCTGGGAGACGCCGCCCACCCGACGCTCCCTTTCATGGCGCAAGGAGCTTGTCTTGCACTTGAGGACGCCTGGGTGCTGGCGCAATCTTTTAAAGACCAGCCGGGTGTTGCACAGGCTCTTGCCGCCTATGAAACCCGCCGCCGCCTCAGAGCAACGCGGGTGGTGGCTGCTGCCGGTGCAAACGCGCGCAACTTCCATCTGCGGGGCCCGATGCGGCTCGCCGCGCAGGCGGCTCTGATGGCAATTGGCCCGCGCCTTTCTAAGAAATACGAGTGGATTTACGCTTACGACGCGACCGCGTGATCCACTACAGGTCCAAGTCGACCCAGACGGGGACGTGGTCCGAGGGCTTCTCTTGCCCGCGCACGGCAGCGTCTATTTGGCAATCACGCATAAGGTCGGCTGCCTGCGGTGTCAGCAGAAAATGGTCGATGCGAATGCCGTCATTCTTGTTCCAGGCGCCTGCCTGATAGTCCCAAAAGGAATAGTGGCCGGGGCCTTGTGTGCGAGCGCGGAATGCCTCGGTAAAGCCTAGATTGAGAATCTTGCGAAACGCGGCGCGGCTTTCGGGGCGAAACAAGGCATCCTCGCGCCAGACATCGGGTCTGGCAGCATCCACGGCCTGTGGGATGATGTTATAGTCACCTGCCATGAGGGCCGGTTCCTCGGCGGCCATCAAGTCGCGTGCGCGGCTATACAGCCGTTCCATCCACGCCAGCTTATAGTCGTATTTCGGACCCGGTACCGGATTGCCGTTAGGAAGGTACAACCCGCAAATCCGCAGAGCTTGCTTGCCGATTACCGTGGCCTCGATCCAGCGCGCCTGTTCGTCTTCATCGTCACCGGGTAGGCCGCGCGAAACGTCCTCTAGCGGAAGCTTCGACAGGATTGCAACGCCGTTAAAGCTTTTCTGACCATGCGTTTCGACGTTATAGCCGCGCTCTTCGAACAACTCGCGTGGGAAATTTTCGTCGACCGATTTGATTTCTTGCAGCAAGACGACGTCAGGCTGCGCCTCGTCCAGCCAACGGGGCAAAGCCTCGGCCCGCGCCTTGATGCCGTTAATATTGAACGTGGCGATTTTCATGCGCGATCCTCCGGTGGCTTGCCGAAACCTATCGCCCAGAACTGGCCCAACGGCAAGTCGGATGGCAGGTTTGCGAGGCTCTGCCTCGCGCTCCGAGGTATTTTTAGCCAGATGAAGAAACGGATCATTAACTAATTTGGTAGAAAAGAATTGGGCGGTACAGGCGGAGGCGCCGATGACCGCGCCAGGTGAAGCTCTCCGATGGATGGTCGGAGAGCGGATCCCCTGCTTCATCTGGCTAAAAATACCTTGGGGGTTTGGGGGCAAAGCCCCCATCAAAAATTACATCGAGAATGACGTGCCGCAGCCGCAGGATGAGGTTGCGTTTGGGTTTTCGATTACAAACCGCGCGCCGATAAGTTCCTGTGTGAAATCGATCACCGCATTTTCAAGAAACGGGAGAGAAACTGAGTCGACAATAACCTTTTGGCCTTTGCCTTCCAGCACAAGATCATCCTCTGTCGGCTTATCCAGCGCTATTTCGTATTGAAATCCGGAACATCCGCCGCCTTCCACTGCGACGCGCAGGGCTTGACCCTGATCCGCAGCGCCGATCTCGGCCAAACGTTCAAAGGCGCGTTCTGTGACTGTGGGGGGCAGATTCATGCCGGACTCCAAAGGTTTATTTCCTTACCGCAGTACAATATATGAAACCTAAGGACAGGCGACAAGGACAAGACCTTTGGACAGAGCAGGTTTTGCCTCGGATCCCGGCCGCGCGAGGGGGCGGTTGGTGCCAGAGGAGGAGAGCAGTTTCCGGTCATGCTTTCAGCGTGATCGGGACAGGATTATTCACGCCAGCGCATTTCGTCGGCTCAAGCATAAGACCCAGGTATTTGTGGAACATGAGGGTGACAGCTACCGCACTCGTTTGACCCATTCCATTGAGGTGGCGCAGGTGGCGCGTACGGTTGCTGGGGCGCTTGGGCTGAACCCGGAATTGACCGAAGCCGTGGCGCTTGCCCATGATCTTGGACATACGCCTTTCGGGCACACGGGTGAAGATGCACTACATGCGCTGATGGCGCCTTATGGTGGTTTCGATCACAACGCGCAGGCCATTCGGATCGTTACCAAGCTGGAGCGGCATTACGCAGAATTCGATGGCTGTAACCTGACTTGGGAATGTCTGGAGGGGATAGCCAAGCACAATGGGCCACTGACCGGCGTTTTGCCGTGGGCCTTGGCCGAGTGTAACGGCGGCTTTGATCTGGAGCTGCACACCCATGCCAGTGCCGAAGCGCAGGTGGCGGCTTTGTCCGACGATATTGCCTACAACAACCATGACTTGCTGGATGGGCTGCGCGCCAATTTATTCACGGATGCGGAAATTCAGCAGTTGCCGATTGTCTGCGACTGTTATGCCGAGGTCGACCGAACCTATCCAGGTCTGGACCCGTACCGCCGCAGGCATGAGGCGTTGCGGAGAGTCTTTGGTGTCATGGTCTCGGACGTAATTGATACATCGCAAGACTTGATTTCCAAGTCCGAGGCGCAAACGGTCGAAGACATTCGGCATCTGGGATATCCGGTGATCCAATTCTCAACCGGTCTTTGGGCGCAGCTCAAGGAAATCCGTGCCTTTTTGTTTACGCGGATGTACCGCGCACCCAGTGTGATGGAGGTGCGGGAAGAAGTTGCTCGGGTCGTTGAAGAGCTGTTTCCGATTTACCTCAACGACCCCAAGCAGATGCCCACCCGCTGGCACAGCGATATCGAGGCTGCCGCGGATGAGACGGCACTGGCAAGAATCGTGTCTGACTATATCGCGGGAATGACAGATCGCTTTGCGCTGCAGGATCACAAAAAACTGACGGGCGGGTAGTTACTCTATCGCGATGTATGCCAGCGCCCAGACCTGCTGCCCGGCTTGTTCCTGAGCCAGTTCAGCATCGCTGGTGGGTGGAAAAACGATCATCGTCGGTCCATAACCGCCAATTCCCATCGGGACGCCATCTGCGTGGGTTGCCACGATGGGCTGGTGCGTGGCGATGCTGTCCCACGGGATTTCGGATTGATAGCCGTCCATAGCCATGGGTCTGGCGATTTTTCCTTCGGCCCCTGCCATAGTCATCACGTCAGAAAGGCGTGGGCCCGAGAACGCAATATCGCGCTGATTGCTTTCGGGGCCGTAGGCGATGGTGATCTCGACCTGTTCCAGCCCGTCCAGCATCGAGGCATCAAAACCAGCCGCCCCTTCGTGCTGCACTTCGAGGAACCTCAGCAGGCCGCCCTCGTTTTCCGCTCGGGCCGGAAGGTTGGTTTCCGTCACTGCGCCGCCCAGTGTTAGCAGAACATGTCCGGTCGGCGCGGGCATCTCGGCCCAAACCGGCGTTGAGGTGGTCAGGACAAAGGCAAGGGGCAGGGCGAGGCGCATGGACAGGTCTCCGATTAGGGATTTCCTGTGACCTTAGACCTGTTTACGCCTAATCCAAGCGGAAATTGATCGCTTCCATTGACCTTGCCGCTTTGCGTGTTAAACCGCCGGGCAAGCAAAAGGACATCCGTAATGAACCTGTTTTCCGAGATCCGCGGCCTTGTACTGGACGCGCTGGCGCAGATGCAGTCCGACGGCGCGCTGCCCGAAGGGCTGAGCTTTGACAACGTGGCGGTCGAACCGCCGCGCGATGCGGCGCATGGGGACATGGCGACCAACGCGGCGATGGTGTTGGCGAAGCCGGCCAAGATGAAGCCGCGCGACATTGCCGATGTGCTGGCCGGGAAACTGGCGGCGGATGACCGGGTCACCAGTGCCGAGGTCGCCGGGCCGGGCTTTTTGAACCTGCGTCTTGCACCGGTCGTTTGGCAGGGCGTTCTGGCTGCGGTTCTGGAAAAGGGCACAGATTACGGCCGTTCGACCATGGGGCAGGGGCAGAAGGTCAACGTCGAGTATGTTTCGGCCAATCCAACTGGCCCGTTGCATGTGGGCCATACGCGGGGCGCTGTATTCGGCGATGCTTTGGCAAGCTTGCTGGCTTATTCGGGTCATGACGTCACCCGTGAGTATTACATCAACGATGGTGGGGCACAGGTGGATGTGCTGGCGCGGTCGGCATACGAACGTTATCGCGAGGCCAATGGGCTGAGCCCAGAGATCGCAGAGGGGCTGTACCCCGGTGATTACCTGATTCCGATTGGTGAGGCGCTGAAAGACAAATACGGCGACAGCCTTATCGACAAGCCGGAAAGCGAGTGGCTGGGAGATCTGCGCAACTTTGCCACCGACGCGATGATGGACCTGATCCGGGCTGACCTGAAGGCGCTGGGCGTCGAGATGGACGTGTTCTTCTCAGAGAAATCGCTCTATGGCACGGGCCGGATCGAGGCCGCGCTGCAATCGCTGACCGACAAGGGCCTGATCTATGAAGGCGTGTTGGAGCCGCCGAAGGGCAAGAAGCCCGAGGATTGGGAGCCGCGCGAGCAGACCCTGTTCAAGTCGACCGAGCATGGCGATGACGTTGACCGCCCGGTGAAGAAATCGGATGGTGCCTGGACCTATTTCGCCCCGGACATCGCCTATCATTATGACAAGGTAACTCGCGGCTTTGACGCTCTGATAGACGTGTTTGGTGCCGATCACGGTGGGTACGTCAAGCGGATGAAGGCGGCTGTTTCGGCGCTGTCTGATGGTAAGGTGCCGCTGGATATCAAGCTGACCCAACTGGTGAAGCTTTGGAAGAATGGTGAGCCTTTCAAGATGTCCAAACGGGCCGGGAACTTTGTAACTCTGCGCGATGTTGTCGATCAGGTTGGCCCGGACGTGACCCGTTTCGTGATGCTGACCCGCAAGAACGACGCGCCCTTGGATTTCGATTTCGACAAGGTGCTGGAGCAGAGCCGCGAGAACCCCGTGTTCTACGTGCAATATGCTCATGCCCGCGTCATGAGCGTGCTGCGCCGCGCAGCCGAGGCCGGGATAGCTGCCGACGACGGGACCTTGTCCGCTGCGGACCTGAGCAAGAACGATCACGCCTCGGAACTGGCCGTCGCCAAGAAGCTGGCGGAATGGCCGCGTCTGGTCGAGATTGCCGCGCGCACCAACGAACCGCACCGGGTTGCCTTCTACTTGTATGAACTCGCAGGGGATTTCCACGCGCTGTGGAACAAGGGCAACGATGAAACTCAGCTGCGTTTCATCCAGGATGGCGATGTTGCCACAAGCCAGTCGAAAATCGCATTGGCCCGGGCTGTTTCTGTTGTGATTTCAGCGGGCTTGGGTATTCTTGGCGTTACCCCAGCGCAGGAGATGCGGTAACAAACTCCGCCCGACGCGCCGGTACGAGGTAGGCAAGAAATGACCCGCGCGCCATGTTTTTAGGCGCTCAACGGGCAGTGAGGCGGACATGGCACGTTACGATTACTCGGGGCAGGACCGCCCCGAGCATATGCATTACACGAATCAACCGCATCCGCAGGATGGGTATGAATATTCCGACGACATGCAAGGGTATGAGGAAGCGCCGCGCGCAGCGGGGCTTGGCCGTATTGTCAATGCGATGGGGGCGGTGGCCTCTTTGGCGTTGGTCGCGGGGATTGGTGTGTGGGGCTATAAGCTGGTGATGCGCGATGTCAGCGGCGTGCCAGTCGTACGGGCGATCGAAGGCCCGATGCGCATTCAGCCTGAAAACCCCGGCGGAACCCCTGCGGATCATCAGGGGCTGGCCGTGAATGCGGTGGCTGCGGTTGGAACTGCGGCACCTCCGGCGGATCGATTGATCCTTGCCCCGCGCCCGGTGTCTTTGACTGATGAAGACATCCCCGTGGAACCTCTGAAAGCCACTCCGGCCGTGCATGTGGTTGAGGAAGAGATTTCAGATCAGGAAGCCGCGCAATTGCGCCAGGGCTCGGTTGATGCCTTGGTCGCCGAACTTGCCGGCGAGGCGGCCAAGATTGAAGAACCGGCAGAGCAGGGCGTTCAACTGGCTGCTTTAGTTACGCCCGAGGACGAGCCAGCAATCGACCCCGCCGATCTGGCCGCGCAACTGCCCGACCCAGAGCTGGCAGCGCAGCCTGGGGTTCGCAGGTCTCTGCGGCCGATCACACGCCCGGCGCGTGCAACACCCAGCGGCATCACCCCAAACAGCAGCACCGAAGCGGCGATCAACGCTGCCGTCAAAGCGGCTGTTGGGTTGGATGTGGACCCGAATTCCCTATCCAAGGGCACCCGCATGGCGCAGTTAGGTGCTTATGAAAGCTCGGACGTGGCGCGCACAGAATGGGATCGTCTGAACAATAGGTTCGGTGATTATATGAATGGAAAACAGCGTGTTATCCAGAAAACCTCACGCGGGGGGCGGACGTTCTATCGTCTGCGCGTCTTGGGGTTTGATGACCTGAGCGATTCACGCCAGTTCTGCGCCGCGCTCGAAGCGCGTGGAGCTGACTGTATTCCGGTGGCCGCTCGGTGAGTTTTGGAGCTGCGATCACCGACGCCGAAGGTTTGCGCCTGACGCCCGAAGAAAAGGCTCTGTTTCGTGAAATGAACCCGTTCGGGTTCATTTTGTTTGCCCGTAATATCGACACAGCTGATCAGGTCCGTGCCTTATGCGATGATTATCGCGAAGCTGTAGGGCGCAATTGTCCGATCACTATTGACCAGGAAGGCGGTCGCGTACAGCGCCTGCGCGAACCGCTGGCGCGCGAGTGGAAGCCCCCATTGGATCACGCGCTGCAAGCAGGGGATCAGGTTGAGCAAGCCATGTACCTTCGCTATCGCCTGATCGCGAATGAGCTTTTTGAGCTGGGCATCGACAGCAACTGCGCCCCGATGGTCGATCTGATACGAGAAAACACGCATGCCTTTCTGAAGAACCGTTGCTATGGTGCTGATCCCAAAGCCGTTTCCAAGATCGGTAGGGCAGTTGCCAAAGGGCACTTGGATGGTGGTGTTTTGCCCGTCATGAAACACATGCCAGGCCACGGTTTATCGACATTGGACAGCCACCACGATCTTCCGCACGTGGACTTGCCGCAGGATGCGCTGGAGCAGGCTGACTTCGCTCCGTTTCGCGCGCTGAACGATCTGCCGATGGGGATGACCGCGCATTTGGTTTATGACCAAATCGACCCGCAGCCTGCGACGATCTCGTCCACTATGATTGGCCTGATCCGCGAAAAGATCGGGTTCGACGGCCTGATCATGACCGACGACATTTCGATGAAAGCCCTTAGCGGGGCGCCTGAAGAGGTCGCCATACAAGCGCTGGCCGCCGGATGCGATGTGGTTCTACATTGCAACGGCACATTCGAAGCGCGTGCCAAAGTGCTGGAGGCTGCGGGGCAAATGACCGATCTGGCGCAAAAACGTGCGGAAAAGGCGTTGGCTATGCGGCAAAAGCCGGCGGAACTTGACATCCAAGCCGCCGAGGCGGAACTATCTGCCCTAATGGGCGGGCAGGTATATGAACGATAACCTATTTAGCGAAGATCCGGTCTCGGTCGCGGATCGTCTTGCCGCCGAGGCGTTGATTGTTGACGTCGACGGGTTTGAAGGTCCGTTGGACGTTTTGCTGACCTTGTCGCGCACGCAAAAGGTTGATCTGCGAAAAATCTCGGTTCTGGCGCTGGCGCAGCAGTATCTGGCCTTTGTCGAAAAGGCCCGTGCACTGCGGATCGAACTGGCCGCCGACTATCTGGTCATGGCGGCCTGGCTCGCTTTTTTGAAATCCCGCCTGCTGCTGCCACCTGATCCCGATGACGAAGGGCCCTCGGGCGAGGAACTGGCTGCGCATCTGGCGTTCCAATTGGAACGCCTGCAGGCTATGCGTGATGCTGCAGCGCGATTAATGGCGCGCGATCAGTTGGGCCGCGATTTCTTCAAGCGCGGGCAGGGCGAGGATATCACCCGAATCCGCACCGTGACCTATTCGGCGACCTTGCTGGACCTGATGCAGGGCTATGCCCGCATTCGCACGCGCGACGAGTTCCGCCCCTTTGTAATGGACCGCGACTCGGTGTTCACGATGGAGCAGGCGCTGGAGCGGATGCGCCCACTGATCGGGTTCGCCGGAACGTGGACGGATATGGAGACGTATCTGCCCGACGGCTGGGATGCTGATCCGGTTCGCAAGCGGTCGGCGACGGCTGCGACCTTTGCGGCTTCGCTGGAACTGGTGAAAGAAGGACATATGGAGATCAAGCAGAGCGAGACCTTTGCTCCGATCCATCTGCGCAAAAGGACTGAAACTCGTGACTGACGCCCCTGAAGAGACAGGTACCCTGTTCGAAGCGCCGCCCCTGGCGGAACAGGAACGCATGGTCGAAGCGGTGCTGTTTGCCAGCGCCGAGCCAGTGACGATGGGTGATCTTGAAGCCCGGATGCCTCATGGCAGCGACGCGGCGCAAGCTGTTGAATTGCTGCAGAAACGTTATGAGGGGCGCGGCGTACGCGTGGTTCGCGTGGGTGAAGCTTGGGCGATCCGCACTGCGCCGGATCTGGGTTTTCTGATGCAGAAGGAAACGGTCGAGACCCGGAAACTCAGCCGGGCTGCGATCGAAACACTGGCAATTGTGGCCTATCACCAGCCTTGCACAAGGGCCGAGATCGAGGAAATCCGAGGGGTCTCGGTCTCGCGCGGGACAATCGACCAATTGCTGGAGATGGAGTGGATCAGGCTAGGCCGTCGCCGCATGACACCGGGTCGCCCGGTCACCTTTGTGGTGACACCGCAATTCCTGGACCATTTTGGGCTGGAGAACGCGCGTGACCTGCCGGGTCTCAAAGAGCTGCGCGCCGCTGGTCTGTTGGAAAACCGTCCACCTCCGGGCACCATCCCGCTGGGCGAGGGGCGCGACGACGAAGAAAACGAAGATCAGACCGAACTGTTCGAGGAAGAGTGATCCGCACCCCTTTTGTTGCAGTGCGAAACACCTATGTTGAGGCTCAGGAAACGGAGTTGAGCAATGAACGCCAATCGGATCATAGACATGCTCGTACGTCAGGTCATGCGCCGCCTTGTCAACAAAGGCGTGAACAAGGGATATGACATGGCAAGCCGCATGGGAGGTCAGTCCGATGAACCCAATCGCGCGAAGAATAAAGGGCCGCGCCCGTCACAGAACCTGAAACAAGCGCAACGGATCACGCGCCAAATGCGCCGATTTACAAAGTTCTGATCAGCCGCCTGCAGCCTTGAAATGTTTCGACAGCTTTAGCCCCTGTCCCTGATAATTTGACGCAATGCCCGCACCGTATAGCTGCGTGGGCATCTCGGCCATTTTCTCATAGACCAGCCGCCCGACGACCTGTCCGTGTTCCAGCACGAAAGGGGCCTCATGACAGCGGACTTCCAGCACGCCACGCGAACCGGCTCCTCCGGCGGCGGCGTGGCCAAAACCGGGATCGAAGAAGCCTGCGTAATGCACCCGGAACTCACCTACCATCGCCAGATAGGGGGCCATTTCGGCGGCATACATGGGTGGGATATGGACGGCCTCACGGCTGACCAGAATGTAGAACGCCCCGGGGTCAAGTATGATGCGGCCATCAGTGGTGCGTACTTCTTCCCAATATTCCTGTGGGTCGTATTCGCCGATCCGGTCCAGGTCGATCACTCCGGTATGTGGCTTGGCGCGATAGCCGACCAAATCGGTATCGGGCAGTTGCAGATCAACTGAGAACCCGAGCCCGTCCTGAATAACTGCTGGGCCGTCCACCAAAGGCGACTCGGTGTGAAGCGCGTTCAGTTCCGCGTCGCTCAGTACTGCTTGGCCCTGACGGAATCTAATCTGGTTCAGGCGCATGCCCGGACGCACCAGAACCGAGAAGGAGCGGGGGCAAATCTCGGCGTAGAGAGGACCGGTATAACCCGCAGGCACCCGGTCGAATTCAGTGCCGCCATCGGTGATGGTGCGTGTCAGCAGGTCCAGTCGCCCAGTCGAGCTTTTGGCGTTGGCCACAGCTGTCACATTTTCGGGCAGGGCCAACGATTCCATAAGTGGCACCAGATAGACGCAGCCTTTTTCCAGAACCGCTCCGTCCGAGATGTCGATGCGGTGCATTTCGAACTCGGCCAGGCGATCCGCAACCGAGCGCCCTTCGCCGGCCAGAAAAGACGCGCGAACGCGGTAAGCGACTGTTCCAAGGCGCAAATCAAGGCTGGCGGGTTGGACCTGAGCGGGAATGATTTCGGGGCTCGCGGCAATCTCACCGCGCGCAATCATCGCTTCGATCTGTTGGTTTGGGCATACGCCTGTCATTCCGATCCCCCCTGATGCCAGAGCGGGATCTGGCCTGTCTGCCATAAACGTCGGTGTGATTTGGTCGGGCTAGCAGGACTCGAACCTGCGACCTTCCGTCCCCCAGACGGACGCGCTACCAGGCTGCGCCATAGCCCGACGTTGAGGTGTTCATAAAGACTTTCCCGGCAGGGGCAAGAGGAAATCATCGCCTTTTTTCTTAACCCGCCGTTCGGTTTTCAATGCGATCCAAAACGGCGCGCAAGTCTTTTGCCACTGGTGCTATCTGTTTCAACAGTTGGTCATCGAAATCCGTGCGTTCCCACGCCTGCGTTGCGATTCCGCCAAGCAAAGGCGCCTCATCCAAAAATTCTGGTTCGGGTTTTAGTGCGGGGGATTCAGGCTCGGGCCTATGCGGTCGAGCTTGGGCTGGGGGGGCGGGCGGCTCTGGCTTGGTTTGTGCGGGCGCGGATTCACCCAAATCCAGCTTGGTCTGTTCGCTCACCGGGGCAGGTTTGGAGGTGAACGGCACAACCACATTGTCGTTCGCCAATGGTGCCGGATCAGCCGATTCATCCAACCCTTGAGACAGAGAGGCGACGTAGTTCACCCCTTGTTCGCGCAAGATGCGTTGAACGCCCTTGATAGTGATTCCATCCTCGTGCAGCAGTTTCTTGATGCCGCCCAGAAGACGCATGTCGTTGGGGCGATAATAACGCCGCCCCCCGGCGCGTTTTACTGGCTTAACCTGAGTGAAGCGGCTTTCCCAGAATCGTAGCACATGAGCCTGAACGCCCAGCCAGTCCGCGACTTCACTGATCGTGCGAAAGGCGTCGGGGGACTTGCTCATGACCGTGCCGTCCTGATCTTACTTGCGGTTCCCTGCGGCGACGCGATCCTTCATCAGGTGCGACGGGCGGAAAGTCAGAACGCGGCGGGGTTGAATCGGAACCTCTTCGCCGGTTTTGGGGTTGCGGCCAATGCGGGCGGTCTTGTCCCGAACGCTGAAGGTGCCGAAAGACGAAATCTTTACCTGTTCGCCGCGCACCAGCGCGTCGGACATGTGGTTCAGAACGCTTTCAACCAACTGCGCGCTTTCGTTGCGTGACAGGCCAACCTCACGGAAGACGGCCTCACTCAGATCCATTCGGGTCAGTGTTTTATCGCCCATACCTTTTCCCCTGTTGATGCCATAGAATATGGCGGGGGGAAATTCACTGTCAATATCAATGAATTGCAGGACGGCGTGTAAGCTGAATTGCGCCGGTTACCACCGAAGAACAACTGCACCCCAGGCCAGGCCGCCACCGATAGCCTCGGTCACGATCAGATCACCTTGCTTGATCTGCCCACGCTGTTTGCCCACAGACAGGGCAAGGGGAATCGACGCTGCCGAGGTGTTGCCGTGGTCTTGAACTGTCACCACGACATTCTCCATCGGCAAGCCCATTTTCTTGGCAGTGCCTTGAATTATCCGAATATTTGCCTGATGTGGCACGATCCAGTCGACGTCCGAACTGTTGAGCCCGACGCTATCCAAAGCGGTGTTGGCTGTTTTTGCAAGCTTTTCAACGGCATGGCGGAAGACTTGATTGCCCTGCATTCGCAGATGGCCGGTCGATTGCGTCGACACGCCGCCATCGACATAAAGCAGATCCTTATAGCGGCCGTCTGAGTTTAGGTCGGTCGCCAGGATACCCCGATCGTCCGATGTGCCTTCGGCGTCTTGCAGTTCAAGGACCAGCGCACCGGCCCCATCACCAAACAACACACAGGTGGAACGGTCCGACCAATCCATGATTCGAGAGAAGGTTTCGGCACCGATCACCAAAACACGTTTAGCCTGACCAGACAGGATCAACGCATTCGCGTTGCTAAGCGCAAACACGAAACCCGCGCAGACGGCCTGAACGTCAAAGGCGAATCCCTTGGTCATGCCCAACCGGGCCTGAACCATGGTGGCGGCGGACGGAAAGGTTAGATCGGCGGTTGAGGTCGCCAAAACAATCGCATCGATGTCGTCGGCGGTCAGCCCTGCGTCAGCCAGCGCGGCTTCGGCTGCATTGGTGGCCAGATCGGAAGTCGTCTCATCATCAGCAGCAAAGTGGCGGCGTTCGATCCCCGAGCGGGTTCTGATCCACTCATCCGTTGTATCAAGCGTCTTTTCAAACTCAGAATTCGGAACGATGCGCTCTGGCAAATAATGTCCGACTCCTACGACAACTGAACGGCCTGCCATGTTAGGGTACTGCCTTTTTTGTTATTCGCCGGCCTTGGACGGCGGGTGGGCGGCATCTTGTGCAAGCTCGGCTGTCGATGCAACCCGTGCCGCCAATTTTTCGGCAAAACCAGACTGGGCCAAAGTGAAGGCCAATTTGACTGCCGCTGAGACTCCGGTGGCGTCGGCACCACCATGCGACTTGACCACAGTTCCGTTGAGGCCAAGGAAAACCCCGCCATTTACACGGCGTGGATCGATACGTTTTTTTAAGCGATTTAGTGAAGTGATCGCGAGGATTGATGCCAAACGCGACAATGGGGAATACTTGAACGCCTGACGCAGCAGGTCGCCAATCAGGCTTGCCGTTCCTTCGCCGGTCTTGATCGCGACATTGCCGGTAAACCCATCGGTTACAATGACATCTGCCTTGTCGCCGGGTATATCGCTGCCTTCCACGAACCCAACAAATTCGAAGTTTGCTTGTTCCGCGAATTCCGCGATCAGCGCGTGTGCTTCTTTCAGCTCAGCGCGGCCTTTATGTTCTTCGGTGCCGACATTCAGCAGGCCGATGCGCGGACGTTCCAACGCCATACCATTGCGGGCATAAGAGGCACCCATAAGCGCATATTGCAGCAAATCCTTGGCGTCGGCACGGACATCCGCACCTACATCAAGCATAACGTTGAACCCCTGCGGGTTGCGCGAGGGCCACAGAATCGCAATCGCCGGACGGTTCACGCCCGGCAATTTACGCAGCCGCATCATCGACAGAGCCATCAGCGCGCCGGTATTGCCGCAGGAAACGGCGCCATGTGCCTCGCCTTGGCGCACCGATTCCAGCGTCGACCACATCGAGGTCTGCTTACCGTTGCGCACAACTTGGCTGGGCTTGTCCTCCATCGTGACCACGTCGGGGCAATCACGAAAAACGACGCGCCCTTTCAGGACACGCCGTTTGGCGACAAGTTTGCGCAGCGTCTGCTCAGGCCCATGCAGGATGAACGCGATGTCAGGGTTCTTATCCGCCGATTTGGCGACGCCCGCCACCACGGCAGCGGGCCCCGAGTCTCCGCCCATAGCGTCAACCGAGATGGTAATCCGTCCGGCCTGCGAGGGCTGTTCTGTCATGCCTTGCCTGCGCTTTGAAAGGCTTAGGCCGCGTCTTCGTCCAGGTCGATTTCGTCGGCCTGCGCGACGACTTCACGGTCATCGTAGTGGCCGCAGGATGCACACACGTGGTGCGGGCGCTTCAGCTCACCGCAGTTGGGGCATTCGTTCGGGTTTGCAGCAACCAGAGCGTCGTGTGCGCGGCGGTTGTTGCGACGCGACTTGGAAACTTTGTTCTGTTGGACGGCCATGGTCTCAACCTTTGTCTACTGAGGGCCAACAGATTCGCTGTGGGCCGGGTTTCATTCTTCGTTTTTCTCGTGGTTTGACGCGCGTTTAGGGCACACGCCCTACGTTGTCCAACCCAAATTCCGATGAGCGCGCGAAAATACTGCGATTCTCGACATGTTCAAGCGATTTTTCTGAGCGCCTGCTATGACAGGAAAACAGACCTATGTCACTCGTCTTTTTTCAACGCATCGCGCAAACCGGCCAGACCGGCAAAGGGTTTTACATCTTCGTCTGTCATCGCTTGCTTGCCCGGTTCGGTAAAGTCGGCCTGCCCAAGTTCGGCACCATCTTTGCGCGGATATTGGGGCAGGGCCAGAGACAGCGCTTCGATCATCACAAGTGTGGGGTCGATTTCGGCGCCCAACTGTTCAGTCTCATCACCTTCGGGGATTTCGAATTCAGGCTCATCAGGGTCGACCCAGTCGGCGACAAAGACCCGTGCAACCGGAATGTCGATCCGCGTGGTAACAGGCTCAAGCGTCACGACGCATGGCTGAATCACCGTGGCACCCAATTTTCCATTCAGCGTCCAGTCGCGTTTGCCCTGTGCCCTAACGTCACCTATGAAGCTGAGTTTGCGCAGGCCCAGTAGGCCAAGGTCGTGCTTGATTGCCTCCAAAGCCTTGGCATCTGGGCGCAAGTCAAAGGGGGTGGGGGCATTCTGGGGCAGGTCGGCCACCCGCAAAGATGTTTGGTTGCTCATTCGTGACCCTTTCCTGTGTTGAACCGGGGCTGCGGTTTGATGTAAGCGGATAGGGCCCGCACGGGGCCAAGGCAAGAGGGTGTAAATGTTGAAGGTTGTGAACAGGTTGAAACCGGCGTCAAAAACGCTTGTCTTTGCGGCCTGTTTGGTTGTGACTGCGGCATGTACACCGGTCTTCAAAAATCATGGCTATATCCCGACACCTGAAGATCTGGCCGAGATCAAAGTGGGCGTCGATACCCGCGACACCGTGCTGGAAACGGTCGGAGCCCCAAGTTCGTCTGGCGTGGTTCGTGATTCCGGTTTTTATTACGTCCGATCACGTATTCGTCATTATGGTCCGAAAAGGCCCGAGGTTATCTCGCGCGAGTTGGTGGCGATCAGCTTTGATAGTCGCGGTGTCGTCCGAAACATCGAACGATTTGGGCTTGAGGACGGAATCGTTGTTCAACTGGATCGCCGCGTGACCGAGTCGTCGATTGAAAAGTCGGGCTTCCTGCGTCAGCTGCTGGGCAACATCGGCAACTTCAACCCAGCCAATATTCCAGGGGCGACCCAGTAATAAAGAGCCACATCTTGCGATGGTCATAAGACGGTCACACTGTGTGTGGTAAGGACGCGGCAAGAGGAAACAGGTCAGCAACCTCGGAGGATGCGACCATGGCACTATTGCTCGGCAAGGGGCGGTATCGCGCCCGGTTGGCGCAGACGCCTGCGGATTTGGCGGCGGCGCAGCGACTTCGGAGTTTGGCCTTCGGGACAGAGCAGACTGATCATGACGAGTTCGATCAGATTTGTGCGCATATTCTGGTTGAAGATTTGCGTAGTGAGGGGCAATTGGTCTGCTGCTTTCGCATGTTGACCATGAATGACGGGACCCAGATCGGTCGTAGTTATTCAGCGAAATTCTATGATCTGTCGGCCCTTGAAAGGTTCGAGGGGCGGATGGTCGAGATGGGGCGGTTTTGCATCCATCCCAACTGGAGTGACCCAGACATCCTGCGTGTCGCCTGGGGGGCAATGACGGCCTATGTGGATCAGAATAACGTCGAGATGCTGTTTGGGTGTTCGTCCTTTGCAGGAACCGAGACTGGGGACTATTTGGACGCCTTCGCCATGCTGAAGCACCGGCATTTGGCTCCCAAACGCTGGTTGCCTCGGGTCAAGGCACCAGATGTATTCCGCTTTGCGGCGCGACTGCGCCGGAGGCCGGATGCCAAAAAAGCTATGCTGCGGATGCCACCTTTGCTGCGTACCTATCTGATGATGGGCGGCTGGGTCAGTGATCACGCAGTGGTCGATCGCAGCATGAACACGCTGCATGTCTTCACCGGGCTGGAAATCAGGGCGATTCCCCCGGCAAGGAAACGTTTGCTGCGAGCGGTGGCCGGGTAATTTGAGTATTTTGGAAAAGGTGAAGCAGAGGCGTTGACGCGTTGTGTCAGCCGGTTTAGCTGGCGGGTATGGCGAGAATTCCTTTGTTGCAGATGTCCGGCATTTCCCTGACCTTTGGGGGCGACCCGGTGTTTTCCGAGCTGGATCTGGTGGTTCAGCCGGGTGATCGCGTGGCCTTGGTGGGGCGGAATGGGTCAGGTAAATCCACCCTTATGAAAGTTATGGCTGGCCTGGTCGAACCTGACCGCGGCGACATCGTGATTCCTCCCGGAAAATCCGTTGGATACATGGAACAAGACCCCAGTATGGAGGGATTTGCCACGCTGGGCGACTATGCCTCTAGCGGGTTGGAGCCCGGCGAGTTGTATAAGGTTGAACGCGCCGGTGAGGGGCTGAAGTTCGATCCTTCACGCCCGATTGAAACCGCCTCGGGCGGGGAACGGCGGCGGGCGGCCTTGGCTAAGCTGATGGCCGAAGCGCCCGACCTGATGCTGCTGGACGAACCGACAAACCATCTGGACATCGAAGCCATCGCGTGGCTGGAACGTGAGTTGGGCGCGACGCGGACTGCCTATGTGCTGATTTCACACGACCGCGCGTTTCTGCGTGCGTTGACGCGTGCCACGCTTTGGATTGATCGCGGGGCAGTGCGTCGGCAGGAACAGGGGTTCGACGCGTTCGAATCCTGGCGTGACAAGATTTGGGAAGAAGAGGATCAGCAACGCCACAAGCTGAACCGCCTGATCAAGTCCGAAGCGAAGTGGGCCGTCGAAGGCATCAGCGCCCGTCGCAAACGCAATCAGGGCCGGGTTCGCGCTCTTCAGGCACTGCGGGCCGAGAAAGCGGCGCAGATCAAGCGTCAGGGTTCAGCTGCGATGACGCTGGAGGCCGGGCCGAAATCCGGGCGAAAGGTGATTGAAGCCAAAGGGTTGGCTAAGTCTTTTGGGGCGCAACAGATCGTTCGGAATTTCGATCTGCTGGTGCAGCGCGGCGACCGGGTGGCCTTTGTCGGACCAAACGGTGTGGGCAAGACGACGCTATTGAAAATGTTGTTGGGTCAGGAACAGCCGGATGATGGCTCGGTGACATTAGGCACCAACCTTGAGATAGCCGTTTTCGACCAGACGCGCGCGCAACTGGACCCCGAAATGAGCCTGTGGGACAGCCTGACTGGCGACCCCGAGATGCGGGTATCCGGCAAGGCCGATCAGGTGATGGTCGGTGGGCAACCCAAGCATGTTGTTGGCTACCTTAAGGAGTTCCTGTTTGACGAGAGGCAGGCAAGAGCGGCCGTTAAATCTCTGTCAGGTGGAGAAAAAGCGCGATTACTGCTTGCCAAGTTGATGGCCAAGTCCTCGAACCTGCTGGTGTTGGACGAACCGACCAACGATCTGGATGTTGAGACGCTGGACCTGTTGCAGGAGCTGCTGGACGACTATGACGGCACTGTTCTGTTGGTCAGCCACGACCGGGATTTTCTGGATCGTGTGGCAACCACGACCATCGCAATGGAGGGCAATGGCCGTGCCACTGTCTATGCGGGCGGATGGTCTGACTATATTGCCCAGCGTGGAGATGTGGTTGATAAGAAGACTGAAAAAACAAAATCTTCCAAGCCGAAGATAAAGCAGGAAAGCCAACCCAAATCCGGCCTGTCATTCTCGGAGAAGCACCGGCTTGAGAAACTGCCAGCCGAAATCGCCCGACTTGAGGCCGAGATCGGCAAGCTGGAAGAACTCATGTCAGATCCCGAGTTGTTCACCCGCGAACCTGTGAAATTTCAGAAGGCGACCGAAGCGCTGGTTGAACGGCAGGAAAAGCTGGCGGCAGCTGAGGAAGAGTGGCTGATTTTGGAAGAAAAAGCCGAAAGTGTTTAGCAGTAAGCAAGGGGACGGGCTGGGTTCCCGACCACGGTTTGATTTGCTGCAACGTCTTTGGTGACGACACTTCCCGCGCCAATGGTGGCATTGTCGCCAATGGTGATACCGGGCATCAGGATGGCGCCACCGCCCACCCATACGTTCCGACCAATGGTCACGGGGAGCCCGATTTCCAGACCCTGTGAACGCTCGTCAGGGTCCTTGGCGTGCTGGGCGCAATAGATCTGTACGTGCGGGCCAAACATCGTATCGTCTCCGACCCGAACTGTTGCGGTGTCCAGAACCACGCAGCCCGCATTGAAATAGACCCGCGCGCCAAGGTGAATGTTCATCCCATAGGCGCAATGAAACGGAGCTTCGATAAAGCAATCCGGGCCAGTTGCCGCAAACAATGCCTGCAAATCAGGTGCCATGGCGCCGCGGTTGTCTGGATGGCAGGTGTTATGCGCGTGAACGGCGCGGCGGGCTTGCGAGCGCAACGCCTCAAGTTCCGCGTCCAAACAGCAATACCACTGCCCGGAAAGCATCTTTTCCCGTTCGGTCATGACGCAGACTTACCGCATTCGCAATGCACCGTCGATGCGGATAACTTCTCCGTTCAGGTAACCCATTTCGACGATGAAACCTGCAAGCCGTCCGTATTCGCGTGGATCGCCCAGCCGGGCAGGGTTGGGAACGTCGGCGGCCAACTGCTGCTGCACGTCTTCGGGCAGGCTTGCCAGCATTGGGGTCATGAAGATACCGGGGGCAATCGCCATTACCCGTATTCCGCTTGCGGCCAGATCACGCGCCATGGGCAACGTCATGCCGACGACCCCACCTTTCGAGGCCGCATAGGCCGCCTGTCCCTTTTGACCGTCAAACGCGGCGATGGATGCTGTGTTGATTATCACCCCGCGCGCGCCGTCGAGCTCTGGCTCGTTCTTTGCCATCTCGGCTGCAGCGAGGCGCGATATGTTGAAGGTGCCCACCAGGTTGATGTCGATCGTGCGTTGAAACGCGTCCAGGGGGTGGGGGCCGTCCTTACCAACCGTCTTGGCGCCGATGGCGATACCTGCGCAGTTCACGGCGGCTGTGATGCGGCCCATCTTCTTTTTTGCATGAGCCACAGCGGCCGCGACCGAAGTTTCGTCAGTCACGTCCGTTTCCGCGAAATGTCCGTCTATTTCAGCGGCTACTTGCGGGCCACGGGTGGTATCTCGATCCAATATGGTGACTTGCGCGCCCAGCTCCGCGAAGTAGCGTGCGGTTGCTTCGCCCAGTCCTGAAGCGCCGCCAGTGATGATTGCGCATGTGTTGGCCAATTGCATTGCGGATCCTTACATATGGGATATGAACATTCGTTCATTTAACGTCCAAATTTAGGTGCTGTCCATAATTTGGGCGCTTATTTTCTTGAGGTCTATGCCTTTTCTCAAGCCATTCTCAGACGCTCTTTAACCAAGCTTAATGCTCAGGTCTCACATCGACATTTAGCGAAATGGCGAGTCGAACAAACGCCGTTTAAGGAGACTAAAGATATGAGCAAGAGTTTAAGGATTGGAATCCCGGCGCTGGTGGCAGCCCCTTTGTTAACAGTTATGGCAGCAAGCAGCGCGTCTGCGGCACCAGAAGTGTGTAACTGGAAAACCGCGCGGGATGCTGCAAATCGTGGGGATTATCAGGCGATGTGCGATTGCCAGCAGGTTACTCCCAGCTTTTTGGAGCGCCTGCAAACACGGTCGGATTTTGCGACCACACTGCGCAACACGTCAGCACAATGCCCTGGATTGGCAGCGTTGTTGACAGATATTCCTACAGGTTCGATTGGCACGTCCGGGAATTCTGGAGAAGACCTTGGAGACGAGCAGTTCGCCCAGTTTAACCCAGATAACGGCGGCGGTAACGGCGGGAACAACGGCGGCAGCAACGGTGGGAACAATGGCGGCGGCAGCGGCGGGAACAACGGTGGCGGCAACGGCGGGAACAACGGCGGCGGCAACGGCGGGAACAACGGTGGCGGCAACGGTGGGAACAACGGCGGCGGCAGCGGCGGGAACAATGGTGGCGGCAACGGCGGGAACAACGGCGGCGGCAACGGCGGGAACAACGGCGGTGGCAGCGGCGGCGGCAACGGCGGGAACAACGGCGGCGGCAACGGCGGGAACAACGGTGGCGGCAACGGCGGGAACAGCGGTGGCGGCAACGGCGGGAACAGCGGCGGTCCGGGCAACGGCAATGGAAACAACGGGAATTCCGGGAACGGGGGGGGCAACAATGGTGGGTCCGGTCCCGGCACTGGTAATGGTGGCGGGAACAACGGCCAAGGTAACGGTTCCGGTAACGGCGGTGGCGGTCATGGCAATGGTGGCAGTAATGGCGACGGTAAAGGTGGCGACAAAGGAGGCCACGGCGGTGGCAAAGGCGGCGATGGCAAAGGTGGCCATGGTGGCGGTAAAGGAGGCGACGGTAAAGGTGGCGGCAAAGGTGGCCACGGAGGCGGCGACGGCAAAGGTGGCGGCAAAGGTGGCCACGGAGGCGGCGACGGCAAAGGTGGCGGAAAAGGCGGCAAGCGGTAATTGTATTTACGCCAGCTGAAAAGAAAACGGTCACCCGATCAGGTGGCCGTTAATCATAAATCTCTCGGTCCTGATCAGCCCAGCTGAACCAAGGCGTGGCGCTTTTTACCGGCGCTCAACTTGATCGGCGATGACAAAGCGCCCGCGTCAATCATAAGCCCCGCGTCGGTCAGCGGCGCATCATCCAGCTTAGCACCGTTTTCGGCGATCAGGCGCTTTGCCTCTTTGCCCGATTTCGCCAGTCCCGATTTGACGATGATCTGAACGATGGACATCCCGTCGCCCAGCTCATCAGGGCTGAGGGTCAGGGTCGGCAGGTCTCCGCCCACGCCGCCTCTCTCGAACACCTCGCGGGCGGTGGCTTCTGCGGTTGCCGCAGCCTCGGCACCGTGGGCAAGGGTTGTCACTTCGTTGGCAAGACGGATCTTGGCCTCGTTGATCTCGGACCCTTGTAGCGCGCCCAGACGGTCACACTCATCCACCGGCATTTCGGTGTAGAGCTTCAGGAACCGTCCCACATCCGCATCGGTGGTGTTGCGCCAAAACTGCCAGAACTCGTAGGGCGAGCGCATATCGGCGTTCAACCAGACTGCACCGTCCTGAGATTTGCCCATCTTCTTGCCGTCGCTGGTGGTCAGCAGGGGCGATGTCAGGCCGTAGATCTCATGATCCAGCACGCGGCGGGTCAGGTCGATACCGTTGACGATGTTGCCCCACTGATCTGAGCCGCCCATCTGCAGAACGCAACCATAGCGGCGGTTCAGTTCAAGGAAGTCATAGGCCTGCAGGATCATGTAGTTGAATTCAAGGAAGCTCAGCGATTGTTCGCGATCCAGCCGCGATTTCACGGACTCGAACGACAGCATCCGGTTGACCGAGAAATGCCGCCCGATATCGCGCAGGAAATCGAGGTAGTTGAGCTCGTCCAACCACTCGGCATTGTTCAGCATCAGCGCCTTGTTTTTGGCGTCGGTGTCATAGTCGATGTAGGCCGAGAACACCTTTTTGATGCCCGCGATGTTTTCGTCGATCTGTTCGGGGCCCAGAAGGGGGCGTTCATCGGCGCGGAAGGACGGATCGCCCACCTTGGTGGTGCCGCCGCCCATCAGGGTGATCGGCTGGTGGCCGGTTTTCTGGAACCAGCGCAGCATCATGATCTGGATCAGGCTTCCCACGTGCAACGACTTTGCCGTTGCATCAAAGCCGATATAGGCCGGTTTGCACCCACTGATCAGCGCTTCGTCAAGGCCCTGATAATCGGTGCAGTCGGCGAGAAAGCCGCGCTCGATCATCGTGGCGATGAAATCCGATTTGGGGTGGTAGGTCATATCGTGCCCTTTGGGTTAATGTTGCGGGGCAGTGTATAGGCGGTGGGGGTGGCAAGGAAAAGGCACCATTTCCAAGAAAAACGTGCGGTACAAACGATGTGGCTTGCCTTGGCTTTGGAATAACGTGCAGGTTGTGGGCAAAGCGCCGATAAACGGGTGCGAAAAGCTGCAAGAGGGCTAACGTGGGCCGGGCAATTAGCAAAACAGGCACGATCAGCGCATTGGGGGCAATGTCCGGGACGTCACTTGACGGAGTGGACACTGCTGTAGTCCAGACTGACGGGCACAGGATACAGGGCTTTGGCCCCAGCGGATACAGGGCTTATTCGGACGAGGAAAGAGGCATCCTGCGGTCGGCGCTTGGGCAGTGGCACGGGCCAGACGTGGATGCGGCTGCTGAACTAGTCACCATTGCCCATGCCGAGGCGTTGTCAGAATTCGAAGAGATCGACCTGATCGGTTTCCATGGTCAAACTCTTGCGCATGAACCGCGCGGGCGCGGGACCTTGCAAGTGGGCGATGGAAAGGGGCTGGCGCAAGCTCTGGGCGTGCCTGTGGTCTGGGATTTCCGCAGCGATGACGTAGCTATGGGGGGCGAAGGCGCGCCATTGGCGCCGTTCTTCCACTTCGCCTGCGCCAAATGGATCGGCGCAACTGAGCCTGTGTGTTTCCTGAACCTCGGCGGTGTTAGCAATCTGACTTATGTCGACCCCAGCTTTGACGGGCCGGAAGCCCCTGGCGCGCTGTTGGCCTTCGATACCGGTCCTGCCAATGCGCCCGTTGACGACCTGATGCAGGCGCGTTTGGGCTTGCCGATGGACCGCGATGGTGCAGTGGCCCGCGGCGGTTCTGTGGAAATGGGTGCATTTGAGCTGTTTCTGGCGGAACCATTCTTTGCCCGCATGCCGCCGAAATCGTTGGATCGAAACGACTTTGCCGAAATGATCGGACTGGTGAAAGAACTGTCCGACGCTGACGCTGTTGCAACCCTGACCGGCATGTGCGCAGCGGGCGTGGTGCAGGGGATGGAGCATTGCCCAAAACCACCGTCCCGCGTGTTGGTCACCGGCGGAGGACGGCGCAACCCGGTGTTGATGGAGATGCTGCGTGTTTCACTGGATTGCCCGGTTGAACCGGTCGAGGCCGTGGGCCTGGACGGAGACATGCTGGAGGCCCAAGCCTTCGCCTATCTTGCGGTGCGTGTGGCGCGGGGCTTGCCGACTTCGTGCCCGGGAACAACGGGGGTTCAGGCGCTGGTTGGCGGGGGCGTGGTGAGTGCTGTTGTCAGGGATGCGCCCGGCTAAGTGAGGCTTCCGCATTCGGTCTCGTCAACGTTCAAGGGATTTGACGTAGGCCACTGTAAATTCAGAATACCCGTCCATGGTCGATTTCAAATGCAACCGGGTCCAGTGATGCAGGGCAGGCAATTGGTGAAACGGTACATTGGGAAATGCGTGGTGTTCGGCATGGTAGGGCATGTTCCATGCCAGAAACCGGACGATGCGGTTGGTGAATGTCGTGCGCGAATTCTCAAGCATATTGGCGACCGGTGGGCACAGGCCGTGTTCGGCCAGCAGGTAGAGGCGCAAGAACGGTTGCGCGATCAGCACCGGTAAAAGCCATAGCCAGAATAACGCTGATGAAAAGAACAGGCTGAAACCAGCGAATGTGTAAACACCCAGCATCAACCGCGCCTCCAGCCGCACTGCTCTATGCTGGCGCGCAGGCAGGTAGGGTGCGTCGATCCGGCCAAAGGCGTTTCGGATCAGAACTTTTGCCATCCCCGTCCAATAGGTCCAGCCGCTGAGATATATCAGCAGGTCGCGCCAATTTCCGGGCCGAGGTTTACCGTCCAGTTCGGGGTCTTTCTTTGTGTGGTTGGTCCATTTGTGGTGGGCCAGGTGGAAATAGCGAAACCAGGTAAAGGGCAGGGTGATCGGTATTGAGACCACGTGCCCGACGACATCATTCAACCATTCGCTGCGAAACGGCGTTTTATGTGTGCACTCGTGGCTCAGGGTGAAAAGAAAGACCAGAAGAACACCCTGCGGAAGTATGAAAAGGGGCCAAAGAGGAACTCTGAAAGCGATGCAGGTGGACGTTCCTGCAAGTAGTAAAAGATAGAGCGCTAAGTGCCGAAGCCCCGCCACATCAGAGCGTTTCTGGAGGTCGTCTTTCACCTCAGCCGGTATCGACGATATGAGGGCGCGATGGTCCATGCTTCAGCCGCGTGGAATATCGAAACCTGGCTCGGCCAGCACAAAGCCTTCGAACTCGAACCCCGGTGAGACTGTGCAACTGACCAGAGTGTAGTCTCCGGTGGTTTGCGCCGACTGCCAGTGGTTCGTAGGCACGATCACTTGCGGCGCGCCTTTCGTCAGGTCCGGCGTCAACAGGTGGTCGGTAGCGGGGCCGTCTTCGGTGGGGCTGAGCGATAGGGTCAACGGCGCGCCCGCGTGGTACAGCCAGATCTCAGTTGAATCGACGCGGTGCCAGTGACTGCGCTCATCCGCTTGCAGCAGGAAATAGATGCAAGTGCCAGTGGCGCGCCCTTCATTGTTGGCCCGCCATGTTTCGCGGAACCAGCCGCCCTCGGGGTGGCGTTGAAGGTTCAGGTGCTCGATGATCTGTTGCGGGGTCATGGGGGCCTCTGTTCCGTTCAAGGGGATTATGCACGCAGGCGTTCGATCCGCTATGGTAATTGCGTGTTTCGACAATATGTTTGCGACATGACCCTGACGATCCCGTTCGACAACAGCTACACGCGCCTTCCCGACAGTTTCTATGCGCGGCAGGCACCTGCGCCTGTGCGTGCGCCCCGTTTGGTGGTGTTCAACGAAGAACTGGCAAAGATCCTGCGCGTCTCACCCGGTGATGTGCAAGAGATGGCTGAGACTTTTGCAGGCAACGCGCTGCCTGAAGGGGCCGAGCCGATTGCACAGCTTTATTCGGGGCATCAGTTTGGAACCTACAACCCTCAACTCGGGGACGGACGTGCCGTTCTGTTGGGGGAAACGGTTGGTACGGATGGGGTGCGGCGGGACATCCAGTTGAAAGGTTCCGGCCAGACGCCTTTCAGCCGCCAAGGGGATGGCCGCGCGTGGCTTGGTCCGGTACTTCGGGAATACGTTGTGTCCGAGGCGATGCATGCGCTGGGCGTCCCCACGACCCGCGCCTTGGCCGCGGTCGAGACCGGCGAGGTCGTGTTGCGCGAAGGTCCGATGCCGGGCGCGGTTCTGACCCGTGTCGCAAAAAGCCATCTGCGCGTGGGTACGTTTCAGGTGTTCGCGGGGCGCAGGCAGGTCGATAACCTAAAGCGGCTGACCGAATACGCGATTGACCGACATTATCCGCAGGCCGATGGGCCGATGGGGTTATTGCGCGAGGTGCGGGATGCACAGGCCCGGCTGATTGCGCACTGGATGAGCGTTGGCTTCATTCATGGGGTGATGAACACCGACAATTCCTCGATTGCGGGTGAGACGATCGACTATGGCCCGTGTGCCTTTATGGACAGTTATCATCCGAACACGGTCTACAGCTCGATCGACCGGATGGGGCGCTATGCTTATTCCAACCAGCCGGATATCGCAGTGTGGAATCTGGCCCAACTGGCGACGGCCTTGATCCAGCAATTGGACGATCCTGAAGGTGCCGTTCAAGAAGCGACCGAGATCGTGCAAGCCATGCCGGGCCTGATCCAGCAGGAATGGCTGCGGCGCTTCCGCGCCAAGATCGGCCTGACCACCGAAGAAGAGGGCGACGAGGCGCTGATCACCGACCTGCTGACGAGAATGGCGCATAACAGTGCGGATTTTACCAACACCTTCCGGGCGCTGGGCGGTGATAAAGCCCGCGATCAGTTCTTGGACCCAGAAGCCTATGATGAATGGGCCAAAGGCTGGCGCGTTCGGCTAGAGCATGAAAAAGACCCGCAAGCGGTGATGGGTGCCGCCAACCCGGCCTTCATTCCGCGCAATCACCGGGTTGAACAGATGATACAGGCCGCTGTTCAGGGGGACTATGCGCCTTTCCACAGGCTGAATGCCGTGCTTGCTCGGCCTTACGAAGATCAGCCGGAAGCGAGTGACCTCACACACCCTCCGACTGAGAAGGAAGTGGTCCACGCGACGTTCTGTGGGACGTAGTTTGGTTATGGTGCGTCCTTAATCCCGGACAATCTCTAACGCGGCGGCGCTGACGATCAGGGCCGCCCCAAATAGTTCGCGCAGGCCGAACGGTTCGCCGGACAGCACTGCAGCCGAGGCAAGCCCGACCACCACTTCGCTCATCAGCAATATGCCGACTCGCGCGGGGGACAGCTTTGTGGCAGGCCAGATGGTCATGAAGATCATCGGCAGGACGTAAAGGGCTGAGAGCAAAACGAAGACGAGCAATAAGAGTCTGTCTGTCTCGGCGACATCTGGTTGGATCGGGCCTGGTAAAAGCACAAGACCGATCAGCGACAGGATCATTGCTCCCAAGACGAAGGATAGAACCTGTCCAGATACAGATATGCTGCTTGTGCGATATAGGCCCAGCGTCCCCAGTGCCCAGCACATGCCCGAGGCAAGTGCCAACCAGTCGCCGATATTCTGTGGCCAGGGCAGATGGCCTGCGTCACCAAGGACGACGAAAAGCCCTCCGATCCCACAAAGCAGGCCAATGATGCGTCCGATGCCAATGCGCTCATTCAGGAAAATGACACCCAACATCGTGCCCCAGATGGGCGTCAGATAGAACAATAGGATCGAACGGACGACGTCGGTGTAGACAAGGCTGATCGAATACAGGCTGAAAGCTGCGCCTGTGAACATGCCACTGACGACAAGATCACGCCATTGCAGGGCAAGCGTTAATCGTTCACGCCAGACCAAAGGAACCAGAACAAGAAGGGCAGAGCTATACATCGCTATACCCGGCCACGGACCGGTCAACCCGAGGTCATAGAAGAACCGGACGGGTATCCAATAGAGGCCCCACATCATGCCGCCGATCACCAACACGAGGCTGGCGCGCGTGGTGTTGCCTGACTGGATATTGCTTGAAACCATTGATCCCCCGTTGCGTTGGCGGTCTGCCAAGGCTCTTGTTTCGGGATAGAGATAAGGGTGGCGACGTATCAAGCAAAACCGTCTGTCGCAGGTCGTTTCACGGGCAAATGATCGGCTTCGGCGGTAAAGACTGGGTTTCTTTGGCATTGTGAATGCCAGAGGGGTTGCACCCAGCGACAGGCATGGCACTTTGAATGAACCAGAGTGATCAGAGCCTCATGAAACCCCAATCGACCCTGCGCATTGCCAGCTATAACATCCAGAAATGTGTTGGCCTCGATTTCCGACGGCAGCCTCAGCGCATTATGCAGGTTATCGACAGCATGCAGGCTGATATTGTGGTGCTGCAAGAGGCAGACAAACGCCTGCCTCCGCGCCCAGCCGCTTTGCCCCACTTCATGCTGGATGAGGCTGGTTGGCAAATCGTCGATCTGGGCGGGGCGGGCAGTCTGGGCTGGCACGGGAATGCGGTGATCTGGCGTGGCGATGCAATTCACGTTCGGCAAACCGGTCACCATGATTTGCCGGGGCTTGAGCCTAGAGGGGCGGTGCGTGTGGAGTTTGACACACCGATCGGCCCGCTGCGGGTCATGGGAATGCATCTGGGCCTGTTGCCAGCTTCCCGGCGCCAGCAGATCACTCATATTCGCCATTTCGACAATGAATTGGCCGATATGCCCACCGTTTGGGCCGGGGATTTCAACGAATGGTCGCGTCAGCCGGTGCTGGACCATCTGGCCCCCGATATGCGGTTCTTGCCACCGGTTCCCAGTTTTCCTGCTGCACAGCCGCTGGGCGCGCTGGACCGGATCGCGCTGGGCGAAGGGCTTGAGGCGGTGCTACACGGCGTTCACAGCGCACGTCCGGCGCATATCGCCTCGGATCACTTGCCGATCTGGGCTGACCTGCGACGTGTGGCTTAGGGTGCAAATCCCTGTGGCGTGATCCGCGCGGACGTATTAAGACAGAGACCCGAACTACTCCGAGGATCACTCATGTCCGACACGATCATCGCCCGTTGCGAAGCCAAAGGCCTGCGTATGACGGGGCAACGCCGCACGATTGCGCGGGTGCTGCAGCAAAGCGACGATCATCCGGATGTCGAGGAATTATATTCCCGTGCCTCCGAGGTGGATTCGGGTATCTCCATCGCCACCGTCTATCGCACGGTCAAACTGTTCGAAGAGGCGGGGATTTTGGAACGTCTGGAATTCGGCGACGGGCGCGCGCGGTATGAGGATGCCGAGCGGGACCACCATGACCACCTGATCGACATGCAATCAGGCGAGGTGATCGAATTCGTCGACCCCGAGATTGAGGCGCTACAGGAAAAGATTGCCGCCAAGCTGGGTTACAAGCTGAAAGGCCATCGGTTGGAACTGTACGGCGTACCTTTGGAACAGGATTAATCCATCACAAAATTCGAAGGCCAAGCCCACGGGAATTCATGAATTCCCAAGGGATAGTGCTTGCCTAAGCCTCTGTCATGCGATTTTGGTGAAGGAAATGGCGGCACGAGCCGCATATACTTACGGACATGACTATGAATAACGTAAACGGCATTTTGCTGGTCGTCGGCGCGATGGCTGCTTTTGCGCTTGAGGATATGTTCATCAAGCTCCTTTCGGTGACGGTACCGACCGGACAGATCATGCTTGTGCTTGGTGTCGTTTGCGGGTTTCTGTTTGCGCTTTTGGCGTTGGTCACGCGCAAACGTATCTTTGACCCTCTGGCATGGAAATCGTTGCCGCTTGCACGCGCCGGGACCGAAACGATTGGCGCGCTGACTTTTGTAACCGCTCTGTCGATGGTGGAACTGTCTATTGTGGCCGCCGTGTTTCAGGCATTACCGCTGGCCGTGACCATGGGGGCTGCGCTGTTTCTGGGCGAAACTGTCGGTTGGCGGCGGTGGAGCGCGATCGGCATAGGCTTCATAGGCGTTCTGATGATTATCCGCCCGGGGTTCGAAGGGTTTCAGCCCGAGTCCCTGTTTGTCGTAGCCACTGTGATCGCCATTGCCGCGCGGGATTTGATCACGCGCAAGCTGGACAGCCGGGTTGCGTCCTCTGTCGTGGCGCTGCAGGCGTACCTTGCTGTGGCCTTGTCAGGTGCGGCGTTGATGCTGTTTACAGCGCAACCCATTGTTGCTTTCCAGGCTGCTGAGATTGGCCCGTATCTGGGAGCTGTTGGCTTTGGTGTGCTGGGCTATTACGGCATCGTCACAGCCCTTCGGCTTGGTGAGGCTTCGGCCCTGACGCCATTCCGCTATACGCGGCTGGTTTTCTCGATCATGGCAGGCATGCTGATGTTTGGTGAGCGCCCGGATGTGATAACATTGGCCGGATCCGCTCTGATCATTGGTTCGGGGATGTATACGTTCCTGCGGGAACGCAAGCTGGCGCGCGAACTGGCGGTTGCTGCCTGACGGATCGTCGCAGGTTTGCGCAAACAACAGGCTGTTAGCCCCAAAGGCTCGGCAATATTTGTGTTAGCGTTAACATGAACGGTTTACTTTTCGCCCTGTGATGCTAAGAGGCGTGCAACTGATTGCAGCCACAGGGACGGGCCTCATGAGCACCATCATCGACATCCACGCACGCGAAATTCTGGACAGCCGGGGCAACCCGACCGTCGAGGTGGACGTGATCCTGGAAGACGGCACAATGGGCCGCGCCGCAGTGCCGTCGGGTGCATCGACCGGTGCTTACGAAGCGGTCGAAAAGCGCGACGGTGACAAATCGCGTTACATGGGCAAGGGCGTGCTGGAAGCCGTCGCCGCCGTAAACGGTGAAATCGCCGAGGAACTGGTGGGGTTTGACGCGACCGAGCAGGTGGCCATCGACCAAGCCATGATCGAACTGGACGGGACCGAGAACAAGGGCCGCTTGGGCGCAAATGCCATTCTGGGTGTTTCTCTGGCAACCGCAAAGGCGGCGGCGGATTTCACCACGCAGCCGCTGTTCCGCTATGTTGGTGGTACCTCGGCCCGCGTTCTGCCGGTTCCGATGATGAACATCATCAACGGCGGTGAGCACGCCGACAACCCTATCGACATTCAGGAATTCATGATCATGCCGACCGCCGCCGCGAATATCCGCGAAGCGGTGCGTATGGGCTCGGAAGTGTTCCACACATTGAAAAAAGAGCTGTCCGCTGCTGGTCTGGCCACCGGTGTGGGTGACGAGGGCGGTTTTGCGCCGAACATCGCCAGCACCCGTGAGGCGCTGGATTTCATTCTGAAATCCATCGAAAAGGCGGGCTACAAACCGGGTGAGGAAATCCATCTGGCGCTGGATTGCGCCGCGACCGAGTATTTCAAAGATGGCAAATACGTACTGGCGGGCGAGGGGATTTCGCTGTCGTCCGACGAAAACGCGGCCTATCTGGCGGCGCTGGTCAACGACTACCCAATCATCTCGATCGAGGACGGCATGTCCGAGGATGACTGGGATGGTTGGAAAGCTCTGACCGATGCCATCGGCGACAAGGTCCAACTGGTAGGCGACGACCTGTTCGTGACCAACCCCGAGCGTCTGGCCGAGGGGATCGAGCGCGGCTGTGCGAACTCGATGCTGGTCAAGGTGAACCAAATCGGCTCGCTGACCGAGACCCTTCGCGCTGTCGATATGGCCCACCGCGCGCGTTACACCAACGTGATGTCGCACCGTTCGGGCGAGACCGAGGACGCCACCATTGCCGATCTGGCTGTGGCGACCAATTGCGGTCAGATCAAAACCGGCTCGCTGGCGCGGTCGGACCGGTTGGCCAAGTACAACCAGCTGATCCGCATCGAGGAATCGCTGGGTGAGGTTGCCGAATATGCCGGGGCTTCGATCCTGAAGCGCTGAGTGTTAATCTGATCCTCAAATCTATCTGAGGATCAGCTATTGCTTAGCATCATAGAACCCAGAACGCCGGACCACTTTGATGCGGTCCGGCGTTTGTGTTGGGAATACCGCGAATTCTTGCTGACACTGGATGAGAAATCGCAGCGGATTGTTCAAACCATTTATTCACGGGACAAGTATGCCCGCGTAATGGAAGCCATCGAGGTTGAACACAGCGCACCGAATGGTGGCACTTGTCTGGCGCTGAAAGATAACCAGCCCGTCGGATGCGGCATGTTCCATACGATCGAACCGGGCGTGGCCGAGATCAAACGCGTTTTCGTCCGGGACAGCGCGCGCGGTACTGGGGCAGGCCGTGCCATCATGCTGTCTTTGATCCAGAAATGCCGCGATCAGGGGTTTGACTTAATCCGCATGGACACCGGTAAGCCGCTGCTGGCGGCAACCCGCCTTTACCTCTCAATGGGGTTTCACCTGAGGGACGCATATGCGGAGATCCCGGAAATTGCAGAAGGCCATCTGCTATTTTTCGAGATGCCATTGCGATCGGATAGTTCGGATTGATTTTTTTGCGAGTTTTTTGGCAACCCAAGTCTTTGATTCACAACATAATGTCCAAATATTGGCAATTTAATGTCCGTTATGTGTGAACTAGTTCCTAACGTATGGTAAAGTAATCTTGCTATTCAATCTCTATTGCAGAGAGGAGAATACGATGCCTGTTTCAAAGTTGCTTCTGACGATTTCCGTTCTCTCAATTGGGGTGCTGGCCGCTTGTTCAGGTCCAGGTACCTATCCGCTTACCGGTATGTCGGCCTCGTCGAGTGATCCCGTCATGAGCATGGACGTACCAGGTATGGATATGGGGATAGAAGCGCGTTAAAGCGTTTTGCTCATTAGCATATACCGGTCACGCGGTTTGAAGCCTGTGCGCAAGTACAGGTTCTGCGTGGCTTCGTTCGTGCGGTCGACTTCAAGGTGCAAGGCCGTCAGCCCCGCTCCGGCCAGGGCTTTCGGCAAGGCGAGCAGAACTTCGGTTGCGATACCGCGCCCGCGAACTGCGGGGCGGATGTATATTTCGTCAACAAAGCCGTCCATGCCGCCGAATTCCACAGACCAGCCAAAGGTCAAAACGATATAGCCCAGAGGCGCGCGGCCCGGGCCGATCAGATAGACGCAACCGTGGGGGATGCCCTCAAGCAAGGGGGCCAACGCGCTGCGGGTTTGATCCGAATCCTGCGTGATCCCGGATTCTGTATGAAAGGCTGTGACCAGCCCCATTAAACGGTCAAGGTCTTCAGGACGGGCGAGTTTCAGTGCGGCGCTCATAGGCGAGCCAGCCTTTCTGTAAGCAGGTCGAAAAATCCGGCGGCGTCTACGTCGCCCATGAACATGGCGTTCGGAGCGCGGTTGGTGACCCGCCACCAGTCGGCCACGGTCATGCCCATTGTCAGCTCGGACTGCGTTTCGATTTCAACATTTATATATCGGCCCGAGAACAGTGCTGGCTTTATCAAATAGGCGGTGACGCAGGGATCGTGTAGCGGCGCTCCTTCCGAGCCGTATTTTTCCTTGTCGAAGCGTTCGAAGAAGTCGGTCATTTCGGCGACCGCATGACCGACTTTGCTGTCCAGCGCCCGGAACGCGTCGGTTCGGTGTGGTGTGACCAATGCGTCATGGGTCACGTCTAGCGGCATGACGACTATAGGTACGCCAGATTTGAACACAATTTCAGCAGCTTCCGGGTCGACGTAAATGTTGAATTCGGCGGCGGGTGTGATGTTCCCGACCTCAAAATACGCCCCTCCCATCAGCACGATCTCCTGCACTCTATCCGTGATATCAGGCGCTTTCTGAATGGCTGTGGCGATGTTGGTCAGCGGCCCCAGCGGGCAGAGCGTCACCGTGCCAGCCTCATGCGCGCGCAGGGTGTCGATAATGAAGTCAACTGCGTGCCCATCGGCCAGAGGCATTTCCGGATCGGGCAAGACAGGCCCGTCCAGCCCGGTTTTGCCATGCACATGTTCGGCCGTGATCAAAGGTCGTTTCAAAGGGGTGCCGCACCCGGCATAAACCGGGATGTGAGTATGCCCGGCCAGTTCGCAGACAATGCGGGCGTTCTTTGCGGTCAGTTCGAGCGGTACGTTTCCGGCTACGGCAGTGATACCCAGTACGTCAATCTCTTCGGGGCTGGCCAAAGCCAGAAGAATGGCGACAGCGTCATCCTGACCGGGGTCGGTGTCGATGATGATCTTACGCGGTGCCATGCTTTGTCTCCGGAATCTTGAAGGGCGGACACTCGCAAGTGTCACCGCACTTGTCTAGGCGATTTACGTATCGGCTACTGCATCCACCGGCGGGAGTTTGCCGTTGGCGAGATGCTCTTCAGTTTTCACTTCGTACCACAGCGCGTCCATCTCGGCCAAATCGCTTTGCGACGGGGTTTTTCCACGGGCGGCCAAACGCGCCTCGACCTGTTCGAACCGGCGAGTGAATTTGGCGTTGGTGCGACGCAGGGCTGCCTCGGGTTCGATGCCCAGATGGCGGCCCAGATTGACCATCACAAACAGCAGATCGCCGAATTCATCCTCTAGTGCGTCTGCATCCATGCTGTTGCGCGCCTCTTCCAACTCGGCGGCCTCTTCGGTGATTTTGGCCAGAACATGGCTGGCATCGGGCCAGTCGAATCCCACGCGGGCGGCGCGTTTTTGCAGCTTATGGGCGCGCAGAAGGGCAGGCAGGTTGGCAGCTACACCGTCCAATGCGCCCTTCTGCTCTTTCCCCGCGCGTTCTGCGGCCTTGATGGTTTCCCAATCTGCAGTCTGCTGCTCGGCGGACTTATCGCGGGATTCGTCGCCGAAGACATGCGGGTGCCGGTCAACCATCTTGTCCGACATGGTGCGGACCACGTCCTGAAAGGTGAAATGCCCGGCTTCTTCGGCCATTTGTGCGTGAAAGACGGATTGGAACAGCAGGTCGCCAAGCTCGCCTTTCAACTCGTCATACGCCTCGCGTTCGATTGCGTCGGCGACTTCGTAGGCTTCCTCGATCGTATAGGGGGCGATGGTGGCGAAATCCTGTTCGATGTCCCACGGACAGCCTGTATCCGGGTCACGCAATCGGCGCATGATTTCCAGCAGACGCTCGATACCCGCATCGCTGTCGTGGATCAGAGGATTTTCGGCCATTGCGAACCCTTTCGTTCCGGTGTCAGATGCATCCATTCCGTAGTCAGGATCAGGAGTCCACCCCAGATGCCCGTCGTGAACCGAATTGCCGAATTCTCGACCGATATGGCCGCGTGGCGCCAGCATCTGCATTCGATCCCGGAACTGGAATTCGAATGCCATGAAACGGCGGCTTTTGTGGCGGACCGTTTGCGCGAATTCGGCGTGGATGAATTGCATGAAGGGATCGCCAAGACAGGGATTGTTGCAATCATCAACGGGCGGGGCGAAGGCCCGACCATCGGCCTGCGCGCTGACATGGATGCGCTGCCCATCCCCGAAGAAACGGGTGTAGAGTATGCATCGAAACACCCCGGCAAGATGCACGCCTGCGGCCATGATGGTCACACTGCGATGTTGCTGGGCGCCGCACGATACCTGGCCGAAACGCGGAATTTCCGGGGTCGGGTTGCGTTGATCTTCCAGCCTGCCGAAGAAGACGGAGGCGGGGCCGGTGTGATGGTCGAAGAGGGGATCATGGGCCGGTTCGATATCTCTCAGGTTTACGCGCTGCACAACGCACCGGGGATACCCGTCGGAGATTTCCACACCACACCCGGACCAATCATGGCAGCAGTGGATACCTTCCATGTGCATATTCAGGGCGTCGGCGGCCACGGGGCCATGCCGCATGAAACGCGTGATCCGGTGATGGCGGCCTGTGGTATTGCGCAGGCGATTCAGACCATCGTCAGCCGCAACCACTATGCACTGGATGATCTCGTGGTCTCGGTCACGCAGATCCACACCGGTACGGTAAACAATGTGATCCCGGATACGGCCTATATCAACGGCACGGTACGCACCTTCGATCCAACCGTTCAGAAGATGGTGATGGAACGGATGGAGCAGATCGTGCAGGGGCAGGCGGCCTCGTATGGGGTTGAGGCACGGCTGGACTATGAGGTGAATTACCCGGCGACGATCAACGATGCGGGCAAAGCCGAGTTCGCGGCCAATGTGGCGCGCGAAGTCTCGGGAGCCGACCGCGTAACAGCCAATACAGGGCGCGAGATGGGGGCCGAGGATTTTTCCTACATGCTACAGGCGCGTCCCGGCGCGTATCTGTTCCTGGGGCAGGGGGAAAGTGCCGGGCTGCACCATCCGAAATACAACTTCAACGACGAGATCGCGCCGGTCGGCGCGTCGTTCTTTGCGCGGATTGTCGAAAAGGCGCAGCCGCTGGGCTGATGGGGGAAATATATGGCACTGGAAGACGCAAAAAACCAAGTGGATGAGGCTTTTACCAACCCGGATCTCAAGGGGTTATCGTTTGAGAATACCTTCGGCGGTGCAACCTCGTTTCTGCGGCGGCTCTACACCAAAGACCTCAAGGGCGTGGATATCGCCGTGACAGGTGTGCCCTTCGATCAGGCGGTGACCAATCGCCCCGGCACCCGCCTTGGTCCCCGCGCCATTCGAGAGGCCAGCGCGCTGCAATCGCCGGATGCACCTTATGGCTGGCCGTTTGATGCGCTCAGTGAATTGGCAATCGTGGATTATGGAGACGTGGCCTATGACTATGCCAACATCCCCGCCTTTCCAGATACGTTGACTGATCACATCCGCACTATATTGGCCGCAAACGTGGCCTCGGTTTCCTTGGGCGGCGATCACTATATCAGTTTCCCGATCCTGAAAGCCTATGCCGAAAAATACGGTCCGATGTCCTTGCTGCAATTCGATGCGCATACAGACACCTGGGCTGACGACGACATGACCCGTGTGGATCACGGGACCATGTTTTACAAAGCGGTGAAGTCGGGGATCGTGGACCCGAAACGCTCGGTTCAGGTCGGCATCCGCACCACGAACGAGGACACGTTGGGTGTGAACATCATCGACGCGCGTGAGGTTTACGAATCCGGCCCTGCAGCCGTGGCGCAAAAGATCAAAGGCATACTGGGCGACAGCCCCGTCTATCTGAGCTTTGATATCGACGGCCTTGACCCGGCCTTTGCCCCCGGAACCGGTACGCCGGTCTGGGGCGGTCTGAGTTCGATCCAAGCCCAGATCATTCTGCGCGACATTGCCGGGATCAATATCAAGGGTGGGGACGTGGTCGAGGTCTCTCCGCCCTATGACACATCCGGTGCGACGGCGATTGCGGGTGCGCATGTGGCGACGCAGATTATCTGCTTGTTGGGGTGGAACAAACTGCAGCCTTAACCTTTGGTTAGCCATCTTTCCGCTATCACGTTAACCAAAAGGCCGGACGGGAGAATAACGGGCATGACTGACTTTAACCAACCGATCAGCGGCAATGATCTAGCGCGGTTTTCGGGGCCGAACACGTTCATGCGCCTGCCGCAGGCGGATACGTTGGCCGGGCTGGATGTGGCCGTGCTGGGAATTCCGATGGATATCGGGACGTCGTGGCGATCGGGCACGCGGTTCGGGCCCAAGCAAATCCGCAGCGAAAGCGCGATGATCCGGCCTTATAACATGGCAAACTCTGCCGCGCCGTTCGACAGTCTGCAGATCGCGGATATCGGCGATTTGGCGATCAATACGTTTTCGTTGGCCGATAGCCTCAAGATCATCAAGGAAAGCTATGACGCCATTCTGGCGCAGGGTGTGACACCCGTTGCGATGGGAGGCGATCACTCGATCACGTTGCCGATCCTGCGCGCGATTGCGGCCAAGCGCGGACCGGTGGCTCTGGTGCATGTGGATGCTCATGCGGATGTGAATGACGAGATGTTTGGCGAGAAAGAAACCCATGGCACTGTGTTCCGCCGCGCCTACGAAGAGGGGCTGATCGTTCCCGACAAAACTTTTCAGATCGGTATTCGCGGCTCGGGCTATGCAGCGTCGGATTTCACCGAGGCCAGTGGTTGGGGCTTCCGCCAGTTCCCGGCGTGGGACTTGTGGCAGCAGAACCTGACCGAGATCGGCTCGCAAATCCGCAAAACTGTCGGAGATCATCCTGTCTATATCACTTATGACATCGACAGCTTGGACCCATCATTTGCGCCGGGCACCGGCACGCCCGAGATTGGCGGCCTTACGACGCCGCAGGCACTGCAGTTGATCCATGCGCTGGCCGGTATGAATGTCGTGGGGTGTGATCTGGTCGAGGTCTCTCCGCCTTATGATCCCTCGGGCAACACGGCGCTGACGGCGGCGAATCTGTTGTTCGAGATGTTGTGTATCCTGCCGGGCGTGACGTCACGGTAAGAAGGCCGTCACCTTGCCCGTCGCGCTGATCCGCATATGGTTTCTGAAAAGAACGGGCTTGGGATGATGAAAATGGTGCTCTTACTGATTGTGGGTCTGGTGTTGGTACTTGGCGCCTATGTTCGGCTGGCACCTTCGGACCCCGCGCGGTGGAACGTGGCACCGGTTGGTGAGGCAGACCGAGACGATGATGATGGCGTGTTTCGCGTTGTCGAAACCGGACCCGAGGGTCTGGCACGTCTCAACGCAATTGTCAGCATGTCTCCGAGCACGACCGTACTGACCGGGTCGGTGGAAGAGGGGATGATCACGTACATTACCCGAACCAAAGTTATCGGCTTTCCCGACTACACGACAGTTCAACAGGACGGTGACGTCTTGAGAATCTACGGACGTTTAAGATTTGGACGACGCGACTTCGGAGTGAACAGAACCCGGGTCGACGGGTGGCTGGCTGAATTGCAGCCCTGACGACAGGCACCCTTCTTGCACCTCACGCCACATGGGCACATTCAGCGACATCTGGCATTGCGCTGTGAACATACGGCCATCGACTTGCAGGCAGATCATCTCACCCAGTTCGACGCGTGTGCCGGATTTATCGGTGCAATAGCAGTCCTGAACCTTGCCTCCCGGGCCGACTACATCAGCCATGGCCGGGGCCGCGCACAGTAAAAAAACAAGTGCCAAACGTGTCATAGCGTCAGCTTAGCACAGGGACGGGCCTTGACCAAAGCCTCGGATTGATAGACACCGCGCGGATGATCCCCGAAGAACGCCTTGAACAGATAACTCAGAGATTCCAGTACCTCGAAGCTGCCATGGCTGATGGCGCATCGGGTGGCGATATAGCGGCTTTGGCTAAAGAATATTCGGACCTCAAGCCGGTGGTCGATCAGATCATGGCATGGCGCCAGCTGGTCGCTGATCTGGCCGAGGCCGAGTCGATGCTGGCCGATCCCGACATGAAGGAACTGGCCGAAGAGGAAATTCCCGGCCTGCAGGTCCGCATCCCCGAGGCAGAAAACGCGTTGCAATTAGCGCTGTTGCCCCGTGACGAAGCGGATGCACGCCCGGCGATGTTGGAAATTCGTCCCGGCACCGGAGGCGACGAAGCCGCCTTGTTCGCCGGAGACCTGCTGCGCATGTATCAGCGCTATGCCGAAGGTCGCGGCTGGCAGTTCGAGATCATCGAAGAACAGGCGTCTGATCTGGGCGGCATCAAGGAAGTTGTCGCGCATATCAAGGGCGACAATGTTTTTGCACGGATGAAATACGAATCCGGCGTTCACCGTGTGCAACGCGTGCCTGAAACCGAAAGCGGCGGGCGGATTCACACCTCGGCGGCGACTGTGGCGGTTCTGCCCGAGGCCGAGGATGTCGACATCCAGATCGACGCCAATGACATTCGCATCGATACCATGCGCAGTTCGGGCGCGGGCGGGCAGCACGTGAACACTACGGACTCGGCGGTGCGGATCACCCACCTGCCCAGCGGCATCGTGGTGACGAGTTCGGAAAAGTCACAGCACCGGAACCGAGAGATCGCGATGCAGGTGCTGAAAACGCGCCTGTATGATTTGGAGCGTCAGCGGATCGACAGCGAACGCTCGGCAGATCGCGCCAGCCAAGTGGGATCCGGCGACCGGTCTGAACGGATCAGAACCTATAACTTCCCGCAGGGCCGCATGACGGATCACCGGATCAACTTGACGCTCTACAAGCTGGATCAGGTGATGCAGGGCGATCTGGACGAAGTAATAGATGCGCTGACCGCTGATGATCAGGCGCGGTTGCTGGCCGAGATGGCGCAATGATCGCGGCGTTGACAGCAGCGCAGGCGATGGTTGCCGCCACGGCACGCCTGCGTGCGGCAGGTGTGGACGATCCGGCGCGCGATGCGCGCGTTTTGCTGGCCCACGCCGCACGCATTGAGGCAAGCCGGGTCACCTTGATCGCACCCGAGGAACTGTCGCCGGAAATTGCCGAACGCTATGATCAGTTGATCTCGCTTCGGGCTATTCGTGTGCCGGTGTCGCATCTGTTGGGCGAGCGTGAGTTTTATGGCCGCCGCTTTCGCGTTAGCAGAGACGTGTTGGACCCGCGACCCGAAACCGAGACGTTGATCGAAGCGGCGTTGAGCGAGCCGTTTGACCATGTTCTGGATCTTGGGGTCGGCTCCGGCTGCATCCTGATTACACTTTTGGCTGAACGAACGAGCGCCTCTGGCGTTGGTGTCGACTTGAGTGAATCCGCATGCCTGCAGGCCAGCGCGAATGCAGTTCAGCACAATGTTCAGGGCAGGGTTGAGATTTCGCGCTCTGACTGGTTCGAGAACATTGGGGGTGAGTTTGACCTCATTGTTTCCAATCCGCCGTATATCTCATTGGCAGAGATGGACGAGCTGTCCCCAGAAGTACGCGAGCATGAGCCGCGCATGGCGCTTACTGATGAAGGCGACGGGCTTGGGGCCTACCGTCATATTGCAGCCTCGGCCCCTGATTTCTTGACCCCCGGGGGGCGTCTATTGGTTGAAATCGGACCCACGCAGGGCAAAAGCGTCGCCGCGTTGTTTCAAGCTGCGGGGCTGGCCGAAGCCCGGATCATCCCCGATCTGGACGGTCGCGACCGGGTCGTTGTCGCCAGAATACCGCAGTAGAGGTCTAAACTGAGGCTGAAAAGTGCCGATAAATGTAAAAAAGCTGCGAATTTTTGGACAACCCTCTTGTCTGCGGGCTCTGGACATGCTTACTCAGAGTCAGTCGGAGAGGTTGACGCTGTTTCAGCGGGCCCCTGACGCCAAGCCCAAAAAAGTCGACATCGTGTGACGGCTACAGCCCTTGAGCAGTGCAAGACGCGACGTGATCGGCATCGAGTGACAAGGCTGACGTAAAGTAAGATGAGATCTTCCAAATCCCGCTCGCGGGCCAAGAACAACCGCAATCGTCCTTCCGGGGGCAACGTCGTAAACCGGGTTTTCGACAGCTCGGGTCCCGAGGGTAAAGTGCGCGGTACGCCCCAGCAGATCATTGACAAGTATAACCAGTTGGCGCGCGATGCTCAGCTGTCGAATGACCGCGTGGCCGCTGAAAACTTTCAGCAGCATGCCGAGCATTATCTGCGCCTGCTGAGCGAAGCGCAGCGTGAAATCGAAGCGCGCCGCGAAGAGCAGGAGCGCCAGAACCGCGAACGCCAGGCCGAACGCGACCGCGAACGCGCCGAGCGTCAGGAGCGTGAAGCTGCCCGTCAGGCCGATCCGGCTGAGGCACCGCAACCCGATGTCATGGATTTCGAGGCCGAAGCGTCCGTCCCCGAATCCGGGTTGGTAGAAACGCCCGAAAGCAAAGGGGCTGACACTGCAGCGCCGGAGAAAAAGGAAAAGCCAGCGCGCAAACCAAGGGCGCGGAAACCCAAAGCCGCACCGGCGGCTGAAGAAGCGCCCAAAACCGATGGTGATGCGCCAGAAGCAGCTGAATAGTTGCTGAGGTTGAAATTGCGAAAGCCTCGGGGTTGCCCGGGGCTTTCTTGCGTTTAGGTTTTTTGAATCTCGCGCGCCAACGCGCAAAACAACTCAAGCGGAACCTGCTCGGCGCGTTCCGTCGGTTTGATACCAGCGGCCAGTAACCGATCTTCAATATCAGTAGCCACACCTTTCAGTGAGGCGCGTAACATTTTGCGGCGCTGATTGAAGGCGGCGGCGACGACGCGGCTTAGGGTTGCAGCGTCGGCGGGGTAGCGTGGCTGGGGCAGGGCGGTCAGATGGACCACCGCGCTCGAAACCTTGGGGGGCGGGGTGAAGGCTCCGGGCGGTAGCGACATCGCGATGCGCGCCTCGGCCCGCCATTGCGCAAGGATTGCGAGGCGACCATAGGCTTTGCTGCCAGGTTGAGCGACGATACGCTCGGCAACTTCGCGCTGGAACATCAAGGTCAGGCTCTGCCAGAAAGGGGGCCATTCCGGGGGCGTCAGCCAGCGCACCAGCAGTTCGGTGCCGACATTGTAGGGCAGGTTGGCCGCAATACGGATCGGGGGTTTCAGATGCTCAAGCGGATTGATCTCCAGCGCGTCGCCGTTGATAACTTCAAGCTGACCGGGATAGGCGTTGGCGATCTCGTTCAGGGCGTCGATGCAGCGGGTGTCTTTCTCGATCGCCACGACCTTGCGTGCGCCTTCAGACAAAAGCCCGCGGGTTAGCCCTCCGGGGCCGGGGCCGATTTCCAGCACATCGCATTCCGTCAAATCTCCGGCCTGGCGCGCGATCTTGGCGGTCAGGTTCAGGTCCAGCAGAAAGTTCTGACCCAGCGACTTGCGTGCCGAGAGCTGGTGTGTCGCGATGACGTCGCGAAGAGGGGGGAGATGGTCGATTGCGCTCATGATCCGATTACCGTGGCGCGGGTTTGGGGTGATGCGCCAGAGATTTTTTGCCTCCGGCGGGGATATTTTCAGTCAGGTGAAGGATCAAGTGCTTAGTGCCATGCGTTGGGCAAGTTTCAGAGCCTCGATCAGGCTGGTGGGGGTGGCGACGCCTTTGCCTGCAATATCCAGTGCCGTGCCGTGGTCAGGCGAGGTACGGATGAAAGGCAGGCCCAGTGTCACGTTAACACCACGGTCGAAATCCAGCGTTTTGATCGGGATCAGGGCTTGGTCGTGATACATCGCGATCGCTGCGTCGTAGCGGGCGCGGGCAGAAGCGTGGAACATCGTATCCGCCGGGTGCGGGCCGGTGACAGTATAGCTGTCGTTTGGAAGGTCTCCGATCAGCGGGGCGATCCAGTCTAGTTCTTCCTGACCCATCTTGCCGCCTTCGCCCGCATGTGGGTTGAGGCCGGCAATGGCGATACGAGGGTGCTCGATACCGAACTGGCGGCGCAAACCCTCGGCGGTAATGGCGATCGTTTCACGCAGCAGGTCTGGAGTCAGAGCTGTGGGGACCTCGGACAGTGCAATATGAATTGTCGCGGGAACTACGCGCAACTGATCGCTGGCGAGCATCATCACGACACGGTCGCAGCCTGCGAGGGCAGCCAGAAATTCAGTATGGCCGGGATAGGCAAACCCGGCCCCGTCGATCAGTGCTTTTTTGTGAATTGGAGCTGTGCATAAAGCTGAGGCGGCACCAGACTGCACCAGTGAGACACCGCGTTCGATAGCGGCGATCACCGAAGGTGCATTGGCCGGGTCCGGCCTGCCCGGGACACTGAGCGCTGGAAAATCCAGTTGCAGCACCGGCAGAGCAGAGGCGCAAATATCAATGGCCTCGGACGGGTGTGAGATTCCCGAAAAAGGTGTGTTCGGCGGCAGGTGACTTGCGTCGCCGATATAAAAGAAGGGGCAGTTGCCGCGTAGCTCAGACCACGCTTTGGCAGAAATTTCCGGGCCAATTCCGGCTGGATCTCCACAACTCAGCGCGATTGGGGCGGTCATTGCTCGACAATTGTGGCTTCGGCGCGCAGCTGTGCGAGCAGGCTGTCCGCGAAGGCTGTGAGGCGCGCTTGAGTAAGCGCATTGGCCACGTCGACACGGGATGTCTCTTCACCCAGGTCGCGGGTGCGGGTGCACAACATCAAGAACAGAAGGGTTTGCCCGTTGTTACGGGTCAATGTTGTTGAAACCTCATTGATATCAAGTTTGGCAAGTTCCAGCGCCACGTCGCGCGGTATTTCAGACGGGCTGGATTGAATTCTCTGCAGAACTTCGGCCGGTTGATCCTTGGCAATGCCATAAAGGTCATCGCAGGTGTCGATCTGCTCTTTTAGTTTGGCAGCTTGGGCCAACGTGTCGGCACTTCGGCCGCCCGGCATGCTGTAGATCGCGTAGTCAATCTCGGAATAATTGGTGGCGCCGGCCGCAACTTCGCGCAGGCCGCGCATCTGGAACAGGGCGATGGCATTGGGCAGCGACAGAGGTTGAGTGATGTCCCCATTCTTCAGCCCCAAGATCACAGGTTGCAAAGCAGGGGGCAGGCTGGACAGGTTCAGCCAGTCCAACCGTCCGCCGTTGTCGCGTGTGGCTGCCGCCGAATACTGCGTCGCGGCTGCCGCAAAGGCGTCATAACCTTCAAGTTGCGCGATTTCTTGGGCCAGAAGTTCGGCCTGTGCCACGGTTTGCTGATTTACGGGGATAATGATTTCGGACAGCAGTACCTGCAGGCCGCCGCCACCGGATTGTCCCAAGGCCCGGTTTATCTCGTCCTCTGTGGGGCGTGCCTGGGACAGATACCGTGCGCTGATATAGTCACGCCACGAAACCTGATTGGCCACGAAGTCGCGGACGGTTTCGCGATCAACTCCTTGGTCCGCCAGCAACTGCAGGAATTGGTCGGACGACAACTGCCCGCGTGACGCAAATTCGTCGATGCCAACCTGAATATCCTCTGGGGCGGCCACAATTCCTGCTTCACGCATGACCTGACGGCGCAGCCGCTCGTCAATCAGGGCCTTACGCACCTCGCTCTCGGATGCGCCAGGTGCACCCAATGCGGTCAGGAATTGTTGGCGTTGGTTTAATTCGTACCAAGTTATGATGTCTTGGTTCACCTTGATTGCCGGAGAAAACAGGCTTTGAGCATCGGCCTCAAAGGTCGTAATAGTCAACATCGCCCCGGCAAGAAGGGGCGCGGCTGGTTTAAGCCAACCGGAGCGGAGGAAACGGGTGAAACCTGAAATCAACTGCATCTTCTCTTGTATTCTTGGCCGCCACTTTTAACGGAGTATCCCGTCAGGGCTACGGTAAAGCCGAATTCTGTCGAAGGCTCAATACTTGATGATGAGGTAAAGCGCCTGCTGACATCCATTTTAACTTGTACGCATTCGTTCTGATACGTAACTCCCAAGCCATATCGGATGGGTTCGGACTCGGCGAAGTCATACCGAGCAAGCGCTCTGGTATTCCAGTTTTGATCCACTTGGTATCTTCCGGTTAAGCGAACTTCTGAAATTTCATCATCCAAGTTTTCCGCCGGATCCGGTTCTTGCCACAGATAACTTCCGGTAACCGCAGCTGTTTGTTGCTGCCAGCCGGCACGGAGTTCGGCCTTGGCAAAACTGAAATCACCGTTCAACAGGCCGCGCCCTGCTACGGTCCAACCATTATTGGTCTGAAGCTGCGCAGCTAGCAGTAAGTCGGAAACCGTGCCCTGTAGCCCTGATGTCAGGTTAAAGTTAGGATCCGCTTCGGCACGAAAAACCTGCCCTACGGTTGCAAGGGCGCGCCATCTTCCAGCGGCATAGCGGGACCAGTTGACGCCAACCACACTGGTCAGGCCGTCTTCGCGCTGATCCGGCGCAGGGAAACGGGACAGAGACAAAAGGTTACCCTGATCAAACTCCTGAAAGGTGCTTTCGTCGTTTGGGACGTTGTCGTCAGATACATGGGTCCACCCAATCTGGGCAATTGGTTCCAGAACCTGAACCGCGCCCGAGGCCTCGCGCTTGCGCAACGGAAAGCGCAAAGTAAGCGCGGCGCGAGGGGTCGTCCGTGTTACCTCTTCGGGGAACTCGCTGTCATTGCGAATGTCGAACGTATCCACCGAAGCGCCGATTTGCACGTCGGTGCGCAGACCCGACGCGAAAGTCCAGCTGCGCAGCCATTCGGCATCGAGGGTAGCGCGCGCGATGTCACGGCCAACAATATCTTCGTCGCTGGTTCGTTCGTGAGCGTGGGCATCAAAACCCAGCCGAACTTCACCTCCGACTGCGGTCGGAAACAGGCGCTTTTGATAATACAGGTCGAACACACGCGACGGGATTTCATCCTGATCTTCACTGTCGCGCAGGGTTTTGTAGTGAATAAAACTGGTGCGGAACGCCGTGTCGCGCTTGATCCTCTCCAGCGCGATTTCACTGCGTAACCGGTCGAGGTCCGGCAGGCCATAGTCGGCTAGGTATGCGTCGTCGGACGTGGTTTGAATGTCAAACGTAAACCGAAAATCGTTCCGTAGGTCAAACCAGCCGTTAGCGAACAGGTATCCCCGGTCGTCGTCAGGTTGCAGGTCGTCCTGCGTGTAGGCGCCTCTCAGTTGGATGCGCCCGTTTTTGAATGCTTGGCGATAGCGTAGCCCAAGAGTTTTGGTCTTGGATGACACATAAGGTGTCAGTGTCAGGTCTCTGTGATCGCCCAACTTTATGAAATAGGGCACCTGAAGGCCGGTTCCCAACTGCGACGTGGTTCGTACCGACGGCACCAGAAAACCGGTGGCTCTATCAAGTGTCGGGTCAGGCAGTCGCAAGTAGGGCAGGTAGAAAACGGGAAAATCCAGAATTCGGAACTGTGCCCCCTCAAAGTACAACTGTCGTTCCAGTTGATCATGGGTGACCTTACGGGCGCGGATTTGCCATAGAGGCGGTTTGCCGTTTGCGCAGACATGACAGGAGGTGGCGGCGACCTTGCTGAACTGTGTGTACCTGCCACCGGCACGCGTAGCCTGAACCGAGGCGATTTGCACCTGTTGTTCGAACACCATCCGCGCGCCGGTCAGCAGCCCGTTTTGAAGGCCATCGTCTAACTCGGCAGAATCGGCCAAAATCGTGGTTTCGCCAGCCTGATCAATGCGGATCGGTCCTTCCAAGGTTAGCGCGCCTGTTTCACGGTCGAAAGTGATACGGTCCGCAGTCAGTTTGACGTCGCCCTGGAAAGCCTCGACATTGCCCTCGGCCACGAGGACACGTTCAGGTGTGATAAATATCCGATCCGCCACCAACAGCGCGGGTTGATCCTCTTGTTGCGGCTCTTGCGTCTGTGAGGGAGCAGTTTGGACTTGCGCCAAAACGCCCGTGGGCAATGCCAGTGCAACCGCGCCGGACAGCAAAAGGCTGGATATGATCCGCATTAGCCGTCCTCCGCGTGGAGCAAAAGGCCGAGCGACAGGAGAATGGCTGCAAATGGTGGTGCCCAAGCTGCGATTAAAATTGGCAATTGACCGTTTTCCCCAAGTATTTGGGCAAAGTTTCGAACGAAGTAGATGGCGAAGCCCAGAAGCACGGCAGACAAAACCGCGATGCCCGTGCCGCCAAAACGAACATGACGCATGGTGAAGGCGGCTCCGATCATTACCATCGCCACTAGAAATAGAGGCCTGGCTAACTGGACCTGCAACCAGACTTCATACTGCTTGGTGGAAAATCCTGCCTCTCTGAGGTCGCGGATCAACTCGGGAAGATCGAAGACTGAAACCGAACTTTGCTGGCCGAGCGTGTCCAGAATGCGCTGCCGCGTCAGCGAGGTCGGGAGTTCGATACTTTGGTGTACTTCAGAAGTGATCTCTGGGTTTACGTCTTCATTCACCGACCAAATCTTTGCATCCTGTAGAATCCACGACCCGTTGGAAAGCTGCGCGCGATCAGCCAAAATCTGCTGCGTTGGTTTGCCGTCTGGTGAGAAGGTTACAATCGTAACGCCGGTTAGCTCCAACGAGTCGGCATTCGTCGTGCCGCGAGCATGGATAACCGATTGCCCCTCGGCCGAACCCTGACGAAGCCACAAACCTTCGCGGGTAATTGACAGCGCAGAATTCCCTTTGTTTTTGTACGAGTCCGCCAATCGTTGAAATTCCGCAGACGTCGCAGCGCTGATCGGGTTCAACAGAACTACTGCCAGCCCGCCTATCAGCAGGGCCAATGTGACCGGAGCCAGCAACGCCCGGATGCCTGATCGCCCGATGGCGCGTGTCACCACCAATTCAGAACTACGCGCCAGCCCTACGAACAACGCAATTGTGGACAAGATGACCAAAAGGGGCAGCATCTCGCTGATGGCTGCTGGTGTGTTCAGCAAGGTCAGGTGCAGCAGGCGACCGAAGGACAGGTTTTCCGACTCGAAACGGCGGGCCTGTTCAACCAGGTCGATCAGAATCAACAAAGCCAGAAAAATGCCACCGATGACCAGAAAGCTCTGCATGAACCTGCGGGCGAAATAACGGTCGAGGATCACGGGTGTGCCTCCGCCCCATCAACATGCCGATTGTATCGGGCGGTCACCGGACTGGAATCACTTTCGCCTGCGCGGATGCGCGACGGCATATGCCTGCCCTGTCTCGCCAATTCGTTCTCCCCCGATCCGGTCGGAATTTTTTCGGGACTGTAATGCAATTGGCGCGCGGGGAAAACTGCTATCTGGTCAAGCCGCGCAGTGCGGGCTAGGTCTTGGGGAACAGATTTTGAGGAGTTTGCAATGAGCAGTCTTGTACCGATCCGGTTTCAGCCTTTTGAAGTGGACGCAATGGCGCAGGCCGAAGGGCGGGTGGCGGTGATCGTCCCGGCTGACGGCAAGATGAGCCCCGCAGTGCGCCGAGCCAACCGCCTAACCCGTGGTGCGGTGGCGCGGCTGGTGGAAAGCCCCCGGTTCGAAAAGGTTAAAACGGGCGACGTGATCTCGCTGGCGTGGCCCGGCGGCATGGCGGCCGAGGCGCTGGATATCGTGGTGTTGCCACGTCGCCCTGATCCGGTTGAGGCACGAAAGGCCGGTGCCGCGCTGGCAAAGCTGGCGGGCGGCAAGGACATGCTGGTGATGGCAGGCAATCAGGTTCGAACTGAGGATCTTGCGATGGGCATCGCCCTGCGCAGCTATGACTTTGACGCGCATAAGACCAAGGAAGCGGATGATGCTGGCACCGTCACCATCAGCCACCAAAAGGCCGATGAGGTCGAGGCCGCCTTTGCCCCGAAATACGCTGTGGCCGATGGCGTACGCATGACCCGCGACCTGACCAATGAGCCTGCCAACGTTCTTACCACTACCGAATTCGCCGACCGTCTGGCTGAAATGAAAGAACTGGGCCTTGAGGTCGAGGTTCTGGAAGAGGACAAGCTGGAAGAACTGGGCATGCGCACGCTGCTGAGCGTCGGGCAGGGCTCGGTCAGTCCGTCGAAGGTTGTGGTGATGCAGTGGAACGGTGGCGACAAGAACGACGCGCCGTTGGCTTTGGTGGGTAAAGGTGTCGTGTTCGACACCGGTGGTATCTCGCTGAAACCGGCCGGTGGCATGGAAGACATGACCATGGATATGGGCGGCGCGGGTGTTGTTGCGGGCACCATGCGCGCGCTGGCCAAGCGTAAGGCCAAGGCCAATGTCGTAGGTCTGGTTGGTCTGGTCGAGAACATGCCCTCGGGTAACGCCACCCGTCCGGGTGATGTGGTCAAGTCGATGAAGGGTGACACGGTCGAGATCATCAACACAGACGCCGAGGGCCGTTTGGTTCTGTGCGACGTGATGTGGTACGCGCAAGAGCGGTTCAAGCCGGTGGGCATGATTGATCTGGCCACACTGACCGGCGCGATCATAATCGGCCTGGGGCATGAGAATGCCGGTGTCTTCTCGAACAACGACACATTCTGCGATGCATTCCTGAAATCAGCCAAGGCCGAGGATGAGGGCGCATGGCGGATGCCACTGGGTGAGGCTTATGATAAGCAACTGAAATCGCGCATTGCAGATATGAAGAACGTTGGCGGTCGTCCTGCGGGTTCGATCACGGCGGCGCAGTTCCTACAGCGGTTCGTGAAAGAAGAAACGCCTTGGATTCATCTGGACATCGCGGGTGTGGCCTCGGTGGCATCGGAAACATCCTATGCACCCAAAGGGGCCACCGGCTGGGGCGTTCGCGCGCTAAGCCGGATGGTTCAGGATCACTTCGAGTAATCCGATGGGCGCCGTCTATTTCTACCACCTGACCCGTCAGCCTTTGGAGCGTACTTTGCCGGTTCTGCTGGACAAGGCGCGGCAGGCCGGGTGGAAGATCGCCGTGCGGGGAACCGACCCTGCGCGGATGGACTGGCTGGATGAAAAACTGTGGCTGGGACCGGAAGAAGGGTTCCTGCCACATGGCCGAGAGGGCGGCCCGCATGACGCAGCGCAGCCGATTTTGCTGACGACCGGGCCAAAGGCCGCCAACGAGCCGGCGTGTGTCATGGCTGTAGATGGCGCTGAGGTTGACCCGGTCGAGGTTGCCGCGCTGGAACGGGTGTGCATCCTATTCGATGGCAATGACGATCAGGCCGTCCAGCACGCGCGGGGGCAGTGGAAAGCCCTGACGGGCGCGGGATGTTCGGCGCAATATTGGTCCGAGGAAGCGGGCCGTTGGGAAAAGAAGGCCGAGGCATAAGCCGCCGGCTTCAAAGTAAACCTCTGGAGAGTGACTGATGGAAATGAAGCCCTTGGGCCGTACTGGGATCACGGTGTCGGACCTGTGTCTGGGTACGATGACCTTTGGTACGCAGACATCCGAGGCGGATGCGCATACGCAGATGGATATGGCGCTGGACGGTGGGATCAATTTCGTTGATGCCGCCGAAATGTATCCGGTGAACCCGATCAGGAAGGAAACCGTTGGGCGGACCGAAGAGATTCTGGGCAACTGGAACGCAGCCAACCCGGCGCGGCGGGGTGACTATATTCTGGGGACCAAGCATTCCGGTGCAGGGTTCAACCATGCCCGTGATGGCGCGCCAATCTCGGCTCAGACTATCCCGGTGGCCATTGAAGGATCGTTACGTCGGTTGCAGACCGAATGCATTGATCTGTACCAATTCCACTGGCCGAACCGCGGAAGCTACATGTTCCGTCAAAACTGGAACTATGCACCGGCGGGGCACAATACGAATGAAGTTTTGGACAACATGCAGGAATGCCTCGAGGTCCTGCAGGCGCAGGTAGACAAGGGGAATATTCGTGCCTTTGGTCTGTCCAACGAAAGCACTTGGGGGACTGCACAATGGCTACGGATCGCCGAGCAGATGGGTGCGCCACGAGTGGCTTCGGTGCAGAATGAATATTCGCTGCTATGCCGTCATTTCGATACGGATATGGCCGAGCTGAGCGTGCATGAGGATGTGGGTCTCATGGCGTATTCGCCTTTGGGGGTCGGGTTCTTGACCGGCAAGTATCAGGGCGGAGCGGTGCCGGAAGGATCGCGCATGTCTTTGGTGGCTGAAATGGGCGGGCGCAAGGGGCCGCGCGTGTTTCAAGCTGTGGCGGCGTATCTGGAAATCGCCGAGAGGCATGGGTTGGACCCGGTGCATATGGCACTGTCCTGGTGCAGGTCACGTCCATTCATGATGTCGGCCATTTTCGGAGCAACGTCGGTGGCGCAGTTGGAGCATATTCTGAACGGTAAGGATGTGCGGCTATCGGATGAGGTCTTGGCCGAGATTGGTCAGGCGCATCGCGCGCATCCGATGCCGTTTTAGGGGGCTCTGCCCCCGCCGCGCTTTGCGCGCCTCCCCCGAGGTATTTTTAGCCAGATGAAGGGGATACCCTCAGTGATGGGTGGGGTAAGTGCGTTCCTGCCTCAGGTCGCGGGCCGACAGGCCGTGGGCTGTACGAAAGGCGCGGGCAAAGCTGGATTGTGACGCGAATCCGGTCGCCAGCGCGACGTCCATCAGGGACATATCCGTGTCGGTAACCAGACGGCGAGCCTCGGCCAGGCGCAGTTGCAGGTAGTGGTCTTGCGGTGTTGTGTTCAGGCGCAGGCGGAACTGTTGCTGCAAAGTGCGCGGGCTGGTGCCCAAAGTGTCCGCGATGTCGACCAGTGGAAGCGGTTCGTCGAGAGAGGATTCCATGAGCGCATTTGCCTTGGCCGTCAGCGCAGTGTGGCGATGCGGGGCGCCTGTCCGGCTTTGCGGTTTGGTGGGTTCGGGCGCGCCATCGTAGAGGAATAGGCCCGACACACGTGCGGCAAATCCTGCGCCGTGGCGTGCTGCAATGATATGAAGCATCATCTCGACCGCCGGGATGGCTCCGCCCGATGTTAGGCGGTTGCCCGATACAGTGAAACGGTCAGGGCGCACGTCGACCTCGGGAAAGCGGGCGGCGAAATTGTCGAGGTCCTCCCAATGGGTGGTGGCAGCGTGGCCGTCCAGCAAGCTTGCCTCGGCCAATAGCCAGGGGCCTCCGTCGATGCCGGCCATTGTCGCGCCGGTGCCGGCGATGCGGCGCAGGCCAGCCAATAGGCTGGGGGTGGCGTGGCGGGCCAGTTGGAACCCGGCCACCACAATCATCAGATCGCAGCCTTGCAGCCTTGCCAAGGGGATGCCGGGCACGTTAAGCGCGCTGGTCAATGTCGCAGGGTCCGCAGTGGCGGTTACATAGTCCCAATCGAACGCTGGGCGATCCGCAAGGCGGTTCGCTGCACGCATTGGGTCAACCGCCGATGCAAAGCTGAGAGTGTTGCATTCGTCCAGCACCAGCACCGCCGTTTTCAGGGCGCGATGTTCGGGTTGGAGTATGTTTTTTGCGGATTTCATCAAGTTCGATTCGCATTCTGGCAAGTGTTTTCACAAGGCTGCGTCAGAGTTGGGCGCAACGCAAATCGGAATCCGGGGAGAAGCCTGGGGAAAACCTATGGCAAAACCGGGTATAACTTGGGGAAAACGTCATGCCTCTGGAAATGAACCGCGAAGTCTTCATCACCTGTGCCGTCACCGGGTCGGGCGGAACACAGGATCGCAGCCCGCATGTGCCGCGTTCACCGCAGCAAATAGCAGACAGCGCGATTGCTGCCGCCAAGGCCGGGGCAGCAGTGGTTCATTGCCACGTGCGCGACCCTGAGACCGGCGCGCCCAGCCGCCGGTTGGACCTGTATCGCGAGGTGACTGAACGCATTCGTGAGGCCGAGGTCGACGTCGTTTTGAACCTGACGGCCGGGATGGGCGGGGACATGGTGTTTGGCCCGACCGAAGCGCCTCTGCCTTTGCGCGAGGATGGCACCGATATGATCGGCGCGGCAGCGCGGGTTGAACATGTGGCCGAATGCCTGCCTGAGATTTGCACCTTGGACTGTGGCACCATGAACTTTGCCGAAGCAGACTATGTCATGACCAACACGCCGGGCATGTTGCAGGCCATGGGGCGGATGATGACGCATCTAGGCGTGAAGCCTGAGATCGAAGCGTTTGATACCGGTCATTTGTGGTACGCCAAGCAGTTGGTGAAGGATGGCGTGCTGGACAGTCCTGCGCTGGTGCAGCTGTGTATGGGGGTTCCGTGGGGTGCGCCAGATGATCTGAACACCTTCATGGCGATGGTGAACAACGTTCCGGATGACTGGACGTTCAGCGCATTTGCATTGGGTCGGAATCAGATGGCTTATGTCGGGGCGTCCGTGCTGGCCGGTGGTAACGTGCGCGTCGGGTTGGAAGACAACCTGTGGCTGGACAAAGGCGTTCTGGCCGAGAACTGGCAACTGGTCGAACGCGCCGGGACCATTATCGAGAACATGGGTGCGCGGGTGATCGGACCGCAGGAAGTGCGCGAGAAGCTGGGGCTAGTGAAGCGCGCGCCGGTCGCGAAGTGATCGAAGTGGATTGGGGGCCAGCCCCCAATCCCCCGGAGTGTTTTTGGAAAGATGAAGACTGTTTCTTTGACAGGCGGGTTGGCATGAAAACGGCAGCGATTGTTGGTGGTGGTGTAATCGGCGGCGGTTGGGCTGCTAGGTTCCTTCTGAACGGCTGGGATGTGCGGGTGTTCGACCCCGATCCAGAAGCCGAGCGTAAGATTGGTGAGGTTCTGGACAATGCGCGGCGGTCTCTGCCGGGGTTAAGTGATGTGCCTTTGCTGCCAGAAGGCAAGCTGACCTTTCACGAGGACTTAGCCGAAGCCGTGCAAGGGGCTTCTTGGATTCAGGAAAGTGTGCCGGAACGGCTGGACCTGAAGCTGAAGGTCTACAAGGGGCTGCAAGAGGCGTGTGATCCAAATGCGATCATTGGCTCTTCGACCAGCGGGTTCAAACCGTCTGAGTTGCAAGACGGCGCGTTGCGCCCTGAACAGATCGTGGTGACGCACCCGTTCAACCCGGTCTATCTGTTGCCGCTGATCGAACTGGTGCCGACTGACAAAAACCCGCCCGAGATGGTTGAGCGCGCGCAGGAGTTGTTGAAATCGGTTGGTTTCTTCCCCCTGCACATCAAGAAAGAGATCGACGCGCATATTGCTGACCGTTTCCTCGAAGCCGTCTGGCGCGAGGCGCTGTGGCTGGTCAAGGACGGCATCGCCACGACCGAGGAGGTCGACGAGGCGATCCGCATGGGCTTTGGCATCCGCTGGGCGCAGATGGGGCTGTTTGAAACATACCGCGTGGCGGGTGGTGAAGCCGGAATGCGGCATTTCATGGCGCAGTTTGGCCCGGCTCTGAAGTGGCCCTGGACCAAGTTGATGGATGTGCCCGAGTTCACCGATGAATTGGTCGATATGATTGCTGACCAGTCTGACGCGCAGTCCGGTATGCATTCGATCCGCGAGTTGGAGCGCATCCGCGACAACAACCTTGTAGGTATGATGCGGGCTTTGAAGGCGCAAAACTGGGGCGCGGGTGCGGTGTTGAATCAGCATGACGCAGCACTGAAATCGGGTGCTTTGCCGACGATGGAGCAGGCTGACCTGAGCCAGCCCATTCTGACCGTTTCGCGTGCTGTGCCGCTGGATTGGACCGACTATAACGGCCACATGAACGAGGCGCGTTATCTTCAGGCTTTTGCCGATGCAACCGATCGTTTCATGGAGATCATCGGCTGTGACGCAGATTATATAGCCTCGGGTGGCAGCTATTTCACTGCCGAAAACCACATCCGCTATATCGATGAGGTTCACGCGGGCGCCAGGATTGAAATCCGTACGCAGATGTTGCTGGGACAGGGCAAGAAGCTGCACCTGTTCCACAGCATGTATGAAGGAGACAAGCTTCTGGCCACGGGCGAAAGCTTCCTCCTGCATGTCAGCCTTGAGACCCGTCGTCCCAGCGCGCCATCGCCTGAAATCGAAGCTGCAATGGCACGCATTGCCGAAGCGCAAGCCGGGTTGCCATACCCCGAAGGCGCGGGTGCCGCGATACGCAAACCGGCATGAAGCAGCGTGTTCTGATTACGGCCGGTGCCTCTGGCGTCGGCCGTGCTATGGCCGAAGCGTTTGATGCAGCCGGGTACAGCGTCTGCATCACCGATATTGACGAAGCCGCGCTGCGATCCACGCCAGAGCACTGGTCGTGTCATTGGGCTGACGTGTCGAGCGAATCTGATATGAGTGCCATCTTTCAGGCCGTCGAGGCCGAAGGTGGGCTGGACGTACTTTGCGCCAATGCCGGGGTCGCGGGCCCGACAGATGCTATTGAGGATATTGAGCTGTCGGACTGGCGGTCCTGTGTCTCGGTCAATCTGGACGGCGCTTTTCTGGCTGCTAAACACGCAGCGCCGATAATGAAAGCCGCACAATCCGGCAGCATCATTCTGATGTCATCGACTGCGGGGCAGTTCGGCTATCCGTACCGTGCGCCATATGCTTCGGCGAAATGGGCGGTGATTGGATTGATGAAAACACTGGCGATGGAACTAGGCCCGCACGGCATCCGCGCCAACGCGCTTTGCCCGGGGGCTGTTGAAGGCCCTCGGATGGAAGGTGTGCTGGCGCGTGAAGCCGCAGCCAAGGGGATGAGCCGAGATCAGGTCTACGCAGGCTATGCCTCGGGGACTTCAATGGGGCGGTTTGTCGAAGGGCGTGACATTGCCAATATGGCCGTATTCCTCGCCTCGGATGCGGCGCGGTTGGTGTCGGGTCAGGTGATCGCCGTGGATGGCCATACGGTCAACCCTGACCCGAAGATTTAGTTGGCGTCAGCCCTGATTTGGTCCGCGAATCTGGCGGATGGTCTGGCGAACCGCTTGCCAGTCCTTGGCTTCCTGAACGTTACCCGCGGCCTCGCATTCGCGCATTTTCTGTGCGGCTTCGGCCTCAGCCTGATCACCATGAGCGGTGTAAAGAGCCCGTGCGTATTGAGCGGTTTGTAGTGCGTCCATTCCTGTTGTCCTCCGTCAAAGATCGGAATACCCGAAGTTTCGCGCCGACCGACGATAACACAAGATAGCCTTCGGTGCATACTTAGTTGTCAGAGATCGTTGCGCGCAGCTGTCTCAGGCGCCGGGGAAAGTCGCGGGCGGTCACGTCAGCCTCGCGTACGAGGCGGTCGAAATGGCGGGTGAACGTCTCAACCCGGTCGCGGTCGCGGAAGGCCATATAGTGGCTGCCCGCGTAGAAAACGCAGAGCAAAGGCCCAAATATCGTGACCGGAGCGGAATAAAGACGTTTGGCATCGAACAAGTAAATGCGCAGGCGGGGATAAAGCTGTTCGCAGATTTCCAACAGGTGGTCGATCTGTTCCAGCCTGATTTTGGGGCACAGCCCCTCGTAGTAGCCAGTCGCAAGAGCAAAACTGTCGATTTCGAAGATCGGCATGGCAATTTCATAGTCGGATTGCGCACTTCGCATCCAAGTCAAACGGTCCGCTGACGCTCCAATCGCCTGATCCGCAGTGCGCCCCAGATGCGGGGCGTATTCCCACTCCAACACCGCGCGCGTCTTTAACATGTCCGGCAAAGTGGCTGGAACATAACGGATTTTATAACCCGCGGCTTCCTGGTGCCACTCAAAGATTCGCTCATCGACCAGCGCACGAGGAGCCTCGGTCATGGTCAAAGAGCTGGCGAGCAATTCAGCCGCACTTTCCGGCCGGTCTGAGATGCTGAGCAACCAGTCCGCTGACACTCCCAACGCCGAGGCACAGCTGCCAACAACATGGGCATTCGGCAGGCGTGCGCCTGCATCGGTCAAAAGTTGCGACACGGTCGAGCGGTCGACGCCGATATGTCGGGCCAGCGCGCTCTGACTGACGTGTCTTTCTTCCATGGCCCGGGCCAGACGTGCGCGGAACTGCGCAGCGCGGTCCCGTTTGTCTATTTTATCCTGCATGTGTTTGAAAATATCACATTTGATGAGTTTTGTTAATCATAATCAGAATTTTAAAAGCGTACAGCGGCCCGTAATCTTGATGAGATAACAATAATATGGGTGACGGAATGGAAACGCGACGAAGATCTGTCGTGAAAGCGGTGCTGTGGAATGTCATGGGCCTGTGCGTGATGACGTTGGTGGGGTTGGTGGCCACCGGGTCTGCTGCTGTCGGCGGGACGCTGGCAATCGTGAATACAGCCATCGGACTGACGATGTACGTAATTTACGAGCGTGTCTGGGCAGGTATCTCATGGGGTCGCAATGTCTAGGCGCAGGACACCCGAGTGGGGCACCCTCGCGCTGATATCGGCATGTTACGCAACTTGGCTGGCCGTGATTTTCCTGCTGCCGCTTTGGTTGGCCATACCGGCTATGGCGTTCGTGGCGGCTTTGCATTCTTCTCTGACACATGAGGCGCTTCATGGTCACCCGTTTCAGGCTAGATGGCTGAATGAAGCGCTGATGGCGCTGCCACTGACGCTGTTTATTCCGTACCAAAGGTTCCGGGATCTACATCTGGACCATCACCGCGACGAAACGCTGACCGACCCGTACGATGACCCTGAATCGAATTATCTGGACCCAAAGGTTTGGGGTGCGCTGAGTGCGTGGCAGTGGCGGTTGCTGGCCGCGAATAATACGCTGCTCGGGCGGATCGTGTTAGGTCCTGCAATAGGTCAGTTCATGTTTTTGCGTAGCGAACTGATTGGTGCTCTGCGCGGTGACAGAAAAATCCTTTTGGCCTGGGCGTTGCATTTGCCGGGTGTAGCGGTGGTTCTGTGGGTGGTCGCGCAGTCTGCGATGCCGATCTGGGCCTATGTGCTATCAGCATATTTCGGTCTTGGGCTGGTTAAAATCCGCACCTTTCTGGAACACCGCGCGCATGAAAATGCCCACGCGCGTACGGTAATTATCGAGGATCGCGGGCCTTTGGCTTTTCTGTTTTTGAACAACAACCTGCACGTCGTTCATCACATGAACCCCGGCGCGCCATGGTACCGGTTGCCCGCCCTATACCGTGCTGGCAAGGATCAGTTTCTGGCCAGAAATGAGGCCTATGTTTATCGCTCTTACGGCGATGTGTTCAGGCAGTATTTCTGGCGCGCGAAAGACCCGGTGGCGCATCCTCTCTGGCCAAAGCGTTGATTTGACGACACAAGAGTGTCCATGAGTTTATGGATACCCGTCACCATCGCCGCCGCCTCGTTCCAGACGGTGCGGTTTATGCTGCAAAAGTCGCTCAGCACCATAAAGCTGAGCGCGGCAGGCGCAACCTTTGCCCGTTTTGCCTATTCCATGCCATTGGCTTTGCTGGGGCTGATCGTGGCGTTGCAGGTGACAGGGCTAAGTCTGCCGTCATTGACGGGGTGGTTCTGGCTGTTTGCAGTGATTGGCGGGACTTCGCAGATACTGGCCACCATCTGTGTGGTTGCTTTGTTTAAACAGCGCAACTTTGCGGTGGGGATAACCTTCAAAAAGACCGAAGTCATTCAGACCGCCATCGTTGGCTTTCTGGTATTGGGTGATCAAATTTCGCCCGGAGCGCTGGGGGCGATCCTTTTGGGCCTGCTGGCCGTTTTGCTGCTGTCGAAATCGCCGGGCGGGGACGGGGCGTGGTGGAAACACCTAACCAATCGAGTATCACACTTGGGGCTGGGGTCGGGGGTTCTGTTCGCGTTTTCCTCGGTCAGTTATCGCGGTGCTTCGCTGGAACTGGGCGATATAGACGCGTGGTTCCGCGCACTGGTGACGCTGGCCGTGGTGGTTACGTTTCAGTTCCTCAGCATGGGGATTTGGCTGCTGTGGCGTGACCGTGCCGAGCTGCTGGCGGTATGGAATACACGTCGGACCAGTGTTTTTGTCGGACTGACCAGCCTGTGCGGATCGTTTTGCTGGTTTTTTGCCTTCACGCTGCAAAACGCAGCTTACGTCAAGGCGCTGGGGCAGGTGGAACTGCTGCTCAGCCTGTTCGCCTCGATCCTGTTTTTTCGTGAAACCATCACCCGGCGTGAAATCGCCGGGATGATGTTGCTTGGCGTGTCGATACTGGCACTGGTGTTGGCAATTTAGCCAGCGCGGCGCTCATCAAAGCTGAGGGCGATGAAGCTGGGCAGGTGATCCCCCATGCCAACAACAGCGGGACCGCTCTCGTCCCTGCGCCCACGGCTGCGACCTCTGGGCTCCCGATCCTTGCGCTCGTCACTCTTTTTGGTCTCGGAAGATTTCGCCTTTTTCTCAGGCTTCGGTTTTTCGACCTTGGGTTCTTCTTTGACGGGGTTGTCAAGCCGCGGGATTTCTTTCTGGATCAGCTTTTCGATGGCATCCAGTGCCTTTTCATCGCGACCCGCGCAGATCGTGATGGCCTTTCCTTCACGCCCGGCACGACCGGTGCGTCCGATGCGGTGGACGTAATCCTCGGCATGGCCGGGAACATCGAAGTTGAACACATGGCTGACCGACGGAATGTCCAAACCACGCGCAGCAACGTCCGACGCGACCAGCAGGCGCAGAGAGCCATCGCGGAACCCGTCCAGTGTTTTCATCCTCTGCGACTGGTCCAGATCGCCGTGGATGGCAGCGGCGTTATAGCCGTATTTCTTCAGCGATTTCGCGCAGATATCCACGTCGGTTTTACGGTTGCAGAAGATGATCGCGTTGGTGCACTTGTCACCCTCGGCGTCGATCAACGCGCGTAGAACCTTGCGTTTGTTGCTGGCTTCACGGTCACGGCGTCCGCCTTTGAACATGACCACGCCCTGTTCGATGGTCTCGGAGGCGGTGGCTTGACGGGCAACCTCGATCCGGGCAGGAGCGGACAGGAACGTATCGGTGATGCGCTCAATTTCAGACGCCATGGTGGCCGAGAAGAACAGGGTCTGGCGCGTAAACGGCGTCAGCGAGAAGATGCGCTCGATATCTGGGATGAACCCCATATCCAGCATCCGGTCGGCTTCGTCCACCACCATGATCTGAACGCCGGTCAACAGCAGTTTTCCGCGTTCGAAATGATCCAGAAGACGACCCGGAGTAGCAATCAGAACGTCGACACCGCGATCGATCAGTGCCTCTTGTTCTTTGAAGCTGACGCCGCCAATCAGCAGCGCTTTGGTCAGTTTCAGGTGTTTGGTATAGGTGTCGAAATTCTCGGCCACCTGTGCAGCCAGTTCCCGCGTCGGACACAAGACCAGCGAACGCGGCATCCGCGCACGCGCGCGGCCTCGCGCCAGCAGGGTGATCATTGGCAGCGTAAAGCTGGCAGTTTTGCCGGTGCCGGTCTGGGCGATCCCCAGTACATCCTTACCCTCAAGAGCGGGCGGGATGGCCCCTGCCTGGATCGGGGTGGGGGTTTCGTATCCGGCTTCCTCAATGGCTTTGAGGACCTTCGGGTTCAGGTTCAGTTCGTTAAACTTTGTCATGTATGTCCGGTTCATGCGGACATTAGACCTGGCCCGCGCGTCAAAGGTTTGCCGGGCCCGGATGGCCATACGCTGCATTGCGTAATTTCGGCTTGGAGGGGGACATAACAAAATCGTTGGTCAGGGTCAAATGAACTCCCCTTAAGAGTCCGACGCATTCAAAGGGTGCAGGTTTTTCGCAACAATTCAGATACTTCCCGGAAAATGTTTCCTTAGTTTGCTCTCAAGGTCCAAAGGACGATGCCGGATCAAGCCTTGCTGCTCCAAACGCGCGTATACTAGGGGATCTGCGCCGCTGATCTCATCAAAGAAGGCGCGCAGGCCGTCCATGCCCTGTTCCGCTTCGATCCAGCTGAGCAACTCGTTCATATTCATCCCCCCACGGTCACGGGGGACGTTGGGGGACATTCCGGGCTGATACGAGCCCCGCTCAAGCCGGAACCTGAAGAGAGACATCCAATGATCCCAATCGAGGGCATGGCGATGGCACAGGTCGACACCGGGCAGTTCAACCTTGCTAGGAACGATTTCACCGTTTTGAAACAGGTTATGGATACGAAAGCTGACTTTGGGCAGGCCGGTGCGGACGAACAGCTTGCCTTGTACATGGCTAAAGAAACCGGCCAGTACAAACGCTCCGAAATTCGGATAAACCGACTGGATGATACCCTCACGGTTTGCCCCTGTCGGGATATACGCCTTGTATAAGTCGTCGGCGCCAGCCATCGCTTCGATCGGGCGGACGCGGGCGCAGGGGATGTCGCCGGGAACCTCGGCCAGCAACTGTCCAATGGGCCGTTCCGACCACAGAAATTCATCCAGGTCGATATGGGCGAGCCAATCCTCGTCGGCCTTACGGTAGGCAAAGGTGGCGTTTGCGGTTTGGCGGGTCTGGTGTTTTTCCGGCCTTGCGCGCTTGCGGTAGGCCCAGAATTTATCATCGCAAATGCGAACCGAGATTTTCGGGTGCTGCTTTAGTGCGCTGAATGCCTTGGGGTTGGGTTCGTCCAGGAAGATGTACATCCGGTCGACCCCAAGATCGAGGTGATAGGCCACAAATCGCAGGATGTCCGGGGCTGATCCCCGGACCGTCGAAACGATACCCCAGCTTGCAGCCCTAATTGTCATATGCGGCTCTTGGGCCGATCAAGTCATCATTTCCTTGGTGGCCGTCAGGTTCAGCGCCGGATAGTCGCGCACGACACGGTCGATGTCCCATTGCAGGCGCGTAAGGTACACGATGTCACCGTCATGGTCATGGGCGATGTGCTGCTTGTTGGCGTTGACGAATTTCTCGACCTCAGCCTTGTCCCCGCTGACCCAACGGGCCGAGGTGAACTGAGACGCCTCAAACCGCACGGGCAGGCCGTATTCCATCTCAATCCGGCTGGCGAGCACTTCAAACTGCAGCGCACCCACGACACCGACGATAAAGCCCGAGCCGATTGAGGGCTTGAACACCTTGGCCGCGCCTTCTTCGGCAAATTGCATCAGCGCTTTTTCCAGATGCTTGGCTTTCATCGGATCACCCGCTCGGACGCCTTGCAGCAGTTCCGGCGCAAACGACGGAATGCCGGTCACGCGCAGCGCTTCACCCTCGGTCAGCGTGTCGCCAATGCGTAGCTGGCCGTGGTTGGGGATACCGATGATGTCACCAGCCCACGCCTCTTCGGCCAGTTCCCGGTCGGATGCGAGGAACAGCACAGGGTTCGAGATGGCCATCGGTTTCTTCGAGCGCACATGGGTCAGCTTCATACCGCGCTTGAAGTGACCGCTTGCCATACGGACAAAGGCCACCCGGTCGCGGTGCTTGGGGTCCATATTGGCCTGCACCTTGAAAACAAAGCCTGCGACCTTCTTTTCATCGGGTGCAATCTGGCGAGGTTCGGCAGATTGAACTTGTGGCTGAGGGCCATAAGCACCGATGCCCTCCATCAGTTCTTTAACTCCGAACGAGTTGATGGCTGACCCGAACCAGATCGGGGTCATGTGCCCCTCCAGCACCGCTTGCGGGTCGAGTGCTGGCAGCAATTCGCGCGCCATCTCGACCTCTTCCAACAACTTGTCCAGCAGATGCTCGGGCACGTGTTCGGCCAGCTTGGGGTCGTCCAGACCGTCGATCTGAATGCTCTCGGCCACCTTGTTTCGGTCGGCCCGGTCCATCAGCTCAAGCCGGTCGCGCAGCATATCATAGCAGCCGATGAAATCGCGTCCCACGCCAATGGGCCACGCGGCGGGGGTGACGTCGATCGCCAGCATCTCTTGGATTTCGTCGATGATCTCGAACGTATCACGGCTTTCGCGGTCCATCTTGTTACAGAAGGTCAGGATCGGCAGGTCGCGCAGGCGGCAAACCTCGAACAGTTTCTGCGTCTGGCTTTCTACACCTTTCGCGCCGTCGATCACCATTACGGCCGCGTCCACGGCGGTCAGCGTGCGATAAGTATCCTCGGAGAAGTCCGAGTGACCGGGCGTGTCGACCAGATTGAACCGGAAGTTCCCATAGTCAAACGACATCGCGGATGCCGAGACCGAAATGCCCCGATCCTTCTCCATCTGCATGAAGTCCGACCGCGTGCGCCGCGCCTCACCCTTGGCGCGCACCTGACCGGCCATCTGAATGGCACCCCCGTACAACAGGAACTTTTCCGTCAGCGTCGTCTTGCCCGCATCGGGGTGCGAGATGATGGCGAAGGTCCGGCGGCGGGCGATCTCGGGCGGCAAGGTGGGTTGGTTCGAGGTATCAAGCATGAAGGCGCGTATAGGCGGGGAATCCTGCCGAGGCAAGACAAAGGGGCTGGTTCGAATCGTACGACTATGGCAATAAGAACATATAGTGAACAAATAATGGAGAAGATCAATGAATTTGAAAGAGATTGCCGACGAACTGGTGGCCGGATGCCGCGAGGATCGCGCCAAGGAAAACTTGAAAAAACTCTATGCGCCGGACGCTGTTTCGGTTGAGGCGCAGGATTTCATGGACATGGGACGCGAAACGCACGGTATCGAAGCCATTCGAGGTAAACATGAATGGTGGGAAGGGGCGCACGAGGTGTCCGGTGCGTCCGTCAGTGACCCTTTCCCCCACGGAGACGACCGCTTTGCCGTGATCTTCGAGGTACAGGGCAAGGTAAAGGAAACCGGAGAAAGTTTTGATATGCGCGAGGTAGGTATCTATCACGTGGCAAACGGAAAAATCGTGCGTGAAGAGTTCTTCTACTAAAGGGTTTGACTGCTGGTCTTCTCCGTCTGGCCGGTGCTAGACATGCGGGCGACAACAGATGGAGAAGATCGGATGGATCTGGGAATTCGGGGAAAACGCGCTCTGGTCTGCGCCAGCAGCAAGGGGTTGGGTCTGGGCTGCGCCGAGGCGCTGGCCGAAGCGGGTGTCGATCTGGTGATGAACGCACGCGGGACTGACGCGTTGGAGACCGAGGCTGCCCGTTTGCGGTCAGAATACGGTGTGGAGGTTCAGGCGGTAGCGTGTGATGTGACCTCTTTCGAAGGCCAGGCGCAGGTGGTCGACGTGGCGCAGGGTGTTGATATTCTTGTGACAAATGCCGGTGGCCCGCCACCCGGTCTGTGGTCGGATTGGGACCGTGAGGATTTCATTAAAGCATTGGACGCCAACATGCTAACGCCGATCGCTTTCATGAAGGCACTGCTGCCTGGGATGATCGACAAGGGCTGGGGCCGGGTGGTAAATATTACCTCGCAATCCGTGCGCGCGCCAATTGCCGCTTTGGGCCTGTCGAATGCCGCGCGCACTGGTCTGACCGGATATGTGGCGGGCACGTCGCGGCAGGTTGCGCAATTTGGTGTGAACATCAATAACTTGCTGCCAGGTATTCACGATACGGATCGCGCCCTGTCGCTGGACAGCAATGTGTCAGAGCAGAAGGGTATTTCGCTGGATGCAGCCCGCGCTGCGCGATGTGAAACAATCCCGGCGCGTCGCTATGGTACGCGGCAGGAATTCGGCGCCGCCTGCGCCTTTCTGTGTTCGCAGCACGCCGGTTTCATTGTCGGCCAGAACATCCTGTTGGATGGCGGTGCCGGAAATATGACGATGTAACCATGTCACAGGGATTTTCGCTAAAGGATCAACTCTTCAACGCCGAAAAGACCCGGTACTTGGCCGGGTTGTTCGCTGCGGCTGAGCCTTCTTTTGACGCAAGGGACTTTGAGGCACAGGTCATGTCGCGCCTGTTGCAGCTTGAGTTGAAAGAGCGGATGGCCTGGATAGCCGAATGTCTGCAATCGGCCTTACCGGGAGGGTTGCCAGACATTGCGCCGATCCTTCTGCGTGCGCTGCCGCCGCCGTTGGATCCGAACAAGGCCGATGATGATTTCGGAGATTTCATCTTTGCGCCCTTGGGTGATTGGGTCGCGTCGGTTGGGCTAGATCATTCCGATCTGGCCTTGGATGTGTTGGCTGAACTGACACAGAGGTTCTCGATGGAATGGGCCATCCGCCCGTTCCTCAATCGCTATCCTGATCAAGTGTTGGAGCGTATGCAGCAATGGTGCGCGCATGACAGTTATCACGTGCGCCGTCTGGTTAGCGAAGGTACGCGGCCGCGCTTGCCCTGGGGGCAGGCGGTTGGGTTGGACCTGTCTGACCCGTTACCATTGCTGGATCGTTTGCACAGTGATCCGACGCGCTATGTCACGCGGTCGGTGGCGAACCACTTGAACGACATCACCAAAAAAGACCCAGAGCTGGTGCTGGGTCGCTTACGGAACTGGGCGTCGTCGGGGGAACAGCACGCGGATGAGATCCGTTGGATGACCTCTCATACCCTGCGAGGGCTGGTGAAGGCCGGGCATCCGGGTGCGATGAAGATGCTGGGATTTGATCCAGAAGCTGAAATCGCGACCACTGTAGTGGTCAGAGGCGACGCCCGGATCGGTGAGGCGCTTGAGTTTGATGTCACCCTCCATGGTCAGGATGATCAACCCGTATTGGTTGACTATATCATTCATTTTCAACGCCCTGGCGGCAAAACCTCAGCTAAGGTTCATAAGCTGAAACAGGCCGCGCTGCGCGGCGGGACGTTGAGCTTGTCCAAAAAACACAAGCTCAAGGGCGATGCGACCACGTTCAAACTTGTGCCGGGTCTGCATCGGTTGGAGATTCAGGTGAACGGACGCGTTCGCGCCGGTGTGGATTTCGATCTGTTGGCGTAGTCTCTCACGCTTTTGTCAGATTTCCGTCGACAGCATTGCGCCGACAACGTTGCTGCATTAGCTGCATTTCCAGCCCAAGGGAAAAGGAGTGCCGCGATGAAGCATGAATCTGTGCAGAACTACTATGGTGAAGTGCTGCAAAGCAGTTCAGATTTGCAGACCAACGCGTGCTGCACACCTGATGACATGCCGGATCATCTGAAACGCATTCTGTCCAAAGTGCATGACGAAGTTCTGACCCGCTACTATGGCTGTGGTCTGATCGCGCCACTGGATTTGGAGGGCATGAGCATTCTTGATCTGGGCTGTGGCGCGGGTCGTGACGTGTATGCCCTGTCGGCGATGGTCGGTGAAAAGGGCCGGGTCGTTGGCGTCGATATGACGCCCGAGCAGTTGGACGTCGCCCGTGCGCATCAGGACTATCATGCTGAGGCGTTTGGCTATGCCGCCAGCAATGTGGAGTTCCACCACGGCTATATCGAAAAGCTGGATGAACTGGATCTGGAACCAGGGTCCTTTGACATCATCGTCTCAAACTGCGTGATCAACCTTGCGACGGATAAAGAGGCTGTTTTGCGTGGCGCACATCGACTGCTGAAAGAGGGCGGCGAGATGTATTTCTCGGATGTCTATGCTGACCGTCGCGTGCCGCAGGCTATGGCTGAGGACGAAGTTTTGTACGGCGAATGCCTCTCGGGCGCGTTGTATTGGAACGATTTCCTGTCGATCTCGCGCAAAGCAGGATTTGGCGATCCGCGCCGGGTCACGCATCGCCCGCTAACCATCGAAAACCCGGTACTGGAGGGACGTGTTGCGCCGCTGAAATTCCTCTCGGCCACGTACCGTCTGTTCAAACTGTCGGAACTGGAACCGGCCTGTGAAGATTACGGTCAGGCTGTGATCTACAAGGGAACCATTCCCAACGCGCCGCATCTGTTTGAATTGGACGACCACCACGCGATTGAAGCGGGCAAGGTCTTTCCGGTTTGCGGTAACACCTGGATGATGTTGAAAGACACTCGTTTTGCACGGCATTTCGACTTTATCGGCGATTTCTCGACCCACTACGGCATTTTCGAGGGGTGCGGCGGCGAAAGCCCGTTCGAGGCCACGGGTGAAGCAGGGGGTCAGGCTGCCCCGGGCGGTTGCTGCTGATACCTTGCGCCTGACGGGCGGGGTTGCTATCCCCGCCTAAGCCCGATGAAATTGATCGGGAAAAGGCAATGGGGTCCATCGGTGACAGTAGACGCAACTCCTCCTCGGTTGGAAATCCGTAATCTGATCGCCCGGTATGAGGGGCGGGTTGTTGTCGACAATGTCTCGCTGACCGTGCAAGCGGGGCAAGTGACCTGTTTGCTGGGCCCGTCCGGCTGCGGAAAGTCGACCACCCTGCGCATGATCGCCGGGGTTGAGATGCAGGAATCCGGTGAGATTTTTGTCGACGGCAAGCTGATCTGCGACACGGTTTTTAGGGTGCCGCCAGAACGCCGCGAGATTGGCCTGATGTTTCAGGACTTTGCCCTGTTTCCCCACCTGAGCGTTGCTGACAACGTTGCCTTCGGCCTGAAAGGGCACAAGGAAGAAAAGCGTCTGCGCGTCGATGAGTTGCTACGCAAGGTCGACCTGATCCGTTTCATCGACAAGTTTCCGCATCATTTGTCCGGCGGTGAGCAGCAGCGCGTTGCCTTGGCGCGCGCGTTGGCTCCGCGTCCGCGGATCATGCTGATGGACGAGCCGTTCTCGGGTCTGGACAACCGATTGCGCGACGGTATCCGGGATGAAACGCTGGCGATCCTGAAGGAAGAAGATGCCGCTGTCGTTCTGGTAACGCATGAGCCCGAAGAGGCCATGCGCATGGCCGATGAGATCGCTTTGATGCGCCGGGGCAAGATCGTTCAGCAGGGTGCGCCGTATAACGTTTATACCCGACCGGCGGACAAGGCGGCGGTGGCATTTTTCAGTGATGTCAATGTGTTGCATGCGCAGGTTAATGGCGCTTTGGCGGAAACCCCATTTGGACAGTTCTTGGCGCCAGGTGTTCCAAACGGTACGGACGTTGAGATTGTCTTTCGGCCTCAGCATGTTCGGTTGGACTTTGACCGCAATGGCAAGGGGCCGCTGCCGACGGCCACCGATGGGGTCGCGGCCCGTGGCGTGGTTGAGCGCGCGCGTTTTCTTGGCAACGAAAGCTTGGTCGAGTTTCGAATGGACCACGATGGCTCGATCCTTAAAGCGACGGTGCCGAATGTTTTTGTGCCCAATCCGGGGCGGGTCATGTGGCTGACCGTTCGACGTGACCGGTGCTTTGTTTTCCCGGTTTAGGGTCTGAAGGTTACAGTTTAGGTCAAAGTGGTGCGCGAAAGCCTCAGATTGCGCGTGTGCTTTGCTTGCCGCCGCGCAGGGGCGCGTCTATCAAGGTCAAAACGCTGCGGTGGATGGGGCAAATGCGTATTCTTCTGACCAATGATGACGGTATAAATGCACCGGGTCTGATCGCCTTGGAGGCGATTGCCGCCGATCTGGCTGGGCCGGATGGTGAAATTTGGGTGGTTGCCCCTGCATTTGAGCAATCAGGCGTTGGCCATTGTATCAGCTACACCCATCCGATGATGGTCGCCAAGCTGGGCGAGCGTCGCTTTGCCGCCGAAGGCTCGCCCGCCGATTGTGTGCTGGCTGGGCTGCATGACGTGATGAAGGATGCGCCGCCTGATCTGGTTCTATCCGGTGTGAACCGAGGAAACAATTCCGCGGAAAATACACTTTATTCTGGCACCGTCGGCGGCGCGATGGAGGCCGCGTTGCAGGGCATTCCGGCAATTGCCTTGTCGCAATATTTCGGCCCGGGCAATCTTGGTTTGGACGATCCATTCGAAGCAGCAACTCGGTTCGGAGCTGATCTGGTTCGGAAAATCCTGGACGCAACTCCGGTGGAGCAGGGCGACTATCGCTTGTTTTACAACGTAAACTTCCCTCCGGTTGCTGCCGATGACGTGCTGGGAACGCGGATCGCGCCGCAGGGTTATCGCCGTGATACCCATTTTTCGGTCGAACCGCATAGTTCGCCCTCGGGGCGGCGGTTTTTGTGGATCAAGGGTGGCTATCAGCACAACCCGACGGCGCCGGGTACGGATGCGGCGGTCAATCTGGCGGGCTATATTTCGGTTACGCCGATGCGGGCCGATCTGACGGCGTATGATACGCTTGAGGCACTGAAGACAATCGAATGACCGGACCAGACCCCGAAACAAAGATGCAGTTCCTGTTTGCCCTACGGTCTCGTGGGGTAACGGACGCGCGTGTACTGGCGGCAATGGAACAGATTGATCGGGGTCGGTTCGTCAAAGGCCTGTTTGCCGAGCGTGCCTATGAGGACACGCCACTGCCGATTGCGTGCGGTCAAACGATCAGCCAGCCTTCGGTCGTTGGGCTGATGACGCAGGCGTTGGACGTGCGGCCCCGAGATACGGTGTTGGAGGTTGGAACTGGCTCGGGCTATCAGGCCGCGATTCTGTCCAAGCTGGCGCGCCGGGTCTATACGGTGGAGCGCCACAAGCGCTTGGTCCGGGAAACCGGTCAGTTGTTTCGCGAGTTGGGGCTGACAAATGTGACGGCGATGTTGTCGGATGGGTCCTTCGGATTGTCCGAACAGGCTCCGTTTGATCGGATTATTGTGACGGCTGCGGCAGAAGACCCTCCAGGGCCGCTCTTGGCGCAGCTTAAAATCGGCGGTATCATGGTGTTGCCGGTGGGACAGTCGGATACCGTTCAGACCCTGATCCGGGTAAAGCGTACCGAGACCGGCTTGGACTATGACGAATTGTTGCCCGTTCGTTTCGTGCCCCTGTTAGAAGGGCTTGGCAGGGACGGGGCGTAAAGAAATATTGTACAAAGTTGCGCTGAAACCCCGGAAAACAGGGGCAGGTGTTGAGGACAGCAAGATGAGAGCAGTTTCCAAATCAGCGATGATCCGCTGTGTGACCGGGGTAGCAGCCGTGGCGTTGGTAGCCGGGTGCGAAGGCCCGTTCGACTATGATCTGCGGGGTGAAGTAGGCGGATTTTCGACGGCAGATGCCGCGCGGTCTGTGACCGCTAATCGCCCTACGCCCGATGCGCGGGGTGTGATCACCTATCCGAACTATCAAGTGGTTGTTGCGCGGCGAGGTGACACGGTCAATGACGTGGCTACACGTGTCGGCCTGCCACCGGCTGAACTGGCCCGGTTTAACGGGTTGCAACCCAACGACCAGTTGCGGGATGGCGAAGTGATTGCCTTGCCGCGCACAGTCGCCGCAGCCAGCACGGTGGATATCGCTACCATTGCCGGGACGGCGATTGATGAGGCTCCAGCGGATGGTTCGGTCCGGACATCGACGCTGGAACCCGCACAAACTGCTGCGGCTCCTGTTCCGACGCCGCCCGTTGCGTCGGGGCCTGAGCCGATCCGGCACAAGGTCAAACGAGGAGAGACAGCGTTTACCATTTCGCGGCTTTATGATGTGCCGATCAATGCGCTGGCAGAGTGGAACGGTTTGGATTCGGACTTTACCGTGCGCGAGGATCAGTTCCTGCTGATCCCAATCAAGAACCAGCCTGCGCCGCAGCAGGCGGCTGTACCGGCGACGAATGTGACGCAGCCGGGGCAGGGATCACCGACCCCAACACCGCCAAGTGCTACGCAGCCGTTGCCGGACGAAGTGATTGCACCGGCCACTCCGGCACCTGACGTGACGGCAGAAGCTCCGACGAACCAAAGTAACTCGGCCCTCGGCCTGCCGGTAACTGGGACAATCATTCGAACCTATGACAAGGGTAAGAATGAGGGGATCGACATTGCAGCCTCGCCCGGTTCGCCAGTGAAAGCTGCCGAGGCGGGGACAGTTGCGGCAATTACCGCAGATGCGGATCAGGTGCCGATCATCGTGGTCAAGCACAACAACGATCTTCTGACGGTCTATGCGAATGTCGACAACGCGGCCGTCAAGAAAGGCCACCGTGTCCGTCGTGGGCAGCAGATCGCATCATTGCGCGGCGGGGACAACTCGTACCTTCATTTCGAGGTGCGCAAGGGATTTGAGTCGGTCGACCCTGAGCTATACCTGAAGTGAGGAGACTGGCCCGTTCCGGGCCATGCCTCCGGCGGGAGTATTTGTAAAAAAATGATGCGTTCAGGTGTGTGGGTCGAAGTCACTGAGCTGTTTGCCGGGCTCGTCGGCGAAGATTTCGGGCAGGGGTGAGACTGCCTCGATCAGGTCGATGCGAAACACGCGGAACCCTTCGCGCAGCTCACACCAGGCGGTCAGCGTCCAGACGCGGCCCCAGTATTCCATGTGCAGAGGGCGTATGGTGCGTTCCGTCAGAATGCCATCAATTCGGCGATATGACAGATGTAGTTTCTGACGGGATTTGATGGCAGCCCTTATCGGGCCCATTTGTGCCAAGCCGCGTGCAGCATCGGCAAAGGGATAGACAGCAAATTTCCACGTATCCGCCTCGGCCACGACCTGAGTTGGTAGCACAGCGTCAATTTTCTCGGCCAGTTTCTCTGCTGCGGCCTTCAAATCTGGATCGGCGGCCTCGGCGACAATGGCCATACCGAGGTTCAATGCCTCGAGCTCGGCAGGCGTCAGGTTCAATGGGGGCAACGTGATCTGATCGCGCACCATGTATCCAACGCCGCGCTCGCCCTCAACCGGGACGCCCGATGCGACCAACGTGTCCATATCGCGATAGATCGTGCGGACCGACACTTCGAGCCGATCCGCAATGTCCTGTGCGCGGTGCAGTTTGCCGTCGCGCAGAATCTGTATGATATCGAACAGACGGTCACTGCGGCGCATGGCAGACCGTTCTGGCAGGGTTTAGGCGGACATGTTCCATAGGACGTTCTCATGGCGCATCTGGACACTGTCAGGCTGAATGGCTGCCATAAGGGCAGGGGCAAAGTCCTGCTGCGGGAACTGATCTGCCGCGTTTTGTGCGGCTTTCATATCCTGCCAGATGACGTAATCGGTCCAACGACCGTCCGCGCCCTGACTCAGCTGGCGGTGAGTAAAGCCGGGAGCTGAGCGCACAAACGCTTCGGTGGCTTGGCTTAGTTTCACAAACTCTTCCGGTGTGATGCCGTTGGCGAGGGTGAAGGTGACGATTTCAGCGACATGGGTCATGTGAGTCTCCGTTGACCAGGTTTCGATGTTATGTTCCTAGTCGCCTTCAACTGACATAAACCTGTCAGTTGAAGAAATCCAGACCGTAAAAAATGTGAGATGCGGTCAAAATTGAAGGCGGATTTGATCTGACTCACTTTTGCGAACCGCTTTGCAGGCGTACACACGGGACCAGATCACATTCCCGGCGCACGCCGCCGACGTAAAAGGAGAAAAGACATGCTCAACAATATCGGCCTTCCCGGCCTGCTGCTGATCGCCGTTGTGGTGCTGGTGCTGTTTGGCCGCGGTAAAATCAGTTCGTTGATGGGCGAAGTGGGCAAGGGCATCACATCGTTCAAAAAGGGCGTCAAAGAAGGCGCGGACGAGCTGGAGCAGGACGCTGCCGAAGTGGCCAAGGACGTCACGCCCGAGACCGACAAAGACAAGGTCTAAGACCAGATGTTTGATCTGGGCTGGACCGAGCTTCTGGTCATCGGCATCGTTGCCCTCATTGTTGTGGGGCCAAAGGATTTGCCGGTGCTGTTCCGCAATGTTGGCCGTTTTGTCGGCAAGGCGCGCGGAATGGCGCGCGAGTTCAGCAGCGCCATGAACGAAGCGGCGGATCAGGCTGGCGTGAACGAGATCAAAAAGGGTCTGAACGCGGCCACAAACCCTGTGGGTTCCGCGATGGACGGCGTTAAGGAAGCCGCGCAGGAAATGGCCCGCAGCATGGATCCGACCAAGTTCGACCCCGAAAGCGAAACCGGCAAGCTGGCCGCTGAACGGGCTGAACAGGCCAAGAAGATCCAGGCCTCGACCGCCCGCGCCGCAGCTGAGCGCAAGGCCAAGGAAGCCGCGGAAGCTCTTGCCAAAGCCGAAGAGGCCGAGGCTGCGCTAAAGACTGAAAGCAAGACATGACCAAATCCGACGAGATTGAAGACAGCTCGGCCCCATTGATCGAGCATCTGGCTGAACTGCGCACGCGACTGATCCATTCCGTCGTGGCGTTTCTGGTCGGGATGGTGATCTGCTTTTCTGTGGCTACGCCGATCTTCAACTTTCTCACTCACCCGCTTTGTGACGTTCTGGCCGAACGTGGTCAGGATTGCGACCTGATCTTTATCTCTCCGCAGGAAGGGTTTTTTGTCGCAATCAAGGTTGCACTGCTGGGGGGCTTCATTCTGGCCTTTCCATATATCGGCATGCAGATGTGGCGGTTCGTGGCGCCGGGGCTTTACCGTTCAGAAAAGAACGCGTTTCTGCCGTTCATGGTGGCCTCACCCTTCATGTTTCTGCTGGGTGCAAGCTTTGCCTTCTATGTGGTTACTCCGCTTGCTTATGACTTTTTCCTTGGGTTCCAGCAGTTCGGGGCAGAGGGTGAGGCAGTGACCGAAGGTGCAACCGCTGCCCCGCTGAGCGTCGTCTTCCAGGGATCGGCACAGGAATACCTGAACCTGACCATCAAGTTCATTGTTGCGTTTGGCCTGTGCTTCCAGCTTCCGGTATTGCTGACCTTGATGGGCAAAGCGGGCCTGGTCACCGCCGAAGGGCTGGGCTCGGTGCGCAAATACGCGGTTGTCGCTATTTTGGTGCTGGCGGCGCTGGTGACACCACCGGACGTGATCACCCAAGTTATTCTCTTTGTTGTGGTCTATGGCCTTTACGAGGTGTCGATCTTCCTTGTGGGCCGGGTCGATAAAAAGCGCGAAGAGCAACTACGCGCTGACGGTTACTATGACGATGAAGAAGAAGCGGATGAGGAGATCGTTCGCCAAGAAGACGGCAAGTAATCCTGCTGAATATTAAGAAAAAGGCGCGTCCTCGGCTGGCGCGCCTTTTTTGTTCTTAACCCTTGTTGCGCCGGGTGGAACATGGTTTGAAAACTGCCAAAAGAAGACCCGGAGGCTCCGATGGACGACCAAGCCCTTAACCGCATCGCCGACGCGCTGGACCGTATGGCACCGGCCCCTCTGGCCACGCCGGATTTTGCTTCGGCCCCTGCGTTTGTCTGGCATGTCGAGCCAGATCGTTTGGAGCCTGTAATCGAGGTCAATCGCGTCGATCTGGAATTGCTGGTCGGTATCAACCGGTCCCGCGATACTCTGCTGGACAACACGCGCCGCTTTGCCGCCGGTTTCAAGGCCAACAACGCGCTGCTTTGGGGCGCGCGGGGAATGGGGAAATCAAGCCTTGTCAAGGCGGTCCACGGCACCTTGCAGGCAGACTATCCAGACTTGAAACTGGTGGAACTCCAGCGCGAGGATATGGGCTCGGTCGCGCGCCTGCTGAACCACCTGCGGGCCGCGCCTCACCGCTTCATCCTGTTCTGCGACGACCTGTCGTTCAGCCATGACGATCAGCACTACAAGTCCCTTAAAGCCGTGCTGGACGGCGGTATCGAAGGTCGCCCGGAAAACGTAGTTTTCTACGCCACTTCGAACCGTCGCCACCTGATGCCGCGGGACATGATCGAGAACGAACGCTCCAGCGCCATCAATCCGTCCGAGGCGGTCGAGGAAAAGGTCTCGCTATCCGATCGGTTCGGTCTGTGGCTGGGATTCCACCCTTGCGATCAGGACGAATACCTGGCGATGATCGACCGCTATTGCGCCGCCTACGGCGTCAAGGTCGACGCTGATACGCTGCGCGCCGAAGCCATTGAATGGCAGGCCACACGCGGCGCGCGTTCAGGCCGCGTAGCCTGGCAATTCTTTGTTGATCTGGCCGGGCGCAACGGCGTGCATATCGCCTAACCCGCCCGCTTCATCTTTTTCCAAATACTCCCGCCGGAGGCATGGCCCAAAGGGCCATTCCTTACAGCAGTGCCAGAATACGCGCGGCCTCATCCGCCGTGCTGGTCAGCGCATCTCGATCCTCACCAGGATGGAACCGTGCGCGTACAGCGGTCGGCATCGGTGCGGGCTCGACAATTGTCACCCGCGGACCAGTGCGTTCTGTCTCGCGCGCCCAACTGCGCGCCAAAGCCATCTGAGCAGCCTTGGTGGCACCATAGATGCCATAGAACTTCTCACCGCCCTTGGGGTCGTCAAAGAACACGGCATGTCCAGTCTCGCCCAACAGAGGCGCGATGTAAGGGATCAGTACCGACGTGGCTGTAGCGTTTGTGTTAATCGCCTTGGTCCATTCTTTCGGATCAACGAAATGTGTGGGCGTCAGGGCCGACGTGTGGACAGCAGTGTGCAGCCAAAGGTCCACCTTGCCCCACCGGTCATGAATGCCTCGGCACAGGGTCGCCATGGCGTTAGGATCGGCAATGTCCATCGGAGCAAGCGTGGCCGCGCCGCCTTTGGCTTGGATGCGGTCGTCCAGCTCTTCCAGCCCGCCGGTTGTACGGGCGACGGCGACGATGTGGTATTCGGGTGCCAGCGCTTCGGCCAGCGCAGCGCCCAATCCACGAGAGGCCCCGGTGATGAGGGCGATTTTGGTCTGATCGGTCATGTCAGCGGTTTGAACCCCTGCGCGCGGGGCGTCAAGACAGGATTAGCTGCCGGGGATGGCGATCCGCTTGGTCTGGCCGCTTTGTCGCAGCATGACGCCTTCCGTATCAATGGCGACTATCGTGCCCGAGGACACTCGGCTGCCCAGCTTGACCTCTTTCACGCGGCCCGATGACAAACGCATCAACGCGCGCATTTCCGATTTCGGGCCAAAAACGCCCAGAACGGAGATGGTACTTTTGTTCAGCGCGCCCTTTTGGGTGGCCGCGCTTTTGACGGTTGCGTTCGACATGATTATCGGTCCAGCCGCAGCGGCTCGACCCCTTTTATGAGTGGCTGGGCCGGGGTTATCAAACCAGCCCAAATAGGAAAAGTGCGATCCGGCATCCCAGAGCTAGTCGGCTTTGCTGACCCAACGAAGCCCTTGCGATTCCATTTTCTTCATCGAAGGGTTGTGGGCGGAAATGCACTCATGCGGTTTTTAAAGCGGGTACAAAAATGCCCGCATCGCATAGGCGACGCGGGCTAAATGCTGGTTTGATTCGGTTTCAAGCTTACCCAGACGCCAGCTTCGCACGGTTCCACGATCCGCCGGGAACCTGCATGTCTTTTTTCTTTTTGCTGACGCGGCTGCTGTTTTCCAGACTGTCCAGGTAGTCATGGCTTACGCTGCCGGTGATGTAGTTGCCGTCAAAGCAGGAACAATCGAAGGCCTGGATATCGGGATTGCCTTCCTTAGCGGCCCAGATCAGATCGTCGAGGTTTTGATAGAACAAGGCATCCGCGCCCAGCTCCTGCCGAATCTCCTCGATTTCTTTACCGTTAGCAATCAGCTCATGCTTGGTGGGCATGTCGATGCCGTACACATTCGGAAATTTGACCGGCGGCGAGGCGCTGGCGATGTAGACTTTTTTGGCTCCGGCCTCACGGCACATCTGAACGATCTTCTTGATCGTGTTACCGCGCACGATCGAATCGTCGATCAGCAATACGTTCTGATCCTTGAACTCCAGCGGAACGGCGTTCAGTTTTCGGCGCACCGATTTCTGACGCTCTTCCTGACCCGGCATGATGAATGTTCGGCCAACATAGCGGTTCTTCACCAGACCTTCGCGGTAGGGAATGCCAGTCGCCTTGGCGACTTCCAGTGCTACGGGGCGGGCGCTGTCCGGCACCGGGATGATGCGGTCGATTTCAAGACCGGCGGCCTCGATCTGGCGGGCCAAGGTTTGCCCCATGCGCATCTGGGTTTTGTAGACAGACACACCATCCAACAGCGAATCCGGGCGTGCCAGATAAACATACTCGAAGATACAGGGCGTCAGCTGACCTTCGACCGCCTGGAACGTGTGCATGTTGCCGTCCAGATCTATCAGGATCGCCTCACCGGGCTTCACGTCACGCAGCTTGTCAAAACCGTTGATGCCAAAGGCCACGTCTTCGGAAGCAAAGGCGTAGTCGTCGCCTTCTCCGTCCACTTCACGCTTGGCGACGGACAGAGGGCGGATACCATAAGGGTCGCGGAATGCCAGCATGCCCACTCCGGCAATCAGACAGATCACCGAATACGCGCCCTGAATTCGCTCCATCGTCATCTTCACACCGGCAAAGATGTTGCGGATGGGCTCGGCATTGCCGTTGACCTTGATCGCGTCAGCCACTTTGTCGGCCAGCACGTTCAATAGGATTTCCGAGTCTGATGTGGTACGCAGGTGGCGGCTGTACTTGGCCGTCACCTTCTCGCGCTGTTCGGCGGTGTTGGTGATGTTGCCATTGTGGACCAGATAAATGCCATACGGCGCGTTCACGAAGAACGGCTGTGCCTCGGCCGCGCTGAGCGAGCCCGCAGTCGGATAGCGTACATGTCCCATGCCGATTTTGCCCAGAAGGGTCTCGGCGTCCTGCGCATTAAACACGTCTTTTACCAGGCCGTTGGCCTTTTTCTCGCGAAAGAACTCATCATTATAAGTGACGATACCCGAGGCGTCCTGACCCCGGTGCTGCAACATCAGCAGCCCGTCATAGATTTCCGCAAAGACATCATGCGTCCTGCTTGCGATCCCCAAAATCCCACACATTTACGGGCTCCAATTTCTATGACGTTTTGATTAGCAGTGACGGTCGGAACGTCCGCATGGGTGTGCTTGCACGTGCAGTTACCAAACCTGGCTGTTGGTACAGACGCGTCATCGTCACTAGGGCGAGCGCGAAAGAAAACAGGTACAGCAAGATCGGCGGCTCCGATTCCATGTCAGTTCGGCCTCCACATAATGCCTAATGCAGCCTGTGTCATCAAAGGATCACATTTGTGCGTTGTCACAAGTGGATTTTACTGAACACAGTATCAAAAGGTGACATGTTTGCGGGCTTGTGCTGTCATGTCGCGAGTATCGATTTTAGTCCTATTTTCTAGTGCAGATTGGAACCGAGCCATGTGGGAACACAAGCAAGGAAAAAAGAAGGAAGAGCCCGTCAAGCGCCGCTGTCATCGGTGTCGTGGCATGGGGCGTGCGCCTTGTCCAATTTGCAACGGGGCCGGTGAGGTGGTCAAAAGCCGGGACATTCATGGCAAACCGATTATGGGGCGTTGCGACGGTTGTTTCGGCTTAAAAACCATCAGATGTTCGGTCTGCGGGGGCGAGGGGTTCGTCTGATCCGATCTGGCATACCGCCCCCGAAAAAATGCCCGGTCAAAACCGGGCATTTTTCTTTATTCCGTGGTGGCTGGGGCTGTTGGCTCTTCCGAGGCTTCGGTGCCTGTTTCAGAGCTGCTGCCACAGCTTGCCACCAACTCTTCATATTGCTGCGTGACCCAACCCAGCGCTTGTTCCGGGTTCTGTTCTTCGATCCTGTCGCTGAACTGCTCGAAGACTTTGGCCGAGCGGCTTTCATCCACAATCGTATAGGACTGACCGGTCATCACCGTGTCGTACACAAAGAACGCGATGGCGACCAACAGGATGCCGCGCGCGATACCGAAGAAGAAGCCAAGCGCTTGATCCAGCCCGCCGATGGCAGAGCGCTGTACGATCGACGAAAACAGTGGTGTGAAGATGCTGACCACAATCAGCGCAATGGCGAAGACGGCTGCAAAACCTGTGATCACTGACAATTCACAGCTGTCACGCAGGAAATCTCCAACCACTGGAATTTCTTTGACCAGAGGTACTGCTTGAGGCGCAAAAATAAAGGCCAGAACTGCAGCCGCGACCCAGCCTGCTATAGCCAGAACCTCGCGCAAAAAGCCGCGTGAATAGGCCAACAAGCCCGACACGACGATGATCAGGGCAACCACCCCGTCGACAATTGTAAAACCTTCCATGGCCCTCGCCTGTAATTTTATCTGCCCCTCAAGGCGTTACCTTAACCTGCTCCGAAGGTTTCGCCAACAAACCCCACTAAATCAGAGGGTCGGGTGAGTGACAGACCTGCCACAGTACCGGTTTTGCCGCCCGCCGGAGCAATTGCGGACGTGAAACCAAGTTTTTGTGCTTCTTTCAACCTGTTTTCAGTTTGCGGGGCTGGTCTAAGGGCCCCTGATAGAGAGATTTCCCCGAAAACCACTGTATCAGCGGGCAGTGCAGTATCTTCGCGGGCACTGAGCAACGCGGCAGCAACAGCAAGGTCTGCTGCGGGTTCGCTCACCTTCAATCCTCCGGCCACGTTCAGGTACACATCGAGCCCAGCGAAGGGGATGCCGCAACGGGCTTCGAGCACTGCGAGGATCATCGCCAATCGCCCGCTGTCCCATCCAACAACCGTTCTGCGGGGTTGGGAATGAGGAGAGGGAGCGACCAGCGCCTGCAATTCTACCAGCACGGGGCGGGTGCCTTCGATCCCGGCAAACACAGCTGATCCGGGGCTGGGCGTGCCCCTTTCCGACAGGAACAAGGCTGAAGGGTTGGTGACCTGAGCGAGGCCTTTACCGGTCATCTCAAACACGCCGATCTCATCAGCGGGGCCAAAGCGATTCTTAACAGCGCGCAGGATGCGGAACTGGTGGCCGCGTTCCCCTTCGAAATAGAGGACGGTATCGACCATATGCTCGACGACGCGCGGGCCTGCGATCTGGCCTTCCTTGGTGACGTGGCCGACCATGATGATCGAGACACCGTGCCGTTTCGCAAACGTGGTCAATTCATGCGCAGCGGCCCGGACTTGTGACACCGAGCCTGGGGCGCTGTCCACGTTGTCGGCCCACATGGTCTGAATCGAGTCGATGATAGCGAGGCCGGGCTTTTCCGCCTCGAGCGTCGTCAGGATGTTGCGCAAGTTGGTCTCGGCGGCAAGTTGGACCGGAGCATCCTCAAGCCCTAAACGGCGTGCGCGCATGCGCACCTGTGCGCTGGCCTCTTCGCCCGAGACATAGATGGTTTTGACGCCCGCTCGGGAAAACCGCGCAGCGGCCTGAAGCAGAAGGGTGGATTTGCCGATGCCTGGGTCTCCGCCAACTAACAGGGCCGAGGCAGGGACAAGTCCGCCGCCCAACACACGGTCCAGCTCCTCAACCCCGCAGAGCGTGCGGGGCGGTGGTGTTTCCTCAGTGGATAAGTCCGTGAGCGCGATGGACTGACCGCGTTTGCCCCCAAGGGATTTCTTCGCGGGACCAGCCGAAAGGGGGACGTCCTGTGTGATTGTGTTCCATTCACCGCATGCGTCGCAGCGCCCGGACCAGCGCGAATGCGACGCGCCGCAGGCCGAGCAGGAGAAAGTCGTCTTTGCCATGCGGCCTTGGTGCCCGAGGTCGGGCGGTTCTTCAAGCCCCTGCAGGGCTTTCATCTCCGCCGGTCGGGGGCCGCGTCCTCAGGCCCCATGGGGCCATCGTCCGCAGCGGGCGCTGACGCGCCTATTCTGCGGCGCGGGGCGGGGGCGACATTGCAACAACGCTGGATGTTGTTGAATCGCTGTCCTTTGGCGGCGTTTGCAACTGTACCGAGAGTTCGGGAAGTAATTCAAACAGCTCGTCGCGCAGACGTCCTAGCTGGGATTTGGCGATTGCCTCTTCAATTTCGACATCATGCGTCCACTGGCGCAGTTCGTTCTGGATCACCTGCGCCTCTTCCAGCCGTTTTTGGAACAACTCGATCTCTTCCTGACGCTGTTGCAGGAAGGTCCGGGCACGGGTGACGCGCGCGTCTCCGTAGGTTTCCGCCAATTCCTGACTGATCTGGCTCATCTGAGCTGCCAGTTCCAGGATCTCTGGTTCCAGAGATTGCAGGTTTGGGTGTTGCCGCAAAAAGGCCATGCGCTCTTTCACACCGTCGAATTCAGATGACATCATGAACAGCCCGCCTCGGTCGGCGGCATGGGCAATGTGATAGGCCTCGGTGACATCGTGCATGGTCAGAGTGAACTTGCGATGGTTGTTTTCCAAAGCCATCATTCGTGCATTGGCGGGAAGGTAAAACGCCAACATCAGAATCAATGCTGTCACACCGATCTGGATGTACATGCCGGCATCAACGACCGCGCCATCACTAAATCCGGCCTGCATCGAAAGCCAGGGCAACACACCCAATGCAGCCAATAGCGTCGCAGAAACAGCGAATAGGGCAGATGCGCATATGAGGAAAAAAGTCAGTCTTAAAAAGGCATTCTGAAATTGCAATGTCATAGTATGGAGGGCGGTCATGATCGACGAACTCCTTCTGGAACCGGTACACACCAGGCCCAAGCGGAGAACACCTAAAACACGCAGAATGATCCGCTGCGGACCCGTAAACTACAAATTGTCACTGCTCGAAATATAAAGATGATACTCAGATGAGTGTTTTCAATCAATTAGTTCTGAGTATTTCGTGAACTGCGTGTCATTTCGGTAATGTGGCCCAGTGCGAGAGAGGCCAGAATGCAGGCTGTGAACAGGTAGAGACCCCATGCAGTTTCGATGGTCGCGTAGGAAATTCCCTTGGCCAAAGTGATGTACAGCGCGATCAGAAAGATGTCGGCCATGGCCAGTTTTCCGAGGATGTTGAGCGCGGGCTGAACGCGGGCATCCAGCAGATCCCATTGGATCAGGGCGGTGCCGATGGTTTTGATGTAGGGCGCGAAGAGGGCAAAGATGGTGACGATCAGCGCCAGAAAGACGTCCGATTTCCAGAGGGATTGCAGGCCAGTGATGACGCTGATCTCGCTGAGACCGAAGATCGGGAGGAGCCCCGCGCGCATCAGAGGGGCGAACCACGCGATGGGGTAGAGGATCAGGAGGGAGAGGGTGGCGATCTTTAAGATTCCGTTTCTCCAGTTTTGTCTTCGATTTGTTTGGGAGGTGCTGGAAGTCCAAGCGGTTCGTCAGATTCTCCTTCGGCTATCAGGAAAATTCTCTTAAATAAATCGACTACTGGATTCAGGTTCTTGGCACTTTGACCCGCCACGGCAGTCACTTCAGTGACGCCTGCCAACATGACATCCAAGTCACTAATCTTCTTGTTGATCTCGGATTGGAGTTTCTCCAGCCGGTTCAGAAGCCTTCGCTTGTGTTTTTCTTCAAATGCACTTGAGGACCGAATTTTCTGTCGAGCCTCATTTATGTGCCTTTCAATTTCCTCGACCTGTTCTTTTGTTAAGCGTACAAGATGGTTCTCATAATCGGCTAAAACACTTCTAGACCCCTTATAAATCTTAAAGGTCAATTCTAATTGCTGGATTTGAAAAAGGACCCTGTCACATGCCTTTTCAACGTTTTCAGCTCTAGATGGGTCTAAAATTTGAATCGGTTGCCCCATTTTTTTTGCGAGCTCTATGGCTTTCCCATATTGCTCAAAGAGTCTTCCAGCAATCTGTGTAGCATGGGCATGGTCTTTTGTGCCGCCCAAGTGTCCACCGTTAATCCTCTTGATCTCAAGAATAACGGCTTCCAAGTCTTCAAATGGATCCATCTAATTCACCTAAATTACCGCACCGCCTCAATCGGCCCTTCAGCGCTGCCGCTGATAAACTGCTCCACATAAGGATCGCCCGAGGCATCCATCTGGCTCACCGGACCGGTCCACTGGATGACGCCTCCGTGCAGCATGGCCACGTTGTCGGCAATGGCGCGGACGGAACTCATGTCATGGGTGATGGTCATTGCGGTGGCGCCCATCTCGGTCACAATCTCGCGGATCAGGTCGTTGATGACGCCGGACATGATCGGATCCAACCCCGTGGTGGGCTCGTCAAAGAAGATGATCTCGGGCTCGGCGGCGATGGCGCGGGCGAGGCCAACACGTTTCTGCATGCCGCCTGACAGCTCGGACGGAAAGCGGTCGGCCACGTCGGATTTCAGACCCACGCGGCGCAGTTTTTCGATGGCGATCTCGCGGGCGTATTCCGGCGGGCGCTTTAGCGGGCCACGCAGCAGGCGGAAGGCGACGTTCTGCCAGACAGGCAGGGAGTCAAACAACGCCGCGCCCTGAAACAGCATCCCGAACCGGGCAAGAAAGGCATCTCGGTCGCCTTTGGTTGAGTCCTTGTCATCGACATAGATCATGCCGCTGTCGGGTTTGATCAGGCCCAGAATGCACTTCAGCGCGACCGATTTCCCGGTGCCTGACCCTCCGATAATAACCATCGAGGTGCCCTTGGGGATCTCAAGGTTCATGCCTTGCAGAACGTGATTGTCACCAAAAGCCTTGTGTACGTTCTCCATCCGGATCATAGCGAGAAGAACACCCCTGTCAGAATGAAATTGGCGGCCAGGATCATGATGGCCGCAGACTCGACCGAAGATTTGGTGGCCCGGCCCACACCTTGGGCACCGCGACCCGAGTTCATACCGTAGTAACAACCCATCAATGCGGCGATCAGGCCGAAGACGGCCCCTTTGGCAAGCGATGACACGATATCCCGCGTTTCAAGGAAATTGACCGTGTTCAACAGGTAGGTGGCCGGATTGAAGCCCAGATTTTGCGTAGCAACCACGTAGCCGCCCGCGATGCCGATGATATCGCCGATCCCGACCAGCAGAGGGACGGTGAGCAGGGCCGCCAGCACACGCGGCGCGGTCAGGTATTTCATCGGGTGGGTAGACAGAGTGACCAGCGCGTCGATCTGCTCGGTCACTTTCATGGTCGCGATCTCGGCCGCGATGGATGAAGTCACGCGGGCCGCGATCATCAGGCCCACCAGAACGGGGCCAAGCTCGCGTACCATGCCGATGGCGACGATCTGTGGCACCACAGCCTCGGCGTTGAAGCGGGCGCCACCGGCGTAGATTTGGAGCGCCAACGCGCCGCCAGTGAAGATTGCCGTCAGGCCAACAACCGGCAAGGACAGCCAGCCGATATTCATCAGCGCCACGGCAAATTCACGCGGGTAATAGGGCGGCCGGAAGAGGTGAGATATCGCATCAACCGAGAACAGGGCGACTTTGCCGAAAGTGGCGAACAACGCCAGAACCGCACGGCCCAGCCCGCCCAGCAGATGCAAGGGGTTCATTCCACGTAGCCTCGCGAGTAACGCGCGCCAAGCGATGTGAGGATTTCGTACCCGATGGTTCCGGCGGCCTCGGCCAGATCGTCCACGGTCTGGTGACCGTTCAGAATGCGCAGGCGCTCGGGGTCCTGCGGCAGGTCAGTGACGTCAACGGTAATCAGGTCCATCGAGATGCGCCCGACTACGGGACAGGGCTTGCCACCTGCGAATACGTCGATGCCTCCGCCGATAGCCCGGTGCAGACCATCCGCGTATCCAGCGGCCACGGTAGCAACACGTGACGGCCGTCGCGCGACCCATGTGTTTCCGTATCCTACGGATTCGCCGACTTCGACGGGGCGTACTTGAACAACGGGTAGGTCTGCAGTCACAACGGGTTTTGCGTCTGCAAAGGGCATGCCGCCATAAAGGCCGACGCCCGGGCGGCAGAAGTCAAAGTGGAATTCGGGGCCAAGCAGCGTGCCGCCGGTTGCTGCAAGTGATCGGGGGGCGGTTACGCCGTCCGTCATCTCGCGGAAGGTCTTCAACTGCTGACGGTTCATCGGGTGTTCCGGCTCGTCTGAGCAGGCGAGGTGCGACATCACCACCGATGGGCTCAGCGCTTCGGCTTTTGGGCGCAGTTCGGCCCAATCGGCAGGCTCAAGCCCCAGACGGTTCATGCCGCTATCCAACTGGATGCCAAAGGAGTGGTCCGGTAGCGCCTGTTGATGACGCAGGAATTGTTCCGGCGAATTGATCAACGGTGTAAGATCGTGATCTCGCAGCAGTTCGGCGTCGCCTTCCATGTGACCCGAGAATACGCCGATCATCGGACCGGGACCCACGGCTTGACGCACGACAGCGCCTTCCTCGGCGACGGCGACAAAAAATTTGCGCACGCCTTCCTCGGCCAAGGTCGCTGAAACCGGTCCGGCCCCCAAGCCATAAGCGTCGGCTTTGACCACGGCGCCGGTTTCGACATCCGTTTTTGAATCGAGCGCCTGCCAGTTGCTGGCCAGAGCGTGAAGATTGATCGTTAAACGTGCGGTACTCATGGTGCTGTTCATGACATTGGATCGCGGCAGGTCAAGGGGGTAGGCATCAATTCTTGTAGATATCGTAGCGATCACGTGCAGGTTCCGGCCAATCTTGCAAGGCCTTGGCAGAAAAAGGCCTTTGTGGCACAGGTTGACGTCTCGTCATTGTGTCTGGACTGTGATCAACTGAAGGTTCCAAGGCAGGATCGTTGATCTACCTGAAGGAGGCTGACAATGCTGAACCTGACTGTTGATTACAAATCCCGAGCGCCAGAATTGCCCGGTTTCTATCGCGACGTCTTCACCGACTCAGAAGGCAAAGATGAGGGCCTCGCTGTTGGTGGTTTGGTTCAGGATTTGTTGAACACGACATCTGATGACGATTTGCTAGGCGTTTTGGCGCTGGACGCGGGCGTGTTGGCAGGCTGCGTTTTGTTCTCGCGCTTGAGCTACGACCAAGATCCACGTCAGGTTTTTCTGATGTCTCCGGTGGCTGTGCGTACGGACCGTCAGAAAGCGGGCATTGGTCGGAAACTGATCGGTTTTGGGTTGGAAGAGTTGCGCCTGCAAGGGATAGATTTTGCTGTGACTTATGGCGACCCGGCTTATTATGAAAAGGCCGGTTTCCAACAGATCGCCGAAACCTTTGCTCGTCCCCCCATGCCGCTGAGCATGCCGCATGGATGGCTGGGACAATCCTTGACCGGAGTGGAGACTCCGATCGAAGGCCCGTCGAACTGCGTTAGCGCGTTTAACAAGCCCGATATGTGGTAGATTAGTAACTCTCGATCTGACCGTCCTGTTGCCAGGGTTTGACCAGATTGCCGAACCGGGTGAATTGCGCCTCGAAGGACAGTTCGACCGTGCCGATGGGGCCGTGGCGCTGCTTGCCGACGATGACCTCGGCCTTGCCGTGCAGGCGCTCCATGGCCTGTTTCCACTCTTCCATTTTTTCCAGCTCGTGATCGCCGGGCTTTTCACGCTCTTTGTAGTATTCTTCGCGGAACACGAACATGACCACGTCAGCGTCCTGCTCGATCGAGCCCGATTCCCGCAGGTCTGACAGCTGAGGGCGTTTGTCGTCCCGGCTTTCGACTTGACGGGACAACTGAGACAGAGCGATAACCGGGATGTTCAACTCTTTGGCGATGGCCTTCATGCCCATCGAAATCTCGGCAATCTCGTTGACGCGGTTATCCGCCATACCCCGGCAGAGCTGCAGATAGTCGATGACCAGCAGGTCCAACCCATGCGTCCGCTTCAGCCGCCGCGCGCGGGCGGCAAGCTGTGAGATCGGCAGGGCAGGGGTGTCGTCAATGAACAGCGGGCAGGCTTCCAAATCCTTGGCTGCGTCCACGAAGCGTCGGAACTCGGATTCGGTCATATCGCCCTGACGGATCTTGTGCGACGAAATCTCGGACGCTTCGGCCAGAACACGACCGGCCAGCTGTTCTGCGCTCATTTCGAGTGAGAAGAAGCCCACCACGCCGCCGTCAATCGCGCCTTCGGTGCCATCGGGCTTGGTGCCGCGCTTGTAAGCTTTGGCCACGTTGAACGCCACGTTGGTCGCCAAAGACGTCTTACCCATCGACGGACGCCCCGCAAGAATGATCAAGTCAGACGGGTGCAGACCGCCAAGCTGTTTGTCCAAGTCGGCCAGACCGGTGGAAATCCCTGCCATGCCACCACCGCGCTGGTACGCTTCGTTGGTGACGTTGACGGCTTCTGTGACCGCCTTGAGGAAGGATTGAAATCCCTGTTCGGTCTGGCCCTGCTCGGATAACTGATAAAGCTGCTGCTCGGCCTCTACGATTTGTTCCTTGGGTTCGCTGGATACATCGACCCGCGCCGCCTTGTCCGAGATGTCACGACCCAGCCGGATCAGTTCGCGCCGGATGGCGAGGTCATAGATCATCTGGGCATAATCATGCACCGCAAATGCACTGATCGACGCGCCCGCCAGTTTGACCAGATAAGCGGGACCACCCAGTTCCTTCAGGCCTTCGTCTTCGGCCATGAAAGATTTCAAAGTGACGGGGGAAGCCAGCGCATTCTTGGCGATGCGTGTGGCTGCCACCTCGTAAATCCGGGCGTGGACCGGGTCATAGAAATGCTCGGCCCCGATGATCGAGGCCACCCGATCATACAGATCATTATTGGTAAGGATCGCACCCAGAAGCTGCTGCTCTGCCTCGATAGAGTGCGGCATGGTTTCGGCATTCTGAATCTGTGCCGCCGCCTGCTCGATACTGCTTATCTCGTTCATTTTGTCCCCGCTGCCCTGCGGCAGTTCTAATCAATCAGACCCTGTTAGGGCTATCTGTAAATTTCTGAAGATAAGTCGCGTATAACTTTGCTTCAGCTTGGGATAACTTTGGACAACTCTGCCAAAAAACACCGCTTTGCGCAACATTTTGTGCGACCGGCTGGCAATCACACAAGATGCAAGAGGTGTGGGGGCGATTCTGGACCAAGTTACCCCCAGCTTATGCACAGGAGCTTTATTAAGATTTGTGGGCTTCTTGCCATCCGCGGGGGTCGTTCAGGAAGGCTTCAACCCCGCTAAGGGTTTCTTCGTCAAAGGCCTTTTGCGCTTTGGCTTCGGCCAGAACGTCCCACCAGGTGCACAGGTGGTGCAACTGCACACCGTGGTCGCCGAGGGTTTTTTCGGTCTCGGGGAAGATGCCGTAGTAGAAAATCACCGCCGTATGCCCGCAGGTCGCGCCTGTTTCGCGGATCGCGTCGACAAAGGACAGTTTCGAACCGCCATCAGTGGTCAGGTCCTCGACCAGCAGCACACGTTCCCCTTCGCTCATCGCGCCTTCGATCCGGGCGTTGCGGCCGTAACCTTTGGGTTTCTTGCGCACATATGTCATCGGCAGGGCCATACGTTCGGCGACCATGGCGGCAAACGGGATGCCTGCAGTCTCACCGCCCGCGATGTTGTCGAACGCCTCGAACCCCGCGTCGCGCATGACGGTGACGGTCAGGAAATCCATCAAAGTCGAACGGATGCGCGGGTACGAGATCAGCTTGCGGCAGTCGATATAGGTCGGGCTGGGCAGGCCGCTGGCCAGCGTGAATGGCTCGCGCGAATTGAAGTGGACGGCTTTGATCTCCAGCAGCATCCGCGCGGTCAGGCGGGCGATTTCGGTGCTATCGGGGAATGAGCTGGGGATCATGGTGCAACCTCGGGACAAAATGACGTTGCGGGCTGATAGCCCGCCGACGCCCCCGGTGTCGAGAGGCGATCGCCCAAAAGAAAAGCGGACCCTCAAGAGGTCCGCTTTTAGCCCTTACGGGCAGAGCATGCCAAGGTGGGCTTAGCTGCTCATGTCATAGGCGCGTTCGCCGTGTACCGACAGATCGAGCCCGTTTGTTTCGGTCTCGGCGTCTACGCGAAGCGGCGTGATGAGCGCAACCGCCTTAATCAACACAAATGTGACAACTGACGTAAAGACACCCACGATCAGCAACCCGCCCAGCTGCGCGGTCCAGGCACCCAAACCAAAGACAGCGATCATGATGGTGCCAAAGATACCGCCAACACCGTGCACGGCGAAGACGTCCAGCGTGTCGTCGATGTTCAGCTTGTTACGGATGACATTCACGGCTTCCTGACACAGGACGCCTGCAACGGCACCGATGATCAGTGCCTGGACCGGACCCACAAAGCCCGAGGCCGGGGTAATCGAGGCGAGACCAGCAATCGTGCCGGTCACCAGACCCACGATCGACGCCTTGCCAAAGCGAATGCGTTCCCACAGCGCCCAGGTCAGCGAGGCGGTCGCGGCAGATATATGTGTCACAGTCATTGCCATCGCGGCTCCACCGTCAGCCGCCAATTGCGAACCGCCATTGAAGCCGAACCAACCAACCCACAGCATCGCTGCACCGATCATGACATAACCGGGGTTGTGCGGAGGTGTCGTGCGGTTGCGGCGCGGGCCAAGAACCACGGCGATTATCAGCGCGGCCAGACCGGCGGTTTCGTGAACCACGATACCGCCCGCAAAGTCTCGAACGCCGATCTCACCCAAAATGCCGCCGTCGGTCAGCATGCCGCCGCCCCAGATCCAGTGAACCACCGGCGCGTAGCACAGCAGCATCCACAGGCCCGAGAATGTTAGGACAAAGCCAAAGCCCACGCGTTCCACATATGCACCCACAATCAGGGCAGGTGTGATGATGGCGAATGTCATCTGGAAAGCAAAAAACAGAATCTCGGGCAGGGTGCCCGACAGGCTGTCAACGTCGACGCCGTTCAGGAACGCTTTGCCTAGACCACCCCATAGGCCAGATCCACCTTCGCCGAAGGCAATCGAATAACCAGCGACCAGCCACAAGATGCTCATCAAACAGGCGATGCTGAAACAGTGCATGAAGACACTCAGCACGTTGCGGGCGCGCACGAGGCCGCCATAGAACAGGGCCAGGCCCGGCAGTGTCATGAACAGGACCAGGGCAGTTGCCACTATGATCCAGGCGGTATCGGCTCCATTCATCAGCCGGTCTCCTCTTTGCGTCTCGAACTTGCGTGGCGCGCGTTGAAGCGGAGAGTGTGCGTGGAAAAAAGAGGCACAAGCGGAATTAGGTGCTTATTTTAAGTGCTTTTGGCAAACGGATGATTAAATGGGCGTCAATTGATGTACTTTGCCTTATTCTTAGGCAAGAAGAAAAAGGCCCTGTGAGAGAAGGCCGAGCGCATGATCTCGGGCAGCGTTACGAACTTGGTCACGACCGATTGCGCCGAACTCCACTGTTTCTGTGCGGGTCGGCAAACCTTGGGTGGCCAGCCCGAAACAGACGCGGCCTTCGGGTTTGAACTCGGACCCGCCCGGTCCCGCGATGCCGGTGACCGAAACCGTGAGTTGCGCGTCGGAATGCGTCAGGGCACCTTCAGCCATTTCAGCGGCAACCTGTTCCGACACAGCACCGTGGGCTGCCAGCGTTTCAGCCCGCACCCCCAGCATCTGCTGTTTTGCCGTGTTGGTGTAGGTGACGAAGCCGCGCTCAACCACGGCAGAGCTGCCGGGGATATCGGTCAATGCGGCAGCCACCATGCCCCCGGTGCAGCTCTCTGCAGTGGCGATCATCACACCTCGCGCCTTAGCTAGGTTGAGTACGTCGGCAACAGTCATAGGCCCATAATCCCATGCGCAATGCCCGCAAGGATCAAGACGCCGATCGCCGCGAAGACACCGGCGATCACATCGTCCAACATAACGCCCATTGCATCGTTGCGCCGGTCTGCCCAACCCACGGGGCCAGGTTTGGTGATGTCGAACAGGCGGAACAGCAGGAAGCCGGCGACCCAGCCGGGCCAAAGGGCCGTAATCTCGATCCCATGCGCCCACGAAGGATAGGAGACGGCCCACAATGCGATGAATTGCCCGGCGACCTCGTCAATGACGATTTCGGAAGGGTCGTGGTTTTCCTGTCCCGCCGTTATGACGCGAGTTGCCCAGAGACCGCTGAAGAATACCGCTAGCGTTGCGAAGACCAGCAACGGGAATCCGCCCAACGTATGCAGCACCCAGGCGAGGGGCAGGGCGGCCAATGAACCCCATGTGCCGGGCGCAGGACGCAGATAGCCAACGCCGCCGACAGTGCCGATCAGACGTGCGGCGTTCATGACTTCACCAGACAGGCTGTAGCGAGCGACGCAATCCCCTCGCTGCGACCTGTAAAGCCCAAACGTTCGGACGTGGTTGCTTTGACCGAAACTTGATCAACGCGCAGACCCATAATCCGTGCCATCTCGTCCCGCATGGCAGGCGCGTGGGGGCCGATCTTGGGATGCTCGCAGACCAGCGTGCAATCGACATTCGAAATCCGATAGCCCAGCTGTCCAGCAAGCTCGACCGCGTGGCGCAGGAAGATTTGGCTTTCGGCACCCTTCCACTGCGGGTCCGACGGCGGGAAATGCTGACCAATATCGCCTTGCGCCAGTGCGCCATAGATCGCGTCTGTGACCGCGTGCATGCCTACATCAGCGTCAGAATGGCCCTGAAGGCCCCGGTCATGTGGGACCTTTACGCCGCACAGGATCACATGATCCCCTTCGCCAAACCGATGCACGTCGTACCCGTTGCCCAGCCTTACATCCATATCCATTCCCAAAATGCGTTCCGCCCGGGCAAAATCCTCGGGCTGTGTGATTTTGATGTTGTCCGCGTCGCCCGGCACGATGGTCACATCCAGCCCAGCGTCGCGGGCAACTTCGACGTCATCGGCGGCCCCTCCGGGATGGTTCGCATGGGCCGCGACGATGGCGTCATAGTGAAAGCCTTGTGGCGTTTGTGCTGCGAACAAACCCGACCGATCCTGAGTGCCGGACACTAATGTTCCGTTGCCTGTCCACAGCGCATCCGTCACTGCCAACCCCGGAGCGGCTGCGGGGTGTGCGTTCAATGCTTCAAGGACTTGCCGAATGGTTGTCTGGTTTACACAGGGGCGCGCGACATCGTGGATCAGAACACTTTGGACGCCCAGTGCCTCAAGGGCCCGCAAGCCGTTACGCACAGATGTGGCGCGGTCGTTTCCGCCAGCGGCCAAAATCAGATCGGACCCTGCGAATTCGTCCCATGCTCTTTGATCGTCTTCGGAAAGCACCAGAACGATATGGTCCACCTGTCCGCGAAACCGGTCAAGGGTCCAATCGGCAACACGGCGCCCCGCAAGCGTGCGCCATTGTTTCGGAACTCCTCCTCCGGCACGCAATCCGCGTCCTGCGGCAACGATGATGGCGGCGGTTGTCATTGGGTGAGGTCTCCGGTGATTTGAGGGCAATGTTTAGGGTGCGGTGAATGCAGAGGCAATCACCCGTGAAAGAATGCCCAAAAAATAGGCAAGTGATGATTTTGCGGGCTTGATGGCCGCCGATTTGTTGTTCATATGCCCTGAATTCGATATCACAGCCGCAACTGCCCAAGGATTAAGCACGTTGACCCTGCAACTCGCTGACAAAGCTCTGTACCCGCCGGTCATGCTGGCACCGATGGCTGGAATCACAGATCGGCCCTTCCGCGATCTGGTGATGCGCTTTGGCGCCGGCATGGTTGTCAGCGAAATGGTCGCCAGCCAAGAGATGGTGCAGGCCAAACCCGGAGTGCGCGAGCGGGCCGAGTTGTCGGCGGATGTTGAAAATACCGCCGTGCAACTGGCCGGGCGTGAGGCGCATTGGATGGCCGAAGCCGCCCGTCAGGTTGCTGATCGCGGCGCACGGGTGATCGACATCAATATGGGGTGCCCGGCTAAAAAAGTAACAAACGGCTATTCTGGTTCTGCTTTGCTAAAGACGCCTGACCACGCGTTGACCCTGATCAAAGCTGTGGTGGACGCCGTCAATGTTCCGGTGACACTGAAAACACGTCTGGGATGGGACGATAGCCTATTGAACGCCCCGGACGTTGCGCGACGTGCGCAAGATGCTGGAATTTCCATGGTCACGATCCACGGTCGTACACGGTGTCAGTTTTACAAAGGCAACGCGGATTGGCAGGCGATCCGCGCTGTGAAAGAGGCGGTCTCTATCCCGGTTATAGCCAATGGCGACATTGTTGATTCGACTGCCGCACGCGCAGCATTGGAAGAATCCGGCGCCGATGGCGTTATGGTCGGACGTGGGGCGCAGGGTAAGCCGTGGCTGTTGGCTCAGATTTGCCATGACCTATACGGTTCTGAAGGGCCGGAGATCCCAACAAGCGATGATCTGGTAGATATGGTCCGAGCGCATTACCAGTCGATGCTGGAATTCTACGGCTTTGATCTTGGTCTACGCGTCGCACGCAAACATTTGGGCTGGTATATGGACGAAGCGGCAACGCCTGCTGCCCTGCGTCGCGCGGTGCTGACCTCTCGGGATACAGACGAAGTTATGCGCCTATTGGGCGATGCGATTTGCGCTACCGCAGAGGTGGCGGCATGACTTCGGATCATAGTATCTGGACCTCGCTGCCTGTACCGGCATTCGTTATCGACTCATATGATCGGATCGCGGATGTGAACTCCGCAGGTGAGGGGTTTCTGAACGCCTCGCGCAAGTCGGTGATCGGGCATCCGGTATGGGACCAGATCGCCGTGGATGCCCCACTGGAAGAAGCGTTCGAGCGCGCGCGCGCGCAGGGCACGCCGTTGTTTGTCAACGACGTGGATGCCGGCTCCGGCAACCGAGCACCACTGCAATGTGCGTTGCAGATTGCGCCTCTGGTCGGTCATCCGGGGTCGATGATCATGATCATCTCGCCACGAGAGTTGGCAGGGCGAATGACCCGAGGCAACACGGTGAAGTCGGCCGCGCAATCGGCCATCGGCATGGCTGAGATGCTGGCGCATGAAATCAAGAACCCCTTGGCTGGAATTACCGGTGCCGCGCAGCTGCTGAGCATGAATATCTCGCAGCAAGATCTTGAATTAACAGATCTTATTGTTGAAGAGAGCCGTCGCATCGTTAAGCTGCTTGAGCAGGTGGAGCAATTCGGAAACCTTTCGCAGCCCGACTTTAAGCCGGTCAACATTCACGACGTTCTGGATCGCGCGCGGCGCTCGGCGCTGTTGGGATTTGGCGCGCATATGAAGATTATCGAGGATTATGACCCCTCGCTTCCGCTGGCTTACGGAGACCCGGATCAATTCCTGCAAGTGATCCTGAACTTGCTCAAGAATGCCTCAGAGGCTGCTGATCCGAAGGGCGGAACAATTCGGCTGCGCACCTATTTTGAGCATTCTTTCCGACTGCGCCGCAGTGACGGTTCAGGTCACTCGCTGCCGCTGCAGATCGAGATCATCGATGACGGGCCGGGCCTGCCCGAGAAAATCCGCAGCGATATTTTTGACCCGTTCGTGTCGGGCAAGGAAAACGGCACCGGTCTTGGGCTGGCGCTGGTGAGCAAGATCATCTCGGACCACGACGGTTGGATTTCCGCCGACTCGGTTCCGGGCCGCACGGTGTTCCGCATCTCGCTGAGGCGGGCGCCGAAGGACGTAACTTAAAACTGCCAAAAAGAGCAGAGAAAATGGAGAGCACCCGATGGATGGCACAGTATTGGTCGCAGATGACGACCGCACGATTCGCACTGTACTGACGCAGGCCCTGACGCGGGCAGGCTGCAAGGTTCATGCGACATCTTCGCTGACGACGCTGATGCGTTGGGTTGGTGAGGGCAAGGGTGACGTCGTGATCTCGGACGTGGTCATGCCGGACGGGAATGGGTTGGAGATGTTGCCGAAGATCGCGCAGGATCGCCCCGGTTTGCCGGTCATCGTTATTTCGGCCCAGAATACGATCATGACGGCGATTCAGGCGGCCGAAGCTGATGCCTATGACTATCTGCCTAAACCGTTCGATTTGCCTGACCTGATGAAACGCACCGCACGGGCGCTTGAGCAGAAGCAGCGCGTGCAGGCCGAAGTTGTCGAACCAAATGAGGATCGCCCCGAGGAGTTGCCTTTGGTTGGGCGGACGCCGGTGATGCAGGCACTGTATCGGTTAGTGGCGCGGGTGATGAACACCGACCTCTCGGTTATGATTTCGGGTGAAAGTGGCACCGGTAAGTCATTGATTGCGCGCGCGATCCATGACTTCTCGGATCGTCGTACATTGCCCTTTGTGACGGCGACGGCAGCGGACTTGCGCGATCTGGAAGGCCCCGCTCGCGTCATGGCGCGGGTCCGAGGTGGCACGCTTTTGATCGACGAGATCGCGGATATCGAGGACGAACTGCAGGCCCGCATTGTGCGGATGATGGACACGCCCGGCGATCACGTTCCACGTTTTATGGCGACCAGCCAGTCAGACCTGACCGAGGCGATGGAGAACGGTCGCGTGCGTCAGGACCTGTATTATCGCTTGTGCGGCGCGACGGTGCATGTTCCCGCCTTACGAGAACGGGTGGACGACATCACCTTGTTGGCCGATCACTTCCTGGCGCGGGAAGAGCGCGATCATGGTGCAAAGCGGTGGCTCAGCAAAGATGCCGTGGAACTGGTTCGCCGGTATTCCTGGCCCGGCAACGTGCGACAGTTGGAAAACGCCATTCGTCGCCTGAGCCTGACCAGCCGCGCCGATGAAATCTCAAAGGCTGAGGTAGAGATGGTGTTGGGCAGCCAGCCCGAAGCGGAACCCGTTCTGGGCGATGGTGAGCGTGAAAAACTGTCGGCCTCAGTAGCGCGCCATCTGCGTCGGTATTTCGACCTTCATGGCAATCTGTTGCCGCCGCCGGGCCTGTATCAGCGCATCTTGCGCGAAGTTGAGGCGCCTTTGATCGAACTTGCTTTGGATGCAACAGGCGGAAATCAGGCAAAATGTGCAGATCTTCTAGGGATTAACCGGAATACGCTGCGCAAAAAGATAACTGACCTCGATATTCAGGTGACACGCCGCCGCAAACTGATGTAATATCGCCACACAAGCCGTGGCATCTGGGTTCGCATCCGGCAACGACCACGACATATGGCGGTACGTCGCGCAAGCGACACATCAGAATGAGGGCAGACGGTGGCAACCCGGGCACAGAGCGGGCCGATTCCAGCGATCAATCGGTGGCGGAAATCCCGAAAACTGCGCAATTTCGGCACTTTGGGGCTGGTTCTTCTAGGCCCTGCTTTGGCGTTGGCGACCTACCTTGTCATTGGTCCATTTGACCTGGGGGCGAGTGCCCCCACGCTTCGCCTGATCCTACTGGCAGACCTTGTTTATGTGCTGGTCGTCGCCGCGTTGGTGTTGGGGCAAGTCTTCAGTCTGATCGCTGCCCGCCGGGCGAAGTCCGCAGGATCCCGGCTGCACCTGAGATTGATCGGCGCTTTCACGCTTTTGGCTCTGGTGCCAACGGTCACTGTTGCGATCTTCGCTGGGTTGACGGTGAATATTGGCTTGGAAGGGTGGTTTTCGGATCGCGTAAGGCAGGTCGTTGGCTCGTCCCTTACGGCTGCCGAAGCCTATGAGCAGGAACACCGGCAGGGCCTGACTCAGGACGCAGCCGTTCTGGCGAGGTTCTTGAACAATGCCCGCGCGCTGGACTTCTACATCTCAGACGCGGAACTGCGTGAGGTTCTGGCGCAAGGGCAATCACAAATTCAGCGTGGTCTGAAAGAAGCCTATGTCATTGATGGTAGTGGTGAAATCCGCTCTCGCGGGGATCGATCATACCTTTTTAATTACGAAACCCCAACACCCGAACAAATTGTCGAAGCGTCCGATACTGGGCTGCTCATTATTGCAGATTGGCAAAACAGTGAGTTCCGGGCACTGGTGCCCTTGCGGGCCTATCTTGATCGGTATCTGTACGTAAGCCGTGAAGTGGACGGTCAGCTTTTGACTCTGCTGGACGATACCAAGGAAACGGTTCAGTTCTACCAGCAGCTTGAAAGTGATCGGGGCAGAGTGCTGTTCGAGTTCGGGTTATTGTATTTGGGCTTTGCTGTGATCTTGATTCTGGCAGCGATGTCCTTGGGAATGTGGTTCGCTGAACGCCTTTCGCGCCCGGTGGGTCGGTTGACGACTGCGGCGCAAAGGGTTGGTGCAGGTGATCTGAGCGTGCAGGTCATCGAAGAGGCCAGCGATGATGAAATCGCCATGTTAGGCCGGTATTTCAATCAGATGACACGGCAACTTAAAGCGCAGCGCGACACTCTTCTGGATAATACCCGCCATATTGAGCGTCGGCGTCGCTTGTTTGATTCGGTTCTCAGTTCGGTGACGTCTGGCGTGGTTGGCGTTGATCCCGATGGCTGCGTGACATTCGTGAACCGTTCAGCGGAACGGTTGCTTGACTGGGCGAAGGTCGATGATCAACTGGCTATAGGTATCGCGGTGCCAGAGTTTCTGCCTCTGTTCGAAAGCCTTAAAGATAGCGGGCAGGAAGCCGTGCAGGGGGAGATCAAGGTTACTCGGAAGGGGCGATTGGAAAACCTGCTGGTCCGAATGGCGACGCGGCGCGGCGAGGATGGCAGGCTCGAAGGGTATGTGGTTGCCTTTGACGATGTGACTGATCTGGTCAGCGCCCAGCGGATGGCAGCCTGGGGCGACGTTGCCCGGCGGATTGCGCATGAAATCAAGAACCCGCTGACTCCGATCCAATTGAGCGCCGAGCGCATCAAACGAAAATTCTCGCGCAAGCTGGATGAAGAGGATTGCGACAGCCTCGAATCCATGACCGACGTTATCGTGCGGCAGACCAACGACCTGCGGCGCATTGTGGATGAATTCTCGAAGTTTGCCCGGATGCCCGAGCCGGATCGCCACGAAGAAGATGTTGTCGGTCTTGTGAAAGAGGCGGTGCTTTTGCAGCAAGCCGGGCAGCCGGACGTTGAGATCGACGTGACCCTGCCGGATCAACCCATTCTGGCGGAACTGGATGCGACGATGCTAAATCAGGCGCTGACGAACCTGATCAAGAATGCCGGTGAGGCCATTGAAACACTTAAACAAAAAGGCCCACCGGAAGATCTGAAGCCACAGATCAAAGTGGACGTGACCAGCGATGACGCGGGTACGGTAATAACCATCGCGGACAACGGCATCGGTTTGCCCGAAGACCGGGCAAGACTGTTTGAGCCGTACGTGACCACACGCGACGAGGGCACCGGTTTGGGGCTGCCTATCGTCAAAAAGATTATCGAAGAACATGGCGGAGCGCTGACCTTGGAGGACGCGCCCGTTTTTAACGGACAGGACCATTTTGGTGCAATGGCCGTGATCCGTTTACCGGGGGCCAATCTATCCCCGACCGCAGCGCCACAAAAGCAGGCAATTAAAACCAACAAACTGAAAGCAGGCCAAAGATGAGCGACATTCTGATCGTAGATGACGAACGCGATATTCGCGAACTGGTGTCCGACATTCTGGAGGACGAAGGCTATTCAACCCGGCTGGCTGGTAACTCGGACGAGTGCATGGCTGAAATCAATTCGGAACCGCCGGGGCTTTTGATCCTGGACATTTGGTTGAAAGACAGCCGGATGGACGGGATCGACATTCTAAAGGCGGTAAAGCGCGATAACCCTGATGTTCCGGTGGTGATTATTTCCGGCCACGGCAACATTGAAATCGCGGTGGCTGCGATTAAGCAGGGTGCCTACGACTTTATCGAAAAGCCCTTTAATATTGATCAGCTGATGGTTGTAATCCGCCGCGCAATGGAAACCTCGCGCCTGCGTCGCGAGAACGCCTCGTTGAAGCGCAAGGAAGTCACCAATTCGGACATGATCGGTAAATCCGCGGCGTTCCGCACGATGCAGAGCCAGTTAGACAAGGTTACAAAGTCCAACGGTCGTGTCATGCTGAGCGGCCCGGCCGGGTCGGGCAAGGAAATCGCCGCGCGCTATATCCATGCGCATTCCAATCGCGCCAACGCCCCCTTCGTGACCGTAAACTGTGCAGGAATCGAACCCGAGCGTGTCGAAGAGGTTCTGTTTGGACGAGAATCCTCGGAACGGGGGATCGAGTCCGGGCTTCTGGAAGAGGCTCATGGTGGCGTGATCTATTTCGATGAGGTTGCGGACATGCCTCTTGGCACCCAGTCCAAGATTCTGCGCGTTCTCGTTGATCAGCAATTCCAGCGCGTTGGTGGATCTGACAAAGTTCGCGTTGATCTTCGGGTGATCTCATCCACCAACCGGGACCTCGAAGCGGAAATCACCGCAGACCGGTTCCGCGAAGAACTCTATCACCGCCTGAACGTCGTTCCAGTGGCGGTTCCATCGCTGGAAGAGCGGCGCGAAGATATCCCGGTTCTGGCGCAACACTTCATTGAGATGTGCAATGAAACTCAGGGGCTTGCGATACGTGAAATCTCGGAAGAGGCCGTGGCGTTGCTGCAGACTATGACGTGGCCGGGGAATGTTCGGCAGCTCAAAAACCTGATCGAACGCGTTCTGATCCTTGGGGATGGGGCCGGACCGATCGAAGCCAAAGAACTGCCTGCAGAAGAGGAAAAGGCGGACGATACGGGGCGTGTTGTTCTTTCGGGTGCGCTGGCCACCTTGCCGCTGCGCGAAGCGCGAGAGGCGTTCGAGCGGGAATATCTGTTGACTCAAATTAACCGCTTTGGCGGAAATATCAGTCGCACCGCCAGCTTTGTCGGGATGGAACGCAGCGCGCTGCACCGCAAACTGAAATCGCTTGGAGTTGTGACCTCGAACAAGTCCGGTGCGCGGGTGGCGCAGTTGGACGAACCGGAACCGGCGGAATAAATCGCCGGGTCGTTATCCGGCCTGGCCGGGAGAGATGATCTGGAACGACCCGTTGTCAAATTTCACATAACATGACTGGGTCGTCAGCGGTGGCAAAGTCGTCGTCGGCACGGCCGGTACGCGGGATTTTTCACCCTGTTTGCAAGGCGGCAAGCTGACGGGGCGGAATCCTTTCTTGGCCATGCATAGCGCCTCGACCTCACTTCGTAGACCTTGGTTGACGTCTACTGTATAAACCTGTCCGGGCTGCCACCAGCCGGGCGAACGATAACACCGCCCTCTGCCGTCGCAATAAGTGCGGCCGGGCCAGTAGGTGGGGGGACTTTGGCGAATCTGAGTGGCAATCGGCACCTCGTTCACGGCCTGAACCTGACACTGAGTGGTCTCGCTCTGTAGGCGAGATACGCTCTCACCCTCGCGGTAATACAGGGAGAGCGGACCACTGCATGAGGACAAAACCATTATCGGAAGTAGCAAACGAAGCACTGTTTTCATGGACTTATCTTGCCCCAGGCGGGCGAGTATGACAAATCAATTGACCGTTTTGGGGGCATCTGTCATTCAAGCAATTCAGGCAGAAGGGCCAAGAACATGAAGGTCATCATTTGCGGTGCTGGTCAGGTTGGCTGGCAGATTGCACGGCACCTGTCGGGCGAGCTTAACGACGTAACGGTGGTGGATAACAACCCCGATCTGGTGCGCCGCGCGACCGAGACACTGGATGTGCAGGGGATTGCCGGGTTCGCCAGCTACCCTGATGTGTTGGATCGGGCAGGGGCCCGAGACGCCGATATGATCATTGCAGCGACCCATTCGGACGAGGTGAATATGGTCACCTGTCAGATGGCGCACTCGATTTTTTCGATCCAGCGTAAGATCGCGCGTCTACGATCCAAATCCTATCTGCAGGCGATCCACTCGGACCTGTTTCGGCGCGACCACCTGCCCATTGACGTGGTGATCAGCCCCGAGCGCGAGGTTGCAGCCGCCGCGATGCAACGCCTGTCAGCACCGTCTGCTTTTGATACCGAGATGTTCATGGACGGCAAAGCGCAGTTGTTGGGCATCCGCTTGGATGAGGACTGCCCAATCGTGAACACGCCGCTGCGGCAACTCACGGACTTGTTTTCTACGCTCAGCTCGATTGTGGTGGGCGTTCGCCGAGACGGCCGCCTTTTTGCGCCGGAATCCGAGGATCAGCTGTTTGTGGGCGATGAGTGCTACGTGTTCAGTCATGTCGAAGACGTTGCACGTACGATGGAGGTCTTTGGCAAGGCGCAAAAGAAACAAGATCGGGTGGTGATCGTCGGTGGCGGCAATGTGGGGCTTGAAGTCGCTCGTACGCTGGAAGAGCGCGAAAGCCGCGTCCGCGCCAAGATCATTGAACGGGATCGCCACTGTGCCGAATTGGCGGCTGAGACGTTGGAGCGGACGATCGTTCTGAACGGCGATGGGCTGGACGCTGCACTTTTGCGCGAGGCAGGGATCGAGCGCGCAGACGCGATGCTGGCGGTCACCGACGATGACCGCGCAAACATGCTGGCTGCCGTACGCGCCAAGTCTGAAGGCTGTGCTTTGGCTATTGCGCTCATCAATGATCCAAGCATGGTCGCGCTGATGGGGCCGCTGGGGATCGACGCCTATATCAACCCGCGGGCCACTACGGTCAGCTCGATCCTGCGCCATATCCGTCAAGGGCGTGTGCGGCAGGTTTATTCCATCGGCGATGCCGAGGCTGAGGTGATCGAAGCCGAAGTCTTGTCGACCTCGCCCATGGCTGGACAAAGACTGCGTGACATTGATTTCCCCGAAGGTGTTCTGGTGGGTGCGGTGCGTAAAGGGGATGAAGTCGTGCGTCCCTCTGGAAGTTTGCGAATTGAAGAAAAAGACGTGGTGGCGATCTTTGCAATGGCGAAAGACGTGCCCGAGGTCGAGCGGTTGATGCAGGTCTCAATCGATTTCTTCTGATGATACGCGCGGGAACACAACAGATCGGGCTGGTGCGGCGATTGCCGCTGTTTCTGCTGATCTGGGGCGTGGTTTCTGTTTCGATGTGGATTCCGGCGATCTACGCTTTGGCGCTGGATGACCACGACACTTCGCGATCTTTTTTCTATTCCGGCTTGTCGGGGCTGTTCGTGGTGGCGTCGGTTTCGCTGGCATCCTCGAACCGGGTGCCGCGCCGGGGCACGCTTGGGCAGCTTGCGGTCTTGTTGGCGTGTTTTACCGTTTTGCCGGTGTTTCTGGCGATCCCGCTGCATGATGCGTTGGGCAATACGACCTTCCTGAATGCCTATTTCGATATGGTCAGCGCAATGACGACCACAGGGGCCGATATTTTCCCCAACCCCGACCGACTGACTGCACCGTTGCACCTGTGGCGCGCACTGGTTGGCTGGATGGGTGGCCTGCTGATGTGGATTTCAGCGGCGGCTATTCTGGCGCCGCTCTCGTTGGGTGGCTTTGAGGTCACCGCGCGTGGTCAGCCCGGTCGTCCGGTCACGGGTGTGGCGCAAAGTGAAAAAGTTGACCCGCGCGGGCGGTTGATCCGCGTGACGCGCACTCTTACGCCTGTGTACGCAGGCCTGACGGCTGTAATTTGGCTGCTGCTGATGATCGCAGGTGAACAAGGGCTGACGGCCATATGTCATGCGATGTCGACGATGGCGACGTCGGGCATTTCGCCGGTTGGTGGGCTTGAGGGGGCGCAGGCCGGTATCACCGGCGAGGCGATCCTTTTCTTATTCCTGTTTTTCGCCCTGTCCCGGCTGACATTTTCAACGGACACTGCCACCACGGGGTATTCGCGCCTGGATAAAGATCCTGAGTTTCGGATCGGTATGTTGATCGTTATCGCCGTGGCCATTCTTTTGTTTTTCCGCGTCTTAGCCGGAGTAAACGAAATCGGCGGGACTGTGCGTCCGATAGAAGCGGTGCAAGTGTTCTGGGGCATGCTGTTTACGGTTCTGTCATTCCTTACTACCGCCGGGTTTGAAAGTTCAAACTGGAACGATGCGCAGCAATTGTCAGGGCTGGGCACGCCTGGGTTGATCCTAATGGGCTTGGCCCTGATCGGTGGCGGCGTTGCAACGACCGCTGGCGGGGTCAAATTGCTGCGGGTGTTTGCCCTATACCTGAACGGCGCGCGCGAGATTGACCGGCTGATATACCCTTCGTCGGTCAGTGGTGTTGGCGGTGGCAATCGTCGGATTCAAAGCGACGGAGCCTTTATTGCGTGGATCTTTTTGATGATGTTCGCTCTGACGGCGGCACTTTTTAATTTGCTTCTGGCAATGATGGGGGCAGGGTTCGAACAGGCGATGGTTCTGACTGTCGCATCGCTGAGCACAACGGGTCCATTGATCGAACTGGCCACGGATATGACAATCCGGCTGGTGGACCTGTCGGCCGGTGCAAAGCTGACAATGTGTGCGGCTATGGTGATCGGGCGGTTGGAAACGCTGGCGATCATTGCGCTGATTACGCCAAGCCTCTGGCGCGACTAAGATTCAACATATGTGGAAGGACTGATTTTTTGATCTGGAAACTCAGTTAATCCCACTCCATACTCTGCCAGAGGGAGCGCGTTGGTCCGCAGCGCGTAGCAAGAACAACGGCGAGATAACAAAATATGGCTTCGGACAGACAGAATCTGCAGGACGCGTTCCTGAACAATGTACGGAAAGCAAAGGTCCCGGTCACAATTTTCCTGATCAACGGTGTGAAATTGCAGGGTGTGATCACCTGGTTCGACAATTTCTGCGTGCTGCTGCGCCGCGACGGACAGTCGCAGCTGGTCTACAAGCATGCGATTTCGACCATCATGCCGTCACAGCCGATCAGCCTGTATGAGGGCGAAGACGCCTCTTGATGGAACATGAAAGGATGCACACCCGCGCTTGGGTGCTGCATCCGGAAATCAAATCAGATGAACAGCGCCGTGTCCCCCAACCGGCGCTGGAAGAGGCGGTGGCATTGGCTGCCGCTTTGCCCGATCTGGATGTGGTCGGGTCTGAAATTGTGCGCCTGCAACGGGCGCAACCGGGCCTATTGTTCGGCAGCGGTAAGATCGAAGAACTTGCCGAACGGTTACATGACAACGAAGTCGAGCTGGTTCTGATTGATGGGCCGGTGACTCCGGTTCAGCAGCGAAACCTTGAGAAGGCATGGAAGGTTAAAATCCTCGACCGCACCGGCCTGATCCTTGAGATTTTCAGCGACCGCGCCCGAACCCGTGAAGGTGTGTTGCAGGTCGAGATGGCCGCGCTCAGCTATCAGCGGACGCGATTGGTGCGGGCCTGGACCCACCTTGAACGTCAGCGTGGTGGTTTGGGGTTTGTCGGCGGTCCGGGTGAAACCCAGATCGAGGCCGACCGTCGCGCCATCGACGAGCAATTGGTGCGCCTGCGACGACAACTGCAGAAGGTGGTCAAAACCCGAACCCTGCACCGCGCTGCGCGCGCCAAGGTGCCGTATCCGATAGTGGCACTTGTTGGCTATACCAACGCAGGCAAATCGACGCTGTTCAACCGATTGACCGGGGCCGAAGTGATGGCCAAAGACATGCTGTTCGCCACGCTTGACCCAACTATGCGGCGGGTCGAACTGCCTGACGGCCCCGAGGTGATCCTGTCTGACACGGTGGGCTTTATCTCAAACCTGCCGACGGAATTGGTTGCGGCCTTCCGGGCGACTCTCGAAGAGGTTTTAGGGGCTGATATCGTCGTTCATGTTCGTGACATCAGCCACGAGGACACCGACGCTCAGGCACAAGATGTCGAGGCGATTCTGACCTCGTTAGGAGTGGATGATGAACGCCCGCGGCTGGAGGTTTGGAACAAGATTGACCTTTTGAACGAAGACGAGCGTGAGGCCGCCTTTAAGCGGGCAGACCGTGACCCTTCGATTTTTGCCATCTCGGCCGTGACGGGTGAAGGCGTCGAACCCCTGTTGGTTGAGATCGCAACCAAGCTACAAGGGGTTCGTCACGAAGAGACACTCTTGCTCAGTTTTGCGGAAGGCAACAAACGTGCGTGGCTATTCCGGCAGGATGTCGTTCGATCAGAAAAACAGACCGACGATGGATTTGAGATTAGCGTTTTGTGGACGGACAAGCAGGCCGCAAAGTTCGCAGGGCTATAGACGTCAACCTCCGTCTATTTGTCGTTTCATATCCTCGACGTCGAACCAGCCCTGGGATGACATGACCTTGTGATCCTCGTTCAGGTCCCATTCTTCCCAACCTCGTGTTACCACGTGGTTCCCGGTCTTGGCGTGATGACCTTCGAACGTCCAGACAAAGATCGCATGACTGCCGGCCCAACGCATCATGTCGCAACGCAGTTCAAGGTCGGGAAAGTCGGACTGAAAACTACGAGCCATCTCGGCTATTGCCGCGCGTCCCTGCAGGGTTTCCGATCGGTTCATCACCATTTGCCCGTCAGGAGTAAAAAAGCTGGCGACAGCATCATGATCGCCCGAACTCCAGGCGATTGCATAATCGCGCGCAAGATTGTTTAGCCTATCCCGAATACTGGCCATCTGCGTCCCCCGGTCCCAAATTGTCACCCGTAAGATCGTAGGCGAAAAGGCGTACCGACGTCCACGACTGGTCAAAAAAGGGGCAAGGTCTTGCCGAAGCGCGAAATTCAGCGCGGGATCAGGTTTGTGATACCAACGGCGGCAGCGCGCGCCAGATCCAGATCCAGCGACATGGGGATGTACTCTCCGCGCCGCCACAGCTGCGCCTGATCGTCATAGTAGCGTGACAGGAAGTGGCCAGACTGGCCGGTGGCCGTGATGAAAACCGAGCTATCGGGGTCGGCGAAATCATAGACACCGCGATAGCCTGCGCCATGCACGTTCTGGAACGGGTCCTTGCCTTCGCCAGAGGTTCGGCCACGCAGCAGAGTATTGTCGCCGCCACTGGTGGACTGACGGATATTGACGAAGAACCGTAACACGGGGACCGAGCCCAGAACCGGGTGGTCATGTGTGGCCTGATGTGCGTCGCCCCAGCGCAGCGATTCCAGCGCTGTTCCATAGTTCTCGGCGATCCATATCAATGCGTCATCCAGCGCCAGACGAGCCATATCCGTGCAGGTTTCGCTTGGTGCGCTTTGGCGTACGTCACACCAGACCGAAGCGCCATCCACGTCACGATAAACACGTTCGATGAAAAGTGGCTCAACATGCTTGTATTCGGCGGCCAGCGGTCCCAATTCGTCCGAGATCAGCCTGATCTGAAGCGCCCGCAACCAAGCGGCATAGATCAGTGGCTCGGGCAGGTGTTCGTTCATCTCGCCATTCCACTCGGCCAGTAGGGACAACGCGATCTGGCGTTGACGTTCTGGGGTTCCCTCGGGGGCTGAGGCTCCGGTGAACCACAGATCTGCACCGATCAGCGGCAGCAGTGAACGGGCCGTAAAGCTGACAGTGTCCAATTGCGCCTCGATAAAGCTGTCGCGGGTGTGGACCTCGCGCGATTGCATCAGGCGCTCCCAGCGATGCACGCGCTGGGTGTCGCCCCATTCATAGGACACATGTTCCGGGAAGGGGCGGTCGATGATCTTGTTGTTTGTATTGCCCAGAATACCACCGGCGGGGGCGACGAATTCCGGGTTGTCCTCATAGGGCAAGCGGCCCTGCCAAAGGTTTTCGGCCAGCCAACCTGGCGTCGGAATGCGGCCCCGGCTTTGGTTGCGCAGGTCGCGCTTGGGCATGGCCCCGATCAGCTTCATGCCGATCGTGTTTTTATCAACCAAGGACAGGTTCTGTGATGGTGAGAGGAACAGTTCTGCCCCATCAATAGCCTCTCGAACGGTATCCGCGTTCATCAGCGCCATCGACGCGGTCATCGACGTATCACGCGGGCTGAGTGCGGTCCAAGACAACGAGGCGACGTGACCCGGCGGAGTAATCGTATCCAGATCATAGTGGCTGCCGGGCAGGACGGGGCCGTTTTCCGTCCAGCGTAGAGTCAGGGTGATCGGGGCCTCGTCCTTGATCTCGATGATCGACGGACGGGTGCGGAATTTCTGGAACCCGTCTGGGGTCAGGTATTCCTCGGGGTTGTCGGGATTGAGTTGTTCGATATGAACGTCCTGATCGTCCAGGTAGGATGAGGTCAGGCCCCAGCCCAGACGGTCGCTGCGTCCGGTCATTACGGCGGGTATACCGGGAATGGTGGCACCAATGACGCCGCCCTTGGCCAGTTCAAGTCGCGCCAGATACCAGATACCAGGTGCGGTGAACCCCAAATGTGGGTCGTTGGCCAATAGCGTGCCACCGCTGGCTGATCGTGAAGGTGCGGCCGTCCATGCGTTTGAAGCGCCAGCCAACCCTCGTTTTGGGAAGGGCGATAGCGGTGTGTCGGGCATCGGCGTACCGCTGGCATAGCGGGGTACGGTTGGAAACAACGCCGCGTATTCCGGCAGGGCGGCAATGCCAGCACCCGGAACGTCGGGAAGAATATCGGCCAAACGCGCAGGATCATCCAGCATCAGAGATGTACGTGCGCGCAGAACCTCATCCTGCAGATGCCCGGACAATTGGAGGCCCATTAGTTTGATCACCGCAATGCTGTCGCCGGGTTGCCACGGGGACACAGGTGCATTGAACAAGAACATCTCGGGCGCGCCTCGGCCCAGGGCGGCTTCGTTGATCTCATCCAGTCGCGCATTCACGCCGGCGGCATAGCCCCGCAGCGCCGCTTTGGTGTAGTCGTCCTGCACCTCGACCGAGCGATGCGCCAATCCGTACAAGTCCAGTCGGCGCAGCAGCTTGTCTATGTGGACAGTGCGTGGGCCAAAGATTTCGGACAAGCGTCCTTGAGCTGTGCGGCGCATGACCGTCATCTGCCACAGCCGGTCCTGAGCATGGGCATAACCCAGGCCAAAGAATACATCTGGGTCATTATTGGCCAGAATGTGCGGAACGTTGGCGGTGTCTCGAATAATTTCGACCGGTGCGCTCAAACCTTCGGCTTCAACCGTCTGATCGTAGTCCGGCAGCGATTGGCTGGCCAAGAAGTACACAAGAGCCACGGCGGCCAAAGCCAGCAGGATCAGACCTGTGGTAATGCGCACGAGCCAGCGAAATACAAGAGCCATCTGCGGCCTACTACCCTGATCCTGTTCCGGTTGCGGCAAGACTAGTTGATGGGCGGGCTGACCGAAAGAGGAACAGCCCGGGAATATTCATGTTTACAAGACGAACCCCGCCACAGGTGGGCTTGTGGCGGGGTTCGTCTTGATAGGGGCGTGGTAGCCCAAAGTTACGGAATGATCCGTGTGTATTTTGTACCTTCGACCGTGGCGCCAAATTTCAGGCCGGCTTGCCCGAAAACCACAGCCAGCACTGGCGAACGTAGTGTCGTTGTGTCGGTGGACAAGGAATTTCCAGTTGCGTCAACCACATAGCCGATATCAGCGCCGGCGGTCCATCCGCTGGAACGGCGGAAATCGTTCAACGCATCCTGCGTCATGAAAAACAGGACATGCGCATATTGCTGGGCACCGATTTGCAGACCGGCGGTTCCGGACACTGCCGAATAGTAGTCAACCGTTGCGCCCTGAATACGCAACGCGCCCTGGCCGTAGGCACCGCCAAAGAAGATTAGTCCGGCATCGGTAATCAGGGGCATAACCAACATGCCGTTGGCTTTGTTCGCGATCTCAACTGTGTTGGGATAGGTCGCATACATCTGGGCAAGAGTGGCATCGACGCGGGCGTCGATCTTGGCCGCATTGGAATTGCCGACGCCATTGCCGCAGGCTGCGGTTACTGTCAAGCCGGCCATGCCAAAGGCAAAGCCACGACGGCTTAGTCGGGGTGCATTGGAACTGCTCATGTTTTTTTCTCTGTATTGCTGCCTGATGTGTCGGGTAGGCCCGATCTTATGTGCAAGAATACGCCGATTGAGGCTGTGTGTCACGGGAAAGCTGCGCGACGACACATCACAATCGGCGAAAAATTGCGACAATTTCGGGTTTTAGCTCTGAAGGACGCGCGCGACTTCTGGGGCAAAGTAGGTCAGGATGCCATCACAGCCAGCACGCTTGAAGGCCAGAAGGCTTTCCAGCATCACCTTTTCGCCGTCAACCCAGCCATTCTGCGCTGCTGCCTGGATCATCGCGTATTCGCCTGACACTTGATAGGCATAGGTCGGCGCGCCGAATGTGTCTTTCACCCGTCGGCAGATATCCAAGTAAGGCATACCGGGCTTAATCATCACCATGTCGGCACCTTCGGTCAGGTCGCGTTCGATCAGCCGCAAGGCCTCGTTCGAGTTGGCCGGGTCCATCTGATAGGTCTTCTTGTCCCCGGTCAGCGCGCCCGAAGCGCCCACCGCATCACGGAAGGGCCCATAAAAGGCGCTGGCGTATTTCGCGGCATAGCTGAGGATCATAACATTCTGGTGTCCCGCCGATTCCAATGCGCGGCGCATTTCGCCGATCCGTCCGTCCATCATATCTGAGGGTCCGATGATGTCTGCTCCGGCCTCGGCCTGGGCCAGCGTCATCTTGACCAGCGCCTCGACGGTCTGGTCGTTCACGATCTCGCCATCGACGACGTAACCGTCATGCCCGTTGATGTTGTAGGGGTCCAACGCCACGTCGGTCATCACCGCGATGTCCGGGGCTGCCGCCTTGATCGCGCGAATGGCGCGGTTCGACAAATTGTCCGGGTTCCACGCCTCCGCGCAATCCTCGGTTTTCAGGCCGGGATCGGTATAGGGAAAGATGCAAATTGCAGGGATACCCAGTGCCTGCGCCTCAATCGCGGCTTTTGCGATCAGATCGACCGAGCGACGCATCACGCCCGGCATAGACGGTACAGGTTCCTCAATCCCTTCACCATCGCGCACAAAAACCGGCCAGATAAGGTCATCTGTGGTCAGCGTGTTTTCCCTGACAAGTCCTCGGACGGCCCGCGATTGCCGCGCTCTGCGAAAACGAGTCAGGGGGTAGGGGGCGATGGTCGGTTTCATGTCGCGCTCTCCTTGAATATTCCCGCATTGGGTGGCATGAATTCCACAAGGTCTCAAGGGTAACGATAGACGCGGTTGCGCAAACAAAGCCCCAAGGACAGTGAACAAAGGGCTGACGCTTGGACTTATACTCATCGCTTTTCGAAATCATCGACATGCGCAGCTTTTCGAATCTGTGGTATTGGATCGGATTGGCCGTTGTGTGGTCATCGGCCAGCCATTGGGCGATGGGGGTGCCGTTTGACCTGTTGGTGCGCGCACGTCGTGTCGGTGGTCAGGCGGAACGTGATCTGTTAGACATCGTTCGGATCAACAGTAACCGTTTACTTTATATCGTTGACGTATCTGGGCAGATCATTCTGGGATTGTCTTGCTTCGTATTTGCAGGTCTGGCGATGCTTGGTTTTTACTACGGGGTTGAGTTCGCACAGGCGGTGTTCCTACTGCTTTTTCCGATGAGTATTGTGATGCTCGTCAATATCAGAGCAGCGCGTAAGCTGAAACGCTGCGACGGGACGCTTGAGATTGTTGGCAAGACTTTGACACGGTGCAGGATTTATACGCAGATCATCGGTATGTGCTCGATCCTGATCACGTCATTTTGGGGCATGTATCAGAACTTCTCTATTGGAGTTCTGGGGTAGGAAATTCGGAAAGGCACGAAGATGACGGCTCCGAACCACGTAACAGTTGGCGGCGCCCCTGAAGGGTTTGATGCACAGCTTGTCCTGAACGAAATCGCTCGCTCTGGTGGGCCGGTCTGTCATGTTGCACGAGACGACAAGCGGATGGAAGCGATGCGCGCAGCACTCGCCTTCTTTGCACCGGATATGCCGGTCTTTGTTTTTCCAGGGTGGGACTGTCTGCCTTACGACCGGGTCTCGCCCAACGCTGATATCGCGGCGGCGCGGGTGGCGACATTGGCAGCGCTTGTGCATCAGATGCCCGATCAGTTTGTGCTGCTGACCACGCTGAACGCCGCAACACAGAGGGTGCCCGCGCGCGACGTGCTGCGCGAGGCCGCCTTTACGGCGCGCGTAGATCATCGTGTCGATGAGACCGCGCTGCGGAATTTCTTGGTGCGCATGGGGTTCACGCAAAGCCCGACGGTGATGGAACCCGGTGATTATGCCATTCGCGGGGGGATCATCGACATCTTTCCGCCCGGAGAATCCGGCCCCGTGCGCCTGGACTTGTTCGGTGACGTACTTGACGGTGCGCGCCGGTTCGATCCGGTTTCACAACGCACCACCGAGAAGCTGGACGTGGTAGAACTGGCTCCGGTTTCCGAGGTCATTCTGGATGATGCCGCCATCACCCGGTTCCGCCAGAACTATCGCATCGAATTCGGCGCGGCGGGCACCGATGATCCGCTGTACGAAGCGGTCAGCGCGGGCCGCAAACATCAGGGCATCGAGCATTGGCTGCCGTTTTTCCATGAAAAGCTGGAAACCTTATTCGACTATCTGCCGGATGCGACCATCACCGTTGATGATCAGGTCACACCGGCACGGCTTGCCCGGTGGGACACGATTGCCGATCAATACGAAACCCGGCGGCTTGCGCTGGAAAACCGCTCGCGCATGGACACGGTTTATAAGCCAACGCCGCCCGGTTTGCTGTACCTGGATGACACCGCTTGGGAACAGGCGGTGGGCGATCGGCGCGTCTTGCAGTTCAGCCCTCTGCCGCAAGCCAGCGGCCCCGGCGTGATCGATGCGGGGGGGCGGATCGGGCGCAACTTTGCCCCAGAGCGTCAGCAGGAAAACATCAGTTTGTTTGGGGCTCTGGCCAGCCATATCACCGACAAGCTTGCTAAGGCGCCGGTGTTGATTGCCTCTTATTCCGAAGGCGCGCGCGAGCGTCTGACCGGGTTGATCGAGGATGAAGGTCTGGCCGAGGCGATCCCTGTTTCCCATGGGACCCGCATCGGGAAACGCGGATTGCATCTGGCCGTATGGGCGCTGGAACACGGGTTCGAAACGCCTGATCTGACAGTCATTGCCGAGCAGGACGTGCTGGGCGACCGGCTGATCCGCCAGCCCAAGAAACGCCGCAAGGCCGAGAATTTCCTGACCGAGACACAATCGCTTAGCCCCGGTGATCTGGTGGTGCATGTGGACCACGGGATCGGGCGCTATATGGGGATGGAGGTCGTCACCGCCGCAGGTGCCGCCCATGAATGCCTGCTGCTGGAATATGCAGAACAGGCCAAGCTATATCTGCCGGTCGAGAACATCGAACTTCTGTCCAAGTACGGCCACGATGAAGGTCTGTTAGATCGTCTGGGCGGCGGCGCATGGCAGGCCAAAAAGGCCAAGCTGAAAGAGCGGATCCGCGAAATGGCGGATAAGCTGATCCGTATCGCGGCTGAGCGTGCGCTGCGCAAGGCTCCGGTCATGGACCCGCCGCCGCATGCGTGGGACGAGTTCAGCGCGCGGTTCCCGTATCAGGAAACTGATGACCAATTGCGTGCGATTTCCGAGGTGATGGAAGACATGCACTCGGGCGCGCCGATGGATCGTCTGATCTGCGGCGATGTGGGGTTCGGCAAAACTGAGGTCGCCATGCGTGCGGCATTTGTTGCGGCCATGTCGGGCGTTCAGGTGGCTGTGATCGCGCCGACAACGCTGCTGGCGCGTCAGCATGCCGCCAGCTTCAAAGAACGTTTCCGGGGTTTCCCGCTTGAGGTCCGGCAACTGTCGCGCTTTGTTTCGGCGAAAGAGGCCCAGCAGACCCGCGACGGGCTGGCTCGCGGAACGATCGACATCGTGATCGGCACCCACGCGCTGCTGGCAAAGGGGATACGGTTCAACAATCTGGGCCTGCTGATTATCGACGAGGAGCAACATTTCGGCGTTGGTCATAAGGAACGTCTGAAACAGCTGCGCTCGGACATCCACGTGTTGACCCTGACCGCCACGCCGATCCCTCGGACGCTGCAACTGTCGCTGACCGGAGTGCGCGACCTTTCGATCATCGGCACGCCGCCCATCGACCGGCTGGCGATCCGCACCTATGTCAGCGAGTTCGACGCGGTCACCATCCGCGAGGCGCTGCTGCGGGAACATTACCGTGGCGGGCAGAGTTTCTATGTGGTGCCTCGTATCTCGGACCTGCCTGAGATCGAAGAGTTCCTGAAGGAGCAACTGCCCGAGCTGACATACGTCGTGGCGCATGGGCAAATGGCCGCGGGAGAGCTCGACGACCGGATGAATGCCTTTTATGACGGCAAATACGATGTGCTGCTGGCCACGACGATCGTGGAAAGCGGGCTGGATATTCCGACCGCGAACACGATGGTCGTGCATCGGGCGGATATGTTCGGGCTTGCGCAGCTCTATCAAATACGGGGCCGAGTGGGGCGATCCAAGACGCGCGCCTACGCCTATCTGACCACAAAACCCCGTCAAAAACTGACCTCTGCGGCCGATAAACGCCTGCGCGTTCTGGGCTCGTTGGATACTCTGGGGGCCGGGTTCACGCTGGCTTCGCAGGATCTGGACATTCGCGGCGCAGGCAACCTGCTGGGCGAGGAACAGTCCGGTCAGATGCGCGACGTGGGATACGAACTCTACCAGTCGATGCTGGAAGAAGCGATTGCCAAGATCAAAGCCGGTGAGTTGGAGGGCCTGTCGGACGCCGATGACCAATGGGCGCCGCAGATCAATCTGGGCGTGCCTGTCCTGATCCCCGAAGACTACGTGCCCGATCTGGATGTGCGTCTGGGCCTCTATCGCCGTCTGTCTTCACTCTCGACCAAAGTCGAGCTGGAGGGCTTTGCCGCCGAACTGATCGACCGGTTTGGCAAACTACCAAAAGAGGTGAACACCTTGATGCTGGTCGTGCGTATCAAGGCGATGTGCAAACGGGCCGGGATTGCCAAACTGGATGGCGGGCCGAAGGGTGCGACGATCCAGTTCCACAACGACAAGTTCGCGTCGCCGCAGGGGTTGGTCGAGTTTATTCAGAACCAACGCGGGATGGCCAAGGTCAAAGACAACAAGATCGTCGTGCGCCGTGACTGGAAGAAGGACAGCGACAAGATCAAAGGAGCCTTCGCCATTGCCCGCGATCTGGCCGAAAAGGTTGTGGCCGAGAAGAAAAAGGCCAAAGCCTAGTCACCGCTGACAAAGGTGCACAGCTGCCAATCGCCCGCGTCCGACTTTACAAACGCGGCGCGATTGCCGGTCATGGGCCACAGAAAGTCGCGGTGCATATAGCCCTGTGTTCCGTCTGTCAGCAAAACGCGCTGATATTCAGTCGTTTCCGTATATGTGCGGATGATGACGACTTCGTGGCTGATAAGTCCTAGAATAGGTGCGTCCCGCGTTGGTTGCTGGCGCAGCGAGACATCCTGACCTGTCACAAAATAAGCTAAACTGGGGTCCAAGGAGGCAGGCAGGATGATCTGCCATTGATGCGGCATCCAGAACTCGCCTTCTTCGTCGAAATAGCCGGGTTGCGACACGGTGTTCTCAAGATCAGCCCAGTATTGATCCCGCATAGAATCAGCGTCGTCACGGATTTCCTCGGAAAGCGTCTCGGGATCGAGGATCAGATTGGCCCGCAATTCTTCGGGGCCGCCTTCACCGTCATGGCTGAGGTAAATGTCAGGGCAGGCCGATGCGATTACAGCTTCGACGTCCCTTGCGGCCACTTGGTCCAGCAAAGCTTCGCGAAACGCCAATAGCGACGGATCAGCGGCGGCTTCGTCAAGCGGAGGGAAGGACTGGCGGTCTGCCAATGCGGGGCCGCAGATCAAGGCGGCCAGCAAAAGGGCGTATCTCATTCGGCGGCTCTCATCGCGGCTTGAGCGCAGAAGCAAGACGCACCGACAACCCGGTCCGCGCGAGCAAGGGCCAAATCAAGGCGTTGTTTAATTTGAACGATTTCAAAACCTTCCCCGCGCGCCTTCAGGCAGTCGTGCAATCCCTTCAGGCTCCAGACGTTGTCCGGGTGGATCGACGCGCGACTGAGATCGCCGCCCAGCCCGAGGTCTTCGCGATAGATGGCTTCGGCCTCGTCGGCATGTCCCTGTTCGAACAGCAGCGCCCCTAGCGCGTGGCGGGTGGGCTGCATCCAACCCCATGGTTCATCATAGGGCAGCGTGTCGTCCAACTCGACCGAGCGGCGCAGATGGGCATAGGCAATTTCGAAGTTACCTTTGCGGTACTCGATTTCACCGCGCAACATTTCCTGTGCGATTTCAAGCAGGTCTACGACGCGGTTGTTGTGTAGTAGGCGGGATTCAGGAACACAGGCTTTGGCTGAGAGGAACAGCTGTTCTTCTGCCTCTGCTTGGGCGACCTGTCCGGTGGCCGCATTGGCGATGGCGCGGGCGTAGTGGATCGTGGCCGTCAAAGTGCGGAACAGGTCGGGATCGTCTGGAATTTCCAGCGCCTTGGCCTCTTCCCACCTACCAAAGCGGATCAGGATATGCGGCCCCATCGACATGTAGCTTTCGAAATAGTCCGCCATGGGCGGGCTTTCGATACGCAGCAACTCTTCGGGGGTGGTGTCCCAAACGCCCTTGTTGGCGCGCAGGGCGGGTTCCATCTGGCCAAGGAACAAAGCGCCATAGATGGCGAAATGGTAATTGTGCTGCCGATAACCGGTGTAGATGTTGAACGCGCCCTCACGCTCGTAATATTTCAGGTCAGCCTCGGTAGCCTTTTCGTTCCAGTAGACGACGTTTTGGTAATGGCCGCAGAGTACGTCAATATGGGTCGGCATGTGCACCAGATGCCCGGCATCAGGAACCAAAGTGCGCAGAACGTCCCCGGCCTTCAGCGCCTTTTCGGGCGTCGGCGACATCTCCATCAAGTGGACGTAGAGGTGCAGCAGGCCCGGATGGGACATGGCAGCGGGGTCGTGGGCCATCGCGTCCTCTAACACCTGCTGGGCTTCCAGTGTCGCCGCACCCTCGGCGGGTTGGCCGGTTTTCAGATCCCACATCTGCCAGGGGGTGAGGTTCAACAGCGCCTCGACATAGATGGTGCGCAAATCCAATTGATCGGAGTGCTCGGCAAATGCCGCGCGCATGGCGTCTGCGAAATCGTGATCCCATGCATGCATGTCCGGGATTGGGTCGCGTTGAGGGTATCGCGCGGGCAGGGCGCGGATCAGTGCCTGTTCAATCGGAGTGCAGATATCCAACAAATTCAATGCTTTATGCGTGGAGTCATACGCCTGAGCCAGGGCTTTCTGCTGACCGCGCTCGTCCCGCAAATCCCAGGGCAGGTTGTAATTCGGACCAGCGGCGTAAGCGATGCCCCAATAGGCCATGGCGCAGTTCGGATCATGCTCGGCGGCGCGCTGGAAACAGGCTACAGCCTCGTCATGGTTATAGCCGTAGGTCCAGATCAGACCGCGATCAAACCAAAGTTGCGCCTCGGGAACGGACGTGCTGACCGGACAGGAATGCGTGCCCAGATCGTAATAATCGCTCATTGATAATCTCCCCTCGGATCAAGGGGAGGTTAGCGGGATTCGCTCAGGCTGCACAGATCAAGCTGGCAGTCTGTTTTCGATCCGGCCCATGTGAAGCATCAATCCGAAGCCGATCAGACTCATGACAAGGATGCCAGTGGTCAAGGGTGTAAGGGTACCGTCGAACAAAAGCCCAATGGGCGCGGCAATGGCTGCGGCCAGAACAGTTGAAACAGCACCGATCGCCGATGCTGCCATGCCAGCGATGTGGCCCATCGGCTCCATTGCTATGGCGTTCAGGTTGCCCATTGTCATACCCGCCATGAAAAAGATCGAGGTCTGCCAGAAGACAAACACCGCGAATGACAGGTTGGGCGACAGAGGCATCATATCCAGCGCAAAAACGCCCATCGTGATTACGATCTGCGCCCCCAAAGCCCATGTCACCAACCGCCGCATACCGACGCGGATGACGAGGGCTGCGTTCAGCAGACTGGCCGACCCTGCCATCAGGGCTACAAAACCGAACCAGAACGGGAAGCTGTGGGCGCTGTCGTGGATGACGTCATAGACCGGTTGCACCATGGTTAGGGTGGTGAACAGCATGCCCAGACACAGGGTTTGCACAAAGATCGACACCCGCACCGTTGGATGCGCGAACATCTCGCGCGCGGCTGCAGCCATCAACGGCAGGCGCAGGGGTCTTCTGTTTTCTGGCTTCAAAGGCTCTGGCAGGCGCAGGCCCATCCAGATCGCGGTAATCATCGAGAACAGAATGAATGAGACGAAGATACCTCGCCAGCCCACTATTGCGATTATACCGGCGCCCAACATCGGCGCGACGGCAGGCACCAGTGTGAAGATCATCATTGCGATGGACACGATCCGGGCCATTTCCCGACCGGAGTACAGGTCGCGGATTATGGCCATAGCAACCACGCGTGGCGCGGCGCAGCCAACCCCCTGAACCACCCGCGCGATCAAAAGCAACTCCAGCGATGAACTGGCCCAGGCCACGGCTGCCGCTGCAATATACAGCGCAGAGCCCACATAAATCACGGGTTTGCGCCCGAACGCGTCCGAGATGGGGCCGACAAAAAACGTTCCGATCCCCATGCCCAACACGAAAGAGGTCAGGATCAACTGCGCTCGGTTAATGTCACCCGGGCTAAGCTGCGCGCCAATCTCGGGAAGTGCGGGCAGCATTGAATCGATAGAAAACGCGATCGTCGCAAACATCATAGCGATGAGCGCGATGAACTCTCCCAGTGACATGCGATTTGCCATAGTCGCCTCCTGACCTTCTGGCGCTATCACGAAGCGTCAGACGTCGCTAGGGATCAAATCGCACAGAGCTCTGTGCTAATTTGCAGAGGAAGCCTCAAGCTGAGACATGATCTCACCGATCACTTTTTCCCACATTTCAGGCGGTTGCGCACCGGGAACCGCGTGCTGGTTGGCCACGATAAAGGTAGGAACCGAGTTCACACCCATCTCACGCGAATGCGTGTCACGCGCACTGATGTCTGCACGGTCGGCGTCGGATTTGAGCAGCTTCAACACGACGGCGGCGTCCATTCCAACACCGTCGGCGATATCCGCCAGAACCTCATGGTCACCAATATCACGGGCCTGCACGAAATAGGCATCGAACAAGGCATCCACGACGGCGTTCTGCTTGCCTTCGATTCCTGCCCAGTGGATCAAGCGGTGCGCGTCCAACGTGTTGGGGGTGCGCTTCATTCCTTCAAAGTCGATGCTTAGCCCAGCCTTTTCGGCGTGTTCCACAATCGGTGCATAGGCGCGGATGGCACCATCCTTGCCGCCGAATTTACGCTCCAGATATTCGCGCCTTTCCATGCCTTCGTCTGGCATGTCGGGGTTCAACTGAAACGGATGCCATTCGATCACAAACGGATGGTTCGGGATGGCAGCCAAAGCCTTATCCAGATGGGTTTTACCAATATAACACCACGGGCAGATCGGATCGGACATGATGTCGAGTTTGACGGTCTGGGTCATGGTGTATTCGCCTTAAAGTAGGCCGGTAGTGCCCGGCGCAGAAGCTTGCCGTTGCCACCGGTTGGCAGCTCGGGCAGGTGAATGAATGCGCGCGGCTGTTTATACCGCGCCAGATTTGCTTCCACATAGGTGCGCAGGCCGGCCTCGTCCAGCTTTTCCGGCCCGGTATAGAAGGCGGCGATCACAAACGTGTCCTGTTTAACCTCAACGGCGGCAGCGCCCACCTGAGCAATGCCAGGGAATTTGGAAAGCGCTGCCTCGACCTCGACCGGTGACACACGATAGCCGCCCGCGTTCATCATGTCGTCATCGCGGCCCAGATAGGTGATCTGACCATCGACGGCCATGGCGCCCTGATCGCCAGTCAGAAACCAGTCGCCCTGCATGCGCGCCTCAGCCTCGTCCGGCGCATTGAGATATGTCAGCATCAAGCCGGGGTCGGACCGGTGAATGGCGATGGTGCCTTCTTGCCCCTGTGGTACAGGGCCGTCCGGCCCAAGGATCGCCACGCGCCGCCCCGGTTGCGGCTGACCTAAAGCTTCACCTCGTGCCGGGTGGACAGGGCTGGACGAAATGAAGGTCGAGCATTCTGACATACCGAAAGCCTCATACAACTCGGTCCCGGTTGCCTCAGCCCATTGCGCGTGCAGGTGCCGAGACAGTTTTTCCCCGGCACAGAGGCCGTGGCGGAGGGTCGAAAGGTGCAGGTTTTCCGGCGATTTCAAGATTTTGCGAAATACACCGGGCGCGGCAGCAAAGATGGTTGCTCCGTGCCGACGCAACAGTCCGGGCAGTGCGTCCGGGTCGGTGCCGGGTTCGGGGATCAGAGCGGTGGCGCCGATGGTCCACGGATCCATCAATCCAGTGCCCAGCGTATAGGTCCAATTGAACGCCCCGGCGTGGCACAGGCGGTCCGAATTCTGCAGACCGTACCAACCGTCAACCATCATCTGCCGCGCCCAGATGGCCCGGTGTGCATGGGCCACGGCGCGCGGTTTGCCGGACGTTCCTGAAGTATAGACAACATAGGCCAGCCGGTTTGGGTCGCCGAACTGGAACTCTGTCGGGTGCAGGGCGCGCATTTCGGTCAAGTCAGGCAGCGTTATCTGCAGCGCGTGTGCAGCGCAGGCAACCGCGGGGTCGCGCAGAATGGCCGCAGGTTTCAAGTCTGAGATGATCCGCGCGGTTTCAGGTTCGGTCAGTTGTGAGGACGTGGGGACGGGCACGATTCCGGCTGCAATCGCGCCAAGATAGGCAATGGGAAAATCTACGGTATTTCCCAGCCGCATCAGCGCGATATCCCCAGATTTCAGACCGGCACTCAGCAATCCCGACGCAGTGCCCAAAATCGCCGCCTTCAGCGCGTCATAGGACCAGTCGTCGGAACCCTCACCGCGCAGTACCGACAGCGCGATTTTGTCCGGATGGTCATCTGCCCGTCGCAATACATGCGCGGCCAAATTAAAGGGTGCGGGACAGGCCGGTGGTGGCCCCTGATCAAAAACAGAAAGCATGGCAACTGGCTATCGTGCTGCTTGGCGCGTTGCAAGCGGGGCGGGCTGCGCCTATAGAGTGGCGCATGACCACCAATGAACAGCCATCCCTGATCCGTATCGCGCGGGACTCGGGCGATTATACCGAGCTTGAACCGCTGGACCTTGGCGCACGCGTGCGTCAGCTGCGTAAGGCGCGGAACTGGACGTTGGAACAGGCGGCTACTCAAGCGGGATTGGCGCGTTCGACCCTTAGTAAAATCGAAAATGGGCAAATGTCGCCAACCTATGACGCGCTGAAAAAGCTAGCGACCGGGTTGGAAATTTCGGTGCCGCAGCTGTTTACTCCTCCGCAGCGCGATCAGGTAATTGGTCGTATGGCCGTGACCCGGGTAGGAGAGGGTGGTGCCCACGCAACGGCGACATATGAACACGAGTTGCTGGCCGAGACGCTGACAAAGAAGCAGATGCTGCCGTATCGTGCCCGCGTGCGTGCCCGCTCGATGGACGAGTTCGACGGCTGGGTGCGCCATGACGGCGAGGAATTCCTGTATGTGCTGACCGGAGTTGTGAAACTGTATACCGAGTTTTATGAACCTGTCGAAATGCGCCGCGGAGACAGCGCCTATTACGACGGTAGCATGGGTCACAATGTTATTTCTGTCAGTGACGAGGATGCGACAATCCTTTGGGTCACATCACTTACTTAAAGATCGGCTGAATTCGCGATTCAGCCCCTCGGTGAAAAGAAAGTCCTCAAGCTCTTCGTGCGCTTCGTTCACGGTCAGGTGGTGGCGTTCGGCCAGATACGCTTCAAACCCTTTTCGATCTTTACTCAGCCGTACCTTGTCCTGATCCCGCAGGTTCGGAAAACGCCGCTTCGCGCGCGAGTACATAGCGTCCCAGTCTTGCGTCAGGTCAGTCCAGTTCAACATCAGTCAGCTTCCGTTTTTTCGTGTTCCACGGCTGCTCGGCCCCCTTTTTAGGGTACGGAGGGTGCAGAGAACCAAGTGCATGACAAAATGTCGCACCCCTGCCTTTCTGACGTAAGGTAAAAAGGCCCGCCGCGCACGACGCACAACGGGCCTACGGACCTGAGGTTTGAGTGAGTGGAGGCCGGTCCGCAAAATACAACTGTTGCGCGTCGAGTAAAAAGCTATCTAACGAAATTCTCAGAATTAATCCGTTTACACGGCGCGTCTTAATACCAATAGGCTATATCGTCAGGGGGCGTTCAGTAAAGCCCCTTGTATTTGTTTTTTGAATTTTCGCTGGAACTAGATGCGGTCGCAAATTATAGCGAAACGCGTTTGTTTATTACACTATATTTGGTTGCTTTTGATTGGTGTGCCAAAATCCGCCGAAAAGTGTCGACGTCCGACTGAGCTTTAAAGCGCATATCAAACCACGCTGATAAGATTCTGGCATGCCAAAGGTTCCAAATGCATTGATGCAAGAGGCTGTTAGTCTTCGAACCACCAAACCTGCGGCATATATTCGGGTCCATCGCCATAGATCGGCAGGGTTTGGGGGTGCTTTAGTTCCTTAGCGTGGGCGATGCGTCCGACGTCGAAATTCCAGATCGGTATCACATAGCGCCCAGCGGTCAGCACACGATCCAGCGCGCGGGTAGCGGCCACAAAGTCCTCATGGCTTTCCGATTTCAGCATCGTGTCGATCAGACCGTCCACCGCGGGAGATGCGACGCCCATCAGGTTGCGCGTACCGGGCGTGTCTGCGTTTTCGCTGCCCCAGTACAGGCTCTGTTCGTTGCCGGGCGACAAAGACAAGGCGCGTCGGAAAAAGGTCATATCGAAATCCTGTTCCGCAGTGCGACCCGTGAATTGGGCGCTGTCCACCTGCTCAACGTTGACCTGAATGCCAAGACGCTCCAGAGCCCGGGAGTAAATTTCAATGGCGGTCTGGCTTTCACTGTCCCCCTGCTGCAGCATGACGGTGATAGTGAAGTCTTCGCCGTTCTGATTGCGCAGAACACCATCCTGGACGGTCCAACCAGCCTCGGCCAGAAGGTTGTTGGCCTGACGGATATTGGAACGGTTGCGCGCTGAGCCATCACCAACGGGCAGAGCGTATCCTTCAAGCGCACCGGGGGGGAGATCATTGGTATATGTCTGCAACAATTCCGCGACACGACCGGTCGCGGGACCGGACTGCATGCCGAGGTCGGACCCGGAAAAGTACGAGGTAATCCTTGGCTGCGCACCACCAGTAATCGTGTCATTGATGTATTCGAAGTTGAACGCCAGCAAAAGCGCTTCTCGCACGCGCCAATCGTCAAGCGGTGCATTTCGGGTATTCATGACGAACCCGGTCATGCCCGAAGGTTTGCCGTGCGGGATTTCGGTTTTGACGACATCGCCGCGCTGCACAGCGGGAAAGTTGTATTGAGTGTCCCATTTGTCGGCGTTGAATTCGCGCACGGCGGTCAGTTCGCCGGCCTTGAATGCCTCGAATAATACGGTGCCGTCGCCATAGAATTCGATCCGGACGTCATCGAGGTTCATGGTGCCGCGTCGCAAGGGAATGTCAGCGCCCCAATAGTCCGGATTGCGACGCAGGTTCACGTATCGCCCGGCCTCGTAGTCATCAACAACGTATGGACCAGTGCCCATGGGAATATCGTGCAGAGCGGCGTCGGCGAAGTTCTTTCCTTCCCATTGTGCCTTTTTGAGGATCGGACGGAGACCGGCGATCAGCGCCAGTTCCCGATCAGGTTCATTGAATGTAATGCGCACGGTGCGTGGACCGGTCTGTTCTATGCTGTCGATCTTGCCCCAAAGGCCACGGTAACGAAGATGCCCTTCGGTGCCCAAAGTCTCGTATGACCAGACGACATCGTCTACGGTTACAGGAGAACCATCTGAAAACTGGGCGTCCTCGCGCAGGGTAAATTCGACCCAAGACCGGTCCGGCGCAGTCTCAACTGATTCGGCTAACAACCCGTAAAGAGTGAAGGGTTCGTCCCAAGACCGGCCCATCAGGCTTTCATGGGTCCAAAATCGCAATTGCCAGGGCGAGGTCCCTTTTTGCACAAACGGGTTTAAACTGTTATAGCCGCCGGTATTTCCAAAAACGACTTTTCCGCCCTTGGGCGCATCTGGGTTTGCGTAGGGCAAAGACACAAAATCCGGTGGTAGTGCGGGGTCTCCGTACATAGCTATGCCATGAGCCGAATCTGCATGGGCAAATGTAACGGCAAAAACGGAGGTGATTCCCGCGATCACAGGACGGACGGGGCGTAGAAAATCGGGGCGCATTTTGGAAACAATCCTGCTCAGGCCTTATTTTGTTGGGATTCACCGTACCGATGATTTTTCTTATTTTCAAACTTTTAGCTTGGACGGATGCAAGGAATTGCTTATAAAGGATGCACTGCTCGATAGGTTTCTTGCCTGTATGAAACCTGCCTCAATAACTTAACGCCCGCTTCGCGCGGGCGTTTTTTTTGGCGGATTTTCTCGCTGAGGAAGAACCAAGGCGTTTCCCCGTTTTCTTTGCAGGTGCAGCATGGCACAGTTCCGTCAAAGTGAATTTTGAGGGAGAAAGATCATGAATCTGTCGGGTAAAACAGCGATCATCACAGGGTCGAATTCCGGTATCGGGTTGGGAGTTGCGCGCGAGTTGGCGAAAGCCGGGGCCGACGTGGTTTTGAACTCATTCACTGATCGAGACGAAGATCACGCTCTGGCGGCTGAGATTGCGCAAGAGACCGGAACCAACGCGCGCTACATCAAAGCCGATATGTCCAACGGCGGCGAATGCCGCGCGTTGGTCGAGAAAGCGGGTGCCTGCGATATCCTGGTGAATAACGCGGGCATCCAGCACGTGGCGCCCATTGATCAGTTCCCGGTCGACAAGTGGGATGCCATCATCGCGATCAACATGAACTCGGCTTATCACACCATGGCGGCGGCTTTGCCGATGATGCGCAAGGCCGGGTGGGGGCGGATCGTTAATATCGCTTCGGCGCATGGTTTGACGGCTTCACCTTTCAAGGCGGCTTATATCGCAGCCAAACATGGCGTGGTCGGAATGACGAAAACCGTGGCACTGGAAACTGCGCAGGAACCGATCACCTGCAACGCCATCTGCCCGGGTTACGTGCTGACCCCTCTGGTCGAGGCGCAGATTCCGAATACGATGAAGGAATACAATATGAGCCGCGAAGACGTGGTCAAAAACGTTCTGCTAGAGCGTCAGCCCTCGAAAGAGTTTGCGACAGTTGAGCAACTAGGAGGCACGACAATCTTCCTGTGTTCGGACGCGGCGGCGCAGATTACGGGGACGACAATCTCGGTAGATGGGGGCTGGACGGCCTTGTGAGGTTGCACGGGGGCACTGCCCCCAAGCCCCCGGAGTATTTTAAGAAAGATGAAGGGGTGCATTTATGAAACGCATCAATCTGGCTTTGCAGGGTGGCGGGGCGCATGGGGCATTTACCTGGGGCGTGCTGGATCGTCTGTTGGATGAAGAAGACATTGAGGTTGCGGCGATCACCGGAACTTCTGCCGGGGCGCTGAATGGTGCGGCTTTCAAATCCGGTATGGTGCGTGATGGTCGCGATGGCGCCAGGGCCAATCTGGACGGACTGTGGGAGCGTATGGGGGCCGTTGGTGACATGCGCCTTGCCAATTGGATGCAAGCGATCGAGCCCGCACAGATTGCCCACGCGATGGAGTATTCGTTGCCGTTTTCCGTGGGTGATGCGTGGTCCCGTCTGGTGTCGCCTTATGCGTATGGCCCGTTTTATCGCAACCCGCTGGAGCCGGTCGTGGACCGGTTTAATTTTGATGAGATTTGCGCGGACGAAGGCCCGCGCCTGTTTGTGTGCGCAACCTGCGTGCGCAGTGGTAAGATCCGGGTGTTTACGGGCGAAGAGGTCTCAACCGATGCGATCCTTGCGTCGGCCTGTCTGCCGAATTTGTTTCAAGCAGTGGAGATTTTCGATCCCAAGTCCGGGCGTACCGAGGCGTATTGGGACGGGGGCTATACCGGCAACCCGGCATTGTATCCCTTGTTCAACAACGACTTGCCTGATGATGTGGTGATCGTGAACATCAACCCGCTGGAACGGGACGAGGTGCCGAAGACACCGCAGCAGATTCAGAATCGGATCAACGAAATCAGTTTCAACTCATCCCTGTTCCGCGAATTGCGGGCGATCAGTTTCGTTCAGCGCTTGCTGGCTGAAGGGAAATTGAATGCGGGCGAGATGAGCCGCGTTCTGGTCCACATGATCGCCGATGATGAACTGATGAACGATCTGTCTGTGGCGACCAAAACGGTTCCTAATCCGATTGTTTTGCACAAGCTGAAAGAGGCTGGGCGCGCTGCGGCGCATCGGTTTATCAACGATCACAAGACGGATTTGGGCAAGTCCAGCACCGTAAACCTGCCCGAGATGTTCGGTTGATCATTCAGGCGGTTGTGTCGGGTCTTTTTCATTGGGGTAGACCAGCCCGGCAGAGATAACCAGCTTGGCGGCGTCCTCAATGGACATATCCAGCAGGATCACGTCTTCGGCGGGAAAGAACAACAAAAAGCCCGAGGTTGGATTGGGTGTCGTTGGGATGAATACGCTCAGCAGGTCTCCAGCGGTTTCAGCGCGCTGTGTGACTTCACCCTTTGCGGTCGTTGAAACGAAGCCGATGGCCCAGATGCCGCGGCGGGGATACTGTACCAGACAGGCTTTCTCGAACGATCTTTCGGTCTGAGCGAATACCGTCTCGGAAATTTGTTTGATCCCGGAGTAGATCGAACGGACGACGGGCATCCGATCAACCAGGCTTTCCGTGAAAGAGATGAAGGACCGCCCCAGAATGCCCTTGGCGATCCAGCCCACGAGCACGGTGAACACCAAAAAGATGACGACGCCCACGCCGCGCAGGTTGATACCGACATATTGTTGGGGCTGAAATTGCTGCGGGATCAGCGGCAAGACCGCACTGTCGATCCAGCCAACCACCGACCAAATCAACCAGATCGTCAGCCAGACAGGTGCAATGACGACGATGCCCGTCAAAAACGACGCGCGCAGCCGGGAAAACAGGCCGGGGCGGCGATGAGGTTCTTCGTCAAACGGTGTGTTCATTGCGGTCCTGAGTGGTTTGCGGATTTAGGTAAGCAGTCTGGGGTCTTGGTGCAATAGGTTAATCTTTACTACCTTTTGTCAGAGCCGTCGCAATCACCGCCGCAAGCCGGGCGTTGTTACGAACCAACGCAATGTTGGCGATCAGTGAACGCCCCTCGGTTTGTTCGTAAATTCGCTGCAACAGGTAAGGCGTGACGCCCTTTCCGCTGATGCGGTGCGCGTCCGCGTCTGATTGGGCTGATGCGATAATAGGGGCCAACTCTTCCGCCGGGATTTGATCCGCTGCTGGAATCGGGTTGGCAACAAGCTGGCCTCCGGGCAGGCCAAGTGCGCGGCGGGTGGCGTGAGCCTTGGCGATATCCTCGGCGCTATCCATGCGCAAAGGCGCGGCATAAGGAGACTTAGCCGACCAGAAGGCGGGGAACTCGTCCTGACCATGCGCGATGACGGGTACGCCCAGAGTTTCCAGAACCTCAAGCGTTTTGGCGAGGTCGAGGATGGCCTTTGCACCCGCAGCCACGACTGTCACCGGTGTTTGTGCCAATTCGTGCAGATCGGCGGAGATGTCGAACGAAGTTTCGGCCCCTTGGTGTACGCCACCAATGCCGCCCGTGGCGAAAACCTCGATCCCCGCGTGATGGGCGGCGATCATCGTGGCTGCAACTGTGGTGGCCCCGGTGCCGCCAGTTGCGATGCAGGCGGCCATGTCCGCGCGGGACAGTTTGGCAACGCCTTGTGCCTGACCCAGAGATTTCAACTCATCGGCTTCCAACCCCACGTGCAGCTTGCCGTTGATCACTGCAATGGTGGCCGGAGCCGCGCCCGTATCGCGAATATCCTGTTCGACCTGCGCCGCCACCTCGATGTTCTGCGGATAGGGCATCCCGTGCGTGATAATGGTGCTTTCCAGCGCGACGATGGGCTGGCCTGCGTCTTTGGCGGCGCGGACCTCGGCTGAGTATTGAATGTCGATCACAGTGGGGTTTCTCCAGAAACGTAAGTTGCGGCAGCATGCAGGGCGCGAGTCAGGGCCTCGTTGCTTGAGGCGCCTCCGGCTTCGGACGCGATATGGGCCGCCATGAAGGTGTCGCCGGCTCCGGTCACGCGCGTGACCAGAACGGACGGAGGTTTTTGGGTTAGAATCTCGTCAGCGTCGCCGATGGTGGCCGAGTTACCCCCGTCGGTGACCAGCACGCGCAGCGCGCCGCGGTCCAGCAAGCCTTTGGCGGCGCTTTCCGAGTCCGCGAATTCTCGTTGGCACAGGATGCCGGCTTCTTCGAGGTTCACGTAAAGCGTTGCGCGGGCGTGTTTCAGGAACGGCAGCAGGCGCTCGGCCTTACCGGGTGAGGCGGGGGCCACGCGAAGGTCTGCTTTGGCAAAGGTTGGGCTTTGGGCGATTTCTTCCAACAGGGTCAGCGTCAGGTTGCCATCCAGCGCAATCGGACCTTCGAACGGCGCATTCTCATACCCCAAAGGCCCGTGCATCAGCGGGCGCAGGATTTTGGCTCCGGCGGCTTCCAGCGAATGGGCGTCAGCAATCGCAGCGATCAGCCCGTTAGCCCCTTCGACGGCCATATACCGGTCGGTCGGTAAGTCCTGCGAGCGATAGATGTGGTCCGTTACCATTCCCAACCGCGCGCAGGCATTGACCAGTTCGTCGCCTTCGGGGTCCCGGCCAACGGCGGTCAGCAAAGTCGGCGTCATTCCAAAACGCACAAGCGTCATGGCGATGTTCATGGCCACGCCACCGGGCAGGCGGGTGATCCGACCCGGCACGTCCGAACCTTGCCGCATGGCACTGGCAGAGCGACCGATAATGTCCCACAGGACCGAACCGATACACAGGATTTCACTGTTCTGAGTCATGCCGAACACATGCCGCAGCCCTGACGCTTGCGCAAGGGTTAACCGCAGCCCTGACGCTTGCGCAAGAGTTAACGCTCACATCGCGTCGGTCAGGGCTTTCAATGCGGCAACTGGGTCGTCCTGCGACCAGATTTCATCGCCGATGCCAAAGAAATCGGTGTGGGGGGCAAGATCGCGGACCAGGTCTGGGGTCAGGCCACCTTCGGCGACGACCGGAACCTCGATCATTTCGGACCACCACTGGAACAGGTCTTTTTCTGCCGTGGTGCCATCGCCCAGTGTAGATGCGCCAACCGGTCCAAATGCGACGTAGTCCGCGCCGGCCTCACCGGCAGTCATGCCGTCATGGCTGGAGACACCGCAGAAGCTGCCGACAATAGCATCTGCGCCCAGTTCCTTGCGCGCGGCGCGAATGGAACGGGCAGCGTCGTCCAGATGCACCCCGTCCAGACCCAAACGCTGCGCCAGCAGCACATGGTTCGAGATTACAATGGCCACGTCCCGCGCATGCGCCACCTCGCGGCAGGCATCAGCGGCGCGCGCGATAGTGTCCTCGTCACTGCCTGCCAGCGCCAGCCGGATGCAGGCGATGTCGGCACTGTCCAGCACGCGGCCCAGTTGATCGGGGAAAGTGCTCAGGGTGATCGAGGGTGGGGTGATCAGGTAAATCTGCGGCTGCTCGGGGGTGTCCATCGGCGCGTCCTTCGCTTTCAGTCTTTGGCGCGGTTTAGCGGATTGCGCCGGTGAAGCAAACTTTTATGGCTGTTTAATGGACAATTGAGCCACCGGACGCCTTGCCCTGCGTCTGTCCGCCGATTACAGCAAGCGCAGTTTTTCGGAGACAACCATGCCCAGCGATACTTCTCAGCCTTCCTTTGTGCTCGTGCGCCCGCAGATGGGGGAAAACATCGGCGCTGCCGCGCGGGCGATGTGGAATTTCGGGCTGGACCGGATGCGGATCGTGGCCCCGCGGGATGGATGGCCGAACCCCAAGGCAGTGGCGATGTCCAGCGGTGCCGGGCGGCTGCTGGATGAAGCGCAACTGTACGATGATCTGGCCGGGGCACTGTCCGACAGTACCTTTGTGTTTGCGACGACGGCGCGACAGCGCGGGTTGACCAAGCCGGTCTACAGCCCCGAACGCGCCATGCAGATCGCTGCCGAAAAGGTTGCGGCGGGTGAAAAGGTGGCGGTTCTGTTCGGGCCGGAACGGGCAGGGCTTGAGAATGAGGACATCGCCAAGGCCAATGCCATCATCTCGGTGCCGGTGAACCCGGAATATGCCTCGTTGAATCTTGGGCAGTGCGTTTTGCTGACTGCCTATGAATGGATGCGCCAGACCGGGGACGTGGTGCATGAGGCCACCGATTTGGGCAAGGGCGACTGGGCCACGGGGATCGAGGTCGAAAAGCTGGTCGAACATTATGAGGATCGGTTGGAGGAAGCGGGCTTCTTTTACCCGCCCGAAAAAGCCGAAGGGATGAAGACCAACCTGCGCAATCTTTGGTCGCGGATGCGGATGACGCGGGCGGATGTGCAGATGCTGCACGGGATCATGCGGCAGATGGTCCGCTGGAAGGAGAAGGGCTGAGACTGGACCTCGGCCCGCCATAGCCCTAGCTTGCGACGAAAATCAGGACATGAGGACGGCATGAGCGGTAAGCGCAGCATCTTCGAAGAGGTCTCGGACACCGAGAAGCAACAAGCGGTGCAGCCGGGCATGATCGACCGGGGCCGGGGCGGCGCGCGCAAAGCGATCCGTGTCTGGCTGATGATCCTGTTTGCACTGGTCGTGGTGATGATCGCCGTCGGTGGTCTGACCCGTCTGACCGACAGTGGATTGTCGATCACTGAATGGCGTCCGATCACCGGAGCCATCCCGCCGATGACCGAGGCCGACTGGCAAGCTGAGTTTGACAAGTACAAACAGATCGACCAGTGGCGCATCCAGAACCAGTGGATGGAACTGAGTGATTTTAAATTCATCTACTGGTGGGAATGGGGTCATCGCCAGCTGGGCCGCGTGATCGGTCTAGTCTGGGCAAGTGGATTCTTTGGTTTCCTGATCGCACGCCAAATCCCGACCGGTTGGGCCGGTAAGCTGCTGATCCCCGGTGCTTTGGGCGGTGTGCAGGGTGCGGTCGGCTGGTGGATGGTCGCCTCGGGCGTCACACAGGGCGAGGGTATGACTGCGGTAGCCAGCTATCGCCTTGCCGCTCATCTGGGACTGGCCTTTGTGATCCTTGGGTTCCTGGCTTGGTACATTTTCGAACTTGGCCGCGAGGAACGAGACCTGATGCAGACCCGCCGCGCGAAAGAGGCAAAACTCTTCTCGCTTTCGACCGGCCTGATGCACTTCGCCTTTTTGCAAATACTCATTGGCGCACTCGTCGCCGGGATCGACGCTGGTCGGTCTTACACCGACTGGCCGCTGATCGGCGGGCAACTGCTGCCGCCCGACGCCACGATGTTGGAGCCGATGTGGCGCAATTTCTTTGAAAGCCCGGGTTTGGTGCAGTTCATTCACCGGTGCGCGGGCTATTTGCTGTTCATTTTCGCCTTTATCGTCTGGCGGCGTGGCAGCACCAGCGCGCACGCGCAGACGCGCTTTGCCTTTAACGCAGCCTTCGCGACCCTGTCGCTGCAAGTGGTTATCGGCATCGTCACAGTTGTCTATGCCGCCCCTTGGCAGATCGCCATCTTGCACCAGTTCATGGCGGTTGTCGTATGGACCCTGATCCTGCGCGCGCGTTTCCTGACCGCGTACCCGGTCGCCACCTCAATCCGCGGAGCCTGACCTTATGACCGCCTATGACGACCTGATGGCCTTTCAACGCGAAACCTCGGCCCTCGGGCAAATCGCCGGGCGGCTGGGCTGGGACCAGGAAACGGTGATGCCGCGCGGCGCGGCGCCCCAGCGCGCCGAGGAAATGGCTGCAATCGAAGCCGTTCTTCATGCCCGCCGATCCGACCCGCACGTGGCAGAGTGGTTAGACAAGGCTGATCCGAAGGATGACGTTGCCCGCGCGCAGCTGCGCGATATTCGCCGATCGTACGAACGAACAGTTAAGGTACCCGCCGACTTGGCGAAAGCCATTGCGCGCGTTACATCCGCCGCTCAAGGCACGTGGGCGCAGGCCCGTGCCGACGAAGACGTCGCGGCTTTCTTGCCTGTCCTGCAAGAAGTCGTGGCGCTAAAGCGCGAGGAAGGTGCTGCTCTTGCGCAAGGCGGTGACGTTTATGATGCCATGGTCGAAGACTATGAACCCTACACCACTGGTGCCCAAATCGCTGAGATTTTCGACCAGATGCGCCCGCGTCTGGTCGCTTTGCGAGCAGCAGTTCTGGAGAAACCCGCACCACAGTCTCTGGCGGGTAAGTTCGACGAGTTGGCCCAGATGCGACTATCCCAGAAACTGGCGACAACCTTTGGCTATGACCTGAACACCGGTCGCGTGGATAAGGCCGTGCATCCGTTCAGTTCAGGCAGCGGGCTGGATGTGCGGATCACCACCCGTACCAGCGAAACTGACCCGTTCAATTGTTTTTATTCTACCATTCACGAGGTAGGTCACGCCGCTTATGAGCAGGGCATCGACTCTACCTATTTGCTGACGCCGCTGGGGCAGGGCGCGTCGATGGGCGTGCATGAAAGCCAAAGCCGCATTTACGAGAACCAACTTGGCCGATCTCGCGCCTTTACCGGCTGGCTCTACGGTCAGATGGTCGAGACGTTCGGCGATTTCGGGATCGCAGATGCCGACGCGTTTTATGCAACGGTGAACGGCGTCCATAACGGCTTTATCAGGACTGAGGCGGACGAGGTGCAGTACAACCTGCACATCATGCTGCGCTTCGATCTGGAGCGCGCTTTGATGAGTGGGGACCTTCAGGTCAGTGATCTTGAGGCTGCATGGAATGACCGCTTCAAGGCTGATTTCGGTTATGCAGTCGACAAGCCCTCGAACGGGTGTTTGCAGGATGTTCACTGGTCGGTTGGGCTGTTTGGGTACTTTCCGACTTATTCGCTTGGAAACGTTTATGCCGGGTGCCTGTATCAGGCGCTGTGCGCTGCGGTTCCGGATCTTGATGCGCAACTGGCTGAAGGTGACACCACTGTCGCAACCGGCTGGTTGCGGGAAAACCTACAGCGTCACGGTGGTCTGTATGCGCCGCGGGAAACCATCAAACGTGCAAGTGGGATGGAGCCGGGCGCGGAGCCTCTACTGGCTTACCTCGAGCAAAAATTCAGCGGCCTTTATGGGCTTTAAGTCAGGCCGGTCCAAAAAAACGTCGTTCAAATACTGAACACACGCGAGACCACCTCCTCGCATAGCGACAAATACGCTTGGCTTGCGGGTCCGCCGCGCGCCGTCACCATCACTGGCGCGCGGTGAATGCCCATCCTCTCCACATCCGTGGCGAAGGGAATTTGTGCGTTAAGGAAACGCTTGCCATAGGTGTTTTTCATGTCCTCCATGGTGTCTCGATGCAGGGTCTTTGCGCGTTGGACCATAGAAAAGAAGCAATGGAGTTTTTTTGTTGGAAAACCCTTTTTCTTAAAGACTTTGACGAGTTGCTCTAATGTTCGCTGTGACAGGGTTGAGGGGATCACCGGCACCACGACAGCATCAGCCGATTCAAAGATGTGATCGGACAATTGCGACAGGTTGGGTGGGCAATCCAGCACGACAACTTCATAGTCCGTTTGTACCCCTGAAAATGCCCTGTTCAGCTGAGATTGGCCTGAGTTCATTTGCGACAGAAGAACGTCAAAACCGCGATAGCTCTGGTTCGAGGGCAGGATGTCCAGATTTTCGAAATCGCTCGCGCGAATAGCGTTCTTTAGCCGGGTTGCATCCTCAAAAAAACGCGCGTTGGTCAAGGATTTGGAAGGCTTGAGCCGGTAATAAAATCCTGCAGCACCCTGCGGGTCGAGATCGCACAGCAAGGTCCTGACACCGGCGGTCGATAGGGCGTAGGCCAGATTTACCGCAGTCGCAGTCTTACCCACTCCACCCTTGTTGGAATAGCAGGCAATGACCTTCATCTGGAACCGACCCCCGATCAAACCACCGAACAAAACAACGTAATCTAGCCCGGAGTTTCAGGGCGTGGTGTGGGGCAAGTCAACTTGTAGATGGAAAAAGGTCCCGGAAACTTTATTTCGGGACCTTTTGATAGCTTATTCTTCGGCTTCTTCGTCGCCCTGATCCGCGATCCATGCAACGCTGACGACCTCTTCGCCCTTGCCGGTGTTGAACACCTTCACCCCGCCCGCACTGCGGGAGCGGAAGGAAATGCCATCGACCGGCACACGGATCGACTGACCTTTCGAGGTGGCCAACATGATCTGGTCGTCGATTTCGACCGGGAACGAGGCAACCAGCTCACCGCCACGCATGGCCTTATCCATTGCAGCAACGCCCATGCCGCCGCGTCCGCGGACCGGATAGTCGTGGCTGGAGCTCAGCTTGCCCGAACCACCTGACGTGATGGTCAGGATGAGGTTCTCGGCAGCCGACATCTCGGCATAGCGCTCTTGGGTGATGGTGCCGGGTGTGGCTTCGTCCTCATCGGTCTCACCGTCGTCAGCAATCCCAGCCACAGCACGGCGCATCTTGAGGTACGCAGCGCGTTCGTCCGGTCCGGCCTCAAAGTGGCGGATGACCGACATCGACACGACGCGGTCGCCATTGGTCAGCTTAATACCGCGCACACCGGTAGATTCGCGCGAGTTAAAGACACGCACATCGGTGGTGCGGAAGCGGATTGCGCGGCCCGAATTGGTGACCAGCATGACGTCTTCATCCTCGGAACAAATTCGAGCGTTCACCAGTTCCACGTCCTCGGGCAGTTTCATTGCGATCTTGCCGTTGCGGCGGACATTGGTGAAGTCCGACAGGCGGTTGCGCCGCACGTCGCCTGCACTGGTGGCGAAGACAATTTGCAGGTTTTCCCACTCGTCATCCGGCACATCCACGGGCATGATCGCCGCGATAGAGACACCTGTGGGGATTGGCAGGATGTTGACGATCGCCTTGCCCTTGCCGGTGCGGCTGGACTGCGGCAGGCGCCAAGTCTTGAGCTTGTAGACCATGCCTTCGGTCGTGAAGAACAGCAATTGAGTATGCGTGTTGGCCACAAACAGGTTAGTGACCACGTCCTCTTCCTTGGTCTGCATTCCCGACAGGCCCTTGCCGCCGCGCTTTTGCGCCCGGAAGTCGGCAAGCGGGGTTCGCTTGATATAACCGCCCGAGGTGACGGTCACGACCATGTCCTCGCGCTCGATGAGGTCTTCGTCTTCCATGTCGCCGGACCAGTCGACGATCTCGGTACGACGCGGAACGGCAAATTGTTCGCGGACGCTGCGCAGCTCATCACCGATGATTGCCATTATGCGCTCGCGCGAGGAGAGAATACCTAGGTATTCCTTGATCTTGGCTGCCAGTTCTTCCAGCTCGTCCGTGACCTCTTTGACGCCCAGTTGGGTCAGGCGCTGCAGGCGCAGATCGAGTATGGCGCGGGCCTGAACTTCGGTCAGGTTATAGGTGCCGTCGTCGTTCATCTTGGACAGAGGATCGTCGATCAGGCGCAGATAGCCTTCGATTTCAGATGCAGGCCAGCGGCGGGTCATCAGCTTTTCGCGGGCCTCAGCGGCGTCGGCCGACGAACGGATGGTGGCAACCACTTCGTCAACGTTCGAAACAGCAACGGCCAGACCACACAGAATGTGGCTGCGTTCGCGCGCTTTGCGCAGGTCATAGGCCGTACGGCGCGCAACGACATCTTCACGGAAGTCGATGAACGAGGTTAAGAACCGGCGCAGAGTCAGCTGTTCGGGCCGGCCACCGTTCAGCGCCAGCATGTTGCAGCCAAACGAGGTCTGCATCGGCGAGAAACGGTAAAGCTGGTTCAGAACCACCTCGGGCGTGGCATCGCGCTTCAACTCGACCACGACGCGTACGCCGTTGCGGTCGGATTCGTCCTGCACATGGGCCACGCCTTCGATGCGCTTTTCGCGCACGGCCTCGGCGATCTTTTCGATCATCGCGGCCTTGTTCACCTGATAGGGAATCTCGTCCACGACAATGGCGTAACGGTCCCTGCGGATCTCTTCCACGCGGGTCTTGGCGCGGATAATGACGCTGCCGCGACCCTCTAGGTAAGCTTTGCGCGCGCCGGATCGCCCCAGCATAACACCGCCGGTTGGGAAATCGGGGCCGGGGACGTATTCGATTAGCTGCTCGGATGTCAGGTCCGGGTCGTCGATCAGCGCCAGCGTGGCGTCGACCACTTCGCCCAGATTGTGCGGCGGGATGTTCGTTGCCATACCCACGGCGATACCACCTGCACCATTGACCAGCATATTCGGGAAACGCGCAGGCAGGACGGTCGGTTCCCGGTCCTTGCCGTCGTAGTTATCCTGAAAATCGACCGTCTCTTTTTCGATATCGGCCAGTAGGGATGCAGCGGGCTTGTCCATCCGTACTTCGGTGTATCGCATGGCCGCCGGGTTATCGCCGTCCATTGAGCCAAAGTTGCCCTGACCATCCAACAGTGGCAGTGACATCGAGAAATCCTGCGCCATCCGCACTAGCGCGTCATAGATCGCGCTGTCACCATGCGGGTGGTATTTACCCATCACGTCGCCAACGGGGCGTGCCGATTTGCGATACGCCTTGTCGTGCGTGTTGCCGGTTTCGTGCATGGCATACAAAATCCGCCGGTGCACCGGCTTCAATCCATCACGCAGATCAGGGATCGCGCGCGAGACGATGACCGACATGGCGTAGTCCAGATAGGACGTGCGCATCTCGGATTCGATGGACACCGTCGGGCCGTCATAGACTGGGCGCTCGGGCGGGGTTTCATCCATGTTTTCTGGGGTTTCTGGCGTATCGCTCACGTAAACTGCCCGTGTATTGTTCTGGGTCTATATCTTGTGGATGTACCTTATCAGACCCGGCACATAAGGTGCAAGCAAGCAACTCTTTTGCTTGCGAAAAACCCCCGTAACATCCAAGTAACATATTGTTAACTAAGGATTAGGGGGTTTTCGTGTTACTCTAAAGAGACCTTGCAACAAAATTGGAGGTCTGAATGGAGCGAAGCGAAACCGAATTGATGCTTAAAGGATACGGGCTGACAACGGCTGAATTCTTCTATCACATGCCCGACTACATCCACGTTCTGAATACGTTCATCTGGCAGGATTACGATCTGGCGCCGGACCATCCGAAACTTTTTAAATTTGTCGAGTTCTGGCAGCGCGAGATCGAAGGACCACTGCATTCGGTCCGCTTCACGCACCGCAAGATGATCGCGCCCGGTGAATGGCGGAACGTTGTGGGCGAGTTCCGGGTGAATTAAGCGTACGGCTGAATTTTTCGGCCGGTTATGATTGAGACCGGTTATATTTTTAGGTGCTTGGGCTAAGGTGTCGGCCAAATTGTTGGCCACATACGGAATCGATTTATGCTCAGAGCTTTCTTTCTTGCCGCTGGACTAGTTATCAGCGGGCCTGCGGTTGCCGAAGGCGTACTGGACAAAATCAAAAAGGGTGCTGAAAACACGGCAGACGCCATCGGGCGAGGGGCGGATGCTGTCGGCAACACCGTTGAAAAAGGCGCGGATGTGGTTGACGAGACTATCAACTCAACAGCCGATCTTGTGACGAATGAGGCCACACCCGAAGAGACACGCGCCAAGCTGGACGCAATGGCCAGCGAAATCCTGACCCAGCTTCTGGCGGAAAACCCCGAAGCGAAGGCGCTTTATGATGTCAGCGCTGGCTATGGGGTGTTCGACTCGCGCAAGGTTTCGGTGTTTCCGGTTACCGCCGGTTACGGGCGCGGCGTGGCGGTTTCCAAGGATACAGGCCAGCACACTTACATGAACATGGGAACGGGCGGTGTTGGCGCGGCCATCGGCATAGGTGGTTTTGAAACCAAGTTCGTGATTCTGTTCGAAACCTCTGTCGATCTGAATAAATTCATCGATCAAGGATACGACGCGACTGCCGAAACCGGAGCCATGTATGGTGAAGAAAGCAGCGGAGAAACCGTACGATTTACGGATGGTCGGTCGTTCTTTGTGCTGGGCAAAAAAGGCTGGCGCGTTTCGGCAGGGGCGTCGGGCACAAAATTCTGGAGGTCCCCGGAGCTCAATTGATCAGCCCGAGCAACTGGCCCCGCCCAGAACGCAGAACTTGGCACAATGGGGGTGGTTGAGGTGAACGTCCGCCTCAGCTTCGGCCAGAGAATGGCCCATTTCGAATTCAGGCGCGTAGGGCAACAGAGTGCAGGCCAGAACAGCAGGGTGGTCTGCGCCTTTGCGTTTCACCACCATCCGAGCGCTGGCACACATCACCGCGTCGGGTGATTTGTTCAGGATGCCCCAGCAAGCAGTTGTGATTTCGGGTACCTCCACGGTCTCATCCATCTCGGGGAACAGGACTGTTTTGCCGGGATTTTGCGCGTCTATGTTAAAGCCGTGCTGCTCATAGAATTGTGCGTAGCCGGCCCGGCTTTCGGCGTCGGTGTCACCCCAAACGGTACGCCCGGCGACGGCCATGTTAACGCCATTGTCGCGCAACCACTGCATTCCCGTCACCGTCCTGGCAAAGCTGCCTTTGCCGCGTTCTTCGTCGTGTAGGTCGGGGCGGTAGTGGTCGACCGAGATTCGCAGGGTCAACTTAGCACCGTAGTTGCGATGCAGTTCCAACAGGCCATCGCGCATCTTTGGGCGCATCATCGGTTGCATGGCGTTGGTCAGGATCAGCACGTCGTACCCACGTTCCAGCGCGGCGCGGGTCATGTCGATCATCTCGGGGTTCATGAACGGCTCGCCGCCGGTGAACCCGATTTCGCGCACTGGCCAGTTGCGGGATTCGATTTGATCAAGGTAATCCCGAACCTCAGCGGCGGTGATATAGACCAGCGCATCGTTGGTCGGGCTGCTTTCGATATAGCAGTTGACGCATTCGATGTTGCACAGAGTGCCGGTATTGAACCAAAGCGTCTCGGGGTTGGTAAGCGACACGGATGCCCGCGTTTGCCCGTCAGCTGTCACCAATTTGTTTTGAAACTTGCCGATATTGGCGCTCTGAGAGGCGTTGTCTTTCATTCCGGTGTCCGGTTCTTTGAATTCTTCAACCTGACTTAGCCCTTCCGTGCGGTTTAGTTAAGGGCAACAAACCCGTCCTGACAGAGTTTTGATGAGCGGAAAAAATTCAGAAATGATTGCGCTAACATTAGACATGTCCGCAGGGGTAAGGTAGGGGAAACACATGGTTTCTCGCGTCATACCTGTTGACCCGTTCGATCTGGTCATTTTCGGCAGTACTGGCGATCTTGCGCAACGCAAGATCCTACCGGCGCTGTTCCGACGGTTTTGCGCAGGGCAATGGCCCGAAGATGTGCAGATCATCGGTGCGGCGCGCGCGGCTTACGACCGGGACGGGTTCCGTACTATCGTCGCCGAATCGTTGCGTGTGCATGCGACCAAGCAGTGCCGGGATGTACATGCTCTTGAGACCTTTCTTCAACGGGTGGACTATGTACCGCTGGATGCTTTGTCGGATGAGGGTTGGGAGCAGCTTGCCGCAAAGCTGACTACGGATCGGGTTCGAGCGTTCTATTTCTCAGTCGGTCCGCGCCTATTTGGCCCTTTGGCCGAACGGATTCAGGCCCATGACCTTGCCACGACGCAGACAAGGATTGTTGTTGAAAAGCCCTTCGGGCACGATTTGGAGAGCGCACGGGCGCTGAACGCGACACTAGCGGAGCATTTTACCGAAAGTCAGATTTACCGGATCGACCATTATCTGGGAAAGGAAACGGTTCAGAACCTGATGGCTGTTCGGTTTGGAAACATGCTGTTCGAGCCGCTTTGGAACAGCCAATACGTCGATCACATCCAGATCACGGTCGCGGAATCTGTCGGCATTGACGGGCGCGAGGAATATTATGAGCGCGCAGGCGCGATGCGTGACATGGTGCAGAACCACCTGATGCAGTTGCTTTGCCTGATTGCAATGGAGCCTCCGGCAAAGTTCGATCCTGATGCAGTACGCGACGAAAAGCTAAAGGTGATCCGCGCCTTGGATCCCGTCGAACCGCATCACATCGTGCGTGGCCAGTTCGAAGGTGACGGCCCCAGCTATCGCGAGACCGTTGGCAATCCGCGCTCGACCACGGAAAGTTATGTGGCCCTGCGCACTCATGTCAGCAACTGGCGGTGGGCGGGTACTCCGTTCTATCTGCGCACGGGCAAGCGGTTGGTGGCGCGGTCTTCGGTGATTAACGTGATGTTCAAGGACGCACCGCACTCGATTTTTGGGGCCGACGCCGGGCGGCACGCCAACGTATTGTCGATCCGCCTGCAGCCGAATGAAGGCATCACGCTGAAGGTGACGATCAAGGAACCGGGGCAGGGCGGGATGCGACTGGTCGATGTACCGCTGGACATGAGTTTTGCCGAGGCGCTGGGGGCAGAAAACCAAGACCCGCCAGATGCCTATGAGCGGCTGGTGATGGATGTGATCCGGGGCAATCAGACCCTGTTCATGCGCGGCGACGAGGTCGAGGCCGCCTGGGCTTGGACCGATCCGATCATCGCGGGTTGGCAAGCACGTGGGGATGTCCCCAAACCTTATGAAAGTGGCAGCACGGGGCCGGGCGACGCCGAGCTGCTGATGAAACGAGATGGTCGCCGCTGGCAAGGGATAAACCCATGAAACTACAGGAATACGCCGACAGGGATATGCTGGCCATCGACGTTGCAAACGTGCTTGCAGGTGATCTGGAATCGGCGTTGCTGCACCACGATATGGCGTCGCTAGCTGTACCAGGGGGTACTACGCCAGGTCCGGTTTTTGACGTACTCTGCGCGGCGGACCTGGAATGGGACAGAGTGCGAGTTCTGCCCACCGACGAACGTTGCGTGCCGGGCGATCACGAGCGCTCGAACGAAAAGCTGATCCGCGAACGGTTGCTGACCAATCGAGCGTCGGTCGCACAGTACATCCCGCTGTATGTGCCAGGGAAGGAACCCGAGGACGTTCTGCCCGAACTCGAAAGCTTGATCACGCCGATCCGGCCATTGTCCGTTCTGGTGCTTGGAATGGGCGATGACATGCACACGGCCTCTCTGTTTCCGGGTATGGACGGTTTGCAAGCCGCGCTGGACCACCGCGCGCCGCCATTGGCCGTGGCGCGACCCGAGGTTCAGCCAGAAGCCCGAATTACTCTGACGGCACCTGTGCTGGATGGCGCGTTGTCGAAACATCTGATTATCTTCGGGGCTGCAAAACGGGACGCGCTGGAACGCGCTATGTCTTTGCCCCCCGAAGAAGCCCCCATCGCCGCAGTACTGGGCGGCATGACGGTACACTGGGCGGAGTAGATACGATGCAACTGGACACCCTTAAAACGCTGGCCACAGATCGAAAAGACCAAACGATCCTTGACCTTTTCGACAAGGACGCAAACCGGGCCGAGGCGTATTCAGCCTCGACCGGTGATCTGTTGTTTGATTATTCGAAAACTCAGATTGACGAAGACATCCGGGATGCTCTGATCGACCTGTGCGAACAGGCAGGATTAGCCGAGCGCCGTGCGGCGATGTTTTCTGGCGAGAAGATCAACGAAACCGAAGGGCGCGCGGTGCTGCACACAGCGCTGCGCAATCTGGACGGCGGTTCGGTCGAGGTCGACGGGTTGGATGTTATGCCCGATGTGCTGGACACCCTGCAACGGATGCGTGTCTTTGCCGAAGAGGTGCGGGGCGGTGCAATTGCAGGGGCAGGGGGCAGCTTTACGGATGTGGTGAACATCGGTATTGGCGGCTCTGATCTGGGCCCTGTCATGGCGACACATGCGCTGGCCCCCTATCACGATGGACCGCGCCTGCATTACGTCTCTAACGTTGACGGCGCGCATATTGCGGACACGCTGCGACAGCTTGATCCGACCCGGACGCTGGTAATCGTGGCGTCCAAAACATTCTCAACCATCGAGACGATGACCAACGCCCGGACCGCACGGGCGTGGATGGTGGATGGCGGTGGTGATCCGACCAAACAGTTTGCCGCCGTGTCCAGCGCCGTAGACAAGACCGAAGCCTTTGGCATCCCCGAAGATCGTGTGTTCGGATTCGCAGACTGGGTCGGCGGGCGTTATTCGGTTTGGGGTCCCGTTGGGCTGCCGGTGATGATAGCTGTTGGCTCGAATGCCTTTGACGCCTTCCTGCGTGGCGGGCAGGCGATGGACGTGCATTTTCGGGCTGCTGATTGGGTTGAAAATATGCCGGTCATGCTGGCCCTTGTCGGTGTTTGGAACCGTCAGGTAGTGGGCCACGCGAGTAGGGCGGTATTGCCTTACGATCAACGTTTGCTGCGCCTTCCAGCCTATTTTCAGCAGTTGGAGATGGAGTCGAACGGCAAATCTGTTGCCATGGACGGCAGCTCTCTGACCGTTCCATCCGGCCCTGTGGTTTGGGGTGAGCCCGGTACCAACGGCCAGCACGCATTCTACCAATTGATCCATCAGGGTACCGATGTGATCCCTTGCGAGTTTATGGTGGCCGCCGAAGGGCATGAGCCCGAACTCACGCATCACCACCGCCTGCTGCTGGCCAACTGTCTGGCACAGTCCGAGGCGCTGATGCGTGGCAGATCCTTGGATGAGGCGCGCCAGCGCATGGCCGACAAAGGATTATCGGGTGATGAGTTGGAGCGTCAGGCCCGCCACCGCGTGTTCCCGGGGAACCGGCCGTCTTCGACCCTGATCTACCCAAAACTCACGCCTTACGTTCTTGGCCAGATCATCGCCCTTTATGAACACCGGGTTTTTGTCGAAGGGGTTCTGCTGGGTATCAACTCATTCGATCAATGGGGCGTGGAACTGGGCAAGGAGCTGGCGACCTCGTTAGGTCCGATTGTGGATGGGGATGAAAGCGCAGCTGGCAAGGACGGATCGACTGCTGCACTTGTCGCATACGCCCTGCGTCACCGGGATTAAGGTCGGATAAATTTGTGGCCTGCCGCAGAGGCAGGTTGCATTCTCTTATTGTCAGACAATTAAATGATTGGCAGGGTTCTACCCGAGGAAATGCCATACCTCTCAATGCGGGCTGTCGCCTGCGGGAGGCTATAAGTGGCACCACCAAAGGGAGGACGCCCATGCTGGGACAGATGATGACGCAGCCGCTGCTGATCTCGTCGCTGATAGATCACGCCGATCGGTACCATGGTCAGACTGAAATATACTCGGTCGAAACTGACGGTACGGTGACCGAGACCAGTTGGGCACAGGTGGCCGAAAACGCGCGCAAACTGGCTTCAGCCTTGACCAGGCTGGGACTGGAGCCACAGGCGCGGATCGGGACACTGGCCTGGAACAACCGCAGGCATCTTGAGATGTACTACGCAACGTCTGGGGCTGGATTCGTTTGTCATACCGTCAATCCGCGTCTTTTTCCCGAGCAGCTTACCTATATCATCAACCACGCGCAGGACCGGGCCCTGTTCTTTGATGCGACCTTCATACCTCTGGTCGCGGCCTTGCACGAACATCTGCCGGATGTGCGGCATTTCGTGCTGATGGGGCCGCGGAACGAGGACGTCGTTGCTCAGATTCCCCGAGTGCAGTTCTATGATGAGCTGATCGAAACGGGCGATTCCGGGTTTCAGTGGCCAAGTTTCGACGAGAACACCGCCTCCAGCCTGTGTTACACCTCTGGGACCACCGGCCACCCCAAAGGGGTGTTGTATTCGCACCGTTCGACCGTTCTTCATAGTTTTGGATCAAACACGCGTGATGTGATCGGGTTTTCCGCGATGGACGTGGTGATGCCTGTGGTGCCGATGTTCCATGTGAATGCCTGGGGGTCACCCTATGCCTGCGCCATGTCGGGTTCGCGAATGGTGCTTCCGGGGCCAAACCTGCACGGCGAAGCGCTTGTGGACCTGATCGATACCTACGGTGTGACACTCGCGATGGGGGTGCCGACAATTTGGCAGGGGCTGCTGACCCACGCTGAACAATCCGGCAGCACGCTTTCCAGCCTGCAGCGAACGGTGATTGGCGGCGCCGCGTGCCCGCCCTCGATGATTGAAACCTTCCGCGAAACCTATGGCGTCGATACAGTCCACGCCTGGGGGATGAGCGAGATGAGCCCTTTGGGTACAGCCAACCATCCGTTGGCCAAGCACCGGGACCTGCCGATCGAGGATCAGCACAAGGTCCGCGAAAGCCAAGGCCGGCCCTGTTATGGGGTCGAGCTGAAAATCGTTGATGATGACGGCAATGACTTGCCGCATGACGGTGAAACTCAGGGCGACCTGTTGGTGCGAGGCTATTGGGTGTTGGACAGCTATTACGAAATGCAGGACGAAGAATTGCTGCAGGATGGCTGGTTCGCCACCGGTGATGTGGCCACGCTGGATCCCGACGGTTACATGACCATCCGGGACCGCTCGAAGGACATTATCAAATCCGGGGGTGAGTGGATCAGCTCGGTAGAGCTGGAAAACATCGCTGTCGCGCATCCCAAGCTGGCGACTGCCGCTGTAGTCGGGGTGCCGCACCCGAAATGGGATGAGCGTCCCTTGCTGGTAGCGGTCAAAGCGGAAGGCGAAGACCCTACAGAAAACGAGTTGCTGGATTTCTTCGACGGAAAGATCGCCAAGTGGCAGGTGCCGGACAAGGTGGTGTTCGTCGATGCCTTGCCACTGAATGCCACCGGTAAAATTCTGAAGCGGAAACTAAGGGCGGATTTTGAAAACGCCTTAAGTGGCTGATCTTTGAATTGGAATTTGGCTCCGGCGGTAGGGATCGAACCTACGACCAATTGATTAACAGTCAACTGCTCTACCGCTGAGCTACGCCGGAACTGAGGGGCATGTATCAACAGGTGAGGTGGAGGTCCAGACGCAAAAAAGTTTTTTTGCGGGGCCGGTACGACGCCTCTCTACTGTTCCGACAGCGATACGGAGCAGACCTTCCCTTACAGCTCAGCCCTCGGCGTTGTTGAGTCCATATTGACCGATACTGCGCATCGCACCTATTTCCGCTTACTTTTTAGGGCAGGCAGAGTTCATACCTTGACCTCTGCCTAGCTTATTCACTTGTTGAAGAACTCAGCCACGGCGTCAGTGGACGCCTTGACGGCCTCGGGCTTGTAGTAGAAGTCCACATGGCTGAAATCGTCAAGCGCCAACTCTATATGGTCATTGGTCAGCTTCTCGACAAATGCGGTTGAGCAAATCGCCGTTACGGCCGTTGTGCCGTAGATTGTCAGCGAAGGCTGCACAATCTTGTCGGCATAGTGTTCACAGATCGAGAACAGCGACTGCATGGGTTGATCGCCGATATGCATGTTGGTGTAGTTCGGCACCGCAATCGGCCCTTTAGCCCCATCACGACCGTAGTAGTCATAGGTTTCGCCGGCCATTGGGTTGATGCCTAGGTCGATGAAGTCCTGACGGGACATCTCGTCGTTCAGACCGAAGGGCGCGACATAGTCCGGCTTGCCAGTTTCATATTGCTTCTGCATCGAGGCGTTTGCGGCGTCGATCATCTGGTTGGCTATGTCGCGGTCGGTCCACTGGAACGCGTCCGAGGCCATCATGCCCGAGACCATGGCGATTTTCTTGATGCGGTGGTCAGTCACGGCGGCCGATGCGATGGTCTGACCGCCCTGACAGACGCCCAGGCCATAGATTTCTTCGACGAAGGGCAGCGTACTCAGGTACGACACCGCATCCCAGGTGTTTTCGATCAGGCGGAAATTGTAGCGCGATTGCTTGAATTCGCCGGGCAGCGCGGGGCTATCGCCCATGCCAAGGTAGTCAAAGCCTAGGTAGATGAAGCCACGGGCCGCCATTTCGGGCCCGTAGGTTGCCGGGATTTGGTCTTTGACCTGTGGGAACGGGCTAGCGCCCACGATTGCTTTGTACTTCTTGGTCTCATCAAAACCTTCGGGAAGATAAAGATCGCCCGCCAAATCCACGCCAAAGGATTTGAACGTTACTTTGTTTTTGCCAGCAGTGAGAGCCATGTCAGAAAGTCCTTCGATGGAGGATTGTGGGGTTTGTTTTGCATTTGCTCGCAAGCCCATGAGGGGCAGCAAGGAAGTTAAGGAGGCGGATTGCAGGACGTTGCGTCGTGAAAGGTTGGTCTTGATGGTGATCCGCTTTCTTGTGTTGGTCGGCATCGTGCCTTGTAAAAGTACAGGATGGTGTTTACTTATGATATCGAATGAAATTTGTAAATAGCTCTATTTACTTTTGAGGCTGGAAACGTGAAACGCACAGAAAAAAAACGAAAAGATATCATCGATGCGGCCATCGATGAGTTCCGTGAGCAAGGCTTCCTCGGGGCAACGACAACATCAATTGCCAAAAAAGCGAACGTATCGAGTCGCACGCTCTACAATCACTTCGAGAACAAGGAAGCCCTGTTCGAGGCCATCTCGGAGATCATGGTAGAGCGGAATAGGAGTATGGCGCCGGTGTCCTATGACCCAGATCGCGACTTCGTCGAGCAATTGAAGGACGCTTTGTGGCGTTATGTTGGGGTGATTACGGAAGAAACAGCCATTGGTTTGAACCGGATGGTCTTGTCAGAACTAATTCGAGACCTTGATCGATCCCGGCAGTTTTTCACGGAAACTGAAACGCACGATTACCCAATGACAAGGATGATCGGCGAAGCCATGGACGCAGGTGTGATCCGTAAAGCCGATCCGGTTTTCGCGACCAACCAGCTTTTGGCCCTCGTAAAGAACTTCTTCTTTTGGCCAGAGTTTTTCCTTGGCCAGAACCCGACGCCTAAAGACAAAATGGACGATTGTGTTGCGATGTTCCTGGCACATTACAAAGCTGACGTTTAACTAGCCATTGCGAACGGTAGCTTCGTTATGCAAAGCAGCCCTCCGCGCGGGCCGCGGTAAACGACAGGTTTCCTCGTTTCTGGATGTTGGCGAAATCTGCCGTAATATTCAATTGTGAGGCCTTCTATGATCGATTGATCTCGAAGCAGTAGATCTAGCATTTTGATCTGGCTGAAAATAAATTAATAACAAGTAGTTACAGGCTGATTGATGGTTTTGCCGCCCGATTCTGGGCAAAAAAACTGGCAGCATAGCCCCTGAACTCCACAACCCGAATGTGAAATTTTCTATCATGGCGTTGATTTTAATGGGAAGTTTTGGCTCCGGCGGTAGGGATCGAACCTACGACCAATTGATTAACAGTCAACTGCTCTACCGCTGAGCTACGCCGGAACTGAGGGGCGTATAGCAACACGGATTCTCGTCGTCCAGAGGGGAATGTGACGTTTTCGCAAAAAACTTTTCAGAGTGCCGGTTTACCTTTTGAAACTGGCGTCTTTAGATAGTTTTCCAACCGGTGTGACCTGAGATTTTCCATTTAGATCAATGAGGTGTGCAAACACGTTTCTTTCGGCTGCGGGCAACAGCGCAGCGGGGACGTCAAGATAGATGCGTTCGGCTAATTCTTGCGCCGTGCCGGGTTTGTCTTCTAGTGCCGACAGAATTTGTGCTTCGCGGGTCAGGCGATGATTGATCAGCCAATCCAATCGTGCAGCGGGATCGCCAATTGGTGCTCCGTGACCCGCGTGAAAGACCGACCAGTCGCGAGCTCGTAGCCGATGGCAAGCCTCCATAAAGTCCGTCAAATCACCGTCCGGTGGCGAAACCAGAGAACTGGCCCAACCCATGACGTGATCTCCGGTGAAGCAAATATCCCCCCAGGCCAAAGCGATATGATTACCCAGATGTCCCGGTGTGTGAATCACCTCTAGCCGCCAGCCATCGCCAACAATCTGTTCACCGTCAGAAAGTTCGATATCCGGGCGGAACGAGGTGTCGATCCCTTCGCCGCCGCCCACAAGCCCATCCTGCGCCAGGCGACTCATGACTGCGCTGCGCCCGGCCTCGGGCCCGCCAAATGCCATAACCTTTGTGCCCGTGCGTTCAGAAAGTGGTCGTGCCAGTGGCGAGTGGTCCAGATGACTGTGCGTGACAACGATATGGCTGATCCGCTGGCCTGGCTGCACCGCATCCAGAATCGCGTCCAGATGCGATTCACTGAGGGGGCCAGGGTCAATCACGGCCAGCTCATCGGTGCCAAGAAGGTAAGTATTGGTACCGCGATAGGTCATGGGTGAGGGATTCGGTGCCAAAATGCGCCGCAATCCCTGCTGTAGTTCTACGGCGGGACCTGCCGGTGGGTCGAAATCGTCAGGGGCCTGCATTCTGCGCCTTTCTCTTGTCGGTTCAGCCCGTTAGGTTTAGCGCATGTCCTCGCAATGGCTCAAACCTTATATGCCACGCAGCCTCTATACCCGGGCTGCGCTGATACTGGTTCTTCCAGTGGTTGTTCTGCTGTTGGTGGTCGGCGTTGCGTTTCTGCAAAAGCACCTTGAAGACGTCACTGCGCAAATGACGCGCGCCGCCTCGCGCGAGGTGATGCTGGTGGTGGAAGTCATGGACGAGACCGAAACCCAGCAACAGGCGCTTGCGGCCGTGCGCCTTGATTTGCAAGCGCTGGACATGAAAGCCCGTTTCTTGGAGTTCAACGAAGAGCCGCTGCTTGGGCATCGCCGCTGGTACGATTTCATAGCGCCACGGGTCGAAGCGGATCTACAAGCTTTGCTTCCCGAACTCGTCGCCGTTGCCCTGCCAAGCGGGCAAGAGGCGCGGGTGTATATGCAAACGAAACTCGGAGTGTTGCAGCTGTCATTTGATCGCCGTCGCTTGTCTCCGGCGGCGCCGCATCAGTTGATCGTGACGATGGTGTTCTTTGCCATCATCATGACGTCGATTTCTTTTCTATACATGCGAAATCAGCTGCGTCCGATTACGCGGTTGGCCGAGGCCGCACAGGCTTTTGGCCGGGGTAGGGTAGTGCAATATTCGCCCGGTGGCGCGATTGAAGTGCGCGCGGCGGGCAGTGCGTTTCTGGACATGCGTGCGCGTATCGAACGCCAGATGGAACAGCGCACCATGATGCTGTCGGGCGTCAGTCATGATCTTCGCACTCCGCTGACCCGTCTTAAATTGGGCCTGTCTATGCTGCCCGAGGATGAGGCCGCCCCTCTGCAACAGGATGTGGATGAGATGCAGCTGTTGCTGGATGCGTTCCTCGAATTTTCGCGCGGGGCGTCGGAGGGAGCGCCAGAAACCGTCGATCCTCACGCGTTGTTAAAGCAGATCGTAAAAGATGCGCGTAGGGCTGGTCATGAGGCCGACCTCATTTCCGTCGAGGGCGAGGGGACGGTGTCGCTGCGCCCCACAGCCATACGGCGTGCCGTAGAAAATCTGATCGGAAACGCGGTTCGCTATGGCCAGCGCGCTGATGTCAGCCTGTCGATCACGCCCAAATCCGTTCGTATCCGCGTTGAAGATGACGGGCCGGGTATCCCACCGGATCAGCGTCTTGAAGCCGTCAAGCCATTCTCGCGCCTCGATCCTGCCCGCAATCAGAATCAGGGCAGTGGCGTGGGTCTGGGGTTGGCCATCGTGTCCGACATTGCGCGAGCGCATGGCGGGGTTCTGCGCCTGAGCAAGAGTGATCGTCTGGGTGGCCTATGCGCCGATATTATTATCGGACGCTGACAAATCGTTTGTCACGTGCTGTACAAGATTCGGCTGAAGCAGCTTTCGGGAAGTTATCGCAAGCCGACAATTGATTTTTGGATCGCCACGATCAGCGCGTCTCGCATTTGGGATAATTCGGCCTGAGACTTTCCTGCGGCTTCGGCTTCTACTCCCTGTGTCAGCGTTCGCGTTACGTCATCGGTCAGGTGAACCTGACCGAGGTCATCCCACCAGCCGTTGAACGTATCAGTGAAATGATCGCAGAATGCTTGCAGACCACCTTCACCCGCCCCAAGGTTGAACAGCATTGTGGGACCCATCGCTGCCCAACGTAGACCGGGGCCAGCCCAAACGGCCTTGTCAACGTCCTCGACCGATGCAACGCCCGTCACCACAAGGTTGATCGCCTCACGCCAGATCGCGGCTTGTAGGCGGTTGGCGACGTGCCCGGGCACTTCTTTACGGAGCCGGATCGTCGTTTTTCCGACGTCCTCGTAAAAACGTTGTGCGTCCTCGACCACGCCGTTTGTGGTTTTCTCGTTCCCCAAAACTTCGACCAAGGGGATCAGATGAGGTGGATTGAACGGATGGCCCAGAACAAAGCGCGATGGGTCGTTCCATCCGGGCTGCATCTGGCTGAGTGTCAGGCCCGAGGCAGAGCTGGCGACGATGGCGTTGGGTTCCAGCGCAGGTTCGATTTCGGCAAAGGTGGCATGTTTGATCGGCAGGCGTTCTGGTACGCTTTCCTGCACGAACGCTGCACCCTCGACAGCGCGTGCTGCGCTGTGGTGGAAGGTTATTGCGTCTGGATTACCGTCTCGCGTCAGTCCCAGATCGGTCATCGTGGGCCAAGCCGTTTCTATGTAGCTGCGCACTTTGCGTTCTGTTTCGGGGTCCGGGTCGAACATTGCGACGGAACGCCCCGAGGCCAGAAACAACGCGGCCCAACTGGCACCAATTACGCCTCCACCAAGGCAGGCTGTGTGTTGAAACTCCATCAGAACAATCCCGGGTTAAGAGGAGAGGCCGCCGTCATGCCGCCGTCCAGAGTGAACAATTGGCCGGTGGCAAAGCTTGCCTCATCCGAGGCCAGCCAGACGGCCATACTTGCGATATCTTCCGGCTTGCCGAACCGGCGCACCGCGTGGCGTGCCAACGCATCCTGCTTTGCCGCCTTGGGATCAGCGGCCAGATCGAAACCTGCGTCCAGCATGCCGGTCTCGATCCAACCCGGACAGATCGCGTTGCAGCGGATATCGGGGCCGTGATCGATTGCGATAGACCGGGTCAGACCATGCACGAAGGACTTTGAAGCATTGTAGAGAGCCATCGATGGGTCCGCGACTGTGCCTGAGATCGAACCGATATTGATGATCACCCCGCCTTGCGGAATTCGCGGAATAAAGGCGCGGCACAGGTTGAATACACCTTTGCAGTTGGTGCCGATCACCGTGTCCCAATCTGTATCTGTGCTGTCGGCGACTGTCTTTTCAACCTGAACACCGGCATTGTTGACAAGAATGTCCGTGCCATTTTTTGCTGTCGCCAGTTCTTCGACCGCTGCAACATCGGTGACGTCCAGCGGATACCATTTGATGTTCTGATCCAGCCCCTCGGGTCTGGGGCCGCGCCCGCAGGTAGTGACCGAAGCGCCTTCGCGAACAAAGGCCTCGACAATCGCGCGGCCTATGCCTTGCCGTCCGCCGGTAACCAGCGCCTGTTTCTCTGCCAGCCGCATCAGTGGGCCACCATCACATGCCGCACCGATGTATAAGCATCCAGTGCGTAGATCGACATATCACAGCCGGTGCCCGAGCCCTTCATCGCGGCCCAAGGCATCTCGGCTGCGGGCATTCCATGCGTGTTCACCCAAGTCATGCCGTATCGCAGTTGCGCGGTCATTTTCATCGCGGTCGACACGTCCTTGGTCCAGATTGACGAGGCTAGCCCGTAACGCCCCGCATTGGCGATCCGCAAAGCGTCTTCGGCTTCGGAAAAACGTGAGAGAGTGACGACCGGACCGAACACCTCGCGGCAGGCGATCTCGGCGTCGTTGTCGACATTGGCAACAACGGTCGGGTGATAGAAGAAACCCCCGCCATCCCCGACTTTACCGCCCACGGCGATCTCGGCGCTGCTGCGGGAGCGGTCGACGAAGCCTGCGACTCGATCACGCTGGACGGCAGAGACAATGGGTCCCATCTCAGTCCCGTCTGCCTTGGGGGCGCCGATCTTGATTTGGCTGACCTGATCCGCAACCGCTGCAACCACCTTGTCGTAAACGGCGTCCTGCACCATCACCCGGCAGGGCTGCGCGCAGTCCTGACCGGCATTAAAGAAGGAACCATACCGGATCGTTTCGGCCAATGCGTCGATATCGGCGTCGCTAAAGACAATGACCGGTGCCTTCCCACCCAATTCCAGATGCACATGTCGAATTTGCTGCGAGGCCGCTCGCATCGCGGCCATGCCTGTGGCGGGCGATCCGGTGATTGAAATCCCCTCAATCCGCGGGTCATTGATCAAGCGGTCACCGACCGAGGCCCCTTGACCGTGGACCACATTCAACACGCCCTTGGGCAGCACATCGGCCAGCAATTCTGCCAGCCGCAGCGTAGCCAAAGGCGTGATCTCGGACGGTTTCATGACGATGGTGCAGCCCGCCGCCAATGGTGCGGCGATCTTCCACGCGGCCATCATCAGTGGATAGTTCCATGGCGCAATCGAGGCCACAGGGCCAATCGGGTCCTTGCGGATCATCGAAGTGTGGCCCGCCGCATATTCTCCGGTCACCGACCCGCTCATGGTGCGCGAGGCTCCGGCCATGAAGCGGAACGTGTCGATGGTCAGCGGCATCTCTTCGTCGCGGGCCATGGGCCAGGGTTTGCCGACGTCCAGAGTTTCCAACTCGGCAAGTTCTTCGATGTTGGCTTCAATCACATCGGCAATCGCAAGCAGGAATCCGGCACGTTCAGCTGGTGTCACCAAGCGATAGGTTTCAAACGCCTCATGCGCTGCGCGAGTTGCGGCCTCGATCTGTTCCGGTGTGGCCTCGGGCACCTGCGCGACGGTTTCCCCGGTCGCGGGGTCCAGAACGGGCAGTGCGTCGCCGTTACCTTCGACCATCTCTCCGTTGATCAGCATCTTTGTCTGCATGTCATCCCCCATCAGAACGCGGTCTGGTCGCTGCCTTTCAGTCCCAGCCGTTGGCGTGCCTCGTCCGGTGTCGCGACTGTCAGGCCAAGGTTTTCGATGATCGAGCGGATTTTGCGCACCTGATCGGCGTTAGATTTCGCCTTTTCGCCGGGGCCGATATACAAGCTGTCCTCCAGCCCAACCCGCACATTGCCGCCAAGGATCGCGGCCTGTGTTGTAAACGCCATCTGGTGACGACCCGCGGCCAGAACCGACCATTCATAGCTGCCGCCGAATAGCTTTTCGGCAATGGTGTGCATGTGCATCAGGTTGTCGGGGTCTGCTCCGACGCCGCCCAGAATTCCAAACACCATCTGGATGAAGAACGGCGGTTTAACCCAGCCCTGATCAACTACCCAGGCGAGGTTGTAGAGGTGGCTCAGGTCGTAGCATTCGAACTCGAACTTGGTGCCGTGGCCGTCGCCCAGTTCCTTCATCGCGTATTCGATATCCGCGAAAGTGTTGCGGAAGATGAAGTCGCGGGTCATGTCCAGAAACTCGGGTTCCCAATCATGTTTCCAGCCCGAGTATTTCTGCATCATCGGGAAGATGCCGAAATTCATTGACCCCATGTTCATGCTGGCCATTTCGGGACTGGCCCGCAGGGCGGCACGCAGGCGTTCCTCGCGCGTCATGCCCAAGCCGCCGCCAGTCGAGACGTTCATCACAGCGCCGGTCGCCTGTTTGATCCGTGGCAGGAATTGCATGAACAATTCGGGGTCCGGGTCGGGTTTGCCGGTTTCGGGATCGCGGGCGTGCAGGTGGATGATCGAGGCTCCGGCCTCGACCGCGCCAATGCTGGCGTCGGTGATTTCGGTCGGCGTGATCGGCAGGTATTCCGACATAGTCGGCGTGTGGATGCCGCCAGTCGGGGCACAAGTAATGATGACTGGTTTGGTCATGAGGGCGCGCCCCACGCGCCGCGCGGGTCTTGATCCACGATTGTGATGACATCGCCGGGCCGCGCTACAGTGATGTGAGAAAAGGCGCTGTCCGACGTTGCGCCGTGCCAATGCGGATGGCCCGCAGGTATCGTCACCACATCACCGGGCTCCATGATCTGTTCACCATTCTCGTCAGCGATGATGCCGCGGCCAACCGTTGCAATCAGAACCTGATCAACTTTGTGGATATGCACCCGGTTACGCTCACCAGCGCCAAAGTTCACGATGTAGAGTTCGACGTCTTTGGTTTCCGAGAGACCAGCCAGAGGGGCAAAGGTGATCCCGTCACCAAGGAATAGATCACCGGATGCCGGTTTGGTGTTGGCTTGGCTTGATTTCACAACTTTCATAGCTTCATCTGCTGAACTTGTGCGCTCAGCCCTCCGTCCAGAACCCAGAGTTGTCCGCTGGCATAGCGGGCCTCGTCCGAGGCCAGCCAGTTGACCAGATTGGCGATATCCTCGGGTGTGCCGTAGGTGCGCATCGGGTGCACATCACGCACGGCCTGTTGAAGTTGGTCGATGGTTTTACCTCCGCCGCCCGATCCGTCACCGGTAAAAAAGCTTTGCAGCATGGGGGTGTCGACATAGCCGGGGCAGATGGCATTGACGCGAATACCTTCGGGGCCGTGATCGCAGGCCATCGCCTTGGTCAACGCGTGCACCGCGCCTTTGGTCGCGCAATAGGCGGCGAGTCCGGGATCAGCAATAAACCCGTCATAGCTGCCGAAGTTGATGATCGAGGCGGTTCCGTTCGTCGTCGCCTTCCGCATCAGGGGCAGGGCGTGTTTCGAGGTCAGAAAGGTGCCTGTCACGTTAACCGCAAAGGACAGGTTCCATTCCTCCAGCGAGGTTTCTTCGATGGTTTTCTCGATCTCAATCCCGGCGGCGTTGACCAAAATGTCCAACTGGCCCGCGTCGTTTGACACCCGTTCCATCGCCGATATGGCGTCGGCCTCCTGCGTCACGTCAAGTTTGACGAAGATGCTGCCGTCATCGTCATGCATGGCCAACGACCCTTGGGGCGTTAAATCAGCCGCGTAAACCCGCGCGCCTTCTCGCAGGAATCGGGCGACGATGGCGCGTCCGATCCCACCTCGTCCGCCGGTGACAAGGGCAGTTTTGCCTTTCAGCATCATTCTTCTGTCTCCTTCAACGGGGGATAGCGATAGCGCGTCGCTGCAACCGTCCAATCCATGTGGTTGCGCACATATTCCTGGGTGGCATCGCGCGGCGGGTTGTAGTCCCAGCTTTCGACCGGGTTGGCCTCCATCGCGGCATGCAGGGCGCGGCGGGATTTTTGCGTGGCAATTACGTCGGCGCGCAGTTTTTCACTGTCCCAGCGCTGCGCGACGCGGGCTGCGAATTGCGCGGTTTGGTCGGCGTAATCCGGGTCTTGCGCGCGGTTCACCTTTTCCAGTGGATCAATGGACAGGTCGTAAAGTTGCGGGGGGTCAGGGTCGCAGTGGATATATTTCAACGGCCCGGTGCGGATCATGAAAACCGGGTAGGGCGTCATCTCGGCGCAATATTCACCGATGGCCTCGTCAACCGCGTCGGCTTCTCCGCGCGCTAATTGCATCAGTGAGCGGCCGTCCACCGGCTCTCCGAACATCGCTTCGCTTCCCCCGGCGATTTCAACGAAAGTCGGCAGCAAATCGAGCAGCGAGCAAGCGTTCGACGCCGTGCCCTGCGCAACTCCGGGACCGGCCATAATCAGTGGCACGCGGGCAGAGTGTTCGAAGAAGTTCATCTTGTACCACAGCCCACGCTCGCCCAGCATGTCTCCGTGGTCGGCGGTGACGATGACGATGGTGTTGCCCAACTCTCCGATCTCGTTCAAAGCCTTAACAATCGCGCCCAGCTTGCTGTCGAAATAGCTGACATTCGCCAGATAGGCGCGGCGGGCACGGCGGACTTCCTCCTCGGTCAGGGGGATATGGCTCGCCTCAATCCCGTCCATCACACGGCGAGAGAATGGGTCCTGTTCGTCGGGGGTCAGGGTAAATTCCGGCATGGGAACGTCGTCGTCGGTGTAAAGGTTCCACCATTCCGGCTTCGCCACATAGGGATCATGTGGGTGGATGAAACTGGCCACCAGACAGAACGGAGACTCATCTCCAGCAGCCCGGTCGCGGCCCCGGTCGATCAGCCAACGACGGGCGGCGAATTCGACTTCGTCATCATAGTCGGTCTGGAAGGTGGCGATGGCCTCACCACTTTCCTTGACCGTCTGCATGTTGTGATACCACTTGTCGATGCGCTCGTCCGCGGCCTCCCAATCCGGGGTCCAGGCGAAGTCGGACGGATAGATGTCGGTGGTCACCCGATCCTGAAATCCGTGTTTTTGGTCGGGGCCGACAAAGTGCATCTTGCCCGACAGGCAGGTGCGATAGCCCAACGCCTGAAGGTAATGTGCAAAGGTCGGCACCGAAGCGCGAAACTCGCTGGCATTGTCATAGGCGGCGATGCGGCTGATCAGTTGCCCGGACATGAAGGCAAAGCGCGACGGGGCGCAGAGCGGTGAGTTGCAATAGGCTGCATCAAAGCGCATGCCTCGCGCAGCCAGCGCATCCATGTGGGGTGTTTTCACCGTCGGATGGCCGTAAGCGCCGCAGAAGTGCGGCGCCAGTTGGTCGGCCATGACCACAACGATATTGGGCTGTCTCACGGCGCGGCCTGCGTGTAGGCGTCCAGAACCAGCCCGTGGAAGTGGTGCACAGCATGCTCGGATTTGCCCGAGCCATTCGGGTCATGTACGATCCGCCCTTGGGTGAAGGCAGGCGTGCTCATCCCGCGCTGAACGCTTTCGACGATGTCGATGTCTTCGCGCTGTAGAACCTCGTCGAGATAGCGGATCGCTTCCAGTTCTGCCTCGTCCGGTTCGGGAGTTTCCAGGAAAAAGTCATAGGTTTCCAGCGTCCGATCCGGGCCTATCGGAATGATGTTCAGAACGATCATCGACGACCGCCCCGGATAGCGCATCAAGCAGGTCGTGGGCCACAACCACCACACGGCGTGCGTCCGCACGGTTGCATTCGAGACATCATAGGCAGTGTTCGCGCCCTTGCCCGCCTCGGCCATATGGCTGGAATAGATGCCGTAGGTGGTCACCTTGTAGGTGTCCATGTCGACCAGATCGCAGAAGTCCTTATGTGCGGTCGGGCAGTGGTAGCATTCCAGAAAATTGTCGACGACGTTTTTCCAGTTCGACTTAATGTCATAGGTCAACCGGTGGCCGAAGGTCAGGTTCTCGATATCCGGTGCCCAGTGGCGAATTTCGGTTTCCAGATTGCCTGAGACCTCGTGCAAGGGCCGCGCGTCAGGGTCGAGGTTGACGTATACAAAACCTGCGAACTCCTCGACCTGCACCTGATCCAGACAAATGTCTTTTGTGTTGAAATTGGTCAGGCTCTCGGTTTCGGGCGCGCGGACCAACTGACCATCCAGCTTGTAGACCCAAGCGTGATAGGGGCACATGATGCGGGTCGTTTCGCCCTCGCCAGACAGTAGATGATGGGCGCGGTGTTTGCAGACGTTGTAGAAGGCGCGCAACGTGCCCTCGCGGTCGCGGACCACCGCAATCGGACGGTTCGCTATCTCGACGGTCACAAATGACCCCGGCGCGCGCAACTTTTCTACATGGCACACCCATTGCCACGTTTTGGCGAGAATGCCGTTTAGGTCCACCTGATGCCACGCCGGGTCCACATAGGCCTCAGCCTTCAAGGACTGCGTGTTGAACGGGTCGGTGCTGAACCCATCGGAGATTCTGTCGAATTGCTCTTTGGACGGTAGCGCGGTCATTGTTGGGGGCTCCACGTAACTCGCCCGGGACGGGCCCGGAAGATTATTTCTCGGTGTATGTTCCTCGCAAATTCAGACTGGCGCTTAACTTTTTGCGCCACCCAGTTGACTTAAATGGCCGTTCGGCAAAGTTATGCCTTTGGCTTTCGGTGCATCGGCCAGGCGCGGTATTCGAAGGGCACGCGGCCCTCGATCCGGTCCTGACTGGGCGGTAAGCCAAAACGATCTTTGTAGGACCGGCTGAAATGAACTTGGCTGGCAAAGCCCGACGCCATCGCGACCTGAGCGATTGGCAGCTCGGTCTGCGTTACCAACCCGCGCGCCCGATCCAGCCGAATATCGCGATAATAAAGCGCCGGGGTCTTCTTTATGTAGGTCGCAAACAGCCGATCAAGTTGGCGATGTGAGATACCGGCCAGATCGCAGATTTCAGGAATGGGCAGGGGGTCTTCCAGGTGGGCCTCCATCACCTGAATTGCCGTTTTCAGTGTCGCTGGTACCAGAGTTCCCAACGGCTCGCTGCCTTCGGGCTGCTGCATGGCCGCAGGTCCCCGCAACCGGTCGTGAAAGACGTACCGAGCGGCTGCGTTTGCCAGCGCACTGCCATGGATTCCCTGAACGATCTGCAGCGCGAAATCCACCGACGCCGAACCGCCGCAGCACGTGATCCGGTTTCCGTCCAGAGCATATAGATTCTCGACCACTTCAATTTCCGGATAAAGCTCCTGAAACGCGTCGATATGTTCATAGTGAACTGTTGCGCGCCGCCCCTTCAACAATCCGGCCTGAGCCAGCACAAATGCGCCTGTGTCCAGCGCACCCAAAGTTGCCCCTGATCGCGCCCATTGGCGCAGCGTGCTGCCAAGGCGGTCGGTCATGTGCTTTTCCGGGTTCCAACTGGTTGAGACAATGGCGATGTCGGGCTGTATGGGCTTAAGATCGCTCAGCGCCTGCGTTTCAACGCCAACACCGTTGCTGGATACGCAAACCCCGCCGGGTTCCGAAACGATTTGCCATTTGAAGTAGACCCGACCATCCAGATAGTTAGCGGCCCGAAAGGGGTCGATGAAGTCCATCGTGGCCGCCATGTTGAAACTGGGCGTGACGATGATGAAAAGGTCGGTCGTGGGCTGAGTCGTTTCAACCATGTCCGAATGACCTCGCTTGTCGCCTCTCAAGTTTAGAGAAAGCGATTTGAGCGCAAGACACAAGAACGGCGCGACTCGTACGTTGGTGAAACATCACAAAAGGCGAGGATTTGGTAGGCCCGGCAGGACTTGAACCCGCAACCAAAGCGTTATGAGCGCTCTGCTCTAACCAATTGAGCTACAGGCCCGCCATGGAGCTTTGACTACCACGGTGAACAGCCGCGTCAAGCCTGACCGTTGCAACATGTCGCACAATCGACTAACCCGCGCGAGAACCATTCATAAGGGGCTGGCCATGACGACGGGCAAGAACGGAATCACCTATGCCGATGCAGGCGTTGATATTGATGCGGGCAACGCTCTGGTCGACCGGATCAAGCCTGCGGCCAAGCGGACCAACCGCTCTGGCGTGATGAGCGGGCTGGGCGGATTTGGTGCCCTGTTCGATCTGAAGGATGCCGGGTATCAGGATCCGATTCTGGTTGGCGCGACTGATGGTGTGGGCACCAAACTGCGGATCGCCATCGACACTGGCGTGGTTGACGGCGTTGGCATCGATCTGGTGGCGATGTGTGTAAACGACTTGATCTGTCAGGGGGCTGAGCCTCTGTTCTTCCTGGACTATTTCGCCACCGGTAAGCTCGACACCGACACCGCAGCGCGGATCATTGAAGGCATTGCCGAGGGTTGTGTGCAGTCCGGTTGCGCCCTGATCGGCGGAGAGACGGCCGAGATGCCCGGCATGTACCCCGATGGTGATTTCGATCTGGCCGGGTTCTCGGTCGGCGCGATGGAGCGGGGCACGCATTTGCCTGCCGACGTGCAGCAGGGCGATGTTCTGTTAGGTCTGGCCTCGAACGGGGTGCATTCCAACGGCTATTCGCTGGTGCGCAAACTTGTTGAAATGTCGGGCCTTGGCTGGGATGCGGCGTCGCCCTTTGGTGAGGGTACTCTGGGTGAGGCGCTGCTGACGCCTACGCGCTTGTACGTAAAGCAGGCGCTGCAGGCGATCCGGGCAGGGGGTGTGCATGCGCTGGCCCATATCACCGGAGGCGGCTTGACCGAGAACCTGCCGCGCGTTCTGCCCAAAGGGCTGGGGGCCGAGATTGACCTGAACGCGTGGGACTTGCCGCCAGTCTTCCGCTGGATGGCCGAAACCGGTGGCATCGCCGAGGCCGAGATGCTGAAGACCTTCAACTGCGGCATTGGCATGATCGTCGTCTGTGCCGAAGACCGCGCCGACGAATTGGCCGTGCTGCTGGCTGAGGCTGGTGAAACGGTTTCGCGTCTCGGCACCGTCACCGATACGCCGGGTATGGCCTATTCGGGCAAATTGCTGTGAGCAACAAGCGTGTCGCCATCCTGATTTCTGGGGGTGGGTCCAACATGGTGTCGTTGGTCGACGGCATGGTCGGCGACCACCCGGCACGTCCTTGTTTGGTGCTGTCAAATGACGCCGAGGCGGGCGGGCTGAAAAAGGCCGCCGAGCGCGGCATTCAGACGGCCGCGGTCGATCACCGCCCGTTCAAGGGTGACCGCGCGGCCTTTGAGGCCGAGTTGCTGAAGCCGCTGGAGGCGGCGCAACCGGACATCGTTTGCCTTGCAGGGTTTATGCGGGTTTTGACAGGTGATTTCGTCTCGCACTTTCAGGGCCGCATGCTGAACATCCATCCGTCACTGCTGCCGAAATACAAAGGTCTCAACACTCATGCTCGCGCGTTAGAGGCCGGGGATGCAGAGCATGGATGTTCGGTTCACGAGGTTACGGCAGCGCTGGATGACGGCCCTATTCTGGGGCAGGCGCGGGTGAACATCAAACCTGACGACACGCCCGGCGCATTGGCCGCACGAGTGTTGGTTTGGGAACATAAACTCTACCCCGCAGTGTTGCGCCGTTACGCCAGTGGGGATCGGACTCCGGTGTTGCTGCCTTGAACGTCTCGGGGTGATTTACACGTGCGTCATAATCGGCCTATGGTCTGCACTACGGCTGGGTACGGATGAGATGATCAGCCAAAGAAAACAAGAGCAAGAACAGCACGGCGCATGAAAACCCTGACAACGACGCAAGAGCTGGCCGATTTCTGCAAGGCCGCCGCGGAATACGACTATGTTACAGTAGACACCGAGTTTCTGCGCGAAAGAACCTACTATTCGAAACTCTGTCTGGTTCAGTTGGCCGTCCCATCCGACGACGAAGACAGCGCCGTATTGGTCGATCCGCTGGCTGATGGTTTGTCGCTGGACCCGCTATACGAACTGTTCGGTAATGAAAACGTAGTAAAGGTCTTTCACGCCGCGCGTCAGGACCTTGAGATTTTCTGGGTCGAAGCAGAGGTATTCCCCAAGCCGCTATTCGATACGCAGGTGGCGGCAATGGTCTGCGGGTTTGGTGAACAGGTCGGATATGAGACGCTGGTGCGTAAGATCTGCAAGCAGGGAGTCGACAAGACCTCTCGCTTTACGGATTGGTCCCGGCGACCTCTGTCCGAGGCGCAAAAGACTTACGCCTTGGCCGATGTAACCCACCTTCGTCAGATCTACGAATTCCTGGCCGCGCAACTGATTAAGACTCAGCGCAGCCATTGGGTGGCCGAGGAACTGCAGACGCTGACGCAGCCCGGAACCTATGATATTCGCCCCGAGGACGCGTGGAAACGCGTGAAAACCAGGACAAACTCGGGCAAGTTTCTGGCCGTGGTGCGGGAGCTTGCGCAATTCCGCGAGGCTTATGCGCAGAAAAACAACGTCCCGCGCAGCCGGGTTTTCAAGGACGACGCGCTGATTGAGTTGGCCTCGACCAAACCCAAATCCCCGTCCGATCTGGGCGGATCGCGCTTGTTGCTACGCGAGGCGCGGAGGGGCGCGATTGCCGATGGTATTTTGGCAGCGGTGCAAAAAGGGGTGAACTGCCCTGCCGATCAGTTGCCAAGCGTCGATAACAGTAGGGACAAGCTAAAGGTAAACCCTGCGCTGGCCGATTTGCTGCGTGTGCTGCTTAAATCCAAAACCGAAAGCTCAGGCGTGGCCGCCAAGCTGATCGCCACCAGTTCCGAACTGGACCAGATTGCCGCAGGAGAGCGCGAGCTGCCTGCCATGTCAGGCTGGCGGTTCGAGGTGTTCGGTGAGGATGCCCTGAAACTCTGTGAGGGCAAGATCGCACTGGCCGCCAAGGGCCAAAACGTCAAAGTAGTAGCGCTTTAAAGCCGACTATCGGCGCCGCGATTCCAGAGCGTTCTGTTGCCCTACAACTCGTACCAATCGAGTATTCTGCAGGTCTTCGCGGCTAACATTGATGGCGTCTGAAACCATGCGAGAGCGCTCGGTTCCCTGATTGGTAGCTCTTTCGGGGTATGTCACCCGGAAGGTGAACTCTAGAACGCCGTTCTTTTGATTTTCTTCACTTTCAACGCGCACAAGCTGCGCGTCATAAGCCCCTTGCCGGGATGCGGTGCCGGCCGAATACACAATTGCCCCGTATGGTGTGGGATCAATGCGGAGTTCATCAATCTTGGCGATTGGAACACTCGTGTCGGGGGCCTCTGATCCTGCAAACAGGCCCCGGCGCTCCTTGTCTTGCGGAACAAGTGCATTGGGGTCATTTGCTGACACTGCAACCGGAGCAGCCGGTGCGCTGGAACCAAACCAGTTGGACGGATTGACCCGAGACTCGCTCCAGCCACTGCAAGCGGACAGGGGCAGGGTGGCAACCAATAGAACAGTAAATGATTTTTTCATGGTCTCCACGTCCAGTGCAGTAATTCCAGCAATGGGTTACCGTAAATTCTGAAGCTTGAAAAGCCACACTGGGGGGTGGACAGGCATTGATGGGAGGCATAGGTCACAATTGTAATCGCAACAAAAGGACCGCCGCAAATGGCAACGCCTGCCTTTGAAGAAATCGTTGAGGATTTCGAGTTTCTCGAGGATTGGGAAGACCGGTACCGTCATGTCATCGATCAGGGCAAGGCGATGGACCCGCTGGACGACGCGTTGAAAGTACCGGCCACGAAGGTTCATGGCTGCGCTAGCCAGGTTTGGCTACACCCGATCATCGAAGGCGGGGTTTTCCGGTTCGATGGTGACAGCGACGCGTTGATCGTTCGCGGTCTAATCGCGGTGTTGCGGTCGCTGTATAACGGGTTGCCCGTCAGCGAGGTTCCGAAGGTCGACGCTGGCGGAGAACTAGCAAGGCTGGGATTGAATGATCACTTGTCGGCGCAACGCTCGAACGGGCTGCGGTCCATGATCGAACGTATCCGCGAAGTCGCGCAAGAAAACGCCTGACACGGATCAGGTGTTTGGATTGCGGGTCGCCCATTCCGTCAATGTCGTTTCAAGATCGCCATAACCGGTAAAGCGGCGTTCGAACTCTAAACCCATTTTCTCGGCACAGTCGCGGGCGCGGGACGTGAGTTCCGGGTCGTCGATTTGCGCCTGATAGACCAGCTTGGTGTAATTGCCAAAATACATATCACGCAGTTCGGGATGGCGATCCAGGCCAAGGGGTTTCCAGACAAAGGCGTCGAACTGCCGGGCTAGGAAATCGGTCAAGTAAAACGCAGTGGTTTCATCGTCGCCCCTTGCCTCAAAGGCCTGATTCCCTTCGAAAAAGGAATAACAATGCGGGCCTTTGACCATCTCAACACCAAGTTCCGCGCAGGCTTTCTCAAGTAAGCCACCGGTGCCGCAATCTGCGTACACGACATAAATCTGGTCATAGTCATTGCGGTTCTTGGCAATGGCGTCCTGAACCGCTTGCGTGATCTTTTCCGGGTGAATATGGAGGATCGCGGGCAGGCAGGTCAGCGCCATGTGATCCCAGCCGTTCCGGCGCTTCAGATCCAGTATTTCGCGCGCCAAAGCACCACACGCCAGCAGCAGGATTTGTCCTTGTGCGCCGGTTTCGTAGCCCTTTGTTGTGAGGCTCGCATCGTCTGGCAATTTTTCCTGCTGCATTTGATGTCCTCTCGGAAACTGTACGGCAACCTATCAACAAAAAAGGCCGCCCGAAAACCGGACGGCCCATGAACTTATTGTTCGTCTGATCAGCCGGCCAGTTGGTTGTGCTTGCGTGAGACGAAATCCTTGGCCGTTTCAACTGCCACGGCCGCGTCACGGCAATATGCGTCTGCGCCGATGGCTTTGCCGAATTCTTCATTCAGCGGCGCTCCGCCTACCAGTACGATATAGTCGTCGCGCTTGCCTTGTTCGACAAGTGTGTCGATCACGACTTTCATGTACGGCATGGTTGTGGTCAGCAGGGCCGACATGCCCAGAATGTCAGGCTCTTCGGTCTCAAGCGCTTCCAGATAGTTTTCAACCGGGTTGTTGATGCCGATATCGACAACTTCGAAGCCAGCGCCTTCCATCATCATCGACACAAGGTTCTTGCCGATGTCGTGGATGTCGCCTTTGACAGTGCCGATGACCATCTTACCGACGCGCGGGGCACCGGTTTCAGCCAACAGAGGCTTAAGGATCGACATCCCGCCTTTCATGGCGTTCGCGGCCAGCAGAACTTCGGGCACGAACAGGATACCGTCGCGGAAGTCGTGGCCAACGATGGTCATACCACCGACCAGAGCCTTGGTCAGAATGTCGTAGGGGGTCCATCCGCGTTCCAGCAGGATGTTCACACCTTCTTCGATTTCTTCTTTCAGGCCGTCATAAAGATCGTCGAACATCTGTTCGACAAGTTCGTCGTCATTTAGTTCGGACAGGACGATGTCTTCTTCATCGGACATGGGGCAATTCCCTGAGCTGTGCGGACCATAGGCCCGTGGTGGCATTTTTTTCGTTTTTGGCCAAAACGCCGCAGCTTGACTGTGACGATTGCGACCTCAGTGGTTTCGGGACCGACCTATACGTCAGATTTTCACTCCACACGACAGAATTTTCTGCATGATGATCCTGCAATCCTCTCAACGGTTTGCATTTGGTAAATCCTGCAGCAAACCTCTGAAATTTCATGAGACGCTTGCCTGAACGTGTCGTAATCTTTATACCTCAAGAGGGAACAAAAAGAGAACAGACATGGGTGCACCGCATATCCGGGGCCGGGGAGCCGCCACAAATGTCACAGGACGGTTCGAACAATTCGAGACCGTTTCTTGCGATGATGGTTGGGATATAGAAGAGGACCTCCCAACATTGCGGACTGATGTTCGCGATGAGGTCGCACGCAGCCTGATTACCTATAACCGCTCGCCTGATCTGCCGTTTGACCGTTCGATCAATCCGTATCGTGGGTGTGAGCACGGTTGCGTCTACTGTTTTGCGCGCCCGTCTCATGCGTACCTCGGGCTATCTCCCGGATTGGATTTTGAAACGAGATTGATCGCGCGACCGAACGCGGCGGACGTCCTGCGCAAAGAGTTGTCCAGCAAGTCTTACAAAGTGGCTACGATTGCGCTGGGAACCAATACTGACCCGTATCAACCGGTTGAGAAGGTTCGTGAAATCACCCGCAATTGTCTGATGGCGCTGCAAGATTTCAATCACCCCATCGGGATTGTCACCAAAGGGGCGCTGATTGAAAGGGATTTGGATATTCTGGCCTCAATGGCCCAAAAGGGACTGGTGCGGGTGGGGATTTCGCTGACCACACTGGATGCCGATTTGTCCCGTCGAATGGAGCCGCGCGCACCATCGCCCCAGCGTCGATTGACCATCATTCGCCGCCTGACAAGGGCGGGGGTGCCAGTGCGGGTAATGACCTCTCCGGTGGTGCCGGGCTTAACAGATCATGAGCTGGAACAGTTGCTGGAAGCGGGCCGCGAAGCTGGGGCCGATGCCGCCAGCTGGATCATGCTGCGCCTTCCACGTGAAGTGTCCGAGCTGTGGCAGGACTGGCTGAAAGATCACGAACCCGCGCGGGCCGAAAAGATCATGTCCAAACTGCGCGAGATGCATGGGGGCGGGGACTATGACCCGCGTTGGGGCCATCGCATGCGGGGTGAGGGGGAATATGCAGGGCTTATCGCCAAGCGATTCAATTTGGCGGTGAAACGGCTGGGTCTCGCAACAAAAACACCACCGCTGCGATGTGACCTGTTTCAAAGGCCTGCTCAGGTTGGTGATCAGTTAAGGCTAATATAAAAAGCCCCGGACGTTGGTCCGGGGCTTTCGCATTCAATCTCAGCGTTTTTCGATATCAACGTAGTCGCGCATGGTCTCGCCCAGATACAGCTGGCGCGGACGGCCGATCTTGTTTTGCGGATCTGCGATCATCTCTTTCCACTGGCTGACCCAGCCAACGGTCCGCGACAGCGCAAAGATCGGAGTGAACATCGAGGTTGGGAAGCCCATCGCCTCGAGGATGATGCCCGAATAGAAGTCGACGTTCGGGAACAGCTTCTTCTCGGCGAAATAGGGATCTTCCAGCGCTTCGCGCTCCAGTTCCTTAGCGACCTGCAATTTCGGATTGTCTTCGATACCCAGCAGGTCCAGCACCTCGTCGGCGGACTGCTTCATAACCTTGGCGCGCGGGTCAAAGTTCTTATAGACGCGGTGGCCGAAGCCCATCAGACGGAACGGATCGTTCTTGTCTTTGGCGCGGGCGATGTATTCGGGGATGCGATCCACCGACCCGATTTCCTCCAGCATTTCCAAGCAGGCTTGGTTCGCACCACCGTGGGCCGGACCCCACAGGCAAGCGATGCCAGCCGCGATACAGGCGAATGGGTTCGCGCCCGAGGAAGACGCCAGACGCACGGTCGAGGTCGAGGCGTTCTGCTCGTGATCCGCATGCAGGGTAAAGATACGGTCCATCGCGCGGCTTAGGATCGGGTTGACTTCATATTCCTCGGCTGGAACGCTGAAGCACATACGCAGGAAGTTCGACGCATAGTCCAGATCGTTACGCGGATAAACGAAGGGCTGACCGGTGTGGTACTTATAGGCCCATGCCGCGATGGTCGGCATCTTTGCGATCAGGCGGTGCGAGGCGATCTCGCGCTGACGCGGGTCCGAGATATCGGTCGAGTCGTGATAGAATGCGGACATGGCACCAACCACACCCACCATAATCGCCATTGGATGCGCGTCACGGCGGAAGCCACGGTAGAAATACTGCATCTGCTCGTGCAGCATTGTGTGGCGGGTGATGGTGGTTTCGAACTTTTCCAGGTCCTTGGCAGCAGGCAACTCTCCGTACAGCAGCAGGTAGCAGACTTCGAGGAAGTGCGATTTTTCTGCAAGTTGATCGATCGGATACCCACGGTGCAGCAGCTCACCCTTTTCACCGTCGATGTAAGTGATGGTGCTGTCGCAGCTTGCGGTGGACGTAAAGCCCGGATCATAGGTAAACACGCCTGCCTGGCCGTACAGTTTGCGAATGTCGATGACATCCGGACCAGCAGTTGGCGAGTGAACCGGCAACTCATATGTTTCGCCATGTACGGTGAGAGTGGCTGATTTATTGTTGTCGGTCATCTTTGTCCCTTCTTCGTTCATGCGCGCACCAAGCGAGTGATCGGTAACGCGGTCTCCGGTCATGCACCAATGTGCCGACCGGTCGTAGCGGAGCAGCGTTACCTGAATATGAAGTCAGGATTAGTTTGCTGCGTCGGAAAGCCGCGCCAAGGTTTCATCGCGCCCCAGCACAAGCATCATGTCAAAGACTGAAGGGGTCACAGCGCGACCTGCCAGCGCCGCCCTAAGTGGGCCGGCAAGCTTGCCGAACTTAACGCCCTGCGCCTCAGCGAAGGCATTAAGGGCTTCCTCCAGTTCGTTCCGCGTCCAGCTAGCATTTTGCACGTGCGGCGTCAATTCTTTCAGTATACCGTCGGATACAGATTGCAGGGCTTTAGCTGCTTTTTCATCCGGTTCGATCGGCCGTGACGCGAGTACAAAGTGTGCTTTTTCAAGCAATTCCGGGAATGTGCGGGCGCGATCTTTCAAGCAAAACATCGCGCGCTCCAAATCACCGGATTGTGTCTGGGTGAGAGCGGGACGCTCTGCCGCAGCCAGGTAGGCTTCGATTTCTTGCCGCAACGCAGCGTCATCTGAAATTGCGATATGCTGGCCGCAGAGATTCTCGAGCTTTTTCAAGTCGAAACGGGCCGGACTTTTGCCGATTCCGTTCAGATCGAACCACTCTTTGGCTTGCTCGTCGGTAAAGAACTCATCGTCCCCGTGGCTCCAGCCCAGACGGGCCAGATAGTTCCTCATACCGGCAGCCGGATAGCCCATCGCCTGATATTCCTGCGCACCCAAGGCTCCGTGACGTTTCGACAGTTTCTTGCCGTCGGGGCCGTGAATAAGCGGGATATGCGCCCAAACCGGAACGTCCCAGCCCATCGCTTCATAGATCATCATCTGACGTGCGGCGTTATTCAGGTGGTCGTCACCCCGGATCACGTGTGTCACGCCCATGTCGTGATCGTCCACCACCACTGCCAGCATATAGACCGGAGTGCCATCCGAACGCAGCAGGATCATGTCGTCCAACTGATCATTACGGATGGTCACATCCCCCTGCACCTGATCGCAGATCACAGTCGTGCCATCCTGCGGGGCCATGATGCGGATCACAAACGGCTCATCTGGGTGCGTTGCAGCGTCGGCGTCTCGCCACGGGCTGCGGAAGAGGGTTGATTTACCTTCGGAACGAGCCTGCTCGCGGAACGCCGCGATTTCGTCTTGCGACGAGAAGCACTTGTACGCCTTGCCTTCGGCCAGCAGCTGATGTGCAACTTCGGCGTGACGCGCCGCGCCCTCGAATTGGCTGATCACGTCGCCATCGTGATCCAATCCAAGCCACTCCATCCCTTGAAGAATGGCTGCCGTTGCTTCAGGCGTTGAACGCTCGCGGTCGGTGTCTTCGATCCGCAGCAGAAATTTACCCCCACGACCACGGGCATAAAGCCAGTTGAACAGCGCAGTGCGCGCGCCGCCGATATGCAGAAAGCCAGTGGGAGAGGGGGCAAAACGGGTGACGACCTGATCGGACATTGTGTGGATTAACCTTTTGGTAACCGTGTCGGGCTTAGTTTGGCGCCTGTCTAACGAGCCCGAAGGACGGGGGCAACCATGCGTGTTCTGCCACGGGTCGAGGCCGCATTGCTTAACCAGACGGGATATCTGTTCCAATGGTCTCCGATTTTTTTGGCTGTCGGCATCGGCCTGTATTTCAGCCTCCGGTTCGAACCGGGTTGGCAGGTCTATGTCTGCCTTCTGATCGTGGTCGCTGCGCTGGTCTGGGCCGGTCGCAGGTTGCGTTCAGGCTGGGCTGCGTTGGCAATTGGGGGCGCGCTTGTCGCGGCTGGGTTTGTCCTGGCGGGTGCGCGGGCCCACTCGGTCGCAGAGCCGGTCCTGTCATGGCGTTACTACGGCCCTATCGAGGGGAGGGTTGTAGCCCTGGATCGGTCTGCGTCGGATGCGCTGCGGGTGACGCTGGACCGGGTACGTATAGGGGATGTGCCCGAAGACCGCCGGCCGCAGCGCGTCCGGCTTTCTTTGCACGGCGGAGACGTTTCACTTTCACTGGAGCCGGGCCAAAGGATCATGACCACCGGGCACCTGTCCCCTCCGCAAGGTCCGGTTGAACCCGGAGGATTCGATTTTCGTCGCCATGCATGGTTTCAGCGTCTGGGTGCTGTTGGCTATACCCGGGTGCCGGTCATGACCGTCGCGCCTGCGGATAGGGCGGCCGAAGGGGTGCGTGTCACAGCGTGGCGGATGGCAATTTCGAAACGGGTACGAGAGATCCTTCCCGGAGAGATTGGTGGCTTTGCAGCAGCTGTAACCACTGGTGACCGAAGTGGCATGGGGCAAGAGACGTTAAAGTCGCTAAGGGCGTCGAACCTTGCCCATCTTCTTGCAATCTCCGGCCTTCACATGGGGCTATTGACCGGCTTCGTGTTTCTGGTCTGCCGTATGGGTTTGTCTGCTATTCCCTTCGTCGCTTTAAGAGTGCCAGTTCGCAAACTGGCGGCGGTTTTTGCGCTTGTTGCGGCGGTAATCTATTTGATGTTGTCTGGTGGAAACGTTGCCACAGAACGGGCCTTTGTTATGGCCAGTGTGATGCTGGGGGCCATTCTAATTGACCGTCGTGCCATTTCACTGCGCGTTGTGGCGGTGGCTGCTCTGATCGTTTTGGTGCTGAGGCCCGAATCCTTATTGAGCCCCGGATTTCAGATGTCTTTTGCGGCAACGACGGCTCTGGTTGCCGTGTTTGGATGGCTGCGGGATGTCGGGCCGTTGCCGGGACCAAAATGGCTGAAACCCGTGATGGGATTGTTGTTGTCGTCTGCGATCGCAGGATTGGCGACCGCTCCGATCGGTGCGGCGCATTTTAATACCATGTCTCACTATGGATTGCTGGCCAATATGCTTTCGGTGCCAGTCATGGGCATTGTCGTCGTCCCCGCAGCGTTTACCGCCGCGCTGCTGGCCCCATTCGGGTTAGAGGCGATTGCGTTAAACGTCATGGGGGGGGGGGACTGCAGTGGATCTTGATTGTTTCGGACAAAGTTGCGGGTCTGGATGGCGCACAAGGATACGTTGTCAGCCCACCGCACCATGTCTTGCCGATGTTTGCACTGGGTGCGTTGTGGTTGTCCTTGTGGCGTGGCTGGGCAAAATGGGTTGGTTTGGTACCGGTCGCGGCGGCCTTTTTGATGTGGGGTCAAGGACAGCGGCCTGAGGTGTTGATCGCCGATTCCGGTGGATTGGTTGGCGTCATGACCGAAAGCGGCAGGGCACTGAGTAAAGAAAAAGGTAGTGGATTCATTGCCACTGTTTGGTTGGAGAATGATGGCGATGGCGTCAGTCAGCTCAGTGCTGCCGATCGGTGGCCAGACCAAATGGGCACGCTTCGGCGCTACGTGTGGCGCGGAAAGGAGCTGGTGCACATCACTGGTAAACGAGCTGCTCAGGGGTTTTCCGAATGCCACAAGAACCAGATAATCGTTTCATCAATTGCTCTGGACCTGGTCGGCGACTGTGGCCTGTTTGATCCTGAACGACTGAAAGAAACCGGAAGCCTCGCCTTGTCAAAAGGGCAGGTGACAACCAGCAGGGAAACAACGGGCCACCGCCTATGGTCGCCGGAACTAGCCAGAGATCGCCGATAAAACGCGCTTAGTAGCTGCGTATCAAACCGACCAGTCGCCCCTGAACCTTGACTTTGTCTTCGGGCAGAACGCGGGTCTCATAAGCAGGATTGGCCGCTTCAAGCGCGATGGCATTGCCGCGCCGGAAAAAGCGTTTCAGCGTAGCCTCCTGATCTTCGACCAATGCCACAACGATGTCGCCGTTATCCGCCACTCTGGTTTCGCGAATGACCACGACATCGCCATCATTAATGCCGGCGTCGATCATCGAATCTCCGCGCACCTCAAGCGCGTAGTGATCGCCTTTGCCCGAGACCATGCTGCCGGGCACGGCAACGCGATGGGATTCGTGGCTTATGGCCTCGATTGGCACGCCAGCTGCAATACGCCCCATTACGGGCAGTTCCAGAGCATCCACCGAGACGGGTTCAAAGTTCGCCGGACGCGGACCTTCGGGTCTGTCGCCTTCGATCACGCGAGGTTTGAAAGCGGCGGTAGGTTCACCTCCAAGGCTTTCAGGCAACTTCACGATTTCAATTGCGCGTGCGCGGTGGGCTAGGCGGCGGATAAAGCCACGTTCCTCCAACGCGGTGATCAGCCGGTGGATACCGGATTTGGAGCGCAAATCCAGCGCGGCCTTCATTTCGTCGAAACTGGGCGGAACACCGTCCGCCTGAACGCGTTTGTGGATGAATTCCAACAAATCCAACTGTTTCTTGGTCAGCATTGCTCACACCTCGTCGGTCATGCGTTTTCTTTTGTTCTACGCATGTTCACGTTTTGTGTCAACGGATTTGCGGAGCACCTAAATCGGAAGGTACAGAACTTCATCCCCCGCAGGGCGTGCCGGATCATGCGGTTCGCGCACCAGCAGTGCGTTGGCTTCGGCCAGTACGCTTAGTAACGAGCTATCCTGATCCGCACAGGCCCGGATTCCGTCTGTGCCCAATACAGCTCGCATGTAATGTTCGCGTGGACCGTTTTTGCCAATCGGCTCGGCCAACTGGGCACGTTGGAAAGAGGGCAACGTTTGATCAACACCCAGCATCCTTCGCAGCATCGGCACCAAGAACAGATACCCGCAAACCATTGCACTTACAGGATTCCCCGGCAATCCAACCATCGCGGCATTGCCCAGACGACCGGCCATCAGAGGTTTTCCGGGGCGCATTCGGATCTTGTAGAACGACCGTTCCATTCCCAACCCCTGCGAAACGTCAGCGACCAGATCGTATTCTCCTACAGATGCGCCGCCGACGGTGACCACCAAATCGGCGCCTTGGGCCAATCCGAAGGCGGTTTCCAGCGATGCGACCGTGTCGCGCGCAATCGGAAGGATACGAACCTGAGCCCCCGCATTTTCGAGCATGGCTTTCAAGCCGAAGGTGTTGGACGCGATTATCTGGTCCGGCCCCGGGGTTTCACCGGGCATAACCAGTTCATCTCCGGTCGAGATGAGCGCGACCACAGGCTTGCGGGTCACCGGCGCTATGGGGATATTCATGGCCGCCATCAGGGCGATGTCTTCGGGGCGCAACCGGCGCGGTGCGGTGATCTTTGTCCCGGCGGTAAAATCGACACCCGCTGGACGTATATTTGATTTTGTGCCGGGGTCGTCAGCAATTGTCAGAAGGTCACCGCGACGCTCTGTGTCCTCTTGAATCACTACAAAATCAGCCCCTTCAGGAACCGGCGCGCCGGTGAAGATACGGACCGCTTGCCCTGCGCCGACGCTGCCATCGAACCGACGACCGGCGGCGGACTCACCAATGACCTTGAACATCGCATGCAGTTCGACCTCGGTCGATTTCAGGGCATAGCCGTCCATTGATGAGGCCGCAAACGGAGGTTGGTCGCGGGTTGCGCTTACGTCTTGCGCCAGCACTCGCCCAGTGGCCTCAGGGAGCGGAACCGCTTCAGCCTCTAGCGGAGAAACGAGATCAAAAAGCAGCGCCCGGGCGTCTTCGACGGTGATCATTTCGCCTCGTAACGTCCAGATTTACCACCATCTTTCAGCAGAACGCGAACGCCGCCGATTTCCATGGCCTTATCAACAGCCTTGGTCATGTCATAAACGGTCAGCGCCGCGGTCGAAGCTGCGGTCAGCGCCTCCATCTCAACCCCGGTCTGACCCGAGGTCTTGACGGTTGCTTCAATCTGAACGCCCGGCAATTCCGGGTCCAGCGTCAATTCGACCGCAACCTTTGTAACCGGCAGCGGGTGGCATAGCGGGATCAGATCCGGCGTCTTTTTGGCACCCATGATACCTGCCAGACGTGCAACGCCCAGAACATCACCCTTCTTGGCGCGACCTTCTGAAATCAAATCAAAGGTTTCCTGAGTCATCTTGATGTGCGCTGCCGCGACAGCCACTCGATCAGTCACGGCCTTGTCCGAGACATCAACCATATGCGCTTGGCCTTGCGCATCAAAATGGGTCAGCGGCATTACATTACTCCGGGGATCAGAGGGTTTGACAGCAGGTGCCGCGTGGCAGCCGTAACGTCATCCTGACGCATCAGGCTTTCACCGATCAGGAAGCAGCGCGCGCCGTAGCGAGCAATATCAGCCAAGTCTTCGGACGTACTCAGGCCGCTTTCACACACGATAGTCCGGTCGCCCGGTACCAGTTTCGACAACCGGCGCGTAGTATCAAGCAATGTCTCGAAGGTCTTGAGATTGCGGTTGTTTATCCCGATCAGTGGGCTTTTCAGCTTGGTCGCGCGATCCAGTTCAGCCTCGTCATGAACCTCGATCAGAACGTCCATACCCCAGTCAAACGCGGTCTGCTCCAGCTCAGCCGCCTGAGCGTCTTCGACCGAGGCCATGATGATCAATATGCAATCGGCCCCCAATGCGCGTGCCTCGACCACCTGATAAGGGTCATACATGAAATCCTTGCGCAGAGCTGGCAACGAGGTCGCCGCACGGGCGGCGGTCAGATACTCCTTGGCGCCCTGAAAGCTGGGTGTGTCGGTCAGCACGGACAAGCACGCTGCGCCGCCTTCTTCATAGGCTTTTGCCAGAACCGGCGGATCAAAGTCCGGGCGGATCAGACCCTTTGACGGGCTGGCCTTCTTGACCTCAGCGATCAAGCCATAGCCGCGCCGGGTTGCCTTTTGCAGCGCCTCGGCAAAGCCGCGAACTTCTGGTGCGAACCTCGCTTCACTTTCCAAAATGTCCAGCGATCTCTCGGCCTTGTCTGCGGCAACTTCTTCCAGCTTATAGGCTTTGATCTTGTCCAGTACCGTCTCGGTCATGCGGCCTCCTGAGTCATTCGGGCCAGTGCCGCGATTTTTTCTTTTGCTTTTCCACTGTCGATGCTTTCGACGGCTTTGGCGACGCCTTCGCGTAGATCCGCGGCGGCGTCAGCAACCACCAGCGCCGCAGCCGAGTTCAGCAAAACTGCGTCGCGATAGGCCGAGGGCTTACCGTCCAGCAACGCGCGAAACGCTACGGCGTTTTCTTCAGGCGTACCCCCGATGATGTGCTCGAACGGATGAACCGGCAAGCCTGCGTCTTCGGGGTGAAGCTCGACCTCTTTGACGATACCGTCTTCCAGCGCGGCGACCCAGCTGATGCCGGTGATGGTCAGTTCATCAGTGCCGTCCGATCCATGGACCAGCCATGCGCGGTCCGAGCCAAGCAAGCCCAGCGTTTCCGCCATCGGGCGGATCAGGTCACGGCTGAACGCGCCGGTTAATTGGCGTTTGACACCGGCCGGGTTGGTGAGCGGGCCGAGGATGTTAAAAATTGTACGAGTTCCCAGTTCTTGCCGGGACGGCATAACATGGGCAATGGCGGGGTGATGCATCGGGGCCATCATGAACCCGATTCCAACCTCTTTCAAAGCCTTTTCAACGACTTCCGGGCCGACCATCACGTTAATTCCAAGCTGCCCCAGAGCATCCGCTGCGCCGGACTTGGAGCTGAGATTGCGGTTTCCATGCTTTGCGACAGTGACGCCAGCACCAGCAACCACAAAGGCTGTGGCGGTAGAGATATTCAGCGTGCCCTTGCCGTCACCGCCGGTGCCAACGATATCCATCGCACCGGCAGGCGCTGTCACGGCGTTACACTTGGCCCGCATCACGGCAGCGGCAGCGGCGTATTCTTCGACGGTTTCGCCACGGGTGCGCATGGCCATCAGCAGTCCGCCAATCTGGCTGGGCGTGGCCTCACCTTCGAACAGAATGCCGAAGGCCTGTTCGGCCTCGGCGCGGGTCAGAGGCCGGTCGGCGGCAGCCCCGATCAATGGTTTCAGAGCGTCGCTCATGCAGGAACTTTCATCTCGGACAGGAAATTCTTGAGCAGAGCGTGGCCGTGCTCGGAGGCGATGGATTCCGGGTGGAACTGGACGCCATGAATGGGAAGCTCTTTGTGTTGAAGACCCATGATGGTGCCGTCTTCCAATTCGGCTGTGATTTCAAGACAGTCGGGCAGGGTGTTCGGGTCGACAACCAGCGAATGATAGCGCGTTGCTTCAAATGGAGTGGGCAGCCCAGCGAAAACGCCTTTGCCAGTGTGGTGCATAGTGCCCATCTTGCCATGCACAATCTCGTGGCAGCGGATCACGTCGCCTCCAAAAGCTTGTCCAATGGTCTGGTGTCCCAAACATACCCCCATCAGTGGCGTCTTTGTCTCGGCGGCCGCTTCGGTCAGGGCAAGGCAGATACCGGCCTGATCCGGGTCACAAGGGCCGGGGCTTAGAAGTATCCCAGAGGGGTTCATGGCCATGGCTTCCTGAACATCCAAGGCATCATTCCGCCGAATGACCATTTCGGCGCCAAGTTCGCCTAAATAATGTACCAGATTGTAGGTAAACGAGTCGTAGTTGTCGATCAGCAGCAGCATTTGGGCACTTGTCTCGGCTTGGGCATTTGGGACTGGCGATGCAGCCCCGAGCCACGGTATAATGTCGGAACATACATGCTCAGGCTTGCGCGGCAGCGTCAAGGGGACATCCCGATCTTGATGCTCTGGTAAGCAAATGCCGCAACAGACGGCGAGAATGTGATCGAAGCAGAGCCAGTACGAGAGGCAAAAAGGTATGGGCGGATTTGTCAGCGGATTGATCGTGGGAACGATCGTCGTCCTTGCGTTAGCGGCAGTATTGTCGCTGAACACTCCCCTGACGAACAAACCTGACGTGGCGATCTCGGCGCCGGAACCGGCAGTTGTCGAGGCTCCGGACGTGGCGTCAGCTTCCACTAAGGCGATCGGTGATAGTGACGTGCTTGATTTGCCTCCGGCGGAGCCGGAATCTCATACAGAGCAGTCGGATACGCTCGCTGAATTGACGGATGTCGAGGTTGAACCAGACGCGCAACCACAAGTACAGGATGCCTCGGTAAAAGTCCAAGCGCCCGAGGCTCCTGGGGCAGCACCGGTTAGCGTGATGACCGAGGCACCGATTGCACCGCAGTCTCCGCCGCTGGTGCAGGCTTCGCCGAACACTGAAAGCCTTCCAGACGTGTCGCTGGAGGCGCCTGCCGTACAGGCCAAGCCAGAAACCGACGAGGCTGCGCCTATAGCTGAACCCAGCACTCAGGAAACCGAGGCAAACCCGTTCGAAGACAGTCCGATTGCTGTAGAGGGGGACGAAGATACCGCTCCGCGCGACTTGCCCCGGATCGCTTCGGTGCCACAGATCGGCACTGATGGTGATTCACCCGTAGCATCAAGCATTGGAAAGCGCGTGGTGCCTTTGACCGAGCGCGACGATGCCGCTCAGGCAAATTCAACTGACGCGGGGTTGGTCGTTCCAGGGAAACCTATCGAAGCCTTCGCGGCAGACTTCGATAACCCCGAAGCGAAGCCATTGATGTCGATCATTCTGATTGATGACGAGGGGGCCTATGGCGCCGAAGCGCTGCACGACTTCCCCTATCCGCTTAGTTTTGCCGTTAGCCCTTCGGACCCTGAGGCCGCTGAAAAGATGGCACGTCACCGTGAGGCCGGGTTTGAAGTTTTGGCCTTGGCCGACCTTCCCGAAGCTGCCAGCGCACAGGATGCTGAGGTGTCGCTGGCCGTCTGGTTTGATACTTTGCCTGAAACGGTAGGTATCCTTGAGGGGGTGGAAACAGGCATTCAGGGCAACCGCAAACTGGCTGATCAGGTGGCTGCGATTGCCGCTGGCACCGGTAGGGGTCTGATCACTCAGGATAACGGTTTGAACACCGTGCAAAAGCTGGCTGCGCGAAATGGCGTACCATCCGGCGTGATCTTCCGTGACATCGATGGAGCCCGTCAGGATCCTAAGATCATGCGCCGCTTTTTGGACCAAGCAGCGTTCCGCGCTGGCCAAGAGGGGACCGTGGTGATGTTGGGGCGGTTGCGCCCAGACACAATCTCGGCCCTGTTGCTGTGGGGGCTGGAAGATCGCGGCAACCGTGTCGCAATGGCCCCGATTTCCGCAGTGATGATGAAAGAAGTTCAGTAAGGTCTGAACTGGGAAAGCGGCCGACCCATCAGGTCAGCCGCTTTTTTATGAGTTGCCCGAACCCGTAAACCGCGCCGCATCGGCCGCGGCCCGCCGGATGGCGTTCGATTTGTGAACGGTCTCCATATATTCGTACTCGGGGTCACTGTCGTAGACGACGCCGCCACCGGCCTGAATATACAGCTTTTGATCCTTCACGATGGCCGTGCGCAGGGCGATGCACATGTCCATGTCGCCACCCGCGCTGAAATATCCGACACCGCCGCCATAGACGCCGCGCTTTTCGGGCTCCAACTCGTCGATGATCTCCATCGCTCGCACCTTGGGCGCGCCCGAGACGGTGCCTGCAGGCATCCCGGCAAAGAAGGCATCCAACGCGTCTTTGTCTTCGGCCAGTTCTCCGACCACGTTCGACACGATGTGCATCACATGGCTGTAGCGTTCGATGATGAACTCTTCGGTGGGGCGGACAGTGCCGATCTTGGCGACACGGCCGGTATCATTGCGACCCAGATCCAGCAGCATCAGGTGCTCGGCCAGCTCTTTCTTGTCGGCCAGCAGGTCAATCTCGTTCGCTTTGTCTTCTTCGGGTGTCGCACCGCGCGGACGGGTGCCTGCAATTGGGCGGATCGTCACCTCATCGCCGAACACACGCACCAGAATTTCGGGGCTGGCTCCCACGACCTGAAAACCGCCAAAGTTAAAATAGAACATAAACGGCGACGGGTTGGTGCGGCGCAGAGAACGATAGAGCGCGAAGGGCGGCTGCGGAAAATCCTGCGTCCAGCGCTGTGCAGGGACGACCTGAAAAATGTCTCCTGCACGGATGTATTCCTTGGCTTTCTCAACCGCTTCCATATAGCCGGATTTGGTGAAGTTCGACACCGGCGGTGCAACCTCGGACGCATCGCCCAAATCGCGGGTTTCGGCGGGCATGGCGCGTTCCAAATCGCGGACGGCGTCCATCACACGTTCAGCAGCCTGCGCATAGGCGGCCTTGGCCGACTGCCCCTCGGCGATCCAAGCGGGAGAGACAACAGTAACCTCGCCCTTAACGCCGTCCAAGACGGCGATCACCGAGGGCCGCAGCATGATCGCGTCGGGCAGGTCCAGCGGATCAGGGTTTACGTCCGGCAGATATTCGACCAACCGCACCATGTCGTAACCCAGATAGCCAAACAACCCCGCTGCGGCCTGCGGCAGATCGTCGGGCAACTCGATGCGGCTTTCGGCCAGCAGCGCCCGCAGGTTATCCATCGGATTGCCGTCCTGGGCCGAGAATGCCTCGGCATCAAACCGGGCGGATCGGTTCAGCTCGGACGTTTCCCCCCGGCAACGCCAGATCAGGTCCGGCTTCATCCCGATGATCGAATACCGTCCGCGCACCTCTCCACCGGTTACGGATTCAAGCATGAAGGCGTCTTTCTGAGCGCCCGTCAGCTTGAGCATCAAGGAGACAGGCGTATCCAAATCCGCCGCCAAACGGGTGTAAACGACCTGATTTTCACCTGCCTCATAAGCGCGGGCGAAGCTGTCAAACTCGGGGGTCAGGGCCATTTTCGGTCTCTTTTAATAGCTTGACTGAACGGCATTCAGCGCGCGCTGATCAATAACGGGACGCGCGCGTGTCTGCGCGTCGCGCACATAGACGTCGAAGATGTTTTGGGCCAGTGCCTGGTTCAACTGAGCTTCCAACGCTGCCTGAGCTTGGCGCAGTTCGTCCGTTTCGGCCGGGGGCAACTCTTCGTCCAATCGAACAATAAAGGCGGTGCCATCACCGGGCACGACGCGCAGTTCACCGGGTTCCATCTCAAACACCTGAACCATGAAGTCAGCGGGCACGTCATCCAAAAACGCTGTACGGGTCAGGGCGTTTTCCACACGGAACGGCAATCCGGTTGCGGTGAAATCACCATCCGCGTTCAACTGATCAAGCACAGAATTGGCCTGTTCTTCCAGCGCCTTTCCGGTTTCAGCCTGTGTCCACGCTGCGGCCACGCGATCGCGGGCGGATTCCAGGGGCTCGGGCCGCTGAGGAAGCACTTCGTTCAAGCGCAGAGCAAAGATCGAACCGTCTTCCAGAAAACCAACCTCGGGGAAGTCGCCTTCGTTCACCGCTTCGGCGGCTGTGCGGAAGCCATCATATGCGGCAACGCCGTCGTCGCTTTGACGGGTCCAGTCGATTTGGCCGAGTTCCATCTCGGTCTCACCTGCCAGCTCTTCCAGCGTTGCGCCACCGGCCAGCAAATCGTCAATGTCTTCGGCTTGCGCTTCGATCTGACGACGGGCGCGATCAGCGGCCAGTTCCTCACGCAGGGCCGGGGCCGCATCTTCGAACGGAGTGTTGTTTTCCGCCAGAGAGCCGTTGATGCGAAACAAGGCGGGGCCAAAGGTCGAAGGCAGCGGGCCTACCACAGTGTCCAGATCGGCAGCAAAAACAGCTTCGGCAGCCTCGCCAAGGTCATCACGCGTCACATCGCCAAGGTCGATATCGCTGAGCTCAAGCCCACGATCCCGCACCAGTTGTTCGAAAGAGGCACCGCCAGCCTCAAGCTGGGCCTTTGCAGTCTCGGCTGCTTCTTGGTTCGGGTAGGTCAGGCGTTCCACCAAACGGCGTTCGGGCTGATAGAACTCGGCAGCGCGTTGATCATAAAGGCGACGTGCCGAGTCCTCGTCAACCTCGACACTGTCCAGCAACATGTCGGGTGACAGGATGGCATAGGTCAGTTGTTTCGTGCGGGGCAGGGTGAACTGATCCTGGTTCTCGTCGTAAAAAGCCTGAACTTGTTCATCTGTTGGTTCAGCTACTGGCGTAGCCAAAGCATCTGGCCCAACCGTCGCCACAGTAAAACTGCGGCGTGCGCCAACATAGTCGGTCAACACCTGTGTCAGGGTCGAGGGCATTTCGACCCCACTGACAACAGCGTTCTGCACGATGGTACGCGAGGTTTCCTTGCGCAGGTCCGATTCGAACTCGGTATCTGTCATGCCAACCTGATCCAACTGAAACTGATAGGCTTCGCGGTCGAAGGTTCCATTGACGCCCTGAAAGGCCGGAATGGCGACAATTTCCTTTTGCAGGTTCTCGTCGCCGATAGATATGCCCAGCTCACCCACTTCATTGTCCAGCGCGGCCAGAGCGGTCAGGCGCGACAGAGCCAGTTGGTCCAGCCCGAACTCATGCGCCTGCGAGATTTGCAGGGGCTGACCGGTTTGTTGTTCCACAGCACGGATTTCGCGTTGCAGTTCACGGACATATTCGTTGATCGAGATATCCTCGTTACCGACCTGCGCAACGGTGCGCACGGTGCCGGTCAGGCTGGTAGCGCCAAAGCCAGCAAGGCCCAGCATCAATAGGCCCATGAGAATCCAGACAAAGGTCTTCGATAGGTTTTTCATGCCTGCGGCCATGGTGCCCTCTTATTCTTTGGCAAAACTGCCCTGTCGGTTGCGGCCCTGAATACGACGCGGGCGACCGGGGGGCAAGCTCAGAAGGATAGTGCTTGAAGCCGTTCGAACAACTGCGCGATTCCTGCCCGGTCGAGATTGGCAAACGCCACGCGAACCTGACGTTTTCCGGCAGGGTCACCTTCGGGCATGAACATCGTACCGGGCAGCACCAGAACGCCGGCCTCAGACACCATGCGGCGGGCCAGTTCGTCTGATGGCATGTCGTATGGATGCTCGAAATAAGCGAAATACGCGCCCAGCCCAAGCAAGCGCCAACCCTTGTCGGTCACGTTTGGCAAATGTTCCTGAATCGCAGCGCGTCGGTCCAAGATTTCATCGCGTTCACCGGCCACCCATTGTGACAGATGCTGCATCCCCCAAAGGGCCGAAAACTGTCCAATCTGGCTGGGGCAAATTGCGACCGTGTCGAGGAACTTCTCGATTTCGGCAAGCAAATCGGCCCCGCTCGCGATCGCGCCGACGCGGTGACCAGTCAAGCGGTAGGCTTTGGAAAAGGAATAGAGGTGGACCAGCGTCTCATCCCAACCCGGTTGCTGGAATAGATCATGCGGGGGGCCGCTGCGGCTGTCGAAGTCGCGATAAGTTTCGTCTACCAACAGTCGCAATCCGGTTTCGCGAGCGAGGTCGTAGAAAGCGCGGACTAGTTCAGCAGGGTATTCAACACCGCCGGGATTGTTCGGCGTCACCAGAGCAATGGCGCGGGTCTTGGCTGTGATGAGGGCGCGGGCCGCATCAACATCAGGTAACAGGTCATCGCCGGTTTTCAGGTCAACTGCGCGAACGCCCGCCATATCCAACCACATTTTATGGTTGAAATACCATGGAGTCGGCAGGATGACTTCATCCCCTTCATCGGTGATGGCCGAGATGGTTGCCGCAAATGCCTGATTGCACCCCGAGGTGATCGCAACCTGATCCGCAACGATTGTGGCGTCATAGTGCTGGCCGATCTGAGCCGCTAGTGCTGAGCGTAAGTCCGGGTTACCCAAAACCGGCCCGTACAAATGCGCCTGATCTTCGGTCACGGCAAAATCGGCCATGGCCTGACGCAGGGCCAGAGGCGGTGGGTCGACCGGAGCGGCCTGACTGACATTAATCAGAGGGCGGTCTTCTGGGAAAACCACGCCTTCCAGCCAACGCCGCGCCTCCATCACCGGAGGGGCGAAGGTTGCGGCGGTGCGGGTCCGTGTCATGCGTGGTCCTAAATGCTTGAAGGGGATCAGTCGGTGCCGCGGTAGGGTTCGACATATTGCAGGGCCATATCCCACGGGAAGAAGATCCACGTGTCCTGGCTGACTTCGGTGATGAACGTATCCACCATCGGACGGCCTTTGGGCTTGGCATAAACGGTGGCGAAATGCGCCTTGGGATACATCGCGCGCACCAGTTCCAGCGTTTTGCCGCTGTCGACCAGATCGTCGATGATTAAAATACCCTCACCATCGCCCATCAGTTCGGCGTCGGGGGCTTTCAGCACCTCGGCTTCGCCCTGCGCCTGATGGTGATAGGAGCGCACGCTGATCGTGTCGACGGTACGGATGTCCAGTTCACGGCTGACGATCATCGCAGGGGCCATGCCGCCGCGCGTAATCGCGACGACGGCGCGCCACGCACCCTCATCCGGGCCCTGACCGTCCAGCCGCCACGCCAAAGCGCGGGAATCACGGTGAATCTGGTCCCAGCTGATGTGAAAACCTTTTTCGTGGGGCAGGCGGTCTTTGGCGCTCATGACTTAACCCTTTTCAACATCTGGGGCGTCGACGGCCTTCATGCCGACGATATGATAACCCGAATCCACATGCAGGTTTTCACCGGTTACGCCGCTGCTGAGATCGGACAGCAGATAAAGTGCCGACTTGCCCACATCGTCAATGGTCACGTTGCGGCGCAAGGGCGAATTGTACTCGTTCCACTTCATGATATAGCGGAAGTCGCCAATGCCGCTGGCGGCCAGCGTTTTGATTGGACCGGCCGAGATTGAATTGACGCGGATACCGTCCTTGCCCAGATCCTCGGCCAGATATTTGACCGACGCTTCCAGCGCAGCTTTGGCGACGCCCATCACGTTATAGTGCGGCATAACTTGTTCCGCACCATAGTAGGTAAGGGTAACTGCACTACCGCCTTCAGACATCATCTTCTCGGCGCGCTGCATTACGGCGGTAAAGGAATAGACTGACACGTCCATTGTCAGTTTGAAATTCGCACGGCTGGTGTCGACATAGCGACCGCGCAGCTCGTTCTTGTCGGAAAAGCCGATGGCGTGAACGATAAAGTCCAGCTTGCCCCATTTCTCTTCCAGCGAAGTGAATAAGGCATCAATTGATTCTTCGTCGCTGACGTCGCAGGGCAGGACGATTTCGCTGCCTAATTGGGCCGCCAGCGGGTCGACCCGTTTTTTCAGGGCATCGCCTTGATAAGAAAAGGCCAACTCGGCCCCGGCTTCGGATAGCGCGCGGGCGATTCCCCATGCGATTGATTTATCATTGGCCAGTCCCATGATGAGGCCGCGCTTTCCGGCCATCAACTGATTTGACATGTTCGGTTCTCCGCCTTCTTCGCGTCATGTTGGGTTGGTTTATGCCATTGGATGCGCTGCTTCAAGGCCGTGGACTCTTGCCCGTGGCAGGTTCTCGCCCTAGGGTGGTCGACAAAAGTTTCCGGGGGATGGAAATGACCGAGCGAGACGGCATATTCGCCGGCGAAGATCCGTTTGAAATTGCGGCACGGTGGCTGGATGAAGCCAAAGACAGCGAGCCAAACGATCCCAATGCTATCGCGTTGGCAACAGTGGATTCGGGGGGCATGCCGAATGTTCGTATGGTGCTGTTGAAGGAAATCGAATCTGACGCCTTTGTCTTTTACACCAATTACGAAAGCGCCAAGGCGGTTGAGCTTGATTCAGCGGGTAAGGCAGCATTTGTGATTCATTGGAAATCATTGCGGCGCCAAATCCGTGTTCGTGGTATAATTACACGGGAAAGCGGACCACAGGCGGATGAATATTACGCGTCCCGCTCGCTGAAAAGCCGTTTGGGGGCTTGGGCATCGAAGCAATCCAAGCCTCTGAGCAGTCGCTCAGCTCTTATGGCTGAGGTTGCTAAGGTAACTGCGAAGCTGGGCCCGAATCCTCCGAGGCCACCTTTCTGGGGGGGATACAGGCTGGTGCCGACCGAGATCGAGTTTTGGGCCGATGGTGCATTCAGATTGCACGACAGGTTCAAGTGGTGCCGGGATCACGTAGGCTCGGCGTGGGAAGTGCAGAGGTTGAATCCATGACGTTCGCGTATCGTGAAATGCAACACATAGAAACCAAAGGGTTTTTTCAACTTGAATTTGCGCGCCAATCCCATACACATCGGACCCTTAACGAACAGTTAACTTTCGCGATGGGAAAACCGTGCCAGAAGACCTGAACAATATGTACCGCGTCCGTGGACACGTGAAATGGTTCGACCCTGCCAAGGGGTACGGATTCGTTGTGTCTGACGAAGGCGGTCCGGATATTCTGTTGCATGTGAACGTGTTGCGTAATTTTGGTCAAAGCTCGGTCGCGGATGGCGCTGGGATCGAGATCATGACGCACCGCACTGATCGTGGTGTTCAGGCGGTTGAGATTATTAGCGTTGATCCTCCAGTGCGCGCCGACTCAATGATGCTGGCGGACTTTGCCGAGTTGGACCCGGTCGTTATTGCGGAAGCGCCTTTAGAGGCCGCCCGGGTGAAGTGGTTCGACAAGGGCAAGGGCTTTGGCTTTGCCAATGTCTTTGGGCGGGGCGAGGACGTATTCTTGCATATTGAAGTCTTGCGCCGATCAGGGCTTGCCGATCTTCAACCGGGTGAAGCGCTCGCTATGCGCGTCATTGACGGCAAACGTGGGCGTATGGCGGCCCAGGTGTTGGCCTGGGAAGCGGCCCTGGACGACTGATCTAACATGCTGAGATTTCTCACGGTTCTTGCTGGATTGACGATGCTATGGACCAGTGAGGTTGTAGCCGCATGCCAGAATGACCGCGTTAATCTGCGTAACGACAAGACTCAGATCAATTTCAACGTTGAATTGGCGATCACCCCGCAAGAAAGAGCGCGCGGATTGATGTTCCGCGAGTCGATGCCGAAACGCTCGGGCATGTTGTTTGTGTTCGACCCGCCGCAACGAGTTGCGTTCTGGATGAAAAACACACTGATTCCTTTGGACATCATTTTTGTCGACCGCACAGGTACGGTTGTCCACGTGCACGAAAATGCGATTCCCGGCGACGAAACCGTGATCGATGGCGGGAATTCGATCTATGCGGTGCTTGAAATCAATGCCGGGCTGGCTTCGCGTTACCTGATTTCGCCCGGAACGCAGATGCAGCACGAAATTTTTTCACAAGGTCCCGCAATTTGGCCCTGTTAGGGCTTTTCAAATCAGATCGGCATCGTTAGGAACGGCGCACGGTCCGGGGCGTGGCGCAGTCTGGTAGCGCACCTGTTTTGGGTACAGGGGGTCGTAGGTTCGAATCCTGCCGCCCCGACCACTTCTTCTCATTATGTTGGTGAACCGCCCATGCTTTGGAACAAGGCGCCGAGCGCCTCATCCAAATCTTTACTTTCCACCGGAACCTGAACCGAACTTCCTTTTTTTTGCGGAACGTTGAAAAACAACTCCGCATCTACCCGGTAGCCCGATGTATTCTTGGTTGAAGTCATCCGTAGTACGCTTTTAGGCAAATCCTGCGGGTATCCGTCGTAATTTAGAATCAGGTAGGCGGTGGTTTCAGGCGGCAGAAATTCAGCACATTCGAAAACCCGGTTTCCGGTTTTGTTGAACTCCTCACCGGGCCCGTCACACTCCGTTTCGAATGTGTCGAACAGCCGTGAAGGGTAGCTGTCGAACTGTGCGCTGCGCGAAGCCGGGGGCGCATCTTGTGGCGTGCAGGCCACGATCAAACACAGAACGGGAAGTAAGCGAAACGTTGTCAGCACGCCTTTGTCCTTTTCGTTGTCGATTTTCTCATGGCGCCCCCAGTCTAGTCAGCCAAGTGAGAGGATTCCGATTCTTGTACAGCCTATTCATCTTACCGCTGGATTACCAAGTGCTGGTAACTCTGCCGAGAATAACAGTTAATTCCGCTGAGTGGTGGAGGAACCGCGCGCGCTGCGGGGTGGATGAATCTGTGGAGGAATCGGAAAGCAGTGCCCGGGGTGCCCTTACAAGAATTCGGTCAACATAAAAGTTTTCAAAAATGACTGAAAAATGGCGTTGACGTCCTATGGGTGAATACGCCAAATTGTATGAGCCGAAAGGGATGCCACTAAATCTGGTAGGAAAATCAGAAAGAGGCATAGGGCGAGGGTCGGAAAGCACATTAATTTAACGTGCAGCCGTAAATAAGACGGTTTTGCGCTGTCCATGGCAGCGACCGGTCTTTTGCGCCCAAATTTTCTGGCACGGCGGACGGGTCGTTGAAAATACCTGATGCCAACGGACAAGTTGTTTGAATCTAGGACTGCGGACATGAAGATTGACAGAAAATTCACCAAATCAGGGCAAGACGCATACGCAGATCTGGACTTTGTTTCAGCGACGTCTGAGATTCGGAATCCAGATGGCACCATCGTATTCCGTCTGGATGAAATAGAAGTCCCCGCGAAATGGAGCCAAGTGGCCAGCGACGTTATCGCACAGAAGTACTTCCGTAAGGCAGGCGTTCCCTCGGCCCTAAAAAAGGTAAAGGAAAAGGACGTTCCTGAATTCCTGTGGCGCTCGGTCCCAGCTGACGGCGCTGACTTTGGTGGAGAAACCTCTTCCAAGCAGGTGTTCGATCGTCTGGCAGGTGCCTGGGCGTATTGGGGCTGGAAGGGCGGCTATTTCTCGACCGAGGATGATGCGCGCGCTTACTTTGACGAGATGCGTTACATGCTGGCGACCCAGCGTGCTGCGCCGAACAGCCCGCAGTGGTTCAACACCGGTCTGCACTGGGCCTACGGGATCGATGGCCCGGCGCAGGGGCACCATTACGTTGATTACCAAACTGGCAAGCTGACCAAATCGAAATCGGCTTATGAACATCCACAGCCGCATGCTTGCTTCATCCAGTCCGTCGATGATGATCTGGTGAACGAAGGCGGCATCATGGATCTGTGGGTGCGCGAGGCGCGCCTGTTCAAATACGGCTCGGGCACCGGGACCAACTTCAGCCATCTGCGTGCAGAAGGCGAAGCGCTGTCAGGTGGCGGCAAGTCCTCCGGGCTGATGGGCTTTCTCAAGATCGGCGACCGCGCCGCTGGCGCGATCAAATCAGGCGGGACAACCCGTCGAGCAGCAAAGATGGTAATCGTCGATGCTGATCACCCCGACATCGAGCAATTCATCGAATGGAAGGTGATCGAAGAGCAGAAGGTGGCCTCGATCGTTGCCGGATCGAAGATGCACGAGAAGATGCTGAACGGCATTTTCGAGGCCATCCGCAGCTGGGACGGTGCGCAAGACGATGCGTATGACCCCAACAAGAATGACAGCCTGAAGAAAGCGGTTCGTGAAGCCAAAAAGGTTGCGATCCCAGAGACTTACATCAAACGCGTCCTGGATTATGCGCGGCAGGGGCACGATAGCATCGAATTCCCTACCTACGATACGGACTGGGATTCGGAAGCCTATAGCTCTGTTTCGGGCCAGAATTCGAACAACTCGATCCGTGTGACCAATGCCTTCCTGACCGCCGTTGAGAAAGACGCTGATTGGGAGCTGATCAATCGGACCGATGGCAAGGTCGCCAAGACCGTCAAGGCGCGCGATCTGTGGGAGAAAGTCGGCCACGCCGCATGGGCCTGTGCCGATCCAGGCATTCAGTTCCACGACACCGTAAACGAGTGGCACACATGCCCCGAAGACGGTGAAATCCGCGGCTCGAACCCTTGTTCGGAATACATGTTCCTTGATGACACGGCCTGTAACCTGGCGTCGATGAACCTGCTGACCTTCCTGAAGGATGGTGAGTTCCAGGCGGCGGACTATATGCACGCCTCGCGTCTGTGGACCCTGACACTGGAAATTTCAGTGACCATGGCGCAGTTCCCGTCGAAGGAAATAGCGCAGCTGTCTTATGACTTCCGCACACTGGGTCTGGGTTACGCCAACATCGGCGGTCTGCTGATGAACATGGGCTACAGCTATGACTCGGACGAGGGTCGGGCGATCTGTGGCGCGCTGACTGCGATCATGACTGGTGTGGCCTATGCAACCTCGGCCGAGATTGCCGGTGAACTGGGGCCGTTCAAGGGGTACGAACGGAACGCGGATCACATGTTGCGCGTTATCCGCAACCACCGCCGTGCGTCGCAGGGCGTGACCGAGGGTTATGAGAAACTGGCGGTCAAGCCGGTCCCCTTGGATCACGGCAACTGCCCGGACAAGCGTCTGGTCGATCTGGCCATGTCGGCTTGGGACGAGGCGCTGAGCCTTGGTGAGAAGAACGGCTACCGCAACGCACAGGCAACCGTGATCGCGCCGACCGGCACCATTGGTCTGGTGATGGATTGCGATACGACGGGAATTGAGCCGGACTTTGCACTGGTCAAGTTCAAGAAGCTGGCCGGTGGCGGTTACTTCAAGATCATCAACCGCTCAGTACCGTCGGCGCTGGAGAAGCTGGGTTATTCTTCGGCTCAGATCGAAGAAATCGTGAGTTACGCGGTCGGTCACGGAACCATCGGTAACGCGCCGGGGATCAACCACACTTCGCTGACCGGTCATGGTTTCGGCCCAAACGAACTGGCCAAGGTGGACGCAGCGCTGGAAAGCGCGTTCGACATCCGGTTCGTGTTCAACCAGTGGACGCTGGGCGAGGATTTCTGCACTGGCGTTCTGGGCATCCCGGCCACCAAGCTGAACGACCCGACCTTCGACCTTTTGCGCCATCTGGGCTTTACCAAGGCGGATATAGACGCAGCGAACGACCACGTTTGTGGAACCATGACCTTGGAAGGTGCACCGCACCTGAAAGAGGAACACTATTCAATCTTCGACTGCGCCAACCCGTGCGGCAAGAAAGGCAAGCGTTTCCTTGGGGTTGATAGCCACATCACCATGATGGCGGCAGCGCAGAGCTTCATTTCGGGCGCGATCTCGAAGACGATCAACATGCCGAACGACGCGACCATTGAGGATTGCCAGAAGGCCTATGAACTCAGTTGGTCGCTGGGTGTGAAGGCCAATGCGCTCTATCGTGATGGCTCGAAACTGTCGCAACCTCTGGCGGCGGCGCTGGTTGAGGATGATGACGAAGCAGCAGAAGTGCTGGAAAGCGGATCGACTCATGAGAAAGCCGTCGTTCTGGCCGAGAAGGTGATCGAGAAGGTTGTGGTCAAGGAAATGATCCGCAGCCATCGCGAGAAACTGCCTCATCGCCGCAAGGGTTATACCCAAAAGGCGATCGTGGGCGGCCACAAGGTCTATCTACGCACGGGTGAGTTCGAAGACGGCAAGTTGGGCGAGATCTTCATCGACATGCACAAGGAAGGCGCTGGCTTCCGGGCGATGATGAACAACTTCGCCATCGCAGTCTCGGTCGGCCTGCAATACGGTGTGCCGCTGGAGGAATTCGTCGACGCCTTCACGTTCACCAAATTTGAACCGGCGGGGATGGTGCAGGGCAACGACTCGATCAAGAACGCGACGTCGATCCTGGATTACATCTTCCGCGAACTGGCCGTGTCGTATCTGGACCGCACCGATCTGGCCCATGTGAAGCCCGAGGGTGCGACCTTCGACGATCTGGGCCGGGGTGAAGAGGACGGTCTGTCCAACGTATCGGAAATCAGTGACAGCGCAGCGACCAAGTCTCTGGAAGTACTGAAACAAATCAGTTCGACCGGGTATCTACGCAAGCGTCTTCCGCAAGATTTGATGGTTTTCAACGGAGGGCAGGCCGAAGTGAACGGCATGGCCGAAGCCGCGCCCACATTTGAGGCCCCGGCAGCGGAAACCGCCGTGGCAACCGGCATGGACGCACGGACCAAAGCCAAGATGCAGGGGTACGAGGGCGATCCCTGCGGAGAATGCGGAAACTATACGCTGGTGCGCAACGGCACCTGCATGAAATGCAACACCTGCGGCGCGACCAGCGGGTGTAGCTAAGGCAAACGCCCCGCCAGGCGGGGTGTAGGGACCTGGATTTCCCCCCCGGACTTCCGGTCCCGACGAATACGGAGCAAGGCACTGAGACTTACCAAGTTTGCCTTGCTCCACTCGGTCGACATGCCCGTGTTGGCCGGGAACAGGGTGGGGCGGAATACGTGCTCCCTCCCACTCTTTCACGGGACGGGTGCGCTCGTCCCATGCGCAGTCCAGGCCGCAGGCAAAAAAATACCGGGCGGTCAACGAAATGAGCCTGGAAGGCGAAACTGACAGGGGGCTTCGGCCCCCTTTCTTTTTTCAAAGACCTTTTTCGAAATTGAGCAGAGCCTTGCCGGATTGTTGGTCCGAAATCGGGGAAGATTCGCCGAAGCCGTTTGGGGGAGTTTTGCCCAGCGACTCGCCGCAGACGCGACTCTGGCAAACACGCGGAGATTGGCGCGAAAGGGGCTTGGACAATCAATACGGGTGACAGCGTCGGCGTTTGCGGTGTTTTTGATGCTTGTCCGGACGCAAACACGCAAAAAACTCAATCAGGAGGCATCACAATGAAACCGCAAACTATGGCCGCTTTGACCGCCGTTGTTCTTGGACTGCCCGCGCTGGCCGTTGCACAAGCAGCAGCGGACGCCAACGGGGATGGTGTTCTGACCATCGAAGAAGTTCAGGCCGTCGTGCCTGGTGTCGATGCAGACACGTTTTCAGCAATGGACGCAAATGGCGACGGTTCGCTGGATGAGGCCGAAATCGCCGTAGCGCAGGAAGCTGGTATATTGCCCGCGACCGACGGCTAATCGCGCAAGAAAGCGGCCAGAGGTGTTCTGGCCGCTTTTATAATACTTTACGATCCGAGGTGGATGTTGAATTTGCCTCGGATTTCGGCATCCAACAAAGGATCGAACCGGGCCGGAGATGGGGTTGAGAGAATTTCCTCTTTCCGTTTGATCGCCTTCTCGATCAAATCTGGTTTGCCCAACTCAGCCCATTCCTTGGGTGATGTCCGATCTCCGAAATTGGGATAAACGTAGTCCGCTTGCATCCGGCTGAGGGTCGCGTCGGTGCCCAGATAGTGGCCCGGTCCGCCCATGCAGACCTCGGCGATTTGATCCAAGGCCAGCGTTTCATCCGTGACTTCGATCCCGCGTACGCAGCGCTGCGCCTGACCAATCAGGTCGTCGCTTAGGATAAGGCTTTCATGGCAAAAACCCAGCAGAGACGCGTGCATCCCCGCAGCTTCGTACACCATGTTCAACCCTGCTAGGCCTGCCATGACGTTCGAGCACATCTGTTCCCACCCGGCCTGCATGTCTGGCAGCTTAGAATCCGTCGCTCCGGCCGCGGCACCGCCCGGCAGGTCGTAGAAGCGGTGCATCTGTGCGCAGCCAGCGGTCAACAGGGCTTGTTCACCCGAACCGATAGACATGGCACCTGTGCGCAGGTCCAAACCAAATGGCCAGGTGCCAAAAATCGCTGGGGCACCGGGACTTACGGCATTTACGTAAACCAAACCGGCGAGGCATTCTGCGGTGGCCTGGGTAATGGCCCCGGCGATGGTCGACGGCGCAGTTGCCCCGGCCATCCCAGCAGAGAGCAACAGGATGGGCATTCCGGCTTTAATACATTCCTCCATCACTTCGCAGCTTTCGGTCGCGAATTTCATCGGAGGCACGACGAAACAGTTCGTGTTCGATACGAAAGGCCGCTCGCGAAACGTGTCTTCGCCACCGGCAATCATGTGGATCATTTCCATCGCGGGCGCCACGTGGTGCGGTTCCGTAAAAGATGTGCCGATATGTTTGAAGGTGCCCGAGCAACTGGCGTAAATCGTGTTCAGGTCCATCTCAAGGTTGTCGGCGATGTCGCGGCAAACCATGGGGCGCTGAACAAAGTGAATGTTTTCAAGCTGCTCGCAGATGCGCGCCGCATCGTGCAGATCTTGAACGGTCGAATCGCGATATTCGTTGCCGTGAACATCGACCATGCTGACCGCAGCGCCCGCAGTGCCGTAGTGAACCTTGGCGCCGGACAGGTCCAGATCGGTTTTCCCGTCACGGCTGAACAGGGTTACCGACCGGTTGGCCTTGGCGATTGTATCCTCAACCAAGGCACGGGGGAAACGGATACGGCCGTCGTCACCCAAGGTGCAGCCTGCGGCGACCAGATAGTCGATCCCGCTTTGCGGGGCGTCGGCCAGCCCGATGGTTTCCAGCGCGGTCAGCGCGGCCTGGTGGATTTGCTCGACCTGAGTGGGGGTCAGTACATTGAGAACGCCACCCTCCATTCCGGGTCGGACAGGGCGCAGATGCTCGGGCAGGGCGGTGGCGCGGGCAGCACGACGCGCGGCGCGTCCGCCACTGCGGGAGGAGTTTCGGGAATGATCGTTCATGGTTTTTGTTCCGGTCGTGTATTCAGGGCAAGGTGGCTGTATTACAGTTCCATTGGCCGCCCACGAGCCGCACGACCTCGTTCCGCACCAATGGTGCGAACGACTAGTCGAATTTTCCAAACGTCGTTTTGCATTCAGGTCCTCACCTTGTGAAGCGCAGTATTCCGATGTGCATTGTCATATTCTGTTCTATTTGCGACCTAGGGGTCAAAAAGCGAAGTAAACACGCGAATGTCACACTGTTTATTTGTCTGCACAATTTTTTTCGAAGCAGGCAAAAATCTGTTATAGTGCCTTTAGTTATTTAAGAACGGCTCGTGATCTAAATTGAAATTTAAGGATGGTGAGCCAAGTTTCTAAGGTAAGACAACTCTAAAGACCGAAATGGTGTCGAAAGGTTTTTAGGAGAGATTTATGAAAGCCCTTAAGGCCCTCAGTCTCACAATGGTTATGTCGCTCGCGACCCCGTTAATGGCTGATGATTGGACGGGGTCTTATGCTGGCTTCAGCTTCGGGTACGCCGATGCGGATGGGCCAAGGGGCTCGGGCGGCGATGACCTAAGTTTTGGCCTTCACGCTGGATATGATCGAGACTTCGGAAGTTTTATTTTAGGTGGCGAATTTGAATATAATCGCTTGTCATTGGACCTTGGTCAGGGCGAGGGAAGCTTAGATAGCATAGCCAGCTTGAAACTGCGTGGCGGATACGATTTCGGCGCGGCATTGGGGTATGTGGTGGTTGGGGCAGCCAGGGCAGACTCCTCAGTTGATAACGACACCGCCGCCGTTTACGGGATTGGCTTGGCATACCCAATAAATGACCGTTTGATCGTAAGCGGTGAAGCCTTGCGGCAGGAATTCGATGACGTCACCCGCTCGAACGGTACATTGGATACAAGCGTATTTAACCTGCGCACTTCATTCCGATTCTAAGCTCTGGAGTTCAGAGGCGTGGCGGTCCGCCACCTCGGCAGCAAATGTGCAAATAGTTGTCAGCGCATCTGCGAAACGGTCATCCTCGATTGTCATTGCGACGCGGACATGGCCCGCAGCCGAAGCACCAAAACTTTCACCGGGCATTACGGCTATTGCATGCGTGTCCAGCAAAGCATTGGCAAACGCTTCGCCGCTGAGGCCCGTGGCGCGAATATCCAACATCAGGTACATCGCACCCTGTGCGGGAACAAGAACGACCGTGTTCTGACTGCCAAGAATGCCCACGGCAAGCGAACGGCGCCTGCGGAACGGTTCGGCGATTTTTTCCTCCAACGCGTCTCCGGCATTCAGGGCGAAACTCGCCGCATTCTGAATGAACCCTGGAACACCATAAGTGGTGTGTGTGGCGAGATTGATCAGATGAGAGATCACCTCCTCTGGGGCGACGACCCACCCACAGCGAGAACCGGTCATGGCATGGGACTTGGACATTGATCCCACGACTAAGGTGCGCTCGGCCATGTCCGGCAAGGTACGTGGTGAGATATGTTCACCTTCCCAAACCTGAGTATCGTACACTTCGTCCGAAATCAGCCAAAGGTCTCGTTTCTTGCAGACATCTGCGATTCCTTCCAGGGTTGGGCGCGAATAGACCACTCCGGTTGGATTGTTCGGGCTGTTAATAAGCAAAGAAACAGCGCCCTCGGCGGCGGCGTCGATCTGTTCGGCAATCGGTTGGAAAGCGTTGTCTGCTGAGGTTTTGATAGCGCGGGCGGTAGCGCCTGCGCCACGGATCGTGCCGGGATAGGTGGCGTAGTACGGATCAAGGTAAAGGCCCACGTCGCCGGGATCGCAAACCGCAACATGGACTGCGAACAAGGCGGATTGGCCGCCGGGCGTGATCAGCACATTGTTGCGCGACGTTGGTATCCCGGTGCGCGCCTGTAGTCGCGCGGCGACCGTGTCGCGCAGCAGATCGGTGCCAGGAACCATGGCATATCCGGTGTGACCCTGCTGCGCCGAAAGATTCATCGCCTCCAAGATAGACGGATCAGTGCGGATGTCATGTTCGCCAATCGTCAACTCGGTCACGGCGTACCCTTCGCTGATCATCCTGCGGGCACGATAGAATACATCCCACCCATCGCTTCCACCGCCGGTCAGGTGAGTGATACGCTCCGACAACTTCATGGCCCGCCTCCGTTAAGTCTTGTGCGCAGAATGGGCCAGAGGTGTTCGGGAATGTCAATCATCGGCGCTGAGGCAAATCACTCAGCACTTGGCTCAGAGCAAGCCACGTGTTAGGGGAATGACATGAACCCGATGAACTGCATCATTATTTGCTGCATTACCTGCTGATTTATCAAGCGGGCCGGTTTCTTTCGTTTTCATCCCTGAGACAAGTTGCTAAGCCCGCGCCAACGCGAGAAGCCACGCTGTGTTTAGGAGCCGACCGATGACGACGATCAAACTGCACAACACCCGGACGCGGACGAAAGAGAATTTCGTGCCGATCAGTGCCGACAATGTGCGGATGTATGTCTGCGGACCGACGGTTTATGACCGGGCCCATCTGGGGAACGCGCGTCCGGTGGTGGTGTTCGACGTGCTTTATCGGTTGCTGCGGCATACATATGGCGCGGATCATGTGACCTATGTTCGAAACTTCACGGACGTGGACGACAAGATCAACGCGACCGCTTTGGCGCGTCAAAAGGCCGGTGCTGAGGGGACGTTGGAGCAGTTGGTGCAGGAACGTTCGGACGAAACGATCGGCTGGTATCTGCACGACATGGGTGCGCTGGGGGCCTTGGAACCCAATGAGATGCCACGTGCCACGCAGTACATTGATCAGATGATCGCGATGATCGAAGGGCTGATCGAGAAGGGGCATGCCTATGCGGCCGAAGGGCATGTTTTGTTCGCGGTCGAAAGTTGGAAAGAGGGGTATGGCAAGCTCTCAGGTCGCTCGGTCGATGATATGATCGCGGGCGCGCGGGTCGAGGTTGCGCCCTACAAGAAAAACCCCATGGATTTTGTTCTTTGGAAGCCGTCGACCGATGAACTGCCGGGCTGGGAGTCGCCTTGGGGTCGTGGGCGCCCCGGGTGGCATATCGAATGCTCGGCCATGAGCTATGAACTGCTGGGCGACAGTTTTGACATTCACGGCGGCGGCAATGATCTGATGTTCCCGCACCATGAGAATGAGATCGCACAGAGTTGCTGCGCACACCCAGAGGGGGAGTTCGCGCGGGTCTGGCTGCACAACGAGATGCTGCAGGTGGAAGGTAAAAAAATGTCCAAGTCGCTGGGCAATTTCTTTACCGTGCATGATCTGCTGGAACAGGGTGTTCCAGGGGAAGTGATCCGCTTTGTCTTTTTACAAACCCACTATCGCAAGCCGATGGACTGGACTGAGAAGAAGGCGCGAGAGGCCGAGACAACACTGCGCAAATGGCGGGCGTTGACAGCGGGCATCGAGCCCGCCGCCAACGCGGCGCCCTCGGTGATTACAGCGCTGAGTGATGACCTGAATACAGCGGGCGCTTTGGCGGAACTCTACCGTCTGGCTGCGGACGGAGATGCTGCGAGTCTGTTGGCGAGCGCGCAATTGCTGGGATTGCTTGCGCCTGAGATGGGCGCTTGGGCGGATACCGCTGCCATAGACTTAACGGTGCATGCGGACCGATTGGCCGAGGCGCGGGCCACGGCGATGGAAAGCAAGGACTTCTCGGAAGTGGATCGTCTGAAGGCAGCGTATCTGGCTGCCGGTCTGGAAGTTCGCATGAGTAAGGACGGCGTTGAACTGGTTCCGGGCGCTGGCTTCGATGCGGCCAAGCTGGAGGAGGTGTGATGTCGAAGGAACGCTTATACCTCTACGACACGACCTTGCGGGACGGGCAGCAAACGCAGGGAGTTCAGTTTTCGACCGCCGAGAAAGTGCAGATCGCGCAGGCGCTGGATGAGTTGGGCGTGGATTACATCGAGGGTGGCTGGCCCGGGGCGAACCCGACGGACAGCGCTTTTTTTGAGGTTGCGCCCAAGGTTGCGGCGCGGTTGACAGCGTTTGGTATGACCAAACGCTCGGGCCGGTCGGCCGAGAATGACGACGTTCTGGCTGCGGTGATGAATGCCGGGACGCAGGCCGTCTGTCTGGTCGGTAAGTCGCATGACTACCACGTAACTCATGCACTCGGGACAACGCTGGAAGAGAATGTCGAGAACGTCCGCGCGTCGGTTGCTCATATCGTGGCGCAGGGGCGTGAGGCCTTGTTTGATGCCGAGCATTTCTTTGATGGCTATAAGGACAACCCTGCTTACGCGGTTGAGGTCTGTCGGGCCGCACTGGACGCTGGCGCGCGCTGGGTCGTGCTGTGCGACACAAATGGTGGCGCGCTGCCCGCTGATATCTCGAAGATCGTCTCTGAAGTGATCGCCGCTGGTTTGCCTGGTGACCATCTGGGCATTCACACTCATAACGATACCGAGAACGCGGTAGCCTGTTCTCTGGCGGCAGTCGATGCGGGGGCGCGGCAGATTCAGGGAACGCTGAATGGTTTGGGTGAACGCTGTGGGAACGCGAACCTGACAGCTCTGATCCCGACGCTGCTGTTGAAGGAACCTTATGCTTCGTGCTTCGATATTGGTGTCACGAAGCAGGCTCTGGCCGGTCTGACCCGCGTCAGCCGGATGTTGGACGATATTCTGAACCGGGTGCCCAGCAAGCAATCGGCCTATGTCGGGGCGTCGGCCTTTGCCCACAAGGCAGGGCTGCACGCCAGCGCGATCCTCAAGGACCCATCAACCTATGAGCATGTCGATCCGGCTGCGGTTGGGAACGCACGGGTCATCCCGATGTCGAACCAGGCGGGGCAGTCGAACCTGCGCAAACGCCTGACCGAGGCCGGTTTGGTCGTGGAAAAAGGCGACCCTGCGCTGGGGCGCATACTGGACCGGATCAAGCAGCGCGAGGCCGAGGGGTATTCCTATGACACCGCGCAGGCTAGTTTTGAGCTGCTGGCGCGGGATGAACTGGGACAACTGCCCGAGTTCTTCGAGGTCAAGCGCTACAAGGTGACCGTTGAGCGGCGCAAGAACAAATACAACAAGATGGTCAGTCTGTCCGAGGCCGTGGTTGTTGTGAAGGTCGACGGGGAAAAGAAGCTGTCGGTCAGTGAATCCATGGACGAAAACGGCAGCGATCGGGGGCCGGTGAACGCGCTGTCCAAGGCGCTGGCCAAGGATTTGGGTCAGTATTCTCAGGTTCTCGCCGATATGAAGCTGGTCGACTTTAAGGTCCGTATCACTCAGGGCGGCACCGAGGCCGTTACACGCGTCATAATTGACAGCGAAGACGGGCGGGGGCGCCGGTGGTCGACCGTGGGCGTCAGTGCGAACATAGTCGATGCCTCGTTCGAAGCATTGCTGGACGCAATCCAGTGGAAATTGGTTCGTGATTGCGGGTCGCAAGCTGCGGTGGCCGAGTGACTGTAGAATTCGACGACGATGTCAAAGCTTGCGCGGCGCTTGTTCATCGCGCCGACCCGGATCGGTTCATGGCCGTTATGGCAGCACCCGTTGCGGTCAGACCTTTGTTGTTTCCGCTCTATGCGCTGAATATCGAGGTCGCGCGCGCCCCTTGGGTCACGCAAGAGACGATGATCGCTGAAATGCGTCTGCAATGGTGGCGCGATGCGCTGCAGGAAATCGCCGAGGGTCAGGCCGTGCGTCGGCATGAGGTCGTGACACCTCTGACACAGGTTCTGTCGCCTGATCTGGCTACCATGCTAGATGAATATGTGGCCGTAAGGCGTTGGGATATTTACCGTGATCCGTTTGAGGACGAGGCGCATTTCGATGCTTATATAGACCACAGCGCTGGATCTCTGATGGTTGCCGCAGCTCAGATTTTGGGATCTGCTGACGATGCGGTGCTGCGAGATTTCGGCTATGCCGTCGGAGTTGCGAACTGGTTTCGGGCCATTCCCGATCTTGAGGCGCGGGGGCGGATTCCGTTGTTGGACGGATCGCCCGAGGGCGTTCGCTCCCTTGCGCAGAAGGCGTTAGGCAGGCTGCAAAACGCACGCTCGTGCTCGTCGTCCGTGTCGGTCGAGGCACGGCCTGCGCTTTATTCTGGATGGCAGGCTGAATGGGTTTTACGGCAGGTCATAGAAAGACCTGAACGCGTTGCTGTTGGTGATCTAGTGCAGGGGGAGTTGCGGCGTCGTTTATCTCTGATGTGGACTGTTGCCAGAGGCCGTTGGTAGCTGTCAAACCGTTTCCGGCTCGGACGGTTTGAGAACCAGCCACAACAATGCACCACCCGCCAGTGTCAGCAACGGGATCATGGCGAGGTTCACTGCGGTCCAGCCTTCCACCGGAGAGCCGCCAGAGCAATTCATCAAGCCGCCCGAGGCAAGCGAGGCGACGGTGACGCCTCCGAATACCAGAAGATCGTTTAATCCTTGCATCCGACCACGCTCGCTCACGTCATGCGAAGCGGCCAGCATGGTTGTGGCGCCTATAAAGCCAAAGTTCCAGCCAATACCAAGCAGGATCAGGGCGACGAAGAAATTCCCGAGTTCGACACCTCGTAGGGCGACCACGCCAGCTCCGGCAAGGATAACCAAACCCAAAGCCACGATCCTTTCCACACCAAATCGCGCGATGAGTTGGCCGGTGAAGAAGCTGGGTATATACATCGCCAGAACGTGGCTGGTGACGACATCGGCGGCGTCATTGGCGGTAAACCCGCAACCCACCACCGCCAACGGAGTCGACGTCATCACAAGGTTCATCAGCGCGTATGAAACCATTGCGCAGATGATCGCCACGGCGATGCGCGGCGTTCTGAGCATCTCAAGTCTGGTCCGGCCTTTGGGTGTGTTTTCCTTGGGTTTCGCAGGAGTGGGGATGTCCAGAAAGAAGAACAGCGCCGAGCCGAAGATATTCAACGCTATCACGGCCAAGTAAGTGCCGAGGAACGGAATGACATAGGCCGTGGACGTCAGTTTTACGATCTGCGGGCCGATGATGGCTGCAGCCAAACCGCCTGCCATGACATAGGAAATTGCCTTGGGGCGGAACTCGTCCGAAGCGGTGTCAGCGGCGGCAAAACGGTAAAACCCGTGCGCGCTCATGTAGATGCCGGTCAGCAGACTTCCGACCAGGAAGACCGGGAACGAGCCCAGAAACAAACCATATGCTCCGACGACCCCTCCGCAGGCCCCGGCGGTTGCGCCGATCAGAAATCCCGCGCGACGCCCCCAGCGCTGCATGATTGCCGAGACAGGTGTCGCCGCCAGCATCGACCCCAGAACGATCAGCGAAATGGGCAGGGTCGCCAAGCAGGGATTCGACGCCAAAGACTGACCCGCCAGCCCGCCGACGATGAAAATCATCGGCATCTGCGCGCCAAGCACCGCCTGCGCCGCTACCAGTACGGCGACGTTGCGTTTGGCCTGACTGTTGTCGGGCGGGGTGGCAGCGGCAAGTGTCATGTGGCCATGCGTAGCTTTGAATTGCCTGTCGTACAAGCGGGTTGCATCTGCGACAAAGCAACCTAACGTGAGCGCATCGCCAACGAGCCGGAGCGCCTATGTCCGTCGGACGCATCATTGAGACTTCTGACTGTGTTGCGGAAGGCGCTGTTTGGCTGGCCAAGACCTGCCCGCGAATGGCGTATGCGATGGAGCAAACTGGACCTCTGCCCTTGCGACGTCGCCCGGACGGATTTGCCCAGCTTCTCAGCGCCATTGTCAGCCAGCAGGTCAGTGTGGCATCGGCCAATGCGATCTGGAAACGGTTGCAGGATGCAAAACTGACCGGCCCGCGCAAGATTATGTGGGCCACAGATGATGATTTGCGGGCGGCTGGGCTAAGCCGTCAAAAGATACGTTACGCCCGCGCACTTGCTGAGGCGCGTATTGATTACAAAGCTTTACGCGACACGCCTAATGCAGGTGTTATCGCCACTCTGACCGAAGTGCCGGGTATTGGTGTCTGGACTGCCGAGATTTACGCCATGTTCTCACTTGGTCGCGCCGATGTGATCGCGCCGGGTGATTTGGCCCTGCAAGAGGCCGCGCGTGTCCTCTATGACTTGCCCAAACGGCCAACGGATAAGGAACTGCGACAGATGGCCGAGGCTTGGTCGCCCTGGCGGTCGGTTGCAGCGCGTGTTTTGTGGGCCTATTACCGGGTGGCCAAAGAACGAGAAGGGATCAGATGACACGGGTTTTGAATGCGCTCCGAAAAGAGCCGGTTTCGGGCGACACACGCTCGGTCGTGGTTTTTGTGCACGGCTACGGGGCCAATGGGGCCGATTTGCTCGGGTTGGCTGATCCTTTGGGCGAGCATTTGCCGGATACGCTGTTCGTTGCCCCCGACGCGCCAGAACAAATCCCCGGCATGCCCAATGGTTTCCAGTGGTTTCCAATCCCTTGGATCGACGGCTCGTCCGAAGAAGAGGCCCGGCGCGGTATGGAAATGGCGGTCGAGGATTTCAACGCCTTCCTCGATGCGCTGATGGTGGACGAAGATGTCCTGCCGGAACAGGTGGTTCTTTTCGGTTTTTCACAAGGCACCATGATGAGCTTGCACGTCGCTCCACGTCGCGAAGACCCCGTGGCCGGAATAGTTGCCTTTTCGGGCAGGTTGTTGGAGCCTGATCTGCTGCCCGACGAAACCGTCAGCCGCATGCCGGTCTTGCTGGTGCATGGTGATGCGGATGACGTGGTGCCGCCGCAATCGTTGCCCGGAGCTGCCGAAGCCCTGCAAGAGGCGGGATTCAAAGAGGTCTATGCCCACGTGATGAAGGGCACGGGTCACGGAATCGCACCTGACGGCCTAAGTGTTGCGTTGGCCTTCATGCGCGACAAACTGAACCTTTAGGATGATCGCGGTCCGCCCCATGATGCCCGAAGATGTGGCTACGGCGTGCCGCATTCTGAACGAGATTATTGAGATCGGGGGATCGACCGCGTTTGAAACCCCGTTCTCAGACGCCTTGTTCAAGCAGAGTTTTCTTGATGGGGCAGACAAGATTTGTTGCCACGTCGCCTTGGATGATCAGGGCGAGGTGGCAGGCTTTCAATGGCTGGGCACGCATGAGGATTTGCCTGCTGACTGTGCCGACATCGCCACCTTTACCCGGCGCGCACCTATTTTGAAGGGCGCCGGCCGCGCCTTGTTCGCGGAATCAGAAAAAAGCGCTGCAGCAATGGGGTTTGCCGCGATCAATGCAACCATCCGGGCCGATAATCGGATGGGGTTAAGTTACTACGACAAGATGGGTTTTCAGGACTATTCGGTTGCCTATGGCGTGCCGCTGCGGAATGGTACTCCGGTCGACAGAATCTCCAAACGGTATGATCTGAAGGCTGGTGCGACGTTCTGATGTGTCAGCCCCAAAGATGCCCTTCGGCAAACTCGACAGAATTTCCAGCAGGGTCGCGCACATAAAGCGAGCGCGCGCCGCCGGGCCAGTCGAATTCGGCATCTACGGGAATGTTCCAGTCCAGCAAATGCTTGCGCATCACGTCGATCTCGTCGCGGGTCAGAGTCAGGCACACATGACCGGGACCGCGCGCGCCATGCGGCGGGACTGGCAGATCCGGGTTGCCGGGTGGTTTTTCAGTCTCAGAGGCGTTGAACAACAGCAGCACTGACCCTCCGACCCGAAAGAAAACGTGCCGTTCGGCTACGCGCTGGATTTTCTCTAGGGCCAGTATTTCTCCGTAAAACCGTTCGGCTGCGTTCAGATCATCAACGTAAAGCGCAGCTTCGAGAATGCCGATGGGCACCGGTATGTCAGGTGTGACTTTCATTCGGTAAGTATATCACAACACGCGGTTTTTGTCACCGACGTGGGCGACGATCCCGTTTGCGCTGCGGCGCGGCACTTACGGCTGGCGCGGGTAAGCTGTCCCATTGGCCCGGCTCAAGCCCGTCTAACGACCAATTCCCAATCCGCGCCCGGATCAGACGCAGTGTCGGGTGACCAACTGCCGCCGTCATCCGTCGGACCTGTCGGTTTCGACCTTCGCGCAGGGTCAGTTCTATCCAGCAATCCGGTACAGTCTGGCGCACCCGGATCGGAGGGTTGCGGGGCCACAAGCTGTCAGGTTCATCCATAAGACGCGCCTTGGCGGGGCGGGTCAGCCCATCCTTCAGTTCAACCCCATCGCGCAGCGCTTTCAGAACGGCAGTATCCGGCAGCCCTTCGACCTGAACCCAGTAAGTTTTAGCCATCTTGTGCTTTGGGTCGGAAATTTGGGCCTGCAAGCGCCCGTTATCTGTCAGCAGCATCAGCCCTTCGCTGTCCCTATCCAACCGCCCGGCCGGGTAGACACCGGGCAGGTCAATGTAGTCAGACAGGGTACTGCGCGGCGACTCTGCGTTGGCGTGGTCTGTAAACTGCGGCAGCACGTCAAAGGGTTTGTTGAATCGGATGAACCAGCTCATGTTTCCCGCCATAGCCCGCGGGCCACATCGGCGCAAGCTGTGGATAACTGTCACGATGTTGTTACGGATTCGGCTTAACCAATCCCCGAGATATTGTGGAAACTCAGGGCTTGTCAGAGTTTTAACACGATATATAGTTAAGTTAAGGCCGGGGCGGGTGTTCCCCGCTCTGATGTCAAAAACGGGCAGAGCAGAGCGAGGAGCGATTCTGATATGGATGGAGACTTCAGGACCGAATTTGTCAGGGAACCCGGTGCGCTTAAGCATCATCCGGCATTGGTTTTGAACGCCGACTATCGCCCCTTGTCTTACTACCCGCTTTCCCTGTGGCCGTGGCAAGAGGCGATCAAGGCGGCCTGGCTGGACAGGGTGGACATCGTGGCGGAATACGACGAGGTCGTCCGAAGCCCGAGTACCGAGATACGAATACCCTCGGTCGTTGTACTCAAAGACTATGTAAAACCCAGAAAGCGCGTGGCCTTCACGCGCTTTAATTTATTTCTAAGGGACGAATTCCGTTGCCAGTACTGCGGCAGCCGTGGAGACCTGACCTTTGATCACGTGGTTCCGCGCGCTGCGGGTGGTGTCACAAGCTGGCAGAATGTGGTGGCGGCATGCAGCCCGTGCAACTTGAAAAAGGGGTCGAAGTCTCTGCGCCAAGCAGGCATGACGCTGCGCAAGCCACCGCGCCAGCCCGATGCTGAGGCGCTGAGGAATATCGGGCGCAAGTTCCCGCCGAACCACCTGCACGACAGCTGGATCGACTTCCTGTACTGGGATGCGGAACTGGACGAGTTCTAACCGCGACTACGCCACGCGGCGAGCCAGACCAACATAAGGCCGCCCGAGATTACGGCGTTCCAACCGGCCATGGACAGCCCGAACATCTCCCACGGGATCTCATCGCAGCGCACCAATGGAGCAGACATGATCTGATCCATCAGTTCCTGCGTTGACAGTCCGCCAATATCGCCGGAGGTACAGCTGGAGGGGCCTTCCCACCACTTCAACTCGACCCCGGCGTGGAAAACGCCGATCGCCGCCGTCGTCAGCGCCGCCAGAGCGCCAAGCAAAGGCAATAGGTTCACACGCGGCAAAGCCAGCGCCAATGCGCCGATCACGACAGCGGCACCGTGCGGATAACGCTGCCAGATGCACATTTTGCAAGGCGCCATGCCTCCGAGATGCTGAAACCCCCACGCCCCCAGCAGCATGGCCGCGGATCCGCCTGCGGCAATCAGGACCAGAGTGTTTTTTCGTATCATAGGTATTTCACCACTAGGAAACCGCCAAACAGTAGGATGATGAACAGGGTGAACATCAGGCCCAGCCGTTTTTCGATGAAGTCACGGATAGGCTCACCAAACTTCCAAAGCAGACCAGCCACAAGGAAAAACCGAAGGGCGCGGGCCAGTATGGATGTTGCGATGAACGTTCCTAACGGCATGCCGGTCCAGCCAGACATGATCGTTATGACCTTGTAAGGGAACGGTGTTACGCCTGCCGCCAGCACAGCCCAGAACCCGAAGTCGTTGAAACGGGTGTTGAACTCTTCCATGGCATGCGCCTTGCCCATGGATTCCAGGATCGGTTGCCCGAGGCTTTCGTAGAAGAACGCACCGATAGCATAGCCCAGCAATCCGCCAAGGACCGATGCGACCAACGCAACCGTTGCGATCAACCATGCGCGCGATGGACGGGCAAGGATCATGGGAATCATCAAGACATCGGGGGGAATCGGAAAGAACGAGCTTTCGATAAAAGCCACGACGGCCAATGCCCAAAGAGCATGAGGATGTTCGGCCAGACGAATGGTCCAGTCATAGAGCGATCGCAACATAAGGTGCTAAAATCCCGTTTAATCGTTGCTCAAGCCAAACCATGCGCCCGGTAGGGCGTCAACCGCTGGCGTAAAAACATTCTGGAATTGGGTTGTTTTTTGCCTCTGGACCTTCCCGGCTATGAAGGCTAATCCAGTGTTCGTGGCCCAAGTGGCGGAATGGTAGACGCAGGGGATTCAAAATCCCCCGATGGTAACATCGTGAGAGTTCGAGTCTCTCCTTGGGCACCACCACAAAAACATGCGCGAACTCGCTGTGCGATCACGGATCGCGCCTCAAACTCAGCCAAATCAGGAAGCCGATATAGGCAAATACGCTGAGGTTCAGTATTGTGTCAGTGAATTGGCCGGTCATGTCCGGTCCTCTCGGGCTAGGCTTTTGAATAGGCAGATCACGAGGATAGGTACGATAAAAACAAACGCCATTGCTGACAGCGCAATGATCGACCTGACCAGTCCGATGTCTCCGACCAAAATCATCGCGAGTCCCAATGCGCCCAGAATGACGCCCCATATCGTTCGCACACGGGGCGAGGGGTTTTCGTCTCCGCCCGTTCCGATCATGGCGAGCGTGAAACCTGCGCTTACGACGCTGGTCACCACAAAAAGGAAAGCGGCCACGATGGTCGCGATTTGTGTCACTCCGCCAAGTGGGAATTTGGTGAGCAGGGCAAAAGTTGTGGCGTCCAGGTTATCGGAATTGATGGCCGACAAGGCCCCGTCCTGTCGAAGCGCATCATAGAAACCCAGGCCACCAAATATTCCGAACCATAGGATCGAGAACAGGGTAGGTGCGACTATCACTCCGATCAGGAATTCACGAATGGTGCGCCCGCGCGAAATGCGGGCGATGAAGATACCGACGAACGGGGACCATGCCATCCACCAGATCATGTAGTTCAGCGTCCAGCCGTGAAACCAGTCGATCAGGAGGTCATCAAAGAACTCCGCTGTGGAAAACCCGGCGGGCAGGACGCCGAAGAAATAACGCCCGAATCCTGAAACGATGCCATCCATCAGAAAGGACGTTGGGCCGAGGACTAGAAGATAGACCATCATTGCAACGGCGATCAGCATGGCTGCGTTTGACAGACGGGACATCCCCTCGCCAAGGTCGCGTCGCAAGGGGATGATGAACGCCACGCAAAGTGCTGCAAATACGGGAATAGTCAGCACTCCGGGTGACTCTACTCCGATCAACCCCGCCAATCCGGTCTGAATCTGAAACACACCCATCGCCATCGAGCCAGCCAAACCAACGGCAATTGCAACAATCGAAAGCAGGTCGAAAATCCACCCCATGGTCTTGGTCCAGCGCGCCTCGCCAAGTGCGTCGGTCAATGGCGCGCTCAACAACAGCGTGCGGTGTCGGCGATAGGCGAAATAGGCAATGACCAACCCGACGATTCCGTAGATGGCCCAGGCGTGGAAGCCCCAGTTCAAATAGGTTACAAACAGGGCATGGCTGGCGGCCATGGGATCTGGGCTGTATTGGCGCAATACTTCGAAATGGGTCAGTGGCTCGGCCGCGCCATAAAACAAAAGACCAACGCCCATGCCTGCAGCAAAGAGCATGGCAATCCAGGCTGGGGTCGAAAATTCGGGCTCGGCACCATCGGGCCCCAACCGGACGTCGCCAAACCGCGACAAAGCCAAGTAGAGGGCCGCGAAAAGCACAGCGCTGACTTCCAGCATGATGAACCAGCCGCGGCTATTGAACTGGATGGCCACCGCCCTTGCGGCAAGCCTTCCCAGCCCATGCGGGTCGGCGATACCCCAAGCGGCTATCGCCGCGCTGAGCGCGAGGGCAATCACAAGGAGCGGGCTGGGTGAGGTGCGCTTCATCAATGACGACCCTTTATGGCATGCGGTATATTTCTTCTTGGTGCTCAGGGCTTACCCAAGACATTCCAATTTTTAGATAACAGTAAATGGTGGATGGCTGACTTTCAAAGCTTTGTTCCGGCAAGGCGTAGCCCCCTTGTGGTGTTTCAGGGGGAAAAATCCCAAAAGCCCCTCAGATTTGCGGCTCTGGCCCGTTCCTGGGCCCGCAGGGGTTGACAAGTGGAGTGTCTGAATGAAACGTCGAAGGTGTTGGGAGATTTTGGAAATTCAGTCGCTTGTACCTGTTGCAAGACGGGTGCGCTTGGCGTACCGGCGGGTCCCGGATGGGACCGCTAGCAGTCTCCCATCCGCAAAAAGAAGTGGGAGTTCTCAAAAATGAAAAACAGCAGCAAGCTTAGCCTCGGCGCGGTCGTCACCGCAGCCCTTATGGCTCCGGCAGCGTATGCAGAAGAGTTTATTACGATCGGCACTGGTGGTGTGACCGGCGTGTATTACCCGACGGGTGGCGCGATCTGTCGTCTGGTCAACAAAGGCCGCAAAGAGCACGGCGTTCGCTGCTCGGTCGAGTCCACGGGTGGTTCGGTGTACAACATCAACACCATCCGCGAAGGCGAGCTGGAGTTCGGCGTTGCACAGTCCGACTGGCAGTACCACGCGTATAACGGCAGCTCGAAATTTGAAGAGGCTGGACCCTTCGAAAACCTGCGCGCCGTATTCTCGGTACACCCTGAACCGTTTACCGTCGTTGCCCGTGCCGATTCCGGTATCGCCAACTTCGAGGACCTGAAGGGCAAGCGCGTCAACATCGGCAACCCCGGTTCCGGTCAGCGCGGCACCATGGAGGTTCTGCTGGGCGAGATGGGCTGGACAACCGACGATTTCGAGCTGGCGACCGAGCTGAAAGCGGCCGAACAGTCCGCAGCTCTGTGCGACAACCAGATCGATGCGATGGTCTACACCGTAGGTCACCCCTCGGGGTCGATTCAGGAAGCCACCACGGCTTGTGACTCGGTCCTGGTGAACGTCAGCGGCGACGCGGTGGACAAGCTGGTCAACGACAACTCGTTCTACCGCACCGCAACCATCCCCGGTGGCATGTACCGTGGTTCGGACGGCGACACCGCAACCTTTGGTGTTGGCGCGACCTTCGTGACCTCGGCTGACGTGTCGGAAGATGCGGTTTACGCGGTTGTCAGCTCAGTCTTCGAAAACTTCGATGACTTCAAAAAGCTGCACCCGGCATTTGCCAACCTCAAGCCCGAAGAAATGATTGCAGACGGCCTGTCGGCTCCGCTGCATCCGGGTGCCGAGAAGTACTACAAAGAAAAAGGCTGGGTTCAGTAAGCCAGACCTACAGCAGGGTGCCCACGGGCGCCCTGCATCAAACCCGTAGGAAAACGGGTGTTTCAGAAGGCCGAAAACGGCCGCGACGGGGAGACATTTCATGAGTTCCGACACACAATCCAATCGTCCGCTATCCGAAGAAGAGCTACAAGAACTTGTAGCCTCGTCCGATGCGGGTGGGCGTAATCCGGTCGGTAATGTCGGGGTTTTTCTGGCCGTTGTGGCGGCGACATGGTCGGTCTTTCAGGTCGTGCTGGCCTCGCCGTTGGCAAACTATGTGCTGCCCGGCAGCGTTGTTAACAATGCGCGGCAGTTTCATCTGGCCTTCGCGATGTTCCTGGCCTTTGCAGCCTATCCTGCGCTGAAAACCAGCCCGCGCGACTATATCCCGGTTCAGGACTGGATCATGGGGCTGTTGGGCGCGTTTGTCGCGCTTTACGGCTATTTCTTCTACCAAAAGATCGTCGATGCGGGCGGTCTTGCCGATGATACGGACAAGTGGGTTGCCTTGGTCGGTCTGCTTCTATTGTTCGAGGCCGCGCGGCGTGCGCTTGGCCCGGCGATGGCGATCATCGCGACGATATTCTTGGCTTATGTGTTCTTCGGCTCTTCGGAATGGGTGCCCGAAGTTATCCGCTGGAAGGGCGCAAGCCTGAAAAAGGCAATGAGTCATATGTGGATCACGTCCGAGGGTGTGTTTGGTATCGCGCTCGGCGTCTCTACGAAATTCGTGTTCCTGTTCGTGCTGTTCGGGGCGTTGCTGGATAAGGCCGGGGCGGGGAATTACTTCATCAAGATGGCCTTCGGTGCCCTGGGGCACCTGCGTGGCGGTCCGGCCAAGGCTGCGGTTGTGGGTTCAGCTGCAACCGGTCTGATCTCGGGCTCGTCGATCGCCAACGTTGTCACCACCGGGACGTTCACTATTCCGCTGATGAAGCGTGTTGGCTTTTCCAGCGAGCAGGCCGGATCGGTCGAGGTGGCCTCGTCTGTGAACGGTCAGATCATGCCGCCGGTCATGGGCGCTGCGGCCTTCCTGATGGTTGAATACGTGGGCATTTCGTATGTCGAGGTGATCACTCACGCCTTCCTGCCTGCCGCGATCTCATACATCGCGCTGGTTTATATCGTGCATCTTGAGGCGGTGAAGCGGAACATGCCAACTCTGGGCAACCGCGAAGTGCATCTGGCGCGAACGGTCGTAGGCATGCTGTCCTTCTTTGTGGTCTTTGCTGGTCTCTGCTACGGGTCGCAATTCCCGGTCGAAGCGGTGACAAGCTGGGCGCCCTCGGCGGCAGGTCTGGTTCTCAGCCTTATCGTCTGCGCAGTTTATGTGGTGCTGCTGTACTTGGCCGCGCAAGTGCCTGATCTGGAACCCGATGATCCAAACGCCAAAGAAGTTGAACTGCCGGTCATCGCCGACATCTATAAGGCCGGTCTGCACTATTTGCTGCCGATCATCGTGCTGGTTTACTTCCTTATGATCGAACAGAAATCCCCGGGTCTGTCGGCCTTCTGGGCCACTGCGCTGCTGTTTGTGATCCTGTTGACGCAAAAGCCTCTCAAGGCGCTGTTTCGTGGGCAGAGCAACCTGAACGCCAGCTTTATCGACGGTGTAGCGGACCTGTGGCAAGGCCTGATTGACGGCGCGCGCAACATGATCGGGATTGCCTTGGCAACCGCAACCGCGGGCGTGATTGTGGGCACTGTGACCCTGACCGGTGTTGGTCAGGTTATGGCTGATCTGGTTGAGTTCCTGTCAGGCGGAAACCTGATCCTGATGCTGATCATGGTCGGTATCCTCAGCCTGATCCTTGGGATGGGCCTTCCGACCACGGCGAACTATATCGTGGTCAGCTCGCTGATGGCCGGAGTTGTAGTTGAGCTTGGCGCGCAGAGCGGGTTGATCGTACCGCTGATCGCTGTGCACTTGTTCGTGTTCTACTTCGGGATCATGGCTGACGTGACGCCTCCGGTTGGATTGGCAAGTTTCGCCGCTGCCGCTGTATCGGGTGGTGATGCAATCAAAACCGGGTTCACCGCGTTCTTCTACAGCCTGCGGACGGTTGCGTTGCCATTCGTGTTCATCTTCAACACCGATCTACTGCTGATCGACGTGACGTGGGTTGAGGGGATAACTGTCGCGATATTCGCAACAATAGCCATCCTTGTCTTCACTGCGGGAACAATGGGCTATTTCCTGACCCATAGCCGTATCTACGAAAGCATCGCGCTGATCTTCGTGGCCTTTGCGCTGTTCCGGCCGGACTTTTTCATGGACCGGGTATCTCCGCCCTATGAGTCCGTTGAACCAGCAGCCTTTGTTGAGACGATCGGACAAACGCCGCCCGGGACAGAAGTGCGCCTTGTGATTAGCGGGCCGGACTTTGACACTCTGGAAATGACCGACACGACCGTTGTGGTCGCCGTCGGCAGCGAAGAAGGCGGAGAGGCCCGCGTGGATGCAATGGGTCTGCTGCTGCTGGAAGAAGACGGTTTGATCAAAGTGGAAGAACCACTTTTCGGCACTCCGGTTGCCGATGAGTTGGACATCTTCGACTATTATGGCGATGAGGCCGTGCGCCTGACCTCGGTCAGCCTGCCGTCCAGCCAGCCGCCCAAGCAACTGATCTATATCCCTGCGCTGATCCTGTTGGGTCTGATCGCCTTCCTCCAACGCGGTCGAGCCGCAAGACAAGAGGTGCCCGCATGACAAACTCAGTTCTTTGTGCTGTCGATATCAGCAACGGCGATCTGGACTTGAATGTTCTGAAAACGGCAGCAGCGTTGGCTGATCAGGACAACGCGCAGTTGGATGTGGTGACAGTGCTGCCCGATTTCGGGGAAAGCTGGGTTTCGGGCTTTTTCCAACCGGACTTTCACGAAAAGGCGTTGGAAGAGGCGCATTCGAAACTCACTGAGTTGTGCGAGTCGGCGCTAGGCGCAGAGCGGAACGAGAAAATCCGTCACGTCGTGGCCACCGGCACGGCGTATCAGGAAATTCTGAAAACCGCCGAAAGCGCAAATAGTGACTTGATTGTGATCGGTGCGCATAAACCGGATCTCAAAGATTATCTGCTTGGCCCGAACGCAGCGCGAGTGGTCCGGCATTCTTCGGTCTCGGTCTACGTGGTGCGCTAAAGCTAGTAGCCTGTCATCTCAAGGTATCCGCGGCCTGTATGGCTGCCGGATACTGTAACAGGCCCCTCCCAGTATTCGAACCGAGTGGCCATCCATGCGTCAGGTGTGATGGCTGAAACCTCGACGTCCAAATTTCGATCAGGCAATGTGACCCGCCATTGCACCGGAACATCCCGCCCGGCAACACGTTCGGTATCCAGCGGTGCGAAGGTCGCGGCCCCGTCGGGCAGGGGGGTTGCGGTTCCGTCCGGGGTGATCCACGTGGCTGCCGTGAAATCTCCTCGCCTGCCGCGCAGGCGAAAGGCCATTAACTTGTCACCATCATCGAAACTCAACGAAAACCAATCCCAGCCGCTTTGATCGTCGGCCAAGGGTTGCGAGGACCATTCGCGGTCCAGCCAACCCTGCCCAGTGACTTTGACATCGCCATCAGGCAAATGCAGCACGCCTTCGGCGGTATAAAACGGCTGAGAATAGTAATAGCTGGCTTGGCCATCTGCGGATTTGACCGAATATCCAGCGTCGCCGTGAAACACAAACGGGCCTTGGGCGTTGAGCGTCAGATTGTACGAAAAGTCGGCTCCGCTTGCGGTCAAGGTCACGGCATTGGGATCAGGTCCACGCATTGTCCATTCGTCAATCCAGGCCTCGAACGGCTCGGCTGTGACCCCGGCCTGACCGATCCCGCCGCGTGAAAGGCGCTCGGCAAAGTAGTGTTTTTCTGGAGTTGTCACTGCGGCGTGCCCCAACCACAGTTGAGGGCTCTGCCAACCTTCGGTCTCGGTCGGTTTCAGGGCGGACCGGAACAGGGTCCATTGTATGCCATAGTCGCGCCCATCTTCGCCGGACAGATTGGCGGTCAGATACCACCATTCGATCCGGTAAGTCGGATGGGGGCCATGGTCCTTGGGGAATTCGAACTGGTATCCCGGTTTTGGGATGGCGAATCCTTCGGCCGATCCGCCCAGACCGGCGTACCCCTGTGCGCGAAGGGCCGGGGGCAATAATAAGAGCAGAACGATCAGCCAGATTTTAACGTTCATTGGCAAACACCCTTAGCAGGTCGGCGGGCGGCAGGCGCAAGAGGCGCAGAGCGGGCAAGGCGGCAGCGACAAAGGCGGCCAGCAAGGTCAGTGCGAAAAGATAGGCCCAGTCCAAAGGGAACAGGAACATCGGCAATCGCCAGCCGAATGCCTGCACGTTGATCACCGCCAAAAGCGCCCAAGCCAGAACTAGCCCGAGTGGCAGAGCCAAAACTGCCGTCAGCGCGGCCAGCAGCAAACTGCGCAGCAACTCTAGACGTGCCAGTTGTGCCCGCGTCAGCCCAAGCGCCCAGACCGGAGCAATCTGCGGCAGTCGCTGGGTCCAAAGCGTCAGCAGGCTGGTCAGGATGGCAAACCCTGCGACGCCCAGGGTCAAAACGTTCAGCGCCGAAGTGATCACAAAGGTTTTGTCGAAAATTGCCAGAGATTGCGCCTTCATAGCGGCCTGATGCACGACAGACTGGCGGGGTAGGTCAAACTGATTTCGCAAAGCCTGAGCCATTTCGGTCGCGCGCTCTAGCGCGATGCGAATGCCAAATCTGCGTGTTTCGGCACCCGGTGAAATCTGATCCAGTTGCGACATTGACACGATCGCCTGACCGGTCGGATTGCCGTAGTCGGAATACACACCCGCGATAGACAGAGTGTGATCTGTGTTCAGGGTCAGTGTGTCACCGGGCCACAGGTCGGATCGCCGGGCAAGCTGTTCGTTGATTAGTACAGCCTCTCCTGCCAGTACCCGGTCCCAGACGCCTTCAGAAGAGGCGATGATCGGCCAGTGATCACGGTAAGTTTGATGGTCCACAACTCCGTACAAAAACAGCGGTCCGGTATCGTGCGCCAGCTCAACACTGCGGATGGGCAAAACAGCGTCCACTTTGGGTTCCAGCCATTGGGCGATTTGCACACCCTGTTGGTTGTCGGTTGCGGTCACATACAGCTCGGATGTCAGGCGCTGATCCAGCCAGCCAACAAAGGTGAGGCGAAAGCTTGAAACCATTGTACCCACACCGATATTTGCTGCCAAAGCAAGCAGAAGTGCCATCAGGGCCAGGGACAAGCCAGGCAATTGAGCGCGCATATCGGCCCATACCCATTGAGCAACGGGCGTTCTCGCTCGGGTTTCGAAAGCGGACAAAGCAAGGGATAGCAGATAGGGCAGGATCAGCGCGGCGCCGGTCAGTATTCCGCCCACCATCGCAAATCCGGCGAACAGCCCCTCGAACGCGAAGCCGATGACTAGGCCGCCGATGATCAAGGCCATCCCGACAAGCCCGGAAAAACGTTGCCCCTTGCCGGACCCGCGCCATGATTGCAATCCGGCCCCGGTCAGCAGTGGCATAAGGGACAGTCGGACCAGAGCTTGACCACTGGCAAGCAGCGTGCCGCCCAAAGCCATTGCAAGCCCTGCCAAAATCCACTGCGGTTGCAGCGACAACTGGCCGTCGACGGGCGCACCATACAGACCGCGCAGCGTGGCGGCGACATCCGGCAAAAGGATTCCGGCCAACAGAAAACCAAGAACCAGCCCGATCAGGCCGCCGATCAGGGCCAGCAAGGCCAGTTCCATGGTGACAATCCAGACCAGACGCCGCATCGAAACACCCAGTGCCCGCAGGGTTCGGATCATTGCGCGACGCTGAGCAAAAGCGAGCCCAACTGTGCCGTGAACAATGAACAAACCAACCGCAAACGATAGCAAGCCAAAGGCTGTCAGGTTCAGGTGAAAACTGTCGGTTAACTGCGCGGTATCCAGTTGTTCCGCAGCCTCGACCAGTTCCAGCTCGGGCGCAATTTTGGATAGCTGAGGTATGCCGCGTGGCTGAGATGGCAATACCATCAACCGAGTGATCTGTCCCGGTTTGTCAAATAGGGTCTCGGCCACTCCGATATCGGTCAGGACCAGGTCGGGGGGAACCACAGTGGATGTCAGAACCGGGGGCAGGTCGTTTTGCCCCTCCAATATCCGGGCTAATTCGGGCGCGGCCATAAGACGACCGGGCGCGGTCAACATGGCCGCTGGGTCCGGGGGCGCTTCGCTTTGTTCAATCTGAGTCACGGCGGGCAGAGGAGGATAGGCGACCATGTCGACGCCCATGATCTGCACAGTACCACCTGCCACGCGCAGCGGTCCCTCCAGCACTGCCGCCACCTGCCAACCCGCGCGGCGCAGTGAAACATAGCGTTCAATCGAGATTGGACCAGAGGGATCACGTAACGCGTCAAACAAACCCAAAGCAAGTTGATCACTGGCACGCTGATAGCTGGCACGGGCCTCGGTATTGATGGCTTGGACGGCGGACCACAGCCCTGTTGCCAAGGCGATGCCGATCAGCAGCGTGACCAATTGCAACCAATGCCGCCACCAGTGTGACAAAAGGGCCTGTATGATCGCACTGTTCATCCGATGTGACCGCCAGCCAAATGCGCCTGCCGGTCAAGCCGCGCCGCAATATCGTGTGAGTGTGTGACCAGCAGAAGGGCCGCACCGGTTTCTGCGACTAGTGAAAGCATCAAGTCCAGCACAGTGGCGCTTGCTGTTTCATCCAGATTTCCTGTCGGCTCATCCGCAAGCAGAAGCTTAGGTCGCGGTGCCATGGCGCGCCCGATGGCAACACGTTGCTGTTGGCCGCCAGACAGGTTTTCCGGGTAGCGGCTCAGCAGGTCGGATAAACCAAGCCTTTCGGCCAGTTGGGCTGTCCATTCGGTGTCCTCACGGTTTGCAAGCCGTGCGTGGAACGACAGGTTTTGGGCAACCGTCAGCGAGGGGATCAGGTTGAACTGCTGAAATACCATCGACACGCTTTGACGGCGCAACGCGGCACGACCGCGATCGTCCAGCCCGGACAGGGCCGTTCCGTCCACAGTGATCTCGCCTCTGTCAAAGCTGTCGAGCGCGGCGGCAAGGTTCAAAAGCGTGCTTTTGCCGCTGCCGCTTTCGCCGGTCAGGGCCAGCGTCTGTCCGTGGTCCAATCTCAGCGAAACGTCCCGCAGAACCGGCCGCCCACCCGGATAGGATTTCTGGACCTTTTCTATATTCAGCAGCATTCAAAACCCCTTGGATGGTGCCTGCAACAATGTGCAACGCCAACCGCCAGAGTCCAGCACCCAGCCGCATCCGTTTCCATTCGTCGCAGCCTTGTCCTTTGTCGGCTAAGCCGCCATTGTGGCACGACTTCTTTAGTCCGGGGCAGGAATTCATGACATTAGCGCAGCAGATTGTTTGGGGCAGCGTCTATCTCGGCATTTGCTTTCTGATCGAGATTATCCTTCTGACGTGGTGCACGCAGATGATCCGGCGAATGTCTTTGCGGTTGGAAAACAGCAAGCGGTTCGTCTCAATCGCCGCGCCGATTTGTATCGCGTTGGGTTTCATCGTTGCGATTCATACCTTTCAGGTCTGGCTTTGGGCGATCGTCTGGGTGCTTGGGGACGTCCTGCCTGATTGGAACTCGGCACTCTATTTTTCGTTGGTGACATTCACCACGCTTGGCTATGGCGACATCGTTCTGGGTGAGCCGCTACGCATTTTCGGAGCATTTGCCTCGGTCACCGGGCTGCTGGCCTTTGGTCTTTCGACCGCCTTCATGGTTGCTCTGATGACGCAGGTGTTCAAAGAAGAGCTGATGTCCTAGAGGATCGGCGCAAACAACCGTGCCAAGGGTGACCCGAACCGGATGTAAGCCGGTTGCTCAGACAAGTTGCGGGTCAGCTCATAGCTGTTTTTGAAATCGGCGCTTAGCATTTTGTCCACGGCCTCGGCTGCACGCGTGTCAAAAAACAGCGCCATTGCTTCGAAATTCAACCGGAAGGATCGGTTGTCCAGATTCGTGGTGCCCACGGCCGCCAGAGTGTCGTCGACCACAAAGACCTTTTGATGCATGAAGCCGTCGGTATACCGAAATATCCGTGCGCCGCAGTCTCGAATTTCGTCGAAATAGGCAAAGCCCGCCAGCCAGGGCAGGCGGTGGTCGATCACATCTGGCACTAGAATACGCACGTCCACACCACGCAGGGCCGCGTGTTGCAGTGCAGTAATGATGTCGATGTCCGGCACAAAGTACGGGGATGCGATCCAAACCCGCTCTCTCGCTTCGGTGATAGCAGCAAAAAACATCATTGCGCCGGTTTCTGTGTCATCCCCTGGTCCCGTTGCCACAAGCAACGCGTTCATATCCTGGTCAGACACCGATCCGGCCCAGTCCAACTTGTCGATCAGGTCAACTCCATGCGCCCAGTTCCAATCCTCGACGAATATCAGTTGTAGTTGCCGCACCACATGGCCGGTCATTTCGATATGCGTGTCGCGCCAGTGTCCGAAATATTCGCTTTGCCCCAGATACTCGACGCCGACGTTGTGCCCGCCGATAAAACCGATCTCTCCATCAATGATGACGGTCTTGCGGTGGTTGCGGTAATTGAGTTGAAAACGATATTGCGGACCCCGCCGATCACGAGGGTTTGCGATCTCGACCCCCACAGCGCGTAAGTCGTCCAGATAAGACGTTGGAAGGCCATAGCTGCCCACGGCATCGGTCATGAAGCGGACCGACACGCCGCGATTGGCAGCTGCAATCATCTTGTCTTTTAGTTGTTTACCCAACTTGTCGTCGCGCACGATGTAGAACTGGATCAAGACATAGTTTTGCGCCTTATCGATGGCTTGGAAGATGGCGTCGAACGTGGCCTGCCCATCGATCAGCAATTTTGCCCCATTGCCACGAGAAACCGGTAAATGAGCCAATGCCTCGAATGGTCGGGGGTTGAATGGCATGGAGCCGGGTTCGGGCATCGAAAAGTCTGCAAAGCTCTTGATCCCTTCAACCACACGTTCGCTGTGCTTTCGCGCAATGCGATACCCGCGAAAGCGGTGGTGACCCAGAAACAGATACATCGGCACGCCGAACATCGGGGCCGAGATCAGGAACACCACCCATCCAACAGCGCCTTGAGGTGTGCGCGCGGTTTGTGCCGCCCGGATCGCAAAGACAACGGCCGTCACGTACAGGAAGAAGACGGCCGCGGAAACAAGTAATGTCCACATGGGGTTATCGGTCTCTGAGTGTCTTAGTCACCGCCAGTGTAGATGCGTTCCCAGTCTTGCGCCATATCAACGATTATCCAGCCTTTTCCCGGACCTTTGTCCAGCCCATCGACCAGTTTTCCAATAGGGCTTTCCCGATCATAGGCCCATTCACGTTCGGCATCTGTGTGGTGAACCAGAATGCCCAAACGCGGCCCATGCCCTGCGGTTGTCCATTCCAGCATGGCGAAATCCCCGTCCGAGTTACCGCCCGCAATAATGGGCCGTCGGCCAATGGTGCGTTCGATGTTGATTGGTTTACCTTCCTTGTCGTCCACAAAGGCGATACCAGGGGCTTTGAGGATGGTTGGTGTGCCATCGGCTGTCTCATAGGTCGTGCCAGTATAGGTTCCCAGAACCTGTTCGGGTGGGATGCCATAGGCGTCTTCGGCAAACACGCGCATGAAATGCAGGCCGCCGCCCGAAACGATGTATGTCCGAAACCCCTCATCCCTGAGATAGCGTAGAAGTTCCACCATCGGCTGATAAGTCATCTGGTCATAAGCTAGACCAGTGTCAGGGTGGCGGGCTGTGCTTAACCATTTGGCGACCGAGGCTTGAAATTCTTCCACGCTAAGCCCGGAATGCGAGGCGTTCAGAACCTCGATCAAGGCATCATGACCGCCCACCAGGATGGATTTCAAATCACCTTGTGCCGCTGCTTCCAATGTTGGGGTAGACAAGATCGAGGGGTCAGCCGCCGCCATTTCGGCCAAGCGATCCATCGCGAAGGTCAGTTGGAAATAGACGGGCTGTTCGGCCCAAAGGGTTCCGTCGTTGTCGAAGACCGCAATTCGCTCTGCAGGCGTCACATATTCGGCGCTGAGTGGGTCGGTAACTGCCTCAACGAAGGTTATAATCCGGCCTTTGGAATCCGAAGTCGCCCAACTGGGCAATGGATCTGCGGATACAACAATCGGAGCCATGAAAACGACGGCGGACAGAAGAGCGGCTTTCATGAGAAATTCCTTTTTGGCAATCTGTAAAGGGCCGCTGTTTAACCAGCGGCCCTTCGTTGTTGCAGGGATCAGTTATTGGTGGGTGAGGCCAGTTTCTCCATCACCTGATCCAGGTTAAAACTGGCTGCCTTCTGACGAGGCGGGAATTCCTGGAATGTTTCAAGGAAAGACCCAACATACTGCTGCGCAGGAACAAGGAAGTATGCGCGATCCAGTAGCCAATCATAGTAGGTGTTGGACGTCCGATAGGCGCGCTCATAGGGGTCGCGACGCAGGTTCACGATCAGCGGAATACGAAGCTCGGTCCAGGGTTCGATCCAGGCGCGCAGGGTTGCCCATGCTTTCTGCTCAAGGAAAATTAGTTTCCAATCGTCAAAGCGCAGCGCTGTCAGGTCGCCATCATCCGAGAAATAGAAGATTTCGCGGCGGGGGCTTTCAGTCGCTTCACCCGTCAAAAGTGGCAGGATATTGTAGCCGTCCAGATGAACCTTGTATTCACGGCCCATACCCGACGAGCTATAGCCCGCTTTCAGTTTTTCCTTGATGTCGGGATCACCAGCGACGGCCAGATAAGTTGGCAACCAGTCCATGTGGTGCACGATTTCGTTGGTAACCGAACCGGCCTCGATCTGGCCGGGCCAACGTACCATCGACGGAACGCGCCATCCGCCTTCCCAGTTGGTGTTTTTCTCACCCCAGAACGGTGTCGCGGCGGCATCCGGCCACGTGTTCATGTGCGGGCCGTTGTCTGTGGAATAGTGCACGATGGTGTTGTCAGCGATGCCAAGCTCGTCCAGCAGGTCGAGCAATTGCCCCACATGCATGTCGTGTTCAATCATGCCAGCCGTGTATTCATCGGCGACACGACCGGCGATCTCATTCGCTTGGGCGCGCATTTCATCCTTTACATGCGTACGGAAGTGCATGCGTGTGCCGTTCCACCAGACATAGAAGGGTTGGCCTTGCTCATGCGCACGTTGGATAAAGTCGATCGCTGCAGCGACGGTTTCGTCGTCTACCGTCTCCATACGCTTGCGTGTCAACGGACCGGTGTCTTCGATCGTGCCATCAGCTTTGGACTTGATCACGCCGCGCGGGCCATAGGCTTCGCGGAAGGTTCGGCCATCAGCAAGAACAGCGTCTCCGGGATAGTCTTCGTTTTCCGGCTCTTCCTCGGCGTTCAGGTGGTAAAGATTGCCAAAAAACTCGTCGAATCCGTGGTTTGTCGGAAGGTGTTCATCTTTGTCACCCAAATGGTTTTTACCAAATTGACCGGTAACGTAACCATGGTCCTTCAGTAGGCCCGCAATGGTTGGATCTTCGACTTGCATACCCAGATCGGCACCGGGAAGGCCGACTTTGGAAAGGCCCGTCCGGAACACTGACTGCCCCATGATGTAGGACGAGCGGCCTGCGGTACAGGATTGTTCACCATAATAGTCGGTGAAGATCATGCCTTCCTTCGCGACGCGGTCGATGTTGGGTGTCTGATAACCCATCAGCCCCATTGTGTAGGCCGAGATGTTTGACTGCCCGATATCGTCACCCCAGATGACCAGGATATTGGGTTTCTGTTCCTGCGCCCACGCGGGAATTGCCAACGCAACGGCGACAGTTGCCACAGCAACGCGGCGTATAGTGGTTCGCCAACTGTCTGCAATCGAACGAGGTGGTGACATGATGTGCTCCTGATCTGAAAAGGGTCCTGAAAACCCGGAAGTTTGTTTTTGTTAGGTGGCTGGCAAATCAGCCAATAAGCTTCCTAAAAATCTGTCGAATTCTGAACGGTGAGGTTTCACTGTTCCGGGAATCGAACACGCGTAGCTTATGGTATCAGTGGGATTGAAAACTCATCATATGATGATATTGAAAAATACTAATGTTTGACAAAGCGAATAATTTGAAGCTCTTGCGAGAGAGCGGGTGGTTCAGCAAACGTTCCGAGGTTTTTCGGCGTGATTTGCTGGAATGCGGTGTCGCAAAAAATTTTGAAGCTTGGGAAACCCTGTATCACCATGGAGACCCAGCGAACGGGATATTTGCCGTCGTAAATGGTGGCGTACAGATTACGGCTCCGGCGGATGACGGCCAAGAGTTTGTTTTGCATCGCGAAGGTGCAGGTTTCTGGATCGGGGATTTGGCATTGTTCGCCGATGCTCCACGGCTTGTCAGCGTGGTGACGACGCAAGAGACACAAGCCTTGTTTTTTCCGAATACACGGATTGCCAAGTTGGTGAAGGCAAATCCTCAGTATATTCGAGACTTTTATGCACTCACCCAAGAGAACATGCAGACGGCCTTGCGCATAATGGCAAATTTGGCCGTTACCGGCAGTGAAAAAAGGCTTGTATTGCGTCTGCTCCACCTGGACGAAGGAACCTCAAAAAGTGACGGCTGGATCGTGGTTAGCCAAGAAGAATTGGCCGAAATGATCGCTGTTTCACAACCGACGTTACATCGCAGTTTGCATCATCTTGCGGATTTGGGTTTGATCGAGCTTGGATATGGGCGGGTGCGATTGAAAGACAGACAAGCACTGATCGCCAACTGCCAGACCTGACCGTCAGGGGTTCAGCGATGGAAGCGCCCGGGGTGGTTTTCTGGGTGAACTTGCCAAGCTAGCCAAGGCCGAGATCGCCGCGGACCAGTCTGGTGTTTTTCCAGCGCAATCAGTAGTGTAACGCGATGATCCAATCTTAATCAACTGCGCCTCAAGGTCACTTGAATCCTGTGGATTACTGCTCCGTTTCTTCCACCTTTCAAGTGCGGAATAGGCACCTGAAAGGTCTTGCGCTCTCAGTGCGCGGCGTAATTGTGCAAGGGCATATTCAGGCGACGTTTGATAGGCTTTTTGCCGGACGTCGATCCATGCTTGATAGCGGGGCAATCCCCACCGCGCAAAAGCCAAAGCGACCAATGCCAACAGCCCGCCCCAAAAAACGTAACCAACCAGCTTTTCTGTTGACGGAGGGCCGGGCATGGGTGCGTTAAGCGTTAGGTCCACGGCGTCGACCTCAGCGGTTTCGATCGAGTTGGCCGACAGGTTGTACCATTGGAAGGATATTGCCGAAAGCTGCGTTTGGCCGCCATCTTGTGCAAGATAGGTGGTTTCGTCGACCCGCTGCCCAGAAAGAACACCTCGATCCTCTGTTTCGGTCAATCGGGGTTCCTTTGGATAAGATCGCAACAGAGAATCCTGATTTTCCGCAATAAGTTCGGGTATCAGGATCGCGCTTGTGCCGGAAATTCGCGCCGTTAACCGCCGCGTGATGGCATCTCCGGCCTGCAATTCGGTCGAGCCCTCGATTTCCTGTTCCAGCTCAAACTGCGTGGCGATGATCAGGGGATCCAGATCAGCCGCAGCATCAGGGACCACCGCGTTGATCGTAATCGGAGATAACGGGACCGACACCTGAACCGGATCATTCGTGTCAGGGTTGGCATACGTGACGGTCATTTCTGTAGTGCCGAGTTCGAGCGGCCCATCGGTCAAAGGGTAGATGCGATAGCGACGTTGGACGCCAGACCAGGTTTCGCCGTCCACGGGCTCACTAACGGGGCCGGAGGCGCGTTCGGGCAGGCGCACCAGGACGTTTTCCTGCTCCAGCGACGGAAAAACAGGGGGCGATGGCATGAAGGTCGGCACCAGTACCTTGATAAGCACCGAGGCCGGTTGTCCAACGATTACGTCCTCGGTTGGCGCGTCGACTGTGACCAGTGGTTGGATCGCTGCATTGCCTTGCGCGAACACTAGGCCGGGCAGCAACATTAGCAGGAGAAACAGGATGTGCCTCATTGCTGTTTCTCCTGGTTTTCCAACAAGAACCGATTTCGCAGAAAATCCTGCATGTCCGTGTCGATGGCGCTGATCCACTGATCGGCGGGCAGGGGTTTGGTCCCCTCGGCTGGGGCCTGAATGGTTATATTTTCACCTCGCCCGGCTTCGTTGTCGAACACTATGTCGTCCGCACCGATCCCGGCTTCTTCACCGGTGTCTGACTGTTCGCGAGTTGCTTCGACGTAATCCAGAATGGCGGTGGCAACTTCAAGATTGTGTTGTGCTTCCGCCCAGTTGGGACGCCGTTCCAAAGCAGTGTCGAATGCGTTTATGGCAGGTCGATACTCTCGGTTACGGATACGCGCCATGCCTTCGGCAAAAGCCGCTTCTGGAGTATTGAGTTCCGCAAAGATCGCCGCAGCCTCAGGGTACTGCCCAGCTTTCAAGCGCGCGTACCCTTCGTGGTATGGGTCCTCGAACAGTTCCGCGGCATCAGAAAACCGTTTTTGGTTCATGGCGATCTGACCTTGTTGATCCGGTGTCAGAAACCAACCCCGCCAACCTTCCGCCTTGGCCGGGCCTGCGGGTTGCGTAACGAACAATCCCAGCAACGCCCACCTGATGACCCAACCCCGTCTGAACCAAAGTAAGGACAGCAGGGCCGCGGGCCAGGCCAGAACCCACCCTTTGTCCTGCCAGTCGAGCCTGTCATCATCATCCAGCGCATCGACATAGGCTGTTTGGATTTGCCGCAAAAGCCGAGTGACATCCTGATCGTCATTCGAAAACGCAACGACGCCTGCATTCTTCAGGCTGTTCAACTGAACAATTTCTTGGCTGTCAGGGAGCATTGTCAGAAAGAAGATTTGTGAGGATGCGTTCTCGAATTCCGGCATCTGGGAAGGATCGAGGTCGTCCAGCACAAACAACACGGCGCCCGGGGTTTCACTGTCGTCCAAAATACCTTGCGCCAATGTCAGAGCGTCCGCGGCGGCATCCCCTTGCGTGGGCATGACGGCGGGGGTCAATCCCTCCAGCAAAGGGCGAAGGATGTTTGCATCTTCCGTCAACGGTGCGACCCGGTGAGGTGAGCCTGCATATCCCAGCAACGCCGTTCGAGCCCCGGCTCGGGCGTTTATGATGTCTGTGATCTTGTATTTCGCACGCTCCAACCGTGACGGGGCTAGGTCAGCATCCTCCATGCTTTCTGTGACCTTGAGGGCGATTACCAAGGGCGCTGTGTCGGCAAGCAATGGGTTGGGCGCTCGGGACCAAGTCGGACCGGCTGCGGCGATTGCGATCAAAGCTGCTGCAAACATGGCGACGTCTATAGGATAAATCCGTCGGTCGTTTTCAGCACTGAGCATGAGTGCTTCTGCTAGATGAGGAGCAATGCCAGAAGGAACGGTAGCTTTCCGCGAACGTTTGGGGCGAAGCACCCACAGTAAACCCGCAATGGGAATTAAAAACAACAAGTAAGGTGCTCTAATAAAATGAAACTCTGCCACCGCGTCGATCATACTGATCTCCTGCGGTGTTGGGCGACACGAAAACCCAGCGAACTGACTAGGACCAAAATCAGGGCGATCAACAGCGGGTAATGGGTCAGGCTTTCGCGCGGCCTGTAACTTTGAGTTTCGACGATTCTTGGATTTTGTTCGTCAATACGCTGATAGGTTTCGGTTAGCGCGGCCTCGTCATTGGCAAAGAAGTACTGGCCGCCGGTTCGATCCGCTATGGACTTCAACGCGTCGAGATCCACTCGATCCTCGCCAGTGGCATCGGGATCACCGACGCCGATGGTGTATATGACAACGCCTTTGTCGGCGGCAATCGCCGCTGCGTTGGTTGGGGTCATGCGGCTGGACGTGTCGGCACCGTCGCTCAGCAGGATCATGAGACGTTGTTCAACCTCGCTGGATTCAAATGTCCGAATGCCGAGGCCAATCGCATCGCCCAATGCTGTGTTTGGGCCGGCCATCCCCACTTCAGTTTGATCCAGGAAGCCATTCAAACTATTCAAATCTTCGGTGAACGGGGCCTGAACAAAAGCGCGTGTACCGAAAATGATCAACGCCATTCGATCGCCCTGACGCTCGGCGATGAAAGTGCGCAGGACATCCTTGACGGCAGCCAGTCGCTGCTTGGGCGTGCCATCTGTCGATCGGAAATCGCGTTGATCCATCGAGCCCGAAATATCCAGCGCCAGAACGACGTCCCGCGCCGACTTTTCGACAATGATCGGATCCGCCAGTTTTTCTGGACGAGCCAACGCGGCCACGAGCAACAACCAGATCAGAATGACCACGAGGGTCTGCAGCGTAGACCGTCGTGAAATGACGGACCCGGACTTCGGCTCGGCTCTCGCCGCTTGTGCGACATGTCGGAAGAATGGGATGCGAACTGAACTTGTTTGTTCTCGATGAGCAGGTGCGAGCCACCACACCAGCAGCGGCAACGGGAGAAGAAGAAATGCCCAAGGGAATGCGAAAGAGATCATTTTCGCCTCCCCAGTGGTCTATGGGTATTGATCCACACCCGCGCCAAATGCGCTATGTCTGGACTTGGACCAACATTCTTATACGGAGCTTCGTTTAGCAGCTGAGAGTGAGCGTCAGTAAATTTAATATTATCAGAGGAATGCTGCAGAAAGTTGATCCATTCTTGCCCGTGAAGACCGGCGACTTGCGCGCGCGGATACGCAGCAAGTGCGGTGCGACGCAGGATATCTGCGATTTTGGCAATATCGTTGCCTGCGGCATCTAATTCGACAAGCGCCGCGCGTCGATACGCGTTGTGTCGTCTGTGTCTTAAGTACACATAAACTCCGCACGAGATAGCGGCAGCCAGAACTGCCGCCAAAAACAACCATCCCGAGGTCTGCGGCGTCATGGGTATGGGCTGCGGTACAGGGGCCGGAACGAGCATGTCCAGCAATTCAACAAGAGATTTGCCCTCTGTATCAATGCTCATGCGCGACCCCCGATGTGGCCGAACTGCTTTAACAATTGGTCCAATGCCGGTTCTTCGGTGGTCATCGGGACAATCGGAAATCCATAGCGTTTTGACCATTGCTGCAACAGCGCCAGTCGACCTTCCATTGCCACCATGATGCGGTCGGACAAACCGGGGTCCGAGCTGTCCAGTTCGATTTGTTTGGCTCCATCTGAAACCGTCAGTTTCACGCCTGGGGTAAGCTGGCGCGAGCTTGGGTCGAAGATGTTAAACAAAATTAGATCATTAGAGCGGGCCAAGCGGCTTAGAATGCGCTCAGATGCTTCATCCAGACCGTCAAAATCCGAAAACACACAGACCAGAGCGTTGGTGTGCGTGATGCGGGCTGCCTGTTCCAGGATGTCGTTCAGCGCAACTGTTGGCGTGGGACGAAGTGAGGCCTTCAGGCTGCAGTTCAAGGCAGCAACGGAAGACAGAAACCGGGTCAGGGCAGCAGGGCGGCGTTGAGGGCGGTGTTCGGCCAAATCAGTGTCGCCAAAGACAATCCCGCCGACCCGGTCGCCTTGCCCCAGAATGCGATGGGCTGCGATTGCGGCAGATTCCGCAGCGATGACGGATTTCATGTAAACTTTGGTTCCAAAAAACATCGAAATCCGCTGGTCGACCAACAGCAGGGCAGGGCGATCCCTTTCTTCGGTGTAGACCCTAACATGGGGCTCTCCGGTCCGAGCCGTCACTTTCCAGTCGATTGTGCGGATGTCATCGCCGGGAAGGTATGTGCGCAGCTCTTCGAAGTTCAGACCCCGCCCACGCAAACGCGACGCATGGCGACCGTTCAGGATCGAGCGTGCGGGTTGTTTGGGTAAAAGGCTGAGAACGCGCGATCTGGCCCCTAGCCGCAGGAGATGCTCGGCATCCACATGAATGCGCGGGTCATCGGAATATGTGGCAGTCTGGGCCACGAAGCTCTCTTTCCGGTTAATCAGGGTAACGCAACAAGGCGCAGGATTTCCGCGATCACGTCATCGGGCGTCTTGGCGCTTCCTTGCGCCTCAAAGCTGAGAGTGATGCGGTGGCGAAAGACGTCATGGGCGATGGCGCGAACATCAGCCGGGTCGACATAGTCGCGCTCATTCATCCAGGCATGGGCGCGTCCGCATTTATCCAATGCCAACGACGCGCGGGGGCTGGCGCCGATTTCGATCCAACTCGCAAGCTCATCGCTGTATTTCTCAGGTGTCCGGGTCGCCTGTACCAGATCGGCCATGTACCGATCCATTGCGTCGGACACGTGGATTTTCCCAATTTCGGACCGAGCCTGAAACACGGCGTCCTGCGGGATAGGTGCCGCAGCATCGTGTGTCGACCCGGACCCGGCAGCGATTTCTTCACCGCGCACCAGACGGATCACTTCGACCTCGTCTTCGACCGGGGGATAAGTGATCTGAACATGCATCAGGAACCTGTCCATTTGCGCTTCGGGCAGGGGGTAGGTGCCCTCTTGTTCGATCGGGTTCTGGGTTGCCATCACGATAAACAGCGGCTCCATCTTATGTGTGGTGCCCGAGACGGTGACCTGTCGTTCCTCCATCGCCTCCAAAAGGGCAGCCTGCACTTTGGCGGGTGCGCGGTTTATCTCGTCAGCTAAAACGATGTTTGCAAAGATTGGGCCGGGATCGAAACGGAAGGTGTTGCCAGTATCGGTCTGCTGAAACACTTCGGTGCCGGTTACATCCGACGGCAGCAGGTCGGGCGTGAATTGAATTCGGCTGAAACTGGCATCAAGATTGCTAGCCATGGCTTTGACAGCCCGGGTTTTTGCCAAACCAGGCAGGCCCTCGATCAGCAGGTTGCCATTTGCCAGCAATCCGATGATCAACCTGTCGATCACTTCGGTTTGTCCGATGATCGCATGCCCCATCCGCGTTTTGAGTTCACTTATCTGATTAAGTGCATTCATTTCTTGGTCCGATTTGTGGGCTGGTGTCAGGAAATAGCTCACCGCGCCGAAGTAGAGTGTTCGAGAATGTGTATTAATGATCAGAGGTTAGCAGCGTTGTAACGCCTGATCCACTACGAAATCCGTTCCGCAAGATACTGCAAGTTGGCCTGCAATTCAGGACGTATGGCGCCATAGTTGGGTGTGTCGCGCAAAGTTTCAAACCAATGCCGGGGCGGTTGTTTTCCGGCTGCACGGTTCCACGTCAGGTCGCCCAGCAGTGACTGCGCTGTGATGTTCAGCGTATCGGGTATGTCGATCCGGTTTAGGGTAGCCCAAACACCGGTCCATAGTCGTGCAACGGACCAGGGGTTGTAGCCACCACCGCCCAATACCAGTAACCGTGGCGCCATATCGCGCAGACTGGCGACCGCCCGCCAATGCGCATTGTTCGACAGAGTCAGGCGAGACAGCGGGTCCTCGGCCACGGCGTCTGCACCGCATTGCAAAACGATAGCCTGGGGTTTGAAGGACGCGGTTGCTGGCAGGATCAATTGATCAAGGATGGCGTTAAACTCGTCGTCGTTGAGGTTGCGATCAACTGGAAGATTGAAAGCAGCCCCGCCCGCATCGTTATCCAGTGTGCCACTAAACGGCCATCGGCGGGACTCGTGAACTGAAATCATGCGAACTTTGGCCGAGCCCTGAAAAGCCGCTTCGACCCCATCACAATGATGCGCGTCGATATCGACATAGACGATTCGGTCGAGGCCCGCGCGCAACAAGGTCAGGATCGCCAGAACGGGATCGTTCAGATAGCAAAACCCGTTGGCCCGGTCCGCAAGGCCGTGATGGGTGCCGCCAGCAGGGTTAAAAACAATGCCGCCGTAGCGGATCAACTCGGCCCCCAGCATCGAGCCTCCGGCCGCAGTCGCAGGACGTCGGTACATCTCGGGGAACACGGGATTGGACAGTGTGCCCAGCGCGTGTTTGTCCCGCGTTTCATCTGACACCGCCTGATCCCGTTCCGCTTGTTGCAGGGCGGCCACGTAGGTCGGAGTGTGGAACGCCTCTAGCGCGGCGGGTTTCGCGCAGGGGCTCACGCGATAATTTTCCGTCGTCAACCACCCTTGGGCCCGGCACAGATCAATAACGGTAGAAACACGCGGTATCGCGAGTGGGTGTTTGGAACCATAAGTCGAGTTTCGATAAATCTCTGATCCAATGAACAGCGGCTGTTTCATAGTCTAGCTGGCAGAGCTGGGGCGAATTTCTTCGCCCAACCTTCCATCCAGTGACATCAAGATGGCGACCGGGCGCAAGGCTGGAATATGGCTGAACACGATCAGAATACAAACGGTCAGGGGCACGCTTAGGAACGCTCCGATCAATCCCCAGATCGTGGTCCAGAACATCAAAGCCAGTATGACTAGAAAAGTCGACATATTCAAAGACCGCCCCAAAAAGGCAGGATCCAGGAAGTTGCCAATCAAAAATTGAATAGTCCCACAGCCCAGAACAATGATCAGGAACGGCCCAATGCTTTCGAACTGAACCAGCGCAATCATCGATGGAAAAATCACCGCGATGATCGAGCCTATGGACGGGATGAAGTTCAGTGCAAAAGTAAGCACGGCCCAAGTCTCTGCAAACTCCAGGCCCAGAATCTTAAAGACTGAATAACTGATGCCCGCGGTAATCAGGCTGATCAGTGTTTTCACGCCAACATACCGTTGCAGGCTAAACGATATCGCATCGACTATGGCCGCGAATTCACTGCCGGTTTTGGGGTCTCCCGCGGCCAGCTGAATCTTTTTCCGAAAGGCCAGCCGTTCGGCCATAAGAAAGGCGACGTATAAGCTGATCAGAAAGAACTGGTTCAGCAACGAGGTCGCGCTGCCAAGAAGAACACGCGCAACGTAGGACATGTCGATGTTAATCAGATTATCGCGAATAAATTTGGTGACATCATTGCCTACCAGACCGGTGACGCGGTTCACGGCCTCGTCGAACTGGTTTTCGTAAGTGCTGATCGTTCTTGCAAACTGGGTCGCCTGACTTCCCAGAATATACATGATCACAAACAAACCGGCCAAGACGACTGTAACGCCAGCGACGTTGGCCAGCCAAACGGGCGCCCGGGTAAACGCGATGATCCGATCGCTCAGCGCGATAATCAGGACGTTGATCAGCAATGCCATCGTCAACGGGATAAGAAACGCGGACCCGGCATACAGTCCGAGCACCACAAGTGTTGCGACAATTAACGCATCACGCACCACGGACAGCTTGAGCCGTGTGGTGGGCGCGATGGTGTCTTCGTTCTGTGTCATAAATCGACCTGTGTCAGGAATTGGTCTGGGCGCATAAATCTGATCCTGCACAGCAGGGGCGGATTATGCAATGCGCCCAAACATTTGTCAGAGATTATTTGCGCAGCTTATTGATTTGCCGGTTCAGTGAACGGAGCAGGCGGGTTAGGCTTTTGGCATGATCGCGCGTGTGATTCCCTATGTAGGCCGACCAGTTCAGGCGCTTTTTCTGGCCTTGAATAGGTTCGGTTCCAAAAACGGTTTTGTCATGAGCAGCCACGTCGCCATGTCGATGATGATGGCTTTGTTTCCATTCGTTCTGTTCACCGTCGCCCTGGCTGGCTCTCTGTCGCAGGACTACGTCACGAACGAACTGATCGAGTTGATTTTTGGCGCGTGGCCGCAGGATGTTGCGGCGCCCATCGTGGCCGAGCTGCGCTCGGTCCTGGCCGAGTCGGGCTCGGGCGTGATTACGCTTGGTGGTTTGTTGGCGGTGTTCTTTGCCTCAAACGGAGTCTTGGCGGTGCGTGCTGCGATGAACCAGGCCTATCACGATCACGACAGCTGGCCGTTTTGGAAAACCCGCTTGCTGTGTCTGGGGCTGGTGGTCATTGGCGGAGTTGGCATTCTGGTCATTGCCGCAGTCGAAGTTGTCTTGCCCGTCTACACGCAGCTTGTTTCTGAAAAAACCGACGTCAACGTGTCCGACTGGCTTTCCGTAGATCGCTTGCGTTGGACATTTACGGTCGGCGTTCCGATCGGCGTCGTGGTTCTGGCGCATCTGATTTTGCCGACCGGGCGCCATAAGTTAAGGCAAATTCTACCTGGCGTAGTGCTGACATTGGCCCTGTTGGCAGCAGGTGGTTGGGGTTTTTCTGTCTATATCGCGCAGTTCGCCTCGTACAGCGCAACCTATGCTGGTCTTGCAGGGGCGATGGCCGCGTTGATCTTTCTATATTTGTGCGCGGCCATCCTGATCCTCGGAGCGGAATACAACGGTGCTTTGATGGACTTGCAAGATCAAGCTGATGGGCAAGCAACGTGAGGATTTGGGCGTTCCTTCTTGGTCTGTGTTTGCCTTTTGCTGCAAACGCGCAAACACCTGAATACGCGGGGTCAGAGCAATGCGTCGAGTGTCACACGGCTGAGGCCGAGGCATGGGCTGGGTCCCATCACGCTCTGGCTTGGACGCAGGTTGGCGACGGGCACGTTAAAGCAGATTTCGATGGAACACGGTTCGACCATGATGGCATGTCGGTGAGCTTTGAGCGCACCGGTAACGCGTTGCATGCGCGCGTGACCGAGAAGGACGGGCTCACAACGCACTACGACGTGCATTCGGTGGTTGGGATTGAGCCGTTGCAGCAATACCTGTTCGAGACGGAGCCCGGCAGATTACAGAGCTTCGACGTCGTCTGGGATACTGGGGAAGGGCGCTGGTATCACCTGTATCCTGATCAGGACTTGCCGCCCGATGACGGGTTGCACTGGACCGGGCCGTATAAAAATTGGAACGCCCGCTGCGCCGAATGCCACGCGACCGGTTTCGAAAAGAACTACGATGCACAGACCCGCAGATATGTTTCAAAGCAGGCTGAGATCGGGGTTGGGTGTGAGGCCTGCCATGGCCCGGGCTCGGCGCATATTGAGTGGGCAAAAGGGCAAAGTATCGACGCCAGCCTAAACGAATTTGGCTTCACCATGAGTTGGGGCAAGGGGCAGACAGAGGACGAAATCCAGCAATGCGCCGGATGCCATTCCCGTCGCGAAGCGCATGGAGACGGCAACCCTATCCCCGGAACTCCATATCACGATGCCTACAATCTGGCAGTGCTACGCCCCGGTCTTTATCATCCCGATGGCCAGATATTGGACGAGGTCTACGTCTACGGCTCGTTCCTGCAGTCCAAGATGTACGCGCAAGGCGTCGGTTGCATGAATTGTCATGAGCCGCACAGCGCAGAGCTGAAGGCCGAGGGTAACGGAGTCTGTACCCAATGCCATTCGCAAGCGGGCAACCCTGATTTTCCGACCCTAACAGCCAAAAATTATGACACACCTGCGCATCATCATCACGCAGAAGACACCCAAGGCGCGCAGTGCATATCCTGCCATATGATCGAACGGGTTTATATGGGCGTTGACGGGCGGCGCGATCATAGTTTCCGTATCCCACGCCCTGATTTGAGCCTGGGGCAGGATGCCTGCACTGATTGCCATCAAACCGAAGATCAGGCTTGGGCTGCAAAACAGATCGAGGCGTGGTTTCCAGATTCTGCACATCGGAACGCGCATTACGGAACTTCGTTCCAATCGGCTTTGACAGGGCAGGTGGAAGGGCCGGGTGAATTGCTGGAAATTGCGACCGATCCGCAAATGGCTGGCATCGTGCGGGCTACGGCGGCCTATCTGCTTCAGCCCTATGCATCGGGCGAGGTCGCGTTGAAAACGGCTTCGATGTTATCTGACTCCGATCCTCTGGTGCGCGCCAATGCGGTGCCTTTACAACGTCAAGCGACAGTGTCCGATCAGATCCAGCGGCTGGAGCCTCTACTCTCGGACCCTTTGCGTAACGTACGAATTTCTGCCGCCAAAGAATTCCTGAACATTCCAGGCCAGTCCCTGACATCCGAGCAACAGGCGCTGGTCTCGCAGGGCATGGCCGAATGGCAGGGGGCAATCGCAAACCGCCTGGATTTCCCGGAAACGCACCTTGTTCTCGGCGGAATGGCTTTAACCTTCCGCAACGCTCCTGCCGCTGAGCGCGCATTTCGAGAGGTCGTAACCCTGGATCCGCAACGCGCCGAGGCGTGGCCGATGTTGGTTCAACTGGCGCAGATCAACCGAGGGCCAGAGGCTGCGCGCGCAGTTCTGGAAGAAGGGTTGGTGATATTGCCGGAAGACCCAGGTTTAGTGCAGCTCAAGTCGCAACTGCATCCATAGAACGGCATTGTACGGCCCGGTTTGCGCCACGAAACCGGCAAATTTCCCGGCTAAGGATGGGGCAAAGTAGAAACTTTGCCTAATCCAAAGGTGGCTCATGTCTGACAAGCCGGTCCACACATCGCAGTTGCAAAATCCGATGTCGCTAAACCAAAGAATTGCCGATTTGCAGGCCAGAAAGCCGGAATACATCAATCATGGTGAAGCGTTGTTGCTTCAAAGTACTGCAGCTGCGTCTTTGCGCGAGCAGTTTTTGGCAGGCGACCGAAGCTGGCTCGACGACTGAGGTCAGCCGCGGAAACCAGTCGCCACTACGAATTTCTCGGAACTATCAGAGCGCGACGCAGGTGGTTTCACATTCGCCACCTTTTCGAACTTCTGCTTTAGCAGCTTCTGCAGATCGCCCTCGGCACCCCCGGCCAGAACCTTGGCGACAAAGGTGCCGCCTTCTTCCAAAACGTCAAAGGCGAAATAGGCCGCCGTTTCGCACAGGGCCATGATCCGCAGGTGGTCGGTCTGTTTGTGCCCGGATGAGGCTGCGGCCATGTCCGACATCACCACATCGGCTTTGCCGCCCAGCCAATCTTTGACCTTTTGGTCGGCATCGTCCTCCATGAAATCCAGCACATGCGCGGCGGCGCCTGCGACGGGTTCGACCTCTTGCAGGTCCACGCCCAGAACGGTGCCGATCCGCTTGCCGCTTTTTTCGCCCAGCGCGTTCACCCGTTTAACCGCAACCTGCAGCCAGCCTCCGGGCGCACAGCCCAGATCGACCACACGCGCACCGGGAACAAGGAAGCGGAACTTGTCGTCCAACTCCAATATCTTATAAGCCGCACGACCACGATAGCCTTCGGCCTGCGCGCGTTTCACATAGGGGTCGTTCAACTGCCGCTCGAGCCAGCGGGTTGAGCTGAGCTTGCGCCCGCGCGCTGTCTTCACCTTGACCTTCAGGTCGCGCTGCCCACGGCCTGAGTTGTTTTTTCCACTCGGTGTCTTCGCCATCAGAACGGTCCGTCTTCCAATACGCCGTCTGCGCTCATTTGTGCATAAAGCAAACCTTCGCGCAGCCCACGGTCCGCCACGGAAAGGCGGTCGGTGGGCCAGCAGCGAAGCAATGCCTGCAAAATGGCCGAGCCGGACATGATCAGGGCCTGCCGGTCATCGCCGATACGCGGATCGCGCCGCCGCCCTAGTGGGCCGAGTTCTAAGTATCCCCGTATGACTTTGTCAATCTGATCGCTGGTCATACGCAGGCCGTCAACCTTGGTGCGGTCATATCGTTTCAGGCCCAGGTGCGACGCAGCGACGGTTGTCACGGTGCCACTTGTGCCGACGATCTGAAATCCTTCACGGGCCTGTTCATCTTTGTATGGTGCGAAATCGGCGAGGTTTTCTTCGAAAAACCAACTCATCAATGCAAAGCGGGCCGAGTCATCCTCAACATCGTGGAACTGATCCCTAAGCGTCGCAACGCCCAACGGCACGCTGATCCAATCCACCACCTTAGCTGCCGGAAAGGGGCTGTCAGCAGTATGAAACCCGTGGTGCAATCGCATGATCGCAGCGGGGCGGTCGCGGCGCGGCACAGATGAGATGTCGATCCACACCAGCTCGGTCGACCCACCCCCGATATCCACCACCAGCAACTGTTCCGTTTTGGTCGAGACTAGCGGCGCGCAGGAGATCACCGCCAGACGCGCCTCTTCTTCAGGTTGGATGATTTCCAGCGTCAGCCCGGTTTCGCGTTTGACCTGTCGGATGAAATCACGTGAGTTCTTTGCACGGCGACAGGCCTCGGTTGCGACCAGACGCATCCGTTTGACCTTATTGCGTTTCAGCTTTTGTTGACAGATGCGCAGCGCCTGAACGGTGCGCGCCATTGAAGACCGGGACAGTCGCCCGGTCCGTTCCAGACCCGCGCCGAGTTGCACGGATTTGGAAAAGCTGTCTACCACATGGAACCCGCTGCCCTTGGGCTGGGCTATCAACATGCGACAGCTATTTGTTCCCAGATCCAGCGCAGCATACAGCGCATCTGGATCGGGTCTTGCCGGCGCGGGGCTTTCGACCGCCTTCGGGAACGCGCCCGCACCTTTGGGACGCTTGGGCGCCATCTTCAACGCCCTCCGATTTTCGAGTTACCCCGACCATAGGTCGGCCAATTCCATCGTGCAAGACGCTCATTATAGTGATGAGTATTTTGATGTGCGCGATTACGTGCGTTTTCGTTACAAGCCCTGTATTCCGTCGTAGGCAAAAGGTCGTTTGAAATACGTTGTGTGTCGAAAACCGACCGACCTAGGCCCATATAGACGTTTAGAACCGACCCATCTGGTTAGGAGGAATCAAAGGCTATGCCTGACGTCACCATCGTTTACTGGCGCGACATTCCCGCTCAAGTCATCGTCGGCAAAGGCCGTCGCGGGGCCAAGCGGCAATTGGAAGAACGGTTTGAACAAGCCATCGACCGCGCTGCAATGAAGGTGAACGCCAAGGACAGTGATGCCTACCTGGCCGAATGGCGCAAAGCCGAACCTTTTGCAGTTGACGGCGACCCGTCGGAAATTGCCGAGGCCGAGGCCCTGCGTTTGGAAACGGAATACGATCAGGACCGCATCAAAGCGCTGATCGCCAATGACGGTTGGGCGTAAGCCCCAAATCTAATGTGGGAGGCCGCAATGGCTTTGCTGAACTTTAAAAAACGTGATGCGGTCGAAAGCGGCCCAGTCAATCCGACCGTCGAAGCCTTTTTGCAGGGCTATTCGATCGAGGTGATGCCGCGCACCGCCGAAAAGGTCGAAGATTTCCGCGCGCTGCTGCCCGAGGGCACCCGCGTCTACATCGCCCATATCGAGGGCACTCCGATTGAGGACATGGTCAAGACCGCCAAGCGGATCGCGGCTGAAGGTTATCCGGTCATGCCGCACTTCCCGTCGCGGATCATCAAGGACGCAGCAACGCTGGAAAACTGGATTTCCATGTATCAGGGTGAAGCAGGTGTTGAGCAGGCGCTTCTGCTGGCCGGTGGTGTCGCCAAGCCGCATGGCGATTTCGACAGCTCGATGCAGTTGCTGGAAACCGGTCTGTTCGACAAGGCAGGTTTCAAGCGTCTGCACGTTGCAGGTCACCCCGAGGGCAACAAGGACATCGACCCCGACGGATCGACCAAGAACGTTGACGACGCGCTGCGCTGGAAGCAGAAGTTCAGCGAAACCACTGATGCGGAAATGGCGCTGGCAACCCAGTTTGCCTTCGACGCCAAGCCGATCATCGCATGGGCAGACAGCCTGAAAGAAGCGGGCATCGACCTGCCGATCCATATCGGTATCGCGGGTCCGGCCAAGCTGCAGACGCTGATCAAATTCGCCATCGCTTGTGGCGTCGGCCCGTCGCTGAAGGTTCTGCAAAAGCGCGCGATGGATGTCTCCAAGCTGCTGCTGCCCTATGAACCGACCGATGTTGTGACAGAACTGGCCAACCACAAGGCGGCCAACCCGGATTTCAACATCACCAACGTACACTTCTTCCCGCTTGGCGGCATCAAGACCAACGCCAACTGGGCGATCAACAACGGCGGCGCTTCGGCAAAGCCAGCAAATGCTTAAGGAACGGACATGACCCGTACAGTCGTAGAATCAAAAACAAAAACCGCCGTTCTGGGCTTTGACGAACCGTTCTGTGTCATCGGTGAGCGGATCAATCCGACCGGCCGCAAGAAACTGGCGGCCGAGCTGGAAGCGGGCGATTTTTCAACCGTTGAAAAAGACGCGCTGGCGCAGGTGATGGCGGGCGCGACCGTTCTGGATATCAACGCGGGCGTTGTTTACAACTCGAACCCCAACCCGAACGAGACCGAACCGCCGCTGATGCGCAAGATCGTTGAGTTGGTACAAGGTCTGGTCGAAGTGCCGCTGTGCATCGACTCGTCAGTACCGGGTGCGCTGGAAGCGGGCCTTGAGGCGGCTGAGGGCCGTCCGCTGCTGAACTCGGTCACCGGCGAAGAAGAGCGCCTGGAACTGGTTCTGCCGCTGGTCAAGAAGTACAACGTGCCGGTTGTAGCGATCTCGAACGACGACACCGGGATTTCCGAGGACCCCGATGTCCGTTTTGATGTCGCCAAAAAGATCGTAGAACGCGCAGCCGATTTCGGAATCCCCGCGCATGACATCGTAGTTGACCCGTTGGTCATGCCGATCGGTGCGATGGCAACCGCTGGCCAGCAGGTGTTTGCTCTGGTCCGTCGTCTGCGCGAAGAACTGGGCGTGAACACCACTTGTGGTGCGTCTAACATCTCGTTCGGTCTGCCGAACCGTCACGGTATCAACAACGCCTTCCTGCCTATGGCAATGGGCGCTGGCATGACCTCGGCGATCATGAACCCGGTGGCTCTGCCGGTGACGCAGAAGAAGATTGCCGAAAAGAAAGAACAGGTTACTGCCGCTGGTATCATCCTGCCCGAAGGTATGGACGACGAGGCATTTGTTCAGATGTTCGGTCTGGGCTCGACCAAGCCGCGCGCTGGTAAGGAGATGGAGGCCATCCGCGCCGCCAACCTGCTGACCAACAACGACGCGCATGGTGGTGAGTGGATCAAGTTCAACAAGTCGCCGGAAGAGGCGGGCGCTGCTGGTGCCGCCGGTGGTCGTCGTGGTGGTGGACGCCGTCGCCGCGCCTGATCCTCAAAGCGCCGAAAATGATAAGGTCGGGCGATTTGCCCGGCCTTTTTTGTTTTTGACACTGATCAAGGCTGTATCTTGGCAGGCAAGCCAGACTGGCTAGATCGGATGATCAAGGATCGGCGCACATGACCAGACACCACCCTCCGAAGCTTGCGGATGCGGACCTGAGCCAAAAACTGGGCAAGCAGGCGTATTTCAAAAAACTGGCCGAGTTGCAGGCGCAGCTGGTGCTGATCCAGCAGGCGTTCCTGTTTCATGGCACCAAAGGTGTGCTTGTCTTTGAGGGCTGGGATGCGGCGGGAAAGGGCGGTACGATCCGAAGGATCAGTCAGGCGTTGGATCCACGCAGCTTCAAGGTGTGGCCTATTGGGGCCCCTCGGAACTATTACTTGAACCGCCACTACCTGTTGCGTTTTTGGGAAAGGTTGCCGCCGTCGGGCGCGATCTCGGCCTTTGACCGCAGTTGGTATGGGCGCGTGCTGGTTGAACGGATCGAAAAGTTTACGCCGGAAGCGCGTTGGCAGGCGGCCTATCAAGAAATCAACGATTTCGAACGCATGCTGGTAGATGACGGCACGCGCATCGTAAAGCTGTTCTTCCATATCTCTCAGGAAGAACAGATGGAGCGGTTTACCGAACGTCTGCGCAACCCGATGAAACGCTGGAAGCTGACGTATGAGGATTTTCGCAACCGTGAGCGATGGGCCGAAGCCGAGGTTGCCGTGGATGAGATGCTGGCCCGAACTTCAACAGAAATCGCTCCGTGGCATGTGATTCCGGCGAACAACAAGAAGTTCTCTAGAATCAAGGCTATGCAGGCGATCGTTGACGCGTTTTCAAAGGACATAGACCTGAATCCGCAGCACCTGGACAAGAAAACGCTGCATGCCGCCTGCGAAGCCTTGGATGTGGATCAGTCGCTGATCGACAGCCTTCGCGCACGGACCGAGTAATTCTTGCCGCCGACTGAAAGGCGCTTGCAGTCAATCAACGCACGGTGCTATTCAGCGCTACGCGGCGGGTATGATGTAATGGTAGCCTGTCAGCTTCCCAAGCTGAACGCGCGGGTTCGATTCCCGCTACCCGCTCCAATCACTCAGATCGACGCGCCTGAAACAGGTTGATGACCGCCGGAATGCGTAGGTCTGTTCCTGATTGGAAGCGCATAAAATCTTCGGTGACGCTGTTTTGAATTGCCACCACATCCTGCTCATTGCCGCCAAAATGTGCAATCACACGAGCCGCTGGGCCAACGCGCGTACACAGGGCGGCAGACCCTTCAACGCCGCCATAGCCGGGCAGGACCATTGGCACCGCTTCGCCTTTTACGTCGTTCAGTCCGGCCCGCATCATCATAGCGGTCACATGATCAAGATCGTGGAAGGCCAGCGGTCCCGGCGCATAGCGGTCGACACGTGGTGGTCGGCCCAATCGCTCGACTGCGGCCAAGTGCGGCACCTTGAACCAAGGGTTGTCTCCCAAAGGACCCCAGGCGGCAAAGGTCATTTGCCCTCCGGGTTTAAGCGATCGCGCGATATTGGAGAATGCAGTCACCGAATCCTCAAAGAACATCACACCAAAGCGCGAAATTGCAGCATCCATTTCGCCTTGAGAAAATGAGTATGTCTGCGCGTCGGCGTGTTGAAACTGGATATTTGTCAAACCCTTGACCGAGGCGCGGGCCTGTGCGCGGTCCAAAAAAGGCTTTGAAATATCGGCTGCCAACACATGCCCGCCTGAACCAACGCGTTCGGCTGCAGTTAAGGCGCTGACGCCCGTGCCGCAGCCAATATCGAGCACTTTCATACCTTCTGACAGCCGGGCACGGTTTAGAACCAAGTCAAGAACCGAGGAGAAATTCTGGTCCAGCTGATCCTCGTAGGTCAGCCACTTGGTGCCGGAGTCCGAGTTGCCCCAGTACTCCGCCTGTTCTTCGTTTGCCCATTCCATAGAAGCCTCCCACCGCTGGGGAGACTATGACCTCCTGCGGCGACGGCGGCCAGACTTTTCCTCATCTCCGCCACCGGTGTTAAAGGATGGCGCGGGTAGGGTGACAACCTGTGCCAGTTCAGGGAAAGGATCAGTTTTGTGCGGGATCGCGTTGGCGGCGACGAAGTGATCCTGGAATTTGGGTTCGATCGCGGTTTCAACCTTGGTGATCTCGCGTACGACACGTTCGATTTCGGTCCGGGCAGCGATGTTACACAAGGCGATCCGCGCGCCGGTTCCCGCGGCGTTGCCCGCGCTTGAGACTTTGTCCAGGGGTGCATCCGGGATCATGCCCAGAACCATCGCATGTTTGGTCGAGATATGTGCACCAAACGCCCCGGCCAGAACCACGCGATCTACGCGTTCCACATCCATCTCATCCATCAGCAGCCGCGCACCGGCATATAGCGCGGATTTGGCCAACTGAATGGCGCGGATATCACCTTGGGTTACGGTGATGCGGGGGCCACCCTCGGCGCTCGCGTCATGGATCATGTAGGCATGCGTACGGCCTTCGGGGACGCAACGCGGCGTGCCGGTTTGCTCGGCCGATCCGATTAAGCCGCTTTCATCCAGCAGGCCGGCGATGCGCATTTCCGCCACAGCTTCGATGATGCCCGAGCCGCAGATGCCGGTGATACCGGTTGTGGCGACATCTTGGTCGAACCCTTCTTCATCGGACCATTTCTCGGACCCGATAACGCGGAAGCGCGGTTCTTTGGTGTCGGGATTGATCTCGATACGTTCAATGGCTCCCGGCGCGGCGCGCTGGCCGGAACTGATCTGAGCACCTTCGAAAGCGGGGCCGGTTGGCGACGAGCACGCCAAAACGCGAGTGGTATTGCCCAGCAGAATTTCGGCGTTTGTTCCAACGTCGACGATCAACACGAGGTCCTCGGACTTGCCGGGCTCTTCGGACAGGGCCACAGCAGCACAATCCGCACCCACATGGCCCGCGATACAAGGCAGAATATAGACCTGCGCGCGGGGGTTCATCTTGGTCAGGTCCATCTCACGCGCGGGCAGAGAGATGCTTTCGGACGTGGCCAATGCAAACGGTGCTTGGCCCAGTTCGACCGGGTCCAGACCCAGTAGCAGGTGGTGCATGACCGGGTTGCAGACGAACACCGTCTCAACGATCAGGCTCGCATCAATTTCGGCCTCATCCGCGATTGATGTGGTCAGGTCATTGATCGCCTCACGCACGGCTTTGGTCATTTCCTTGTCGCCGCCGGGGTTCATCATCGAATAGGATACGCGGCTCATCAGGTCTTCGCCAAACCGGATCTGAGGGTTCATCAGACCGGAGGATGCCTTGACCTCACCCGTCTCCAAATCGGTCAGGTGCGCCGCGATTGTGGTCGAGCCGAGGTCAATTGCCAGACCGTACAGGCCGCTTTCGTGCAGGCCGGGCCAGATTTCGACGATACGGGCGACCTCATCCTTGTGGCCCTTGTGAACGGCGACGGTGACTTCCCATTTGCCTTTGCGTAGCACAGGCTGCAGCTTGGACATGAGGGACAGGTCGGCAGTGACGGCCTCGATCTTCCACTGCTCGCGCAGGGCACGTTCAAGGCGTTCAAGATCGCCGGTGGGGGAATGCATGTCTGGTTCTTCGACCACCACAAAATACAGCCGGGTTGCCGGGTCCATCGTAATGGCACGCGCCGCGGCCGCTTTGCGAACGACCTGACGGTGCACTTGGCTTTCAGGTGGCACATCAATTACGATGTCACCCTGAACCGTCGCCTGACACCCCAAACGGCGGCCCGGTTTCAGCCCACGCTTGTCGTCATATCGTTGTTCGACGGCGTTCCATTCGCTCAGCGCGTTTTCCGAGACGGTCACGCCGTGCTTGGGAAACTCGCCATAGCTGGGCGTGATCTGACATTTCGAGCAGATCCCACGGCCACCACAGACCGAATCCAGATCCACGCCCAACTGCCGGGCAGCGGTCAGGACCGGGGTGCCAACGGGAAAATGTCCGCGTTTGCCCGAGGGAGTAAAGACAACAAGAGGGTCGGTGGTCATAACTGGCCTGCCTTTTTGTATTCGCGCGTATGCCGGGCAAGATATGAGTTTGCGCGCAAAGGGAAAGGCCATTCAGCGGCACCTTTGATACAGGGAGCGTCGTTTTTTGCCGCAGTCTCGGCCCGTAGCTGAAAACTTGTTTAGGTCAGGGGCTTTTCCTTAGCCTAAATCCATGTAATAGGGTCACCGCCAAACGGGCTTTTGCATGAGGTTAGCAGATGCAGATTCGTGAGGCACTCACCTTTGACGACGTACTCTTGGTTCCGGGGGCATCGACGGTGCTGCCTGCGACTGCGGACACGACCACGCGCGTGACCCGACAGATCACCATGAACATCCCGCTTCTCAGCTCGGCGATGGACACGGTGACTGAGGCGCGGATGGCCATTGCGATGGCGCAGGCTGGCGGGATCGGGGTGATCCACAAAAACCTGTCGGTTGACGAACAGGCCCGAGAAGTACGCCGGGTCAAGCGCTTCGAATCGGGCATCGTCTACAACCCTGTCACACTGCGTGCGGACCAGACGCTGGCGGATGCGCAGGCACTGGTGCAGCGCTATAATTTCACTGGCTTTCCGGTCGTGGACGAGGAAGGCCGCGTCGTAGGTATCGTCACTAACCGCGACATGCGTTTCGCGACCTCGGATGATACGCCGATTAAGGCGATGATGACCTCGGATAATCTGGCGATGTTGCAAGAGCCCGCCGATCTGGAAGAGGCCAAAAGCCTGATGCGGGCGCGGCGCATCGAGAAGCTTCTGGTCGTGGATGCCGCAGGTAAGCTGACCGGTCTGTTGACCCTGAAGGATACCGAGCAGGCCGTACTGAACCCGACTGCCTGCAAGGATCAGCTTGGCCGATTGCGGGTTGCAGCTGCGACGTCGGTCGGCGACGCGGGATTTGAGCGGTCCGAACAACTGGTGGATTCGGGCGTCGACATCATTGTCGTGGATACTGCGCACGGACACTCGCAAGGAGTTCTTGACGCGGTGAAGCGGGCCAAATCGCTGTCCAACGAAGTGCAAATCATCGCGGGTAACGTCGCCACTTGGGATGCAACCAAGGCTCTGATCGACGCTGGCGCGGATGCGATCAAGGTTGGCATCGGGCCGGGTTCGATCTGTACCACACGCATGGTGGCGGGGGTCGGTGTGCCTCAGCTGACCGCGATCATGGATTGCGCCGCGGCTGCCGGGGATGTTCCGGTGATTGCTGATGGCGGTATCAAGTTCTCGGGTGATTTCGCCAAGGCGATCGCTGCGGGTGCGTCTTGCGCCATGGTCGGGTCGATGATCGCCGGAACCGATGAAAGCCCGGGTGAAGTGATCTTGTATCAGGGCCGGTCGTTTAAATCCTATCGCGGTATGGGCAGCTTGGGCGCGATGGCGCGCGGCTCGGCGGACCGGTATTTCCAGAAGGATGCCGCCAACGACAAGTTGGTGCCCGAAGGGATCGAAGGGCAGGTGCCCTACAAAGGGTCGGCAAGCGCGGTGGTGCACCAACTTGTCGGCGGTTTGCGCGCGGCGATGGGCTACACTGGCTGTGCGACCGTCGAAGAGATGCGCAAGAACTGCAACTTCGTGAAAATCACCGGTGCGGGCCTGAAAGAAAGCCACGTGCATGACGTTCAGATTACCCGCGAAAGCCCGAACTACCGGGTGATGTAATCGCGATTTTGACTAGCACGGCGCCCTGACCCGGGCGCCGTTTTGCATTTGAGGCACTAAGCCCGAAGCAGTATCGGAAGAGACCATGACACCGGCCGCACGAATCCAGGCTTCGATAGAAATTCTTGATGAGATCCTCTCGGGGGCACCTGTCGAGAAATCCTTGACCAACTGGGCGCGTCGCAGCCGTTTTGCCGGGTCCAAGGATCGTGCGGCGGTCCGCGATCATGTGTTTGCTGCATTGCGGTGCAAGCGCTCGTATTCGGCGCTTGGTGGGGCCGAGACCGGGCGCGGTCTGATGATTGGCGCAGTACGCGCGACCGAAGATGCGGTGGACGATTTATTTACAGGGGCTCGTCACGCTCCGGCCGTTCTAACCACAGATGAGGTGGCACGGGATTTCGCAACCGAAGCTGAGCGATATGACATCCCGGAATGGCTCTGGCCGCGATTTCAATCGTCATTGGGGGATCATTCGATTGCGGTTGCAGAAGCGCTGCAACACCGCGCTCCAGTTCATTTGCGGGTCAACCTGATCAAGACCGATCTGGCCGGAGCTGTTGCGGCCATGGAGGCCGAAGGAATTGAAACGAGTGCACACCCGGCCTGTGAAACTGCGCTGGAGGTAACTGGGGGCGCTCGGAAAATAGCGCAAAGCAAAGCCTATTCGGATGGGCTGGTGGAGCTTCAGGATGCCGCCAGCCAAGCCGTAGTGACTGCTCTGGACCTTCAGCCCGGCATGCGTGTGCTGGATTACTGCGCAGGAGGCGGCGGTAAATCACTGGCGCTGGCTGCGCATCAAGGGGTTCAGGTATTCGCGCATGACGTGAACTACGGTCGGATGCGGGACCTGCCGACACGCGCCGAAAGGGCAGGCGCGCGCGTTGCGATTCTATCAACTAACGACCTCGCGCGACAGGCTCCGTTCGACGTGATCCTCACGGATGCACCATGTTCTGGCAGCGGGTCCTGGAGGAGGGCTCCGGCGGGCAAGTGGGCATTGACCGAAGCCCGTTTGCAGGAACTCACTCAGATCCAGATTGCGATATTGGAAAAAGTGAAAGCAATGACCGCTTCGGGTGGAGTGCTGGCATATGCAACATGTTCGATTCTCGCCGACGAAAATGGCTCTGTAGTCGGTAAATTCTTGAAACAAAACTCCGAATGGTCCGAAGATTTCCACAAAACGTGGCTTGTTTCACACGGGACGGACGGTTTCTTTACAGCACACTTGACGCGATAACGCGTCAGAACATAGCAACTTTAAGGAGAACATCCGGATTCTGTTAATCGGGGGTTAACCTTATTTGGGCTGAGTAAACAAAAGCCTATCGACTTGAGTTGTAAATGACTAAGTCCTCGGAAGTATTTTCTGATCCGTCTTTCCCCAAAACACCGTCAGGACTGCGGTTTCTTTCACTGGTTGCTATTGGAGCACTTTTAAGCCTTTCGCCTGCGGTAGGGCTGTTGCCCGAGGTATGGCATACGGGGTTCGTGGTCGCGGGCGTATCGTTGCTGGTCACGGCCTTTCTGGTTCTGCTGCGGGCCTGGTTCTTAGACCACCTGGCACGTCATGCAATCAAAACTATGACTGTGTTTGCGGAACAGGAATATTTCCCATGCGTGATCGCAAATGCTCAGGGTGATATCCTATCCACCAATTCCGAGGCTCGGGCACAGTTTCAGGCTTTTCCGGGGGGGCGGTTGCAAGATTGTTTGAGGTCGATGTTCGCCAACCCATCGGCCATTCTTTTGCGCTTGCAATCCAAGGCAGAAATTTTCGGAAAGGCGCGTGAGGACATCGTAACTGTTGCTTCAATCATCCCGGTATCTGTATTCGATGTAGGCAATGGCCGGTTTTGTTGGAGGTTTCATCTGGATGCGCCGGGTCAATGGGACGAAGTGAATGTTCCGGTTCTGACTGAAGGGCGAAATGGCACTATTTTGCGGTCAAATGCAGCGGCGATTCAATTGCTGGGGCAAGGGGGCAGAATTTCTCATCAGGTCTTTACCGAAAAGGTACCTGCGCAGGGGGGGATTTTTCAGGTTCAAGCTGCAAACGGAGTAATTTCGGCCGCTGTTTGTGAGCTTGGTCGCGCTGGCACTGTTCGTGATTTGGTTGTTTTTCCGATTGAAGGGCAAAAGCATGCTAGCGGCGAGGCATCTTTTTCCGAGTTGCCAGTGCCTATCTTATGCCTTTCTCCGGATGGCTACATTCTAGAGGCGAACCGTCTTGCTGTGGCGCTGATAGGTGAGATTGAAGCGGGCAAAACAAACGTCGACCAGATTATGCGAGGGCTGGGCCATCCGCTTCTAGATTGGCTTGAGAGTACCGCCACGCAGGAGCCCACTATGCGTTCCGAGTTCCTGCGTTTAACGCGGCAGGACAAAGAGATTTTCGTTCAGGTCACATTAAGCCGAGTGTTAAATAACGGGCAAATCTGTCTGATCGCGGTGTTGAACGATGCCACCGAGCTCAAAACGCTGGAGGCGCAGTTTGTGCAGGGGCAGAAAATGCAAGCAGTTGGGCAACTGGCCGGAGGCGTTGCCCACGATTTCAACAATTTGCTGACGGCCATTTCAGGGCATTGTGATCTGTTGTTGTTGAGGCATGATCAGAATGACCCGGACTATGGGGATCTTGTGCAGATCAATCAGAATGCCAACCGGGCGGCCGCGCTCGTCGGGCAACTGCTGGCGTTTTCGCGAAAACAGACCTTGCAGCCCGAAGTCCTGGATTTGCGAGACACAATTTCAGACCTCATCCATCTGCTGAATCGTTTGGTCGGTGAGAAAGTGCGCCTTACCCTCAGCCATGATCCTGCGTTGAAACCAGTACAAGCGGACAAGCGACAACTAGAACAGGTTCTCATGAACCTAGTTGTGAACGCCCGCGACGCTATGCCGGATGGCGGTGAGGTTAGGATCGAGACCGAGGTGATAGTGCTGAGCGAACCACTCAGACGTGATCGTGCGACTGTTCAGCCCGGTGAATACGTAACTGTCAAAGTGATTGACGGTGGTGTCGGAATTCCCGCGGACAAGCTGCAAAAAGTGTTCGAACCTTTCTATACCACCAAGCGCACCGGAGAAGGCACAGGGCTTGGCCTTTCCACCGTCTACGGAATCGTTAAGCAAACTGGCGGTTTCATCTTCGTTGATAGTTTGCAGGGGCACGGGACTGAGTTTACCGTTTACCTACCAGTATCTTCTTCTCCTCAACCGGTTTCGCCCGAGGTAGAGCCTGCCGCTGCCGTCCAAAGTACCCGTCAGGGTGAGGGTGTTGTCCTTCTTGTCGAGGATGAAGCGCCGGTACGTGCATTTGCAACGCGCGCGCTTCGGCTAAAGGGATATACCGTGCTTGAGGCCGGGTCAGCCGAAGAGGCATTGCAACTACTTGAGGACGGAGCGTTGAATGTCGACGCCTTTGTTACTGACGTTGTAATGCCCGGCATGGATGGCCCTACCTGGGTGCGAAAAGCGATGAAGACTCGTCCCGATGTCCGGGTGATCTTTATGTCTGGTTACACAGAAGGTGCGTTTGGTGATTCAGGGCTGGAGATTGCGCACTCAACCTTTCTCCCAAAGCCGTTTTCGTTAAACCAATTGACCGAGGCGGTATTTCAACAGCTTAACTAAAGTGCAGAAGCGTGACAGTTGAACTCGACCGCATGTCGTTTGCGGAAACGTTGTTCAGTTTCAGGCGTCAGAAGCAACTCTCGCTTGGGAGAGACGTTTTCCTTCGGCAACTTGATTTGCATATTCAGCCGATCCTCCAGGAAACTCAGAATATTATCCTGATTTTCGTATTTGAAAACATGACTTGCCCCGAATCCATTACTTCGCGTTCGAAAGAATTGGCTCTGACTGCCGACATCAGCGAACTCAGGGCGTGGGGATTGCATGTAGGCTTGAACAAAGTCGTCAAAGCTCAGGTTTCGGGTTGAATGTGGGTGTCCGACACGATCATCACGGCTGCGAAACCGATACCAACTGCCCAGCCAGTCAATGGGTTCACGCACCACGGCCATGATCTCCATCTCGGTTCCGTACATCTTTCGAAAAATGTTTTGGAAAAAGCGGTCGTAGCGCCGGACTGGAGCGTGTTTCAGCTCTGGTGGCCCCGTCACAACAAAATCAGCGCGGTCGCGCAGGGCGGTGTGGTACGCCGTGCTGCCTGTTTTGGGAACGGCCAGAAACGCAAGGCGTTCCTTATAGAAAACAAGCATTTATTAACCCTTGGTCGATCTGCATTGTTTTCGCAGATTGGCGTAAACGACTCTTTAACACAATTGCTCAACAGTAAGTTCTGTAAGTTTTAGTTGAAATGTTCTCTTTTTGGTCCCATAAAGAACAAGAGGCGAACAAAGCAGCGATTGCCGCCCGTTCAAGGGTGTGACAAAAGGGAAGGCGACAGGACAATGGCGGATCTTCTGACAATGAGCGACAAGAAAAACGCAGACAAGCAAAAGGCTCTCGATAGTGCGCTGGCACAGATTGAGCGGCAGTTCGGCAAGGGCTCGATCATGAAGCTGGGCGAAGATGCCAAGCAGGACATCGACGCAAGTTCGACTGGCTCGCTGGGTCTGGATATTGCGCTTGGAATCGGCGGTTTGCCGATGGGTCGGATTGTTGAGATTTATGGGCCGGAAAGCTCGGGTAAAACCACGCTGACGCTGCATTGTATTGCCGAGCAGCAGAAACGTGGCGGTGTTTGCGCGTTCGTCGACGCCGAGCACGCACTGGACCCGCAATATGCCCGCAAGCTGGGCGTCGATCTGGATGAATTGCTGATCTCGCAACCTGACACTGGAGAGCAGGCCCTGGAGATCACCGACACACTGGTGCGGTCGGGCGCGGTGAACATGGTTGTGGTCGACTCGGTCGCAGCGCTGACGCCGAAATCCGAGCTGGAAGGCGACATGGGCGACAGCAATGTGGGTGTTCAAGCCCGTCTGATGAGCCAAGCAATGCGTAAACTGACCGGTTCGATCAGCCGTTCGAACTGTATGGTGATCTTCATTAACCAGATTCGGATGAAGATTGGCGTGATGTTCGGCAGCCCGGAAACCACAACAGGCGGTAACGCGCTGAAATTCTACAGCTCTGTTCGTTTGGACATCCGTCGCATCGGGGCGATCAAGGACCGCGATGAGGTCGTTGGCAACCAAACCCGCGTCAAGGTCGTTAAAAACAAGGTGGCACCGCCGTTCAAGCAGGTGGAATTCGACATCATGTATGGCGAAGGTATCTCCAAAATGGGCGAACTGCTGGATTTGGGTGTAAAGGCCGGCGTGGTGGAAAAGTCGGGTTCGTGGTTCAGCTATGGTGATGAGCGGATCGGGCAGGGGCGTGAAAATGCAAAGCAATATTTGCGTGAAAACAGCCGCGCCGCGCTGGAAATAGAGGACAAGATTCGCGCTGCACACGGGCTGGATTTTGACATGCCGCCTGGCGCGACCGAGGATGACGATATCCTCGAAGCCTGAAGAAGCGTTGGAAATCAAAAGCTGGGCGGTCCATCAGGGCCGCCTTGTTTCGTTCCAGCCCCCCTCTGCTGTGGACTATCCGCAGGGAGGGGGATAAACCCAATTCGACACAATATGATTGCGCGCTGAGAGAGCCTTATGCCCACGCTGAACGATATCCGATCGACCTTTCTGAACTACTTTGCCAAACAGGGGCACGAAGTGGTGCCGTCAAGCCCTCTGGTCCCGCGGAATGACCCGACGCTGATGTTCGTTAACTCGGGTATGGTTCAGTTTAAGAATCTGTTTACCGGCGTGGAAACACGAGATTATCAGCGCGCGACTACCGCTCAGAAATGTGTGCGTGCAGGTGGCAAGCACAACGACCTGGACAATGTCGGCTACACCGCGCGGCACCATACTTTCTTTGAGATGCTGGGGAATTTCTCGTTCGGCAACTACTTCAAGCCCGAAGCGATCCCTTTTGCTTGGGAGCTGATCACCAAGGAATTTGGGATCGACAAGAACCGTCTGCTGACAACGGTTTATCACACCGATGATGAAGCATTCGAGATCTGGAAAAAGGTGGGCGTCCCCGAAGACCGGATCATCCGTATCGCGACAAACGATAACTTCTGGCAGATGGGTCCGACTGGCCCCTGCGGTCCTTGCACCGAGATTTTCTATGATCATGGGGATCACATCTGGGGTGGCCCTCCGGGTTCTGCCGAGGAAGATGGCGACCGCTTTATCGAAATCTGGAACATCGTTTTCATGCAAAACGAGCAGTTCGAGGATGGCTCGATGGTGGAACTCGACATGCAGTCGATCGACACCGGCATGGGGCTGGAGCGCATCGGAGCGTTGTTGCAGGGCAGCCATGACAATTACGACACGGATTTGTTCAAGACTCTGATCGAAGCTTCTGCAGAAGCGACAGGAGTTGATCCCTATGGTGATCAAAACGTGCACCACCGGGTCATCGCAGATCACCTACGTTCGACTTCGTTCCTGATTGCCGATGGTGTGATGCCGTCGAATGACGGGCGTGGCTATGTTCTGCGCAGGATCATGCGTCGTGCGATGCGTCATGCGCATTTGTTGGGCGCGAAAGATCCTGTCATGCACCGTTTGGTCCCCTCTCTGGTGCAGCTGATGGGGGCGCAGTATTCTGAACTGGGGCAAGCGCAAGCGCTGATCGAAGAGACACTGCTGCTAGAAGAAACGCGGTTCAAGCAGACACTGGATCGCGGTCTGAAGCTGCTGGACGACGAAGTCGCAGGTTTGCCCGATGGTGCCGCGCTGCCGGGCGAAGCTGCCTTCAAACTTTATGACACGTACGGGTTTCCGCTGGACCTGACGCAGGATGCGTTGCGTGAAAAGGGTCGGACTGTGGATACGGATGGCTTTGATACGGCGATGGCCGAGCAAAAAGCCAAGGCCCGTGCCGCTTGGGCCGGGTCGGGTGAAGCGGCCGATCAAGCGGTTTGGTTCGATGTGCTGGACAATGCCGGGGCGACCGATTTCCTTGGCTACGAAACCGAGAAGGCCGAAGGGCAGGTTGCTGCTTTGGTCGTCGATGGTGCATTGGTCGACCAGATCGAAAAGGGCGGATCTGGGTGGGTCGTCGTGAATCAGACCCCGTTCTATGGTGAAGCCGGTGGTCAGGTTGGCGATACTGGTGAAATTCGTCGCCTTGAGAATATGCAGGATGTTTCGCAAGTCGAGGACACGCGTAAGTTTGCTGAAGGCAAAGTTTATGCGCACCGAGTAACGGTCAACCAAGGTACCTTGTCAAAAGGCGACGCGGTTGAGCTTGAGGTCGATCACGCGCGTCGAACAGCCATCCGGGCCAATCACTCAGCCACGCACCTGCTGCACGAAGCGCTGCGCGAAACACTTGGTGATCATGTTGCGCAGCGTGGATCTTTGAATGCCTCGGACCGGCTGCGGTTCGACTTCAGCCATTCCAAGGCGCTGAGCCCTGCGGAAATCCAAAAAGTCGAGCGCGAGGTGAATGAGTTCATCCGCCAGAACTCGAGCGTCGAAACCCGTATTATGACGCCGGATGACGCCCGCGAATTGGGCGCGCAAGCATTGTTTGGTGAGAAATATGGCGACGAAGTTCGTGTGGTCTCGATGGGCAAGGCACCGACGGGCAAAGGCCACGATGGCGAGACCTGGTCCATCGAACTTTGTGGTGGCACGCACGTGCGCCAAACCGGCGACATCGGCACCTTTGTCGTTCTGGGCGACAGCGCCAGCAGCGCTGGTGTGCGTCGAATTGAGGCGCTGACAGGGGATGAAGCGTTCCGCTACCTGTCTGCTCAAGACCAGCGCTTGGGTCAAATTGCTGCTGAACTGAAAGCGCAGCCCGATGACGTGGTCAGCCGGGTCAAAACTTTGCTGGACGAACGTAAGGCTTTGCAGAACGAAGTTGCCCAACTTCGCCGCGACTTGGCGATGGCCGGTGGCTCGGGGCAGGGTGGCACTGAGGCGCGTGATGTGAACGGCGTTCCGTTCCTGGCGCAAGCTCTTTCCGGCGTGTCCGGTAAGGACCTGCCCGCGTTGATTGACGAACACAAGGCTCGGCTCGGTTCGGGCGCGGTACTACTCATCGCGGATGCGGGCGGTAAGGCTGCCGTCGCAGCAGGCGTAACGACTGATCTGACGGACAAGGTTTCCGCCGTTGATCTGGTTCGCGCTGCAGTGTCCGAGCTGGGCGGGAAAGGCGGCGGAGGACGCCCGGACATGGCGCAGGGCGGTGGCCGGGATGCTTCGAATTCGGATGCGGCAATCAAGGCCGCCGAACAAGTATTAGGAGGGTAAGATGCCCGCACTCTGGATTGCTCATGTCACAGTGACAGACAGCGAAGCCTATGGAAAATACGCTGAGTTGGCGGGGCCTGCGATTGCCAAGCACGGGGGCGAGTTCATCGCCCGTGCTGCGCGATACGTACAACTTGAAGGAAGAGAGCGCCCTCGGAATGTCGTAGCCCGGTTTCCTTCGTTAGAAGCCGCAGTGGGCTGCTACAATTCTCCTGAATATCAAGAGGCGCTAGACCACGCGCGTGGCGCCAGTGAGCGCGAGCTGGTGGTCGTTGAGATCACCGAATAACCCCTTCGGGACAATCGCAGACGCGACTATCTCGTCATAAGCGAAATTTAGCCGATTGAAAAACCGGGCAGTTGAACGAACTGTCCGGTCTTTCATTTGTTTCTTTGTCGTCTTCCTTTTCAGTGCTTTACGCGAAATTTTAGGTAGGTCGTTCAAAAGCATTTCCCTTTGATTGTGACGTGGCCTTCCCATTTTTTGCGTGAAATAGCCTTATTCACTTACGGAATTCTGCCTCGTTTGGTTTTCAGTTTCACCTCAAGTGGCGCTGATGGATTAATCTGCTGTTAGTTTACAAAGACATATTACGGTCTGATTTGCCCAGAAGCGCGCATGGAGAATTGGATCGAGGAACTGATATGAAACCCCTGAGCACTGATTTCAAAGTCGGTTTAAAACGGTTGCCTTCAACTTTGGGGCGATTGGCTGTTGTTTCCGTTTTGACTCTGGGGTCGATGGGGGCCGTTTCGACTGCGGATGCAAGCGAAGGGCGGTTTATCAAAAGTGTTGCTGTGTCTCCTCCGCCGTCGGGTGCGAAACAGTTATGTCGGCAGTATACATGGGCCTGTTCTACAAAAGTGTCGGCGTCCATGTCTTATCAGCAGGAAATGCGGATAATTCAGCGCGTGAATCGTCAGGTGAATGCAACAACCCGTTCTGTTACGGATTTTTCACAATATCGGACTGCGGAAAGATGGGCTTTGCCGACTTCTCGCGGTGGCGACTGCGAAGACTTCGCGTTGTTGAAGAAAAGAGATTTGATCCGGGCTGGCGTCGATCCGAGTAAATTGTTGATTGCGACCGTGCTTGATACCAAGCGCAATTCCCATGCTGTTCTGGTGTACCGCTCAGCGGCCGGTGATTTGGTTCTGGACAATCTTACCAACCAGATCAAACCTTGGTCGGCGACACGTTACTTGTTCTTACGAATGCAAAATCCTCGTCAACCCAGCAGTTGGGTCGGAGTTTATGGCCGCAGCTGACGCTCTGGAAAGCTAGAAAACGGCATTGTTGTAATTACCATCAAGGAGGGCGACACAGAGGTCGCCCTTTCCGTTTTTTGCAGTCGAGATATTTTTGGCATCAGCCACACATCAGTGCGACAGGCTTATTTGGATTTGCCACCTTTCCCGCCTTTGCCAGAACCACCTTTTTTCCCGCCGCCTTTACCAGGATTGTCCGATCCGTCGTTATTGCTTTGACCGCCAGGATTAGTTCCGTCGCTATGGCCTGATCTGTTGCCTTTTCCTTTACCGCCGTCGTTGTCGCCGCCGCCGTCGTTGTCGCCGCCGCCGTCGTTGTCGCCGCCGCCGTCGTTGTCGCCGCCGCCGTCGTTGTCGCCGCCGCCGTCGTTGTTGCCGCCGCCGTCGTTGTCGCCGCCGCCGTCGTTGTCGCCGCCGCCGTCGTTGTTGCCGCCGCCGTCGTTGTCGCCGCCGCCGTCGTTGTTGCCGCCGCCGTCGTTGTTGCCGCCGCCGTCGTTGTCGCCGCTGCCGTCGTTGTTGCCGCCGCCGTCGTTATTGCCGCCGCCGTCGTTGTTGCCGCCGCCGTCGTTGTCGCCGCCGTCGTCGTTGTTGCCGCCACCGCCGGTACCACTGCCGTTGTTGCCGCCGTTGCTATTATTCTCGTTTTCGCCACTCCGGCGAGACGAAGCGGTTGTCGCTGTTGGAACATCGGTCAAAACGGCTGCGAAGGCTGGGCAGCTTTCAAGAGTACGGGACAAAATATCCTCAAAATCCGCCCGACGCTGAATATAGCGCAGCATCCGGGTGTCTACGACCGTACACCCGCATAGGGTGTCGGTTGAGACAGACTGCCGAGCTGTTTTGATGTTACATCTATCCGCTTGAGCCGTACCTGCTGTGACCAAGGGAAACGATGCTGAAAGAAATACAATAGTCAACAAACGGGATTTCACGCGCATTGCGTCACTCCTTCGGAACTCGTTACTAAGTCTGTCGTATACAACAAACTGGACTAGGCGCTTTCGACCAAAATTAGCGCCACATTTCAACCATAATTACATCTGTTTTAGGGCATATTTTCAAGGGGTGTTTAAATTGGGTTAAATTCCAGAAACTAGATATCTTCGAGAAAAACGCTTAAAAACAAAGAGAAAGCCCGCCAACGTGGCGAGCTGTTCATTGAGAGCGGCTTGGGGGGTGAGTTCAAATATGTTGATATTGTGACATTGTTGCAATCAGGGACACAATCAACCCCAAAGGTTAAGCGGATTTTGCCATCCGCTTGCGTTCGTGAGGGTCCAGAAACCGCTTGCGCAGCCGGACTGCGTTTGGCGTTACTTCGACCAGTTCATCGTCGTCAATGTAAGCAATCGCTTCTTCCAAAGAGAACTGGACATGCGGCGTCAGGCGTACAGCATCGTCCGAACCGCTTGCTCGGACATTGGTCAACTTTTTCCCTTTTAACGGGTTCACTTCAAGGTCGTTGTCGCGCGAATGCTCGCCGATAACCATGCCCTGGTAGACGTCCGTCTGCGGGCCCACGAACATGCGGCCTCGTTCTTCGAGATTCCACAACGCATAAGCCACGGCCTGACCATGTTCCATCGAGATCAAGACACCCGCGCGGCGACCTGGAATCGGACCTTTGTGCGCGGCCCATCCGTGGAAGACACGGTTCAGAACGCCCGTACCACGTGTATCGGTCAGGAACTCTCCGTGGTATCCGATGAGCCCGCGAGAGGGTACATGCGCGATGATCCGGGTCTTTCCTGCGCCAGCGGGCCGCATCTCGACCAACTCACCCTTACGCGCGCCGGTTATCTTTTCGATCACAGCGCCTGAGTATTCGTCGTCCACGTCGATGGTAACTTCTTCGATGGGCTCCAGACGCTGGCCGTCTTCCTCGCGGAACAGAACCTGAGGGCGCGAGATGCTAAGCTCGAAACCCTCACGGCGCATGTTCTCGATCAGAACACCCATCTGCAATTCACCGCGGCCTGCAACTTCGAACGCTTCGCCACCGGGCGTATCGGTGATGCGGATGGCGACGTTGGATTCTGCTTCTTTCATCAGGCGGTCGCGAATGACGCGCGACTGCACCTTTTTGCCATCACGGCCCGCCAAGGGTGAGTCGTTGATGCCAAATGTCACAGTGATGGTCGGCGGGTCGATGGGTTGCGCGGGTAGCGCTTCGTCCACCTGCGGAGACACCAGAGAATCTGCAACGGTCGCTTTGCTCATGCCCGCGATCGTGACGATGTCCCCGGCTTCGGCCACGTCGATCGGTTGCTGCGCTAGGCCACGGAAAGCCAGGATTTTCGAAGCGCGAAAGTTTTCGATCAGCGTGCCGTCACGGCTGAGTGCCTTCAGGCTGTCGCCTGCTTTCAAAGTTCCGCTTTCAACGCGGCCAGTCAGGATGCGCCCAATGAACGGGTCGCTTCCCAGCGTGGTGGCCAGCATACGGAACGGTTCGTCCTTTTTTTCAGCCTGTTTCGGGGCAGGGACGTGATCCACGATCAGGTCGAACAGAGCGGTCAGATCTTTGCGAGGACCGTCCAGCTCCATATCAGCCCAGCCAGAGCGGCCCGAAGCGTACATGGCCGGGAAGTCCAACTGGTCGTCATCGGCACCGAGGTTGGCGAACAGGTCAAAGCATTCGTCCAACGCGCGGTCAGGTTCGGCGTCGGGTTTGTCGACCTTGTTCAGCACCACGATGGGTCGCAGGCCCAGTGCAAGCGCCTTGGAGGTCACGAATTTCGTCTGCGGCATCGGGCCTTCGGCGGCATCGACCAGCAGGACAACGCCATCGACCATGCTCAGAATTCGCTCAACCTCGCCACCGAAGTCGGCGTGGCCGGGGGTGTCGACGATGTTGATGCGCGTTCCTTTCCACTCGACCGAAGTCGCCTTGGCAAGGATGGTGATCCCGCGCTCGCGCTCAAGATCATTGCTGTCCATGGCACGTTCAGCCACGGCCTGGTTTTCCCGGAACGCGCCGGATTGTTTAAGCAGCTCATCCACCAGGGTCGTCTTGCCGTGGTCCACGTGAGCGATGATTGCGATATTGCGCAGGTCCATGAGAGGTCAGCCTTTGAACGGGAAGTTGCCGCGCGCATACCGCGATGCGGCGCAATATGCCAGCCCTAACCGGCGATCAGTGGCCTGCAGTCTTGGAAAATAGGTGAATGATCAGAATTCCAGCCAAAATCATGACCAATCCGATTACTGCCGGCCAGTCCAATCTTTGTCCAAAAACAATAAAGCCTATGATTGCGATCAGAAAGATGCCCAATCCTGACCATATGGCGTAGACGATGCCAACGGGCATGTATTTCAACGTCAGTCCCAACAAATAAAATGCGATCCCATAGCTGACCACGACCAAAACGGACGGCCAGAAACGGCTGAATTGTTGGCTGGCTTGCAGGGATGTCGTGCCGATGGTCTCAGCGATGACCGCCAGCAAAAGGATCAAATAGGCTTTGGGCACGGGAGCTTCTCAGTGAAAGTTTCGAGAGGTTGAGCACGAAACCATCTGGGCGGGCAAGAAGAATTTAGTCGCACGATATACGGGGCGACTTGGTGTGCAATTTAGAGGCATAGGAGAAGTATGGATAACCTGACTATGGTTCGAGCTAGCAAATTGGTACAAGCTGCTTGTTTTTATGTGTTTTTCATCGATCAGCTGTAAGTAGAAACAACGCAACTTTTGCTGGAATTGTTTCGGCATATTTTAACGCGCTTGGGTGGCTTGCTGACGGGGGGTCCGTCGACAAATGCAGCCGAATTTGTTGAACGGTTAGAGAGTTTTTAGGTTTAAGCGCCTGTCGAAACATGAGAAAAAGAGGCATCCTGCCTCTTTTTCTTTTTTAGGTGCCGATGGTCGAGGCGAAGTAGTTGCCCAATTGGGGCTGAAGCCAAGCCCATAACCCTGGGGCACCCCGTTGAACTGGTGCTCCAACGCGCTCTTCAATTTGGGCATAAGTGACGTTGTAGTCCTTCCATGAACCACCACCCGTTTCCAGATTCCCTACCGGCGCTTGGAACCGGTCGATTGCTTTGGCAAATTGAGCATCCGAACTTTCGGCTGCTTCAAACTCTCGCCAGAGAGACAAGAAAGCAATGTTCTGTTCATCGGGGAGAAGACCGAACAACCTTTCTGCTGCGGCGTTTTCTTCGGCTTCTTGTGCCGCATGATCGACTTGGCCGTGAATAGGGTGATCGCCAGCGTCAATCTCGACAACGTCGTGCAGTAAGAGCATTTGCAAAACCCGGTCGATAGAGAAATCGGATGCGGCGTGCTCGGACAATATCCACGCGTACAGCATAATGTGCCAAGAATGCTCGGCGGAATTCTCGAACCGCTCTCCGCTCAACAGGCGAGAGGCGCGGTAGACTGATTTCAAAGCGTCGCTTTCGACAAGAAAGGGCAGGCGGGCCGTAAACGGGTTTGATTTTACAGGGAGGTCTTCGAGAAGACACTGTGCCGCTTCAAACGCGAGTGGAAACTCGCTTTTCAAATAAGCCGCCCGGCCGGTGCTTAGATTTTCCTGAACGATCACTCGATGCTCTGTCATCGAATTTTGCGCGCATAGAACCTGAAACATAGGCTGGCAGCGGTCCAGGTACTTGGCGAATTTCGCGTCCGGCGTTTCATCCGCCTCGAATTCTTGCCAGAGGTAAAGGCATTCCGATGCTTGATCATCCGGCAAAAGCCCAAACAGTTCTGCCGCGGCGGCTTGTTCTAACCGTTCCACGGCCTGCCAGTCTGTTTGCAGATGTATCGGGTGGTCGCCGACGATGATCTCGACCAGATCATGCAGCAGCAACATCCGTATGACCCGGTCGATATCTACGTGTTCATCGGCCAAGGGCTGCATCACCAACGCCCACAAGGCCAACTGCCAGCTATGTTCAGCTGCGTTTTCGGCCCGTGACTGGTTCAGAAGGTAATTCGCGCGATTGACTGATTTCAGCCTGTCCGCGCGTTTCAGGAATTCAATTTGCGCGGACAGTCTGTCGGTCATTGTTTTTCGATCGCCTTAACTTTGGAACGGTGTTCCGCGAGTTTTTGAATGACAAACTTGCGCGCTTTTCGTTCTGCCAAACGCACGCGTATCTCGGTCAAAAACGCCTCTTCCAAGGTTTGAGAGGACGCGCCCAGCAACTCACCCACTTCAACAAAGAAACGGTCGTCGCCGGTTTCGTCCATCACTTTCATCGTGTCCTCGGCCAGTTTGGCGGCGAGGGTGGTGATGGTGTCAGACATCAGCGCGTGTTCTCGGTCAGGCGACGTTTGACGTAGTCGCTGACATCGGTGATCAGCGTGTCCATGTGGCGATCCTGGAAGAAGTGATCGGCACCTTCGACCTCGTTATGGGTGATGGTGATGCCCTTTTGCTCGTGCAGCTTGTTCACCAGCGATGTGGTGTCTGCCGGAGGCGCGACGCGGTCGGCAGATCCGTTGATGATCAGGCCAGAGGACGGGCAAGGTGCCAGGAACGAGAAGTCGTACATATTGGCAGGAGGCGATACGCTGATAAAGCCCGTGATCTCCGGGCGACGCATCAACAGCTGCATACCAATCCAGGCGCCAAACGAGAAGCCCGCGACCCAGCAGTGTTTCGAGTTGTTGTTCATCGACTGCAGGTAATCCAGCGCCGAGGCCGCATCGCTCAACTCACCGACGCCCTGGTCATATTCACCCTGGCTGCGGCCCACACCGCGGAAGTTAAAGCGCAACACGGTGAAGCCCATGTTGTAGAACGCATAGTGCAGATTATAGACCACCTTGTTGTTCATGGTCCCGCCAAACTGTGGATGCGGGTGAAGCACGATGGCGATCGGTGCGTCTTTTTCCTTTTGCGGGTGGTAGCGGCCTTCCAGGCGGCCTTCGGGTCCGGGAAAAATCACCTCGGGCATGTGTGCTTTGGTCCTGTCTTTTACTTCTTGGCGCCGGGATATACTTGACGGTTATCGTCAGGCACCTTAGAACGGTTCTAATTGTGATGCGTTGCGCAAAGCGCTGCCCGTCGGAGATACGCACTGGCAGCGGCGGCGTCAATGTTTTCGCGTGTCACCAGCCAAGAGGGACAGAGAATGAAGCTTTCGACCAAGGGTCGTTATGCAATGGTTGCATTGGCCGACATCGCCCTTCAGCCCGGTGATACCCTTGTCACGTTAGGCGAGATTTCTGAGCGTCAGGACATCTCGTTGCCATATTTGGAGCAGCTTTTCGTTAAGTTGCGCCGCGCCGATTTGGTGTCATCGGTGCGCGGTCCGGGCGGGGGATACCGGTTGTCGCGTCCGCCATCGGAAATCCGTGTGGTGGAGGTTCTGGCAGCTGTGGACGAAACGGTAGATGCGCTGAAAAAGGGCGCGGGAGCGTCGGGGGCCTCTTCAGGCAGTCGTGCGCAATCGCTGACCAATCGGTTGTGGGAAGGGCTGAGCGCCCATGTTTATGTCTTCCTGCATCAGACGCGGTTGTCCGATGTGATCAAGAATGATCTGGCTCCGTGTCCAGCTGTGCCGAGTTTGTTTTCAGTTGTGGACGACTGACGAGATGAGATTGGTGCGTGAAATCGCGGTCCGCCGTCGCATTCTTGAAAAGGTGAATCCATGAGTCGTGTTTATCTGGACCACAATGCGACCACGCCTTTGCGACCAGAGGCCTGTGAAGCGATGATCGCTGCGATGGAGGTATGTGGAAACCCCTCTTCAGTGCATGCCGAGGGTCGTGCTGCAAAGGCATTGGTAGAAAAGGCTCGGGCGCAGGTCGCCGCAGCATTTGGGGCCGACGGAGCGGATATCGTCTTCACCTCGGGCTCGACCGAAGGCGCAGCTTTGACACTTGGTGGTCGTAGTCTGCATGGCGCTGCTGTTGAACATGACGCCGTAAGGTCTTGGGTTGTCGAAGATTTGACAGTGGAGTCTTCTGGTAAAGTTCGGGTTCTGGACCCCTCTCAGTCGACCTTGCAACTGGCCAATTCAGAAACCGGGATCGTTCAGTCGCTTCCCTCGGGTTTGGCGGTGACCGATGCAACGCAGGCGTTTGGTAAACTGCCAGTGGCTTTCAACTGGTTGGACGTGCAAATGGCTTTGATCTCGGCCCATAAATTGGGCGGGCCGAAAGGTGTTGGTGCGGTTGTGATGAAACGTGGCACGGATTTGCCTGCGCAGATCAAAGGGGGCGGTCAGGAAATGGGTCGCCGGTCTGGTACGGAAAATATCATTGGAATCGCGGGGTTCGGGGCTGCAGCTGAAGCTGCAGCAAGAGATTTGGCCAATGGTGTTTGGGACCAGGTGAAAGAATTTAGAAATATTCTAGAAAAGGCTCTTGAGGCTGGTTCTAAATCTACTATTTTTGTCGGGAAAGATCAGGAACGCCTGCCAAACACTCTGTGTTTCGCCACGCTAGGCTGGAAGGGTGAGACACAGGTGATGCAGATGGATCTGGCGGGTTTTGCGATCAGTGCGGGTTCGGCCTGCTCTAGCGGCAAGGTTCGCGCCAGCGCGGTGTTGACCGCAATGGGATTTGACGAGGTGACGGCAGCCAGCGCGATCCGCGTTTCGCTGGGACCTTTGACAACAGAAGAAGATGTGCTGCGTTTCGCCGAGACGTGGCTTGAGAAAGAGAAAAAGCATCGCGCGCGCGCCGCGTGATCTGACGGAGGGTAAGCAATGGCCGCTTTGGACCAGACCCAGGTAAAAGAGGGTGTCGATCAGGAAACCGTGGACGCGGTTCGCGAGGTCGGAACCTATAAGTATGGCTGGGACACAGACATTGAAATGGAATACGCGCCCAAGGGCGTGAATCCTGATATCGTCCGTTTGATCTCTGAAAAAAACGAAGAGCCGGAATGGATGACCGAATGGCGTCTGTCGGCCTTTGAGCGCTGGACCAAGATGGATGAGCCGAAATGGGCGATGGTCCACTATCCTCCGATCGATTTTCAGGACCAGTACTACTATGCCCGTCCGAAATCGATGGAAGAGAAACCGAAGTCACTGGATGACGTCGATCCCAAGCTTTTGGCCACATACGAAAAGCTGGGTATCCCGCTGAAAGAGCAGATGATTCTTGCGGGCGTTGAAGGTGCCGAGGATGCGCCTGCCGAGGGTCGTAAAGTTGCTGTGGATGCCGTGTTCGACTCGGTATCTGTGGGAACGACATTCCAGGACGAACTGGCGAAGGTCGGTGTCATCTTTTGTTCGATTTCCGAAGCGATCAAAGAGCATCCTGAGCTGGTCAAGAAGTATCTAGGGACCGTCGTGCCGGTTTCGGACAATTTCTATGCCACACTGAACTCAGCTGTATTCTCGGACGGGTCGTTTGTTTACATCCCGCCGGGCGTGCGGTGTCCGATGGAGCTGAGCACCTATTTCCGCATCAACGCAGAAAACACCGGTCAGTTCGAACGCACCCTGATCATCGCTGACAAAGGCTCGTACGTGTCTTATCTGGAAGGCTGCACCGCGCCGCAGCGTGACACCGCGCAATTGCACGCAGCTGTGGTTGAGATCATTGTGGAGGAAGATGCCGAGGTGAAATACTCGACCGTTCAGAACTGGTTCCCCGGCGATGAGAACGGCAAGGGCGGCATCTACAACTTTGTGACCAAGCGCGCCGATTGCCGGGGCGACCGGTCCAAGGTGATGTGGACGCAGGTTGAAACCGGCTCGGCCGTGACTTGGAAATACCCGTCCTGCATCCTGCGCGGCAACGAAAGCCAGGGTGAGTTCTACTCGATCGCGATTGCCAACAACTACCAGCAGGCCGACACCGGCACCAAGATGGTTCATCTGGGCAAGAACACCAAATCGCGCATCGTGTCCAAGGGGATCAGCGCGGGCAAGGCACAGAACACGTATCGCGGTCTGGTTTCGATGCACCCGAAGGCCAAGGACAGCCGGAATTACACACAGTGTGACAGCTTGCTGATCGGCGACAAATGCGGTGCGCATACGGTTCCGTATATCGAGGTCAAGAACAACTCGTCCCGCGTTGAACATGAGGCGACGACGTCCAAGGTGGACGACGATCAGCTGTTCTATTGCCGTCAGCGCGGCATGGACGAGGAAGAGGCCGTGGCACTGGTTGTCAACGGGTTCTGCAAGGACGTATTGCAGGCGCTGCCTATGGAGTTCGCCATGGAAGCGCAGCAACTGGTGGCAATTTCACTGGAAGGCTCTGTCGGCTGATGACGCGGACACCCCGGAACGGCATCCAAAAGGATGATGTGCTGACCTGGCTTGGGTACGCACTTCCGGTCTTGGGCGGCTTGATCGGGGTGGCCTATGTCAACATCAACCATACGGCTTTCATCAACCCGGTTTGGGCGGTTGGCGGAGGGGCAATCACAGGTTGGATTGTCGCCCGTCTGATCCGCAAAGTGCTGGGATAGGAATTTATCGGGGCCATGGCGCCCTTCGCGAGATGCAAAAGGACAAAACATGCTGGAAATCAAGAACCTGCACGTACAGCTTGAAGAAGAAGATAAGCAGATCCTAAAGGGCGTGGACCTGACGGTTGAGGCCGGCAAGGTACACGCGATCATGGGGCCGAACGGCTCGGGCAAGTCGACGCTCAGCTATGTGCTGTCCGGCCGTGATGGTTACGACGTCACCGAAGGTTCGGCGACTCTGGGCGGTGAAGACCTTCTTGAAATGGAGCCGGAAGAACGCGCTGCTGCGGGCGTTTTTCTGGCGTTCCAGTATCCGGTGGAAATCCCGGGTGTCGGCAACATGACCTTCCTTCGGACGGCTGTGAACGCGCAGCGCAAAGCACGCGGAGAAGAGGAACTGTCGGCGGCCGACTTCCTGAAAGTCGTGCGCGAGAAAGCCAAGACCCTGAAAATTGATGCGGACATGCTGAAACGTCCGGTCAACGTGGGCTTTTCGGGTGGTGAGAAAAAGCGCAATGAGATCCTGCAGATGGCGATGCTGGAACCCAAGATGTGCATCATGGACGAGACTGACTCGGGTCTGGACGTGGATGCGATGAAGCTGGTGTCGGAAGGCGTGAACGCACTGCGTGACGAGGGCCGGGGCTTTCTGGTGATCACCCACTATCAGCGTCTTTTGGACCACATCAAACCCGATGTTGTGCACATCATGGCGGATGGCCGTATCGTTAAATCCGGTGGCCCTGAGCTGGCGTTGGAAGTTGAACATAACGGTTACACCGACATTCTGGCCGAGGTGAACTGATGGCATTGCCGCAAGCAAAACAGACCGCAACCGAGGCGCGTCTGGCGTCTCTGACCATGCCCGATCCCGGCTGCACCAAAGCAGCACGCGAAGGTGCGCTGGCCCGTTTGCGCGAGATGGGGCTGCCCGGTCGCCGTGATGAATACTGGAAATACACCCAGCCTGACACACTGATTTCGCCCGATGCACCGAAGGCTGCTGTGTTCGACGCCGGCGAGCGGATGATGTTCAGCGATGTCGACCGCCTTAGAATTGTGTTTATCGACGGCGTTTTTAGCCCGGAAGAATCGGACGATCTGACTCTGGAAGGGGTCAAGATCGACCGGCTGGAAGATATCTGCTGCAGGGATATCCATTGGGCCAAAGAGTTGTACGGAAAGCTGGAAGAACGAGGTCAGACACCGGTTCAACGGCCCTTGGCAGCGTTAAACACTGCCTACGCAACCGATGGTGTCGCGATCCATGTAAGCGGCAAGCCGTCCAAGCCGATCAACCTGGTTTATCGTCATGAATCAGAGACTTCGGACGCGATCCTGCACCATGTCATTCGTGTGGAAAGCGATGCCGAGGTTACTATTCTCGAAAACGGTCCGGCGGCGTCTCGCTTTAATAAATGTATGGAAATCGACATCGCAGATAATGGCACTTTGCATCATGTCCGGGCGCAGGGCCGGGATCACGAACGTCGTGCTGCCACCCATATGTTTACCCGCTTGGGCAAGGAATCGACCTATAAGTCGTTTACCCTGACCGCCAACGGCATCCTTACCCGCAATGAGCAAGTCGTCGAGCTGACGGGTGACGACGCGGTCGCGCATGTGGCCGGTGCTTGCGTAGGTGATGGAGATTTCCACCACGATGACACCGTGTTCGTAACACACGACGCAGTGAACTGCGAAAGCCGCCAAGTGTTCAAAAAAGTTCTGCGCAACGGTGCGACCGGTGTGTTCCAGGGCAAGATTCTTGTGAAGGAAGGCGCGCAGAAAACCGACGGCTATCAGATCAGCCAGTCGCTGCTGCTGGATGATGACAGCCAGTTCCTCGCCAAGCCTGAGCTTGAGATCTATGCCGATGACGTGGCCTGTTCACATGGCTCGACCTCGGGCGCGATTGATGAGACGGCCCTGTTCTATCTACGGTCGCGTGGGGTTCCGTACAAGGACGCCACCAACATGCTGACGCTGGCTTTCCTGGCCGAGGCGGTGGACGAGATCGAAGACAAGTCACTTGCCGAAGAGATCGTGACGCGTCTGGAAGGCTGGTTGGCGCGGCGTAGCTGATGCCTGTCACATCGGATATCGTGGCCACTTACCGGGGGCCGGGGCGCGTTGTGCGTAGGCTTCTGGATTTGGGTGAACGAGAAGATCGGGCGCTGATCTTTGTCATGGGGTTCTGCGTGGTGGCCTTTATTGCGCAACTTCCCAGCCTCGCACGTCGGGCTCATCTTGAAGGGCTTGAGTTGAACATGCTCATGGGCGGAGCCTTGTTGGGGACCGTTATTATCCTACCGCTGTTCTTTTACGCGCTGGCCTTTATGTCATACGGCGCGGCTCGCCTAGTCGGCGGGCGCGGCTCGGCTTACGGCGCCCGTCTGGCGCTGTTTTGGGCCTTGATATCGTCGACACCTTTGGTGTTGCTGAACGGTTTGGTCGCGGGATTTATTGGGCCCGGCCCGGCATTGACCTTGGTTGGGGTTGCCTGGCTTGGGGTATTTATCTGGTTTTGGCTGGCTGGCCTCAGACAAGCGCAAAGGCAAGCGGAATGACGACCACGAATTTGGGCAACCTTGCGGTTTTGACTCTGACCAACCCTGCAGATGCCGCGCGGCAATTGCTGGCCTTGCGTCCCGGGCGCGAGGTTTTGTGGCTGGGCTTCAGTTTGGCAGTGGTTTTGAATGGTCTGGTTCAATTCGGGTTCGAAAATTTGCTGCCCGTCCCCGAGGGGTTAGAGGTTGCTCCGCCCGAGCCGATTTTCATCAGCCTGATCCGCTCAGGGGTCTTGATGATGTTCAGCATCGTGGCGTTTCTGTTGGCTGGTCGTCTTCTGGGCGGCAGTGCAACATTCAGCGATATCATTACGCTGACAATCTGGCTTCAGTTTCTGCAAATCACAGCGATGTTCATCACGTTGCTGCTGGCCATCGCTGTTCCGTTTCTGATGGTGCTGTTTTTGTTCGCTACAGCGATAGTGAGCCTTTACGTCACGCTCCATTTCCTGAATGAAGCGCATAAGTTCGGGACGCTTTGGAAGTCTTTCGGGGTCATTGCGCTGTCGGCCTTGGTGGCTGTGCCGTTTGTCCTCGCATTGGCCCCCAGCGCCCCGGTATAGGGATAGGAAGACCATGTACGACGTAGAAAAAATCCGCGCAGACTTTCCAATCTTGTCGCGTGAGGTGAATGGTAAGCCGTTGACCTATTTGGACAATGGTGCATCGGCACAGAAACCTCAGGTGGTGATCGATGCGGTAACGCGGGCCTATGCCGAGGAATATTCGAATGTGCATCGTGGTCTGCACTATCTGTCCAATTTAGCGACCGAGAAGTATGAAGCCGTCCGGGGTACGATTGGCAAATTCCTTGGTGCAGCGAATGAGAATGAAATCGTCCTGAACTCTGGTACGACCGAGGGGATCAACCTGGTCGCCTACGGCTGGGCGATGCCCCGCCTGCAGGCAGGGGATGAGATCGTACTCAGCGTTATGGAGCACCACGCCAACATCGTGCCGTGGCACTTTCTGCGTGAACGTCAGGGTGTTGTCCTGAAATGGGTCGATGTGGACGCCGACGGTGGTTTGAATCCGCAGGCCGTGATTGATGCGATTGGCCCTAAGACCAAGTTGGTGGCCGTAACACAGTGTTCCAACGTTCTGGGCACTGTGGTTGACGTCAAGGCGATCACCGAAGGCGCGCATGCCAAGGGTGTTCCAGTTCTGGTTGATGGCAGCCAAGGCGCCGTGCACATGCCTGTCAACGTTCAGGACATCGGCTGTGATTTCTATGCGATCACGGGGCACAAGCTGTATGGTCCGTCTGGGTCTGGCGCGATTTTCATCAAATCCGAACGCATGGCCGAAATGCGCCCGTTTATCGGCGGCGGCGACATGATCAAAGAGGTCAGCAAGGATCAGGTAATCTACAATGACCCGCCGATGAAGTTCGAGGCCGGTACTCCGGGCATTGTGCAAACCATCGGACTGGGCGTTGCGCTGGATTACATGATGGAGCTGGGGATGGAGAATATCGCCGCTCATGAAGGTGCGCTGCGCGATTACGCGATGCAAAAGCTGACCGGTCTCAACTGGCTGCAGGTTCAGGGCACACGCCCAGACAAGGCCGCCATCTTCAGCTTTACGCTGGATGGGGCAGGGCATGCGCATGATGTCTCTACGATTCTCGACAAAAAAGGCGTCGCTGTACGTGCTGGTCACCACTGCGCCGGACCGTTGATGGATTTCTACGGCGTGACCGCAACATGCCGCGCCAGCTTTGGCCTCTATAACACCACCGATGAGGTCGATACGCTGGTGGATGCGCTTGAGCTTGCGCATGATCTCTTTGCGTGAATCCTAACCGATCCGGGAAGATTTGCAGTTGCACCCGGATCGGAACAAGGTTAGCTAACGGCCAAGGCACCTGTAGCTCAGCTGGATAGAGCGCTGCCCTCCGAAGGCAGAGGCCAGAGGTTCGAATCCTCTCAGGTGCGCCACTCTCACTTCTGATTTTGATTTCGGCGGGCTGATCGCAGTGCGACTGCTTGTTGGCTGAAATAAGCTCATTTGCGTTTGCCCAAAAAACAAAGAGCGCCCAATGGCGCTCATCGTTTGGAACCTGCGGGGCGGGTTTAGCCGCCCCAGCTGCGGACCTCGCCGCAATCCATATGGACGAAGTTTGAACGGGAGTATTTGCCAACACCGCCGGCGCGGCAGGACATGGCCGCTTTGGCCATCTGGGACACAGAACGCGATGACAGGCGCAGGTCAGCAGCCTGGCCTTTCATGTGCAATGAGTTCTTGGCAACGCGGCGTGAACGGGACCGCAGCATCGCATTGGTTTGCGGTGAACGATAGCCGGAAAGCAGCATATAGGGCTCGTTGACATCCAGCAGGTTGTGAGACGCGGCCATGATGTCGATAGTGCGCAGATCCATATCCTTGACCTGATCGGTGCGCCAGTCGCGCATGAAGTGGTTCACTTCTTTCACAGCGTCTTTGATATATTTTCCATCGACCCAATAGATCATGTCGATCCGCTCACCCGTCCGACCGGAATACATGCGAATGCGCCGGATATCGCCACCGCCGCGAAGAAACCCTGCTGCATTGGAATAAGTCGGTGCTGCCACGACCGCTGTAGCTGCGAATGCGCCCAATAGGGCACGCCGGGTCAAACCCGAAGTACTGCTCATCGTCATTTTTGTTTCGTCCCGTACTGTTCCTGCCTGCGCACGATGTTACGCGCGCGTTCTTAATTTTTTCCCATCCCAGATGCGGGATTTATGACACAGACGCGAAAGTCCGCCAAGAAGTCTTTCAAAATCACCTTTTCAAGGGGGAATTTTCGGCAGTTTTTTGCGCAGGTGACGCAAATATGTATAATGTTGAGGCATTTGACGGCGTATTCCCGCCGGGCGATGCAAAGACGCATCAGGCACTGGAATAAGCGCCGTGTTGATACATTTGTGAATAGACAAGTCACTGTAGGCGCAATCATATTTGTTCGGCACTTAGGTTTGCGGTGTAAATTAATGAATAATCAAGGCCATCCCATGTTCTCACGCATTCGAACGCGTATTGGTATTTTCTTTGCTACGTGTTGTCTGGTTTCGGCAGCGATTGCCGATACAGAAACGCGCACAACAACGGCGTTTCAGATGGCTGTTGCAGAATTTGAACCAACTGGGTCTGGGATCGCAGAATTTTACCGTCAGAATGGGTTCAAACCTGTCTGGGTAGGGGATTCAGCTCAGCACGCGGCTCGGCGTGCGCAGTTGGTCCGCGCATTGTCCCAAGTGGATATGCACGGATTGCCTAAGGGCACTCACAGCGTTCAATCCTTGCTCAATCAGATGCAGGAAGCTGACACCACGCGTGATCTGGGGGCTGTCGAAATCCAGTTGAGCCGCGCGTTTGTAGAATATGCGCGCAACCTTCAGTCCGGAGCCTTGCGCCCATCCACGATTGACGATGGTCTGGTTCGGAAGGTCGAGCGTCGCTCGGCCAAAGCCCATCTGACGAGTCTGATCTCCACCACAGATGGCGATTACTTTGATCAACTTGCTCCGCAATCCACCCAGTACCGTGCGCTTATGAAGCAGAAGATGGTTCTTGAGCAATTGGTCCATCAAGGCGGTTGGGGGCCTACGGTTCCCGAGGACAAGCTTGAATATGGCGACACAGGTCCCAATGTGATCAAACTGCGCAACCGTTTGGTGTCCATGGGGTATTTGCGGCCAACGGCCAACCCGGAATTTAACGACAAACTTTTGACCGCCGTACAAGCTTTCCAGACCGATCACGGGCTTGCTGCGGATGGTGTAGCTGGTCAGGGTACGATCACCGAATTGAATAGAAGCGCCTCGGATCGCCTAAAGTCTGTCTATGTCGCGTTGGAGCGCGAACGTTGGTTGCCGCGTGAACGTGGAGAGCGCCATATTCTAGTGAACCAAGCTGACTTCTCGGCCAAGATCGTCGACGATGGGCTTGTCACGTTTGAAACGCGCGCCGTGATCGGCATGAACACACATGACCGCCGCAGCCCGGAGTTTTCGGACGAAATGGAGCACATGGTCATCAACCCTAGTTGGTATGTTCCGCGCTCGATCATTACCAAGGAATATTTACCGAAACTCCAATCCAACCCCAATGCGGTAGGGCATATACAGATTACTGACCGCAGCGGACGGCAGATCAATCGCGGCGCGGTGGATTTCACGCAGTTCAACGCCAGAAATTTTCCGTTTGCGATGCGCCAACCGCCTAGTCAAAGCAACGCTCTGGGGTTGGTGAAGTTCATGTTTCCCAACCAGTACAACATCTATCTGCATGATACACCTCAGAAAAGCCTGTTCGCGCGAGAGGTGCGGGCGTTCTCACACGGGTGTATCCGCTTAGCCGACCCGTTCGAATTCGCCTATGCGCTGCTGGCCAAGCAAGAAGAAGATCCAAAGGCGTTCTTCCATCGCGTTCTGGCTACGGGCAAGGAAACTACCGTGCATCTGGAACAGCACGTGCCAGTCCACCTGATCTATCGAACGGCGTATATTGGCCCGAAAGGGCAGGTCCAATACCGCCGTGATGTCTATGAACGGGATGAAAAAATCTGGGAGGCCTTGCAGAAAGCAGGGGTGGCCCTGCCGGACGTTCAGGGGTAATCAGCGGGGCAAGTCCTTAAACCGGGAAGCCCGACATGCACTATACCATTCAGCAAATTGCCGATGCTCTGGGGGCTGAAACCCAGGGTGACACGGGCCTTGTCATTGAGCGCGCGGCTGAACCTTCGGACGCAACCGCGTCGGACTTGGCGATGGCTATGTCTCCTAAATATGCCGAAGCGCTGAGTGGCGGGTCGGCAAAGGCTGCTGTGTTGTGGGAAGGGGCTGATTGGCGGGCGCTGGGGCTTGCCGCAGCAATTTTTGTGCCCCGACCGCGAATGGCAATGGCCGGGATCACCGCGATGATGGATCGGGGGCAGGGGGTCGAACCAGGCGTTCACCCGTCGGCCGTGATCGACCCTACGGCAGAAATCGGCGATGGCGCGGCGATTGGACCTCTGGCTGTGATCGGTGCTCGTGTACGTATCGGTAAGGGTGCAGTGATTGGATCGCATTGTGTGATCGGGATGGACGCCGTTTTGGGTGAAAATGCCGTGTTGCGAGAGATGGTGAGCATCGGCGCGCGGGCTCAAATAGGGGATCGGTTCATCGCGCAACCGGGCGCGCGTATTGGTGGTGATGGGTTTAGCTTTGTGACGCCCGAGGTTTCGGGGGTCGAAAACGTTCGAAAGACCATGGGTGATCAGGGCGATGCCCGCGCGCAAAGTTGGCTGCGCATCCACTCACTTGGTGCTGTAGAAATCGGAGATGACGTCGAAGTCGGCGCCAATTGCACAATCGACAACGGCACGATCCGAAATACTTGCATCGGCAACGGCTCCAAACTGGATAACTTGGTGCACGTTGGCCACAACACCCGCGTGGGGCAGGATTGCCTTCTGTGCGGTCAAACTGGCGTGTCTGGCTCGGTCGAGATCGGCAATAATGTGGTGCTTGGCGGCCAGACTGGTGTAGTTGATAATATATTTATTGGTGACGGCGTTATTGCAGGGGGCGGCACTAAAATCCTGTCCAATGTGCCTGCGGGCCGCGTGATCATGGGCTATCCGGGTATCAAAATGGAAACCCATACCGACATTTACAAAGCTCAGCGTCGTTTGCCCCGAATGGCGCGCGACGTTGAGGCGCTGAAAAAGGCTGTTTTCAAACAGCCCCCGAGCGATTAAATCATCCTCAACGGGATAATCAGAGGACCGACATGAGCATCACCGACCGCGTCATCGCAATCATTGCTGAGCAGGCCGTGCTGGAGCCTTCGGACGTCACGCCCGAAAGTACGCTTGAGGATTTGGGGATTGACAGCCTCGGACTGGTTGAAAGCATCTTCGCCATCGAGGAAGAGTTCGATATCTCGGTGCCGTTCAACGCCAACGAACCCGAAGCCAGCGATTTCGACATCACGAATGTAGCAGCGATCATCGCCGGGATCGAAAAGCTTGTGTCGGAAAAGGTCTGACATAGCCTCATGAAACGCGTTGTCATTACCGGGGCCGGGACGATCAATTCGTTGGGTCATTCCGTCCCCGATACGCTGGAGGCCATGCGCGAAGGGCGCTGCGGTATCTCTGAACTCGAATTCCGCGATGTTGAGCGTCTTTCCATCAAAATCGGCGGTCAGGTGCGCGGGTTCGAGGCCGAGGGGCGTTTTAACCGCCAGCAGATGAGCCTCTATGACCGGTTCACACAGTTCACTCTGACAGCCGCGAAAGAGGCAATTGATCAATCGGGGATCGAATTCCACGGCGATCTTGCTGCGCGCTCGGGTGTTGTGTTGGGCACGGCTGGCGGTGGTGTGTCGACGTGGGATGACAATTACCGTTCAGTCTACGAGGACGGGAAGAACCGCGTTCATCCCTTCGTTGTGCCTAAGCTGATGAACAACGCGGCGGCCAGTCATGTGTCGATGGAACACAATCTGAAAGGCCCGAGTTTCACTGTATCGACGGCCTGCGCTTCGTCTAACCACGCAATGGCACAAGCCTTCCAGATGGTGCGCAGCGGGGCAGCGCCTGCAATGGTCACAGGTGGATCAGAATCCATGCTGTGCTTTGGTGGTGTCAAAGCCTGGGAAGGGCTTCGCGTCATGTCAAAGGACGCCTGCCGCCCGTTCAGCGCCAATCGAAACGGCATGGTACAGGGCGAAGGGGCCGGAGTGTTCGTGTTTGAAGAATACGAACATGCTCGTGCCCGAGGTGCCGAGATTCTTTGTGAAGTCGTTGGGTTTGCCATGTCTTCAGATGCGTCTGACATCGTAATGCCCAGCAAACAGGGCGCGGCACGGGCCATGGCGGGTGCTCTTGCGGATGCGCGTCTGAATGCGGATCAGGTCGGCTATATCAACGCGCATGGCACTGGTACGGCGGCAAATGACAAAACCGAATGCGCAGCTGTGGCTGATGTGTTCGGGCCGCATGCGGATGATCTGATGATTTCATCTACCAAGTCCATGCACGGTCACTTGATAGGTGGAACCGGCGCGGTTGAGCTATTGGCCTGCATCATGGCATTGCGCGATGGGGTTGTCGCTCCGACAATTGGTTATGAAGAACCCGACCCGGAATGCGCATTGGACGTGGTTCCCAATGACGCCCGCGAGGCAAAGGTTGATGTCGCGCTAAGCAATGCTTTCGCATTTGGAGGACTTAACGCCGTTCTCGCCCTGAAACGGGTTTAAAGCACCGCCGCAGCAAGCAAAAATGCCGCCGGATTATTTCGGCGGCACTTTTTATTTTGCCAAATTAGTTTTGATTGACGCTCAGGTCATCAAACGCGGATGTGAAACCGGACAGAGACAAGTCCATGTTCACGACCTGATCCGGGAACCGTGCCGGAACCAGCGACAAAACGGCCTTGGTGCCAGCTTTCATCGCGTCGATATCTCCCTGGCTAAGACCCAATTGAGCTACGCATCCAACAGGAAGGCAGTGGTGGTAGTTGTATAGCTTGCGCGGTGCGCCGTCGATCGACAGGGCAAGTTGTGCCTGAAGCAAGGTTTCCAAGGGCACAACCACGTTGGCCCAAGCAACTGCTGCACCACCTTGTGGCAACTTTCCAATAGTAACTTCGGCCAGAGGCTCGCCCTGTTGCCCGTTTAATATCTGCACCATCCCACAGGGATCTTCTCCAGCTGCGGCCTTGACACAAGAGACATCCCAGTCCCCGTGATTTTCTTTGACGAATTGCTCACCAACACGCGGGCCAGAAGTTCCAAGATCCAGGCCGTTTTCCGCGGGCGTTGGTTGCGCCTCTTCGCTTTGGGTTTCTTGAGCGTTGACAGCGCCAGTCAGCAGCATTGCGGTAACTGCGGTCATAGGAAGAAGTTTCTTAATCATGAATGCCTCGGCTGAGTGGATGATCTTTTTTGTTGGTCTTACCACCCTTGAACCGCAGTGTCAGGCGTTAAGCGGACCAAACAGAAGAATATACTCGGATTTTCGCCGCTTTTTTATGATCTGGTAATTGGGGCTTATCACAAAGAAAGGGAGCCAGAAGTGCGGCTCCCTTTCAATAAATTTTCTCCCCGTCGGACTGGCCGACTTAGTTATGCGCAGACGTTACGAAAGGGGAACGCGACGGTCAACTGAAAACCTGAATTTTTAATTTGGGAACAAGTAATCCTTTAAAAAAACCGCGCCCGAAAGCGCGGCCAGTCAACAGGGAGGAAGTTTGCGGCCTAACACCAACTGTAGAAAGACCGCGAATTGACTATCGCAGCCAAAGGTTAACTTTGTATGCTGAGGGCAGATCGGTGAAATTAGGGCCAACATACATGGACAACAGCATTTTTTTAGGCGGTGCAGGTGAGGATTACAGTCAGCCTCAATCCTTGACTCTGAAATACGCCAACCGCCATGGGCTGATTGCCGGGGCGACGGGCACTGGGAAAACAGTGACTTTGCAGATTCTTGCCGAGGGGTTCTCGGAAGCAGGCGTGCCAGTGTTCTTGTCTGACGTTAAGGGCGATTTGTCCGGTTTGGCAAAAGCTGGATCTGAAAGCCACAGGCTGAATCAGGCGTTTCAGGAACGTGCCACGCGTATAGGGCTTCAGGACTACACCTACGCCGCGTGCCCGGTAACTTTCTGGGACCTTTTTGGAGAACAGGGACATCCCGTTCGAACCACAGTGACCGAGATGGGGCCTTTGCTTTTGTCGCGTTTGATGGATCTGAGCGAGGCCCAGGAGGGAATTTTAAACATTGCTTTCCGCGTGGCGGACGAGGAAGGGATGCCACTGCTGGATCTCAAGGACTTGCAGGCATTGTTGGTGTGGATCGGTGAAAACCGGGCGCAATTGTCGTTGCGCTATGGCAACGTCTCGACCGCGTCGATCGGCGCGATACAGCGACGTTTGCTGGTGCTGGAAAATCAGGGCGGGACGAACTTGTTTGGCGAACCCGCGCTGGAACTGGCTGATCTGATGCGTACAGACGCAAACGGGCAGGGCATGGTGAACATCCTCGCCTCGGACAAGTTGATGGGGTCGCCCAGACTTTATGCAACTTTCCTGCTGTGGTTGTTGAGCGAGCTTTTTGAAGAGCTGCCAGAAGTCGGAGACCCGGACAAACCCAAGCTGGTGTTTTTCTTTGATGAGGCGCATCTATTGTTCGAAGACGCACCCAAGGTTCTGGTCGATAAAGTCGAACAGGTTGCCCGGCTCATTCGGTCGAAGGGGGTTGGCGTATATTTCATTTCGCAAAACCCGGCAGACATCCCCGAGGATATTCTAGGCCAGCTTGGCAACCGGGTGCAGCACGCATTGCGCGCGTTTACGGCCCGAGACCGCAAAAACCTGCGTTTGGCGGCGGAAACCTACCGCGAGAACCCCGCCTTCGACACCGAAACCGCGATACGAGAGGTCGGTGTGGGCGAGGCGGTGACCTCGATGCTGCAGAAAAAGGGCGTGCCTGGAATCGTTGAACGGACATTGATCCGGCCGCCCGGTTCTCAGCTGGGGCCCATTACCCAAGCCGAGCGTCAGGAGTTGTTGTCTGCATCTCCGATGCAGGCCAAATACGGCACGCTGATAGACCGCAAATCGGCGTTCGAGATATTACAAACCCGCGCGGATCAGGCTGCGCAGGCCGCTGCCGAAGCGGAAGAACAGGAGGAAACCAGATCGGTGGCCGAGCGTGAGTTTGCCACCGCGCGGCGTTATTCCGGTAACCGTGTTGGGCGGTCTTCATCGCGGATGACACGGCAAAAGGACACATTTGCCAGCGCCATGAGCGAAGCTGTTATCAAAGAACTGAAAGGCACCACCGGACGCAGGATTGTCCGAGGTATTCTGGGCGGACTGTTTCGCGCCCGCTAGAGCCGAGGCGCCGCGAGGCCTAAACGTCACGCGGCGCCGGTCCGTTTACTTCAGGCGGCGTTGGCCTTCTTGCTTACAGTAGGCGTCCGCTTCGGGAACCGACATTTTAGTGGCCGGGAAGTTGATGGCCCGATCCCAAGACACGCGGTCGTGGCGGTACAGCTGGCATGTTACCTCGCCTTTCGGGGTCTGTATCTTCACGGGTTCAGTCTCAAGATCTTCGGGTGACGGAATACAGGCAGCCAGACTGGCAACCACTGGCAACATAAGGAGTTTAGGGATGAACGAAGTTGTCATTTGTCTTCTTACTTTTGAATGGTGACCTGTAGTATCAGCGTCGATTGACTAATTTACCGTGAAGGCGATCTGGTCTGGTCCGGAATGTGCCCACCGATAACTTGGTCTATTCAGGTTCGGTTCGTGAATCAAGAAACCTCGCCGTTTGCGTAGCGCGGTTTCCAGTATTCACCTTATTCCGGGCTATTTTTCTGGGATCAGCCCTCTGGGGCTGAATCTGAGCACAATCAGTAGAATAAGGCCCATCGTCAGCAGCCGCATATGCGCGGCACTTTCAATCAGATGCGCCTTTAGGGCACTGCCATCAGGCAGTCCCGCGGTGATCAGGCTCATGAGCCACAGCCCAATCGGTTCGACCTGAACCCAAAGGAACCAGATGACAAACGCACCCAATACCGCGCCCAGATTGTTGCCCGAGCCGCCTACGATCACCATCACCCAGACCAGGAATGTGAACCGCAGCGGTTGATACGCGCTGGGTGTCAGCTGACCGTCCAGAGTGGTCATCATCGCACCCGCAATCCCGCAGATCGCCGAGCCCAGAACAAATATTTGCAGGTGACGGCGCGTGACGTCCTTGCCCATCGCCTCGGCGGCAACTTCGTTATCGCGAATGGCGCGCATCATGCGTCCCCAAGGGCTGTGTAGCGCCTTCTGGGCCATCCACAACAAGACCAGCAAAACAATCAGGAACAGAAGCGAATAGCCCAGTTTGACCGAAAGTGTCGACGCCGTGACCGGGTCCAGTCCAAACCATTCGGCCCGAGCAACAAAGCCCGGATCGTTTTGCAGGTCGACCTCATACCCCACGACCGGAGCAGGGCGGGGGATGCCGTAGACGTTCTTGACCCCCCGAGCCAGCCAGTCTTCGTTCTTCAGGATGGCGATGATGATTTCGGCGATCCCCAGCGTTGCAATTGCCAGATAGTCGGAACGCAGGCCCAGAGCGGTTTTGCCAATTAGCCACGCTGCACCGGCCGCCAGCAGGCCGCCAGCCGGCCATGCAAGCAGAACGGGCAGGTTCAAGCCGCCAAGGTTGCCCGCGACCGCCGGTTCGATCGCTTCGACTGCGGCGGCGTTAGGATCGAATACAGCGCGGTAGACAAAGAAACCGACGACCAGAATAGCAATGATCGAAAGTGTGCGCGCTCTGCCTTTGGGCATTTTTTGCGCAACCATCACGGTTGCCGCGACGGTCGCAGCGCCCAGCAACAAGGCCAGCACGATACCAAACCCACCGGCAGACCACGCTCCTGGTGTCATCGGGGTCGAGATCAACACAACGGCCAGACCACCCAGAGCGACAAAGCCCATCACACCGACATTGAACAGCCCGGCAAACCCCCATTGCAGGTTCACGCCCAGCGCCATGATGGCCGAGATCAGCCCCATGTTCAGGATCAGGATCGCGGCGTTCCAGCTTTGCGTGAATCCGGTCAACAGGATCAAACCACCGACAACGGCGAAGAGAAGCGTATTTTTGACGTTCTCGGTCATACCGCTTTCCCCTTAAACAGACCCGTAGGTTTGAACAGCAGCACGATCAGCAGGATGACAAAGCTGACGGCGAATTTGTAGTCGGTGGACAGGAATTGAACCAAACCCGACGGGGCGAGGCTTTCCGGTGCCAGATAGGTTAGGACTTTCTTCCAAGCGTAGGTGATCGTCACTTCGGAAAATGCAATGATGAACCCGCCGGCGATAGCTCCCAACGGGCTGCCAAGTCCGCCAACAATGGCCGATGCAAAAATCGGCAGCAGCAGTTGGAAATAGACAAAAGGCTTAAAGCTTTTGTCCAGCCCGTACAGAACCCCCGCAGTGGTCGCCAGCGCAGCGACGATGATCCAGGTGATCATGACCACGCGTTCGGGGTTGATGCCTGATAGCAAGGCCAGATCTTCGTTGTCGGAATAGGCGCGCATCGACTTGCCGGTGCGGGTCTTGTTGAGGAACCAGAACAGCAGCGCCACCGCGACAACCGCCACGATGACCGTAATGCCCTGAGAGGTCTTGATCGCCAACCCCTCACGCAGACCCGTCATCTCTTTGAAATCTCGTGCAGAAACGATGAACCGCGCGCCGTCTGAAAACCTCTGGTCGTCCGGGCCAATGATGAAACGCACCAAGCCGTTCATGATGAACATCACGCCCATCGACACGATTACAAGTATAACCGGTTTGGCCTTTTGTTCCCGGTAAAAACGATAGACGAGCCTGTCAGTGATCAACACAAGAACGATACAGCCCAGAATGGCAAAGGGCAGGGCGAGCAAAGCGGTTGGCAGCGGCCCAAAGCTGACCCCTGCAGCCTGCAGGCCCCAAGTCACCAGAACGGCGATCATCGCGCCGAAAGCCATCGTGTCGCCATGGGCAAAGTTCGAAAACCGAAGGATGCCATAGATCAGAGTGACCCCCAGCGCCCCCAGTGCCAGTTGGCTGCCATAGGCAATCGCAGGCACCAACACAAAATTCGCAAGCGCGACGAGCGCGTTCAGTATGTCCATCTCACCTTCCCAATCCGACGGGTGCGGCCTTATGGCATACCAGCGCGCCAAGACACAATATTCCGGCGAACCGTCAGGGTCGAATTCCTCATAAAAAGTAGCGTTTACAGGGAGATTTCGCCCTTTGGTCGAAAGCGCCGGAGCAGCTCAGAAGCACCCGGCGTGCCAAAGGGCGATTTAGTTGCTTTGAATTCGTGAAGCGGCAGCCTCAATTCGCAATCGCGCACTGACCGCGCTCGTGGCGTTGTTGGGCGCCCGACGCTCGGATTGCCAATGCGCCAGAGGGCTTGCTGACGGTATAGCCAACGCTACCGCCAGAGAGGATTCGCAAGAATTCCTGTGATCCTACGCCGCGAAATACATGCACTTCGAACTCTTCACCGTCGGCCAACACGCGACCCTTGGAATTCCCGTCCACGCGTTTCAGCGTGACCGTCCGGGCTGGATCAATCGGGGCACACCCGCTTGTCTTGCAGATCTCGGTAATCTGGCACTCGTAAACGACTTCACCTTCTGCAGGGGGCTGCGACACTGCCTGCGCGGACGCGGGCAGAACGATGGCGGCAAGCGCTGCCAGATATTTCATTGTATGTCTCCTGAAGATGGGCAAGAGCCCAAAAGTGCCGAGAATCCGAAAAGGATTCTCTCTGTTCGCGCGCCGTGACTAGGTGTGGATCATGGCTGAAATGAAGCCTAGAAAAGGCAGAAATCTGAAAGTGCCAATGCTTTCGTTTGGATGATTTAATGCATCAACGTATTGAGAATTGGTGCAATTTTTTGTCGCGTTGAGTGTGTTGAGTTTCAAGCGACACTTTTCGGTCACGATTGGTTTCGAAAAGGGCATTTCAGCCGGACACGGGGTATGGTTCTTTCAGGGAACACGGCCTCTCACCAAGGATCAATTAAGGGTGAGATTCGTGTCGCAGTATGTTGAAAATATTGAATTTACAGATGATCAAAAGCGCTGCGGATTGGTTCTGAAAAATGAGGTAAACCATGAAAATCTATGCAGCTCTGGTACTGAGTGCGACAATGCCAGTTTTGGCCCATGCCACGCCGAACGACCCTTTAAACGGCGCTGATTTTGTCGTGAACTGCATATCGGACAATAACCGAGGCTCTGTGACGCTGGCTCGGTCTGGTTCAACCGACAAAGGGTTTATCGTAACTGAGGACATCAAGGGAGAAGCGACGATCATCAGCGGTCTGAACTCACTTACCTTCCTACACATCATGGATCGAGACGTCGTGACATTTGTTGTGGATTTCGAGGATCGTAACTACGATATGTCGATCAAAGGTCCGCATGCAGCGCAGGATTTCGGGATGTGCGGTGAGCCTGTCTTTTGAATCAAAACGTGTTGGGTTTCCGCGGCGAAAGTTCGCGCCTCCGTGATTGTGACGTAATAAACGCGATGAGTGGCGTAGGTGATTGCTGAAACGAGAACGTATTAGGATAGCGCCACAAGGGCCTTGAGGAAGTCAATCAGTTTACCACCTCGCAGGAACCGTATTGATTTGAAGTTCCGAAAACTGTCGACAAGTGTTCGGACGAATTGATTTCCAGCGTTTTCAGACCAACGGATGCCATCAATACGGCATCCCCGAAACCACTAGCGATTACTGTCGCAACTTTGCCTACTTGAACGCCTGTAACGTCGCTATGGCGCGCGGGCTCAATCCAAGTACCTCGCACCACGACGGCCTCGTCTGTATCTAAGGGGAGTTGGGAATCCGTCACTGCACTCAGCGCGATTTCAACTGTGCTATCAATGGGTGAGCAATCACTGCGGCTGCAAGCCTCTGAGAGCTTACAGTTTAAAACAAATCCGCCATTGGTCAGTATTTCTTTGGCAACATTAGAGATTTCTGTTTCGGAGGCCTGTAGCGGGGAGCACGTTGTAACACATGCGACTAAGAACCATGCATTGTTCAGAACTCCTGAGAATGGTTTAAACACAGAGATCACCCCCCCAAGAAACTCTTCCGCACTTCCGGGTCAGCCAGCAGTTCCTTACCCGTGCCGCTGTACGCGTTGCGCCCCTGAACCAACACATATCCCTTGTCTGCGATCTCCAGCGCCTGGCGGGCGTTCTGTTCGACCATCAGAATCGGCAACCCGGTGCGCGAAACCTCGATGATCCGGTCGAACAGCTCATCCATCACGATGGGCGAGACACCGGCGGTCGGTTCGTCCAGCATCAGTACCTTGGGCTGGGTCATCAGCGCCCGGCCGACGGCGACTTGTTGGCGTTGACCGCCCGAAAGCTCTCCGGCCGGTTGATTGCGCTTGTCGCGCAGGATGGGGAAGAGGTCATAGACCTGCTCCATCGTTTGGCTGATATCGTCCCGACGGATGAAGGCGCCCATTTCGAGGTTCTCTTCCACTGTCATCGACGTGAAGATATTCTGGGTTTGCGGCACGAAGCCCATGCCCTTGATGACACGATCCTGCGGTGAAAGCTTGGTGATGTCCTCGCCATCCAGCCGCACGGAACCGGCGCGGACGTCCAGCATCCCGAACACGGCTTTCATCGCTGTGGATTTACCAGCACCGTTGGGGCCGACGATCACGGCGATTTCACCCTTGTCGACGGCAATTGTGCAGTCGTGCAGGATGTCCGGCCCTTTGCCATAGCCGCCGGTCATGGTGTCGCCGATCAGAAAAGGGCCGCCGCTGACCTTATAGGTCTCACCGCTGGTCGGATGCGCAGGCGTCATGGTGCCAACGCCGTGGGTGTTGGTGATCGTGGCGTCCTTGTTGCCGTGGTCATCCTGATAGGGATTGTCACTCATGCCCCGGCCTCCAGCTTGTCTTTGTTCTTCAGGCCGGTGCCGAGGTAAGCCTCAATCACATGCTCGTTGGCTTTGATTTCGTCCAGTGTGCCCTCGGCCAGAACCTTGCCTTCGGCCATGCAGATGACCGGGTCACAGATTTTGCCGATGAAATCCATATCGTGCTCAATGACCACAAAGGTATAGCCGCGTTCCTTGTTCAGGCGCAGGATTGTGTCAGCGATGGTCATGAGCAGAGTACGGTTCACGCCCGCGCCGACCTCATCCAAAAACACAATCTTGGCGTCGACCATCATGGTGCGGCCAAGCTCCAGCAGTTTCTTCTGCCCGCCCGAGACCTGACCGGCCTTGTGGTCGGCCAAATGTTCGATGGTCAGGAACTCCAAAACCTCGTCCGCTTTGGCCTTTAGGGCACGTTCTTCATCTGCGATACGCTTGCGACCGAACCACGTGTTCCACAGCGTTTCGCCCGATTGCGCGCCGGGTACCATCATCAGGTTCTCGCGGCAGGACATCGAGGAAAACTCGTGCGCGATCTGGAACGTGCGCAGCAGACCTTTGTGGAACAACTCATGCGGGGGCAAGCCAGTGATATCCTCGCCATCCATGATGACTTTGCCGCTGGTCGGAGGCAAGACGCCCGCGATCACGTTGAACAGAGTGGTCTTGCCAGCGCCGTTCGGCCCGATCAGGCCGGTGATCGAGCCTTTTTCGATCTCAAGCGATGCTCCGTCCACGGCGTGGAAACCGCTAAAGTGCTTGTGCACGTCCTCAACGACGATCATGGTTTTCCCTTGTCAAATCCGCGAAAACAGAGGTGCAGCCTTTTGTCACTGAAACAGCCCGGACACAAGGCCCGGGCTGTTTGGTTTCGACCTGTCTGGCGATTGGTTAGCGGTAGTTGACCGTCTTCATTTCGCCATCAATGACCTCGATCTCGCGATATGCACCAGCGCTTTCACCGGGGCCGATCAGCTCAACACCGGAGGCACCGACATAGTCGATCTCTTGGCCGGCGGCGAGCAGTTCCAGACCTTTGGCAAGCTCACCCGGATAGATCTTTTCTCCCGGCTCATTGGCGACATCCATGATCTTTCCGCCATAGTCCGCCGGGTTGCTGGAGCCTGCGGCCTGCATGGCCAGCAGGAACAGGGCTGCGGCGTCGTAGGATTCAGGAACGAAGATTGAGGAACCATCAAATCCTTCGCCTTCGGCCATTGCAAAGAACGCGTCGGCGGCTTCGCTCTTCGAACCCGGGGCCTGACCATAGGAGCCGTTCAGATCGGGGCCGACGTTCTCGGGCAGCGAGTCTCCGATCATACCACCCGGCAGGCCAAACGTGTCGAACGCGCCGCTATCGAGGGAAGACTGGATGATACCAAGGCCGCCTTGATCCAAATAGCCAGCAACAACCAGAATGTCGCCGCCTGCCGAGGCTAAAGCACCTACTTCTGCCGAGTAGTCTGCTTTGCCGTCTTCATGTGCTGCAACGATGGTCACTTCACCGCCCAGCGCTTCGAAGGATGACTTGATCGCCTCGGACAGGCCCTTGCCGTAATCGTTGTTGGTATAGGTCAGAGCAATCGAATTCACGCCACGCTCTTTCAGAATGTCGGCCATGATTTCACCTTCGCGCGCATCCGACGGCGAAGTGCGGAAGAACAGGCCATTGTCCTCCATCACCGACAGACCCGGCGACGTCGCCGACGGCGAGATCATCACCATACCGTTCGGCACAGCTACGTTTTGCAGAATTGCGCCGGTAACACCCGAGCAGTCGCCACCAACAAGGCCGTTGATACCTTCGGCAACCAAACGCTCGGCGTTTGCGGTGGCCAGCGCGTTGTCAGCACAGCCGGTGTCGGCGCGCACCGGGGTGACAGTGGACCCATCAAGCAGTTTGCCGGAATCCGACACTTCTTTCATCGCGAGTTCTGCGCCGGAGGCCATTGCGGGCGAAAGCGATTCAATCGGGCCGGTGAAGCCGAACATAATGCCCAACTTGACGTCTTCGGCCATCGCTGTGCCAGCCAACAGCGCGGTTGCTGCGGTTGCAGTAAGCAGCTTTTTCATGTGGTTACTCCCTGAAGTGATCTTTGATCTGGGCACGACCCTAGGCAAGCTTTGGGAAAATGAAAAGTCCTAACGAAAAAGTGTCTTTGCGGCGCAGAGCTCTATTTGGTCTGATAGCGGAATATGGTTGAAGAGCAGGTTCGAAAACGTCGGAGGACAGGTATGATCCGCTCAGTTTTGTCGGTGTTCCTAATGTGGGCGGGGATCGGTTGGGCCGAAAACTTGCAGACCTCACAGGGTGTTGTAACTCTCACCGAAATGGTTGGTGGGCTGGATACACCTTGGGCGATCGGGGTTTTGCCCAGCGGTGGTTTTCTGGTGACCGAGCGCGATGGAACGCTTCGGCACATCGAAAATGGTCAGATAAAACGTGTTTCAGGAGTTCCGAAAGTTGTGGCCAACGGACAGGGCGGTCTGCTGGATGTTACTGTCGCGCGAGATTTTGACCGCACCAGAGAGATTTTCCTGACGTTCTCAAAACGACAACAGGGCGGCGCAGGGACAGCACTTGCGGTGGCGCGATTGTCTGAGAATGGGGGCAAACTTACAAACCTGCGAGTGATCTTCGAAGCTGTTCCCGGAGGTTCAGGGGGCCGCCATTTCGGTTCACGTGTAGTAGAAGCCAATAATGGCACTTTGTTTTTGACGATAGGTGATCGAGGGGATCGGCCCTCGGCTCAGGACAAGTCAAATCATATGGGGGCAGTGATCCGTGTAAACCGCGATGGTTCGGTGCCTGGCGACAACCCGTTTGTTCAGGAAGCCGGAGCTCGTCCGGAAATCTGGTCATATGGTCACCGTAACCCTCAAGGGGCCGGTTTGGATGCTCGTGGGCGACTGTGGGTTTCCGAGCACGGTGCGCGAGGCGGGGATGAGGTCAATCTGGTTCAGCCCGGCCGGAATTATGGCTGGCCGGTCATTTCCTACGGCAAGCATTACTCGGGCCAAAAAATCGGTGAGGGGACCCATAAACCCGGCATGGAACAACCAAAGCACTATTGGGACCCGTCCATCGCGCCGTCGGGGTTGCTGGTGTATTCCGGCAAGCTGTGGCCGCAATGGAAGGGCGATATTTTTGTCGGTTCGCTCAAGTTTGACTATATCGCCCGGCTGGCTGGTTCTCCGTTGAGGGAGGTCGAGCAAATCAAAGGACCTGAAACCGAGCGCGTGCGCGATATCGTCGAAGCGCCCGATGGATCTATCTGGTTTATCTCGGTGGGTCAGGGGGCCGTGTATCGAATGACCCCCGGCAACTAGACCCGACTCAAACCGAAAGGCGGTCGCCCTGTGCGCCGCGCTCACGATAAGGCGTCGTATTGTAATGCGCCCGGTAGCATTTCGAGAAATGCGACGGGCTGGCAAAGCCACAGGCCAACGCCACGTTAATCACGCTCATATCCGTCTGCATCAGCAAGTTGCGCGCTTTGTGCAGACGCAACTCCATATAATAACGCTTGGGGGAGCGGCTCAGGTAACGGCGGAACAGGCGTTCAAGCTGTCGGGTGGACATGCCGACATCCTTGGCGAGGATCGAAGGCGAGATCGGCTCTTCGATATTCTTTTCCATCATCAGGATGACTTGGCTGAGTTTGGGGTGGCGCACGCCAATCCGCGTCGGGGTCGACAAACGCTGAGTGTCCTGATCAGTGCGGATCGAGGAATAGATCATCTGGTCGGCGACTGCATTCGCGAGGTCCTCGCCATAGTCATCAGCGATGATCTTCAACATAAGGTCGATGGATGATGTGCCGCCCGCCGTGGTCATACGGTTGCCATCAATCTGGAAGACGGATTTGGTCAGTTCAACCTCGTCGAATTCCTCGACAAAACTATCTGCATTCTCCCAGTGGATCGTGGCGCGTTTGCCGTCCATTAACCCGGCTTTGGCAAGAGTATAAGCCGCCGTACACAGCCCGCCGATCCGAAGACCCCGACGCGCCTCACGACGCACCCAGTTCAGCACTTTTTTGGTCGTCGCCGTTTGAACGTCGACACCGCCGCAGATCAGCACCACATCGTCGCGCTGAAGTTCGATCAAGTCCGAATCAAGCGTGAAGGTTGTCCCTGCGGAACAGGTGACCGTTTCGCCGCCTTCACCCATAAGCGCCCAAGAATAAAGTTTCTTGTCAGCCATGCGGTTGGCAATCCGAAGGCTGTCCAGCGCGGACGCAAAGGATAGCAGTGAAAACTTGTCCAGCAGGACAAACACAAAATTACGGGGATTGCCCGCTGAGTCTTCCACCGTGACAACTTGGCGTTGCTCTTGCATGGCGAATTGTCCTTGATTCGTTGGCTGCTGTGCGAACACAGCGAAGTTTGTAGCCGACAACATGCTCAAAGCTTGTTTCCGACGTCAAGGGTCGCAAATCGTATATGGTCAGTCTTCAATGCTTTTTGTATAGAGGCAACCTGAATACTTCAGCGGAGATCAAAGCTATGACTGAATGGCAAAAAACGAACTGGCGCAACAAGCCCCGGGTTCAGATGCCAGACTATACCGACTCGGCCGCGCTGGCCAAAGTCGAGGCGCAGCTTTCGCAGTATCCCCCGCTGGTCTTTGCGGGCGAAGCACGGCGTCTCAAGCAACATCTGGGTGCCGCTGGTCGCGGCGAAGCCTTCCTGTTGCAGGGCGGGGATTGTGCGGAAAGCTTTGAACAGTTCAGCGCGGACGCGATCCGCGACACGTTCAAGGTGATGCTGCAGATGGCGATGGTTCTGACCTACGGTGCCAAAGTGCCGGTGGTCAAAGTTGGCCGTATGGCGGGCCAATTCGCCAAGCCGCGCAGTGCCCCGACCGAGGTGGTGGATGGCGTCGAGCTGCCCAGCTATCGCGGTGACATCATCAACGAGCTGGCGTTTACCCCAGAAGCCCGCATTCCGAATCCCGGCAAGATGCTGCAGGCTTACACTCAGGCGGCGGCCACGCTGAACCTGTTGCGCGCGTTCTCGACCGGTGGTTTCGCCGATATGAGCATGGTACATTCCTGGACCCTCGGGTTCACCGACGAACAGGACGTGCAGAAATACTCGGAAATCGCCGACCGTATCCAAGACACCATCGACTTCATGGGCGCGGCTGGCATTACAGCGGACACCACGCATGAATTCTCGACCGTTGAGTTCTACACTAGCCATGAGGGCCTGCTGCTGGAATACGAAGAGGCGCTGACCCGCCTTGATTCGACCTCGGGCAATTGGCTGGCGGGTTCGGGCCATATGATCTGGATCGGCGATCGTACACGTCAACCGGACGGTGCTCACGTTGAATTCTGCCGCGGCGTTCTGAACCCGATTGGTCTGAAATGTGGTCCGACGACCACCGCCGAAGACCTCAAGGTTCTGATGTCCAAGCTGAACCCCGAGAACGAAGAAGGGCGTCTTACCCTGATCGCGCGTTTCGGTGCAGGCAAAGCCGGCGAGCATCTGCCGCGTCTGGTCAAAGCCGTGAAGGAAGAAGGCGCGAAGGTGACTTGGGTGTGTGACCCGATGCATGGCAACACGATCAAGTCGGCGACAGGGTACAAAACCCGTCCGTTCGATTCGGTTCTGCGTGAAGTACGCGACTTCTTCGGTGTGCATCAGGCCGAGGGTACAATCCCCGGCGGTGTGCATTTTGAAATGACCGGTCTGGACGTCACCGAGTGCACCGGCGGCGTGCGTGCTGTGACCGAAGAGGATCTCTCGGATCGTTATCACACCGCGTGCGACCCGCGTCTGAACGCATCGCAGTCGCTTGAATTGGCCTTCCTCGTGGCTGAGGAACTGACCAACCTGCGTCGTGACCGTAATAAGCGCGCGGCAAGCTAAAGTCGGGAGCTAACAAAATAGAAAGGCGGGCAAATTTGGCCCGCCTTTTTTGTTAGTCGTCACGTGACGCAACCAATCGTAAATGCGATCCGCGTGTCTTGAATTCGCTTTGATCTTCGGCAAAACCGGCAGAGGCCCGACGTGTCGACTCTTTTGGTGCCTGAACCTCGGACACTGGGCGTACTTTTACTTCTGGAACAGAGAATCGGCGTGGGGTTGCTCCGACCGCACCATCACTGACCAAGACACCCAACACACGGCTGACGTCGCTCAGATCACTTTTCAGCGGCAGCAAGATCATGCGCGCCTGCAATTGGGTTCGACCCAGTTTTCCTGCAGACACCATGCCAAGCTCGGCGACAGAGGGTTTCGCGAAAACCTGCTCCAAAACATCCGTGACGCCTGCACGGGCGCTTGGTTCAAAAAATGCAGTCAGGGGCATGCCGCGTACTTCCATACCCGCCAGCTTATTCAGGTGACTACCTGCCAGTCGAAACCGTGCCAGACCGGGGGCGATGCGTTACAGAATGAAAGTGTATTCCAGAATATTCTCAAGTCCGCGCGGATCGATTTGCGACCGCATCGGCACACCGTTGCCAGTCAGCAATGCGGTCCAATATGCCTCGGCCTGACGAAGCGGTGACAGGCTGCGCCCGCTGGTAAAACGATCCATTGCGACGATCTTTCCAATGTTTGACCCGGAACCGTTCCCGAAAAAGGTTTTCATTTTCATCACCCTAGCGTCAATCGATCGCGATTTTCATAAAATGCCGAACATCGGGTTTTTGTTCCCAACCGGCCCTGACCAAGTTCAAATTGACACGGGTTTAGTCAATTTTGGAGGAATTCTTTAATGAATGGTTAACTTCCTGAGAGCTTGTCAAAAGTCAGCAAGCTCTTGCCCTGCGCCTGCCGATGGCTTTAGGTGCTGCAAGTCAGCAGACAAGGACATTCACCATGATCAGATCCATGACCGGTTTCGCCTCGGGCAAAGGGGCGTTTGGCCCTCATAGCTGGACGTGGGAATTGCGCAGTGTGAATGGCAAGGGGCTGGATATGCGCCTGCGCGTGCCAGATTGGCTGACCGGGCTTGAGGCCGCCTTGCGTGGCCAAATGACCAAGGTGCTTGGCCGGGGCAATGTCACTTTGTCCTTGCGCCTAAGTCGCGACGAAACGGCACCTGATCTGGTTCTGAATGAGGCCGCGATGACTGCGGCGCTGACCGCGCTGCTGAAAACTCAGGAAATGGCTGCCGCCAGTGGTGTTACACTGGCACCTTCGACTGCAGCCGAATTGATTGCCATCAAAGGCATGTTGGATGCAGGCAACGACGTAGATGATCCCGCGCCGCTGGTTGGAGAGTTGACGAACGAATTTGCCGACCTTCTGGCCGCATTCATTGAAATGCGCGAATCCGAAGGTCAGGCTTTGGCGGAAATCCTCGACGGTCAACTCACGCAGGTCTCGGCCCTGACTTCGCAGGCCGCTGAACTGGCTGAACAGCGCAAGGAAAAGACCGCCGAAGCATTGCGTGAAAACCTCGCGCGGGTGCTGGACAACGCGCAAGGCGCGGACCCGGACCGCGTCGCGCAGGAACTGGCACTGCTCGCAGTGAAATCGGATATCACCGAAGAGATTGACCGTCTGAAAGCACACGTCTCTGCCGCGCGTGATCTGCTGTCACAGGACGTGGCCGTTGGTCGCAAGTTGGATTTTCTGATGCAAGAGTTCAACCGTGAGGCCAATACGCTGTGTTCCAAGGCGCAAAGCGCCGAGTTGACCTCGGTAGGGCTTGAGTTGAAGGCCGTAATAGACCAGATGCGCGAGCAAGTGCAAAACGTTGAGTGACTAAGGGAACAACTGACATGGCGGACCGCCGCGGCCTACTTATCATCCTGTCTTCGCCTTCCGGCGCGGGAAAATCCACACTGGCCCGTCGGTTGATGGCATGGGACGAAGGTCTTGAGTTTTCAATCTCGGCCACAACCCGCGCGCCTCGTCCGGGCGAGGAGCACGGGAGGGAATACTATTTCCTGTCTGAAGACGAATTCAAACAGCAGGTCGCCGAGGGGCAAATGTTGGAACATGCCCACGTCTTTGGCAATTTCTATGGCTCTCCGGCGGGACCTGTGCGCGAGTCGATCGATGCGGGTCGTGACGTGTTGTTTGATGTGGACTGGCAGGGTGAAGTGCAAATAAGGAACTCGGATCTGGGGAAACACGCGTTGTCCATTTTTATCCTACCGCCCTCGATCCCCGAGCTGCGACGCCGTCTGGAAACCCGTGGTCAAGACAGCGAAGACGTGATCGCCAAGCGGATGCTGAAAAGCTGGGATGAGATCAGCCACTGGGGTTATTACGACTATGTGTTGGTCAATGATGATCTGGACGCGACCGAAGAAAAGCTGAAGACGATTGTCAGCGCCGAGCGGATGCGACGTATCCAGCAGCCCAAGCTTCAAAATCACGTCCGCACTCTGCAAAACGAATTCGAGGGGCTGTCATGACCATTTACGCTTTGGGGGATCACACGCCGCAAATCCATGAAGATACCTGGGTTGCACCAGACGCTAACCTGATCGGAAAAGTGGTGCTTGAGCAGGGCGCTTCGGTCTGGTTTGGCAGCACCATCCGCGCGGACCATGAAGAGATCCGTGTGGGCGAGGGCAGCAATGTTCAGGAAGAATGTATCATGCATATAGACGCAGGGTTCCCTCTGACCATCGGCAAGAACTGCACGATCGGGCATAAGGTGATGCTGCACGGGTGTACGATTGGAAACAATACTCTGATCGGGATGGGAGCCATCGTTCTTAACGGTGCGAAGATCGGAGAAAACTGCCTGATCGGGGCAGGGGCCTTGATCCCCGAGGGAAAGGAAATTCCTGACAATTCTTTGGTCATGGGTTCGCCGGGCAAGGTCGTGCGGCAACTGGATGAGGCCGCAGCGCAGAAAATTACGCTCAGCGCGCTACACTACCAGCAGAACATGCGCCGGTTTCGTAACGAGATGATGCCTGTGTACTGAAGCGTTCAGAAAGATCAAAAGAATGTCTGACGACCTGCTAGCCGAGTTTGTCTCGGCCATTCCTATGCCGGCTTTGATGATCGATCAGACCGAGCGGATCATCGCCGCCAATACTGATGCCAAAACCCTGTTGGCGCAAAACATCGTTGGCCGCCATTTTGCAACGATCCTGCGACAGCCGCAGGTGATCGACGCGATTGAACAGAGCCTGCACACAAAGGGTCCCTCCAAGACACGTCACTTGTCGAACGATGGCGCACAAGACACCACATTCGAGGTGGAATGCCGCTATATGAACGGGGTCGGGGCGGTTGAAGGTGGCGCGATGCTGGCGACTTTTCAGGACGTCACGCATGTGGAACAGGCCAGCCAGATGCGGCGGGATTTCGTGGCCAATGTCAGCCATGAATTGCGAACCCCGCTGACCGCCCTGATGGGGTTCATCGAAACACTGCGTGGCCCCGCGCGAGACGATGCCGCCGCCCGGGACCGGTTTCTTCAGATTATGACTGATGAGTCCAATCGTATGAACCGGTTGGTTGGTGATCTGCTGTCACTGAACCGCGTCGAAAGTGAAGAGCGTGTGCGCCCGAAGGAGCAGCTGGAACTGACGGGGTTATTGCAGTCCACGTTGAACTCTCTGCGTCCGCTGGCCGAGGATGCCAAGGTCGAACTGTCCCTAAACGCGCCCGATGACCCGGTTTCACTGACGGGCGATAGCGATCAACTGCGTCAGGTTTTCACCAACCTGGTCGAAAACGGCATCAAGTATGGTGGCAGCGGTGGCACTGTTGAGGTCCGAGTGTCCTCATCCGAGCGGGATTCGGCGACGCGTGGTCCTGCGGTGCGAATTCAGGTGATCGACAAGGGGCCGGGAATCGATCCCATTCATCTGCCACGTCTGACTGAGCGATTCTATCGCGCAGACAGCCACAGATCGCGCCAGTTGGGTGGCACGGGCTTGGGATTGGCCATTGTGAAGCACATTATCAACCGCCATCGCGGTCGGTTGCGTGTGGAAAGCGTTCTGGGAAAAGGCACGGTATTTACGGTTATTTTGCCGCGATAATCGGGCGAACCCATCATTTAGGCTCTTTAACACCCGCACCTATGTAACAAGAGCATGGCTGCTTTGCGCCACGTCAGCCCAGTTTCTTAACGACTGTCATAAAGCTGTTACAAACCTGTCACAAAAGGCTTACGCACGGACCTTAGAGGTGCCCGCAAGATCATCATGGGGGTGATCACAAACTATCCTTTTCAGGGAGACTGAAATGTCTTTTGTAAAACTGTCGGCCTCGGCAATCGCTATCGCTGCTGTATCGGCCACCGCGGCCTCCGCTCGTGACCAGGTTCAGGTTGCCGGTTCTTCGACCGTTCTGCCTTATGCTTCGATCGTTGCAGAAGCCTTCGGTGAAAACTTTGACTTCCCGACACCGGTTGTTGAATCGGGCGGTTCGTCGGCTGGTCTGAAGCGTTTCTGTGAAGGCGTTGGCGAGAACACCATCGACGTTGCAAACGCATCGCGCGCCATCCGCGAAAAAGAGATCAAAGCTTGTGCAGAAAATGGTGTGACCGACATCATCGAAGTTCAGATCGGTTATGACGGCATCGTTTTCGCATCCGACATCAACGGCAACTCGTTCGAGTTTACGCCGGAAGACTGGTACAAAGCTCTGTCCGCTCAGATCGTTGTAGACGGTGAGCTGGTCGACAACCCAAACAAAACCTGGGCCGACGTAAACCCGAACTTCCCAGCGCAGCCGATTGCTGCTTTCGTTCCGGGCACCAAGCACGGCACCCGTGAAGTGTTTGAAGACAAAGTGATCCTCGCTGGCTGTGAGCACCTGGGCGACTTCGACGTTTACAAAGCTGCCAACGGCGACGACAAGAAAGCTGCTGAGAAAGCATGTATCGCTCTGCGTACCGACGGCGTTTCGGTCGACATCGACGGCGACTACACCGAAACTCTGGCACGCATCGACAGCAACAAAGACGGCATCGGCGTCTTTGGTCTGGCCTTCTACGAGAACAACACTGACAAGCTGCAAGTCGCGACCATGTCGGGCATCGTTCCTTCGACCGACTCGATCGCTTCGGGTGAATACCCGGTTTCGCGCCCGCTGTTCTTCTACGTGAAGAAAGCCCACATCGGCGTGATCCCCGGCCTGAAAGAATATGCTGAGTTCTTCGTCGCTGACGAGATCGCAGGCCCCGACGGTCCGTTGGCTGCCTATGGTCTGGTTTCCGATCCTGAGCTGGGCAAAGTTCAGGAAGCTGTTGCCAACGAAACCGTTCTGGGTGGTGGCTCCTAATAGCTGACGCTATTGAACCGGGGCGCGATTTGCGCCCCGGTTCCTATTGATTCTACTCCTGCCGCTCGACGGAGTTCCCATGGCATTATCCTGGCTGCTGCTCATCCTGCTGGCGCTTGCTGTTATCGGTTATTTTGTGGGTAGATCCCGCGCATTGGCCAGCGCAAATGGCAACGCAAGCGATCTGCATTCTCTTCCTTCTTACTATGGCTACAACGTTGCAATGATGGCGTTGGTTCCGGCCCTGATGCTGCTGATCATTTGGTTGTTGGTGCAGCCTTTGGTCGTGAACAACTCTGCGTCCGGTATGATCCCTGACACAGCGATCCCCGAGGGGTCGACCCGTGGCCTGCTGATGAGCGAAGTTCGCAGAGTCGCAGATGGTTTGGACGGTGCGGTTGCCGCCGGTGCCATGACCGAGGAATTTGCGCGCAGCGCCCGTGCAGACATAACTGACATGACTGCCCGTTTGAAGGAAGCCGGTCAGGTCATTACCCAGAACGTGACAACGCCAGTTCTGCGTGCCGCACAGCAGTACCGTGTGATGAACGCCGCTGGTACGGTTATGATGCAAATCGCGGTTCTCGCTGTTGCTCTGTTGGGGGCGGCGTTCGCTTACATTCGCACGCACAAAGAATTCCGCGCCCGAAATGTGGTGGAACAGGGTATTTTGGCCTTGTTGCTGCTGGCGGCGTCGATCGCCATTTTGACAACCGTAGGCATCGTACTGTCGATGCTGTTCGAGACCATGAACTTCTTCCAGTTGCACTCGTGGAAGGACTTTTTCTTTGGTCCGACATGGGCTCCGAACTTCCGCGGCGGTAGTGAACTGTCGATCCTGCCGCTGTTATGGGGTACGCTCTATATCTCGCTCATTGCGCTGTTGGTTGCTGTGCCGATTGGCCTGTTTGCAGCGATTTACTTGTCGGAATACGCCTCTGGCGCAACTCGGTCGGTCGCCAAACCGCTGCTTGAGATTCTCGCGGGTATTCCGACCATCGTTTATGGTCTGTTTGCCCTGCTGACGGTCGGCCCGGCGCTGGTGTCTCTGTTTGGAGACGGTGGCGCACTGGGTCTTGGCTGGATGGCCAGTTCCAACGCGGTCCTCACTGCCGGTCTGGTTATGGGTATCATGCTGATCCCGTTTGTGTCTTCGCTGTCCGATGACATTATCAACGCGGTACCGCAGTCTATGCGAGATGGGTCGCTGGGGCTTGGTGCAACACATTCCGAAACCGTGCGTCAGGTGGTTTTGCCGGCTGCTTTGCCGGGTATCGTGGGTGCGATCCTACTGGCGGCGAGCCGCGCCATTGGCGAGACGATGATCGTTGTCATGGCCGCTGGCGCCATTGCCAAATTTTCGTTGAACCCGTTTGAGGCTATGACCACAATCACCACGCGGATCGTTAGCCAGTTGACCGGCGACACCGACTTTGCCAGTCCCGAAACGCTGGTTGCCTTTGCTCTGGGTCTGACGCTTTTCGTCATCACACTAGGGCTGAACATCTTCGCCCTCTACATCGTACGCAAATACCGGGAGCAGTACGAATGACCGATATTTCCCAAACCCCTGGCGCTGCTCCTGCTGCGAAGCCAAAAAAAGGATCGCTGTTCGAGAAAGACGCGCGCACCAAGCGCCGCAACGCCGCCGAAGGCCGGTTCAAAATGTATGGCATCGTGGCCATCGGTATCGGCCTGCTGATGCTGATTGTTCTGGTCACCAATATCGTGACGGCTGGCCTTGGTGCGTTCCAGCAGAGCTTTATCGAGCTGAATGTCGAACTGAAAGAAGACAAGCTGGACAAAAACGGCAACCGAAACATCGACGATATCAAGAAAGTCTCGACCTTCGGTTACGCTCCTTTGATCGCGTCGGCACTGGAAAGCGAAGTTGCTAAGCTGGGTATCCAGACAGAGCTGACACCCAAACAGATGGGCGGCATTTTGTCGAAGGCAGCTCAGGCCGAGCTGCGGAATTATGTCATCTCGAACCCTGACGAGATCGGAAAAACGGTCAGCTTCCGCTTTTTGGTCAACAGTCGCGTCGATGGTTACATGAAGGGCCGTGTAACGCGTGACTCCATTGCCAACGACAAGAGCATCACAGCCGAACAACTGGATTTTGTGGACCAGCTACGGGACGCTGGAGTTTTGTACAAAACCTTCAACCCGGACTTCATATTTGGCTCGGATGCCTCTGACCAGCGGCCCGAGGCTGCGGGGATCGGTGTATCCATGCTGGGCTCTTTGTTCATGATGTTCGTGGTGCTGGCGCTGGCCCTTCCGATTGGCGTGGCCGCCTCGATCTATCTGGAAGAGTTCGCGCCACAAAACCGGCTGACGGATATCATCGAAGTGAACATCTCGAACCTGGCCGCTGTTCCGTCCATCGTGTTCGGTATCCTCGGTCTGGCCGTGTTCATTAACTATATGCACCTGCCAACTTCGGCGCCGCTGGTGGGCGGTCTGGTGCTAACGCTGATGACCTTGCCGACCATCATCATCTCGACCCGTGCATCGCTGAAAGCTGTGCCGCCGTCGATCCGCGATGCTGCGCTGGGGGTAGGGGCCTCAAAAATGCAGGCCGTGTTCCATCACGTGCTGCCACTGGCCGCGCCTGGCATCCTGACTGGTACTATCATTGGTCTGGCGCAGGCGCTGGGTGAAACCGCCCCGCTGCTGCTGATCGGGATGGTGGGCTTTATCGCTTCAAACCCACCCGACGGGATCGTTGCTGGCTTCCTGTCACCGAACTCGGCCATGCCGGCGCAGATCTACGAATGGTCCAAGCGCGCCGACCCAGCCTTTTATGAACGCGCATGGGGGGGCATTATCATACTGTTGATCTTCCTCGTGACAATGAACACCATTGCGGTCATCTTGCGCCGCCGCTTTGAACGCCGCTGGTAAGAGGGGCCTATGATGAATGACATGACACGAGTGGAGAGAGCCGTGGACTCCAAAGACATTAAGATCGCCGCGAAAAAGGTACAGGTCTACTACGGTGAAACCCACGCCATCAAAGACGTGGACGTTCAGATCGAAGACAAAACGGTCACCGCCTTCATTGGCCCGTCCGGCTGCGGGAAGTCCACATTTCTGCGCTGCCTTAACCGGATGAACGACACGATCGACATCTGCCGAGTCGAGGGCGACATTCTGCTGGATGGCGAGGACATCTATGACAAACGCGTCGACCCGGTGCAGTTGCGTGCCAAGGTGGGGATGGTGTTCCAGAAACCAAACCCGTTCCCCAAGTCGATCTATGACAACGTCGCTTATGGTCCGCGTATCCACGGCCTTGCCAAGAATAAGGCAGAACTGGATGAGATCGTTGAAAAATCTCTGCGTCGCGGCGCGATCTGGGACGAAGTTAAAGACCGTCTGGATGCCCCAGGCACTGGTCTGTCGGGCGGTCAGCAACAGCGCCTGTGTATCGCGCGCGCCGTGGCCACGGAACCCGAGGTTCTGCTGATGGACGAGCCGTGTTCGGCACTGGACCCCATTGCGACAGCGCAGGTCGAGGAACTGATCGACGAACTTCGCTCGCGCTATTCGGTTGTGATCGTGACCCACTCGATGCAGCAGGCCGCGCGGGTCAGCCAGAAAACCGCATTCTTCCATTTGGGCAATCTGGTTGAATTCGGCGAGACCGGGCAAATCTTCACCAACCCCGAAGATCCCCGCACGGAAAGCTATATTACTGGCCGTATTGGTTGAGGACAGGTTTTTGAAAATGAGCGAACAACATATTGCATCGGCATTCGACCGCGACCTCGAAGCGGTCCAGGCCCATATTATGAAAATGGGCGGTTTGGTCGAGGCGGCGATCATGAACGCCGCGCGGTCGCTGGAATCCCGCGATGAAGAGCTGGCTCAGCAGGTCCGGCAGGGCGACAAGGCGATCGACGCGTTGGAAGAGCTGATCGACGAAGAAACCGCACGTTTGATCGCGCTGCGGGCACCCACCGCTAGCGATCTGCGTCTGGTCCTGTCGGTTCTGAAAGTGTCGGGCAACCTTGAACGGATTGGCGACTATTCCAAGAATATCGCCAAGCGGACAACGGTTCTCGTAAATGCGGGCGAAATCAACGGCAGCGCCGCAGCCCTGCGCCGAATGGCGCGTGAGGTTGAGAGGATGCTGCGCGATGCGCTGGATGCCTATATTCAACGCGATGCCGAACTGGCCACCGATGTCATCAATCGCGATGAGGAGGTGGACCAGATGTATAACGGTCTGTTCCGTGAGTTCCTGACTTTCATGGCCGAGGATCCGCGCAACATCTCGTCCTGTATGCACCTGCATTTCATTGCCAAAAATATCGAGCGAATGGGCGACCACGTCACCTCGATTGCCGAGCAGGTTGTCTATCTTGTCACCGGTGAACGCCCGACCGAGGCGCGACCGAAAGCGGATATAACCTCGCATACCCCTCAGGAGATCTGATCAATGTCTGCGGATCAGCCTACCGTTCTGGTCGTTGAAGATGAACCGGCACAGCGCGAAGTCCTGGCCTACAACCTAGAAGCCGAAGGGTTTCGCGTGTCCAAGGCAGGCAGCGGCGACGAAGCCCTGTTGCTGGTCGATGAAGAGCACCCGGACATTATCGTGCTGGACTGGATGATGCCAAACCTCAGCGGAATTGAGGTGTGTCGGCGGCTGAAATCACGCCCCGATACACGGTCGATCCCGATCATCATGTTGTCGGCGCGCACTGAAGAGGTGGACAAGGTGCGGGGGCTGGAAACCGGTGCCGATGACTATGTGGTCAAGCCTTACTCGGTCGTGGAATTGATGGCTCGCGTGCGTACCCAGTTGCGCCGGGTCCGTCCGGCAACCGTCGGTCTGCGTCTTGAGTTTGATGATATCATTTTGGATTCGGAAACGCATAAGGTCAGCCGCGACAGCAAACCCCTGAAACTAGGTCCGACTGAGTTTCGTCTGCTTAGTACCTTCATGGAAAAACCGGGACGGGTCTGGAGCCGCGAACAGTTGCTCGACCGTGTTTGGGGCCGGGATATATATGTGGATACGCGCACGGTAGATGTCCATATTGGTCGCTTGCGCAAAGCGCTGACTCAGCATGGCGGCGAAGACCCGGTTCGCACCGTCCGCGGAGCAGGGTACGCTCTGGGATAAATCAGGGGCAGGGGTATGAGTTTTGCTCATGGTCAGATGCGAAACTCTTACTGTTTTTTAGTATGGGGCCGGGTTAGGTTGCGTCGAAGCTGATTAAGCGGAGATGCACCATGAACGCCCCAGACACCAAGCCCGCATTGCGCGCCAAAGATGCGCCCGACATGGGGCAATTTGCTTGGGACGACCCGTTTCGACTGTCCGATCAGCTAACTGAAGACGAACGCATGATTGCGGCCAGCGCGCAGGCTTACGCGCAGGGCAAACTGCAACCACGTGTGGCCGAGGCGTTTCAAAACGAAGAAACCGACCCCGAGATTTTTCGGGAGATGGGCGAAATGGGCTTGCTGGGCACCACAATCCCCGAGGAGTATGGGGGCCTTGGGGCAGGGTACGTATCCTACGGCTTGGTCGCGCGCGAGGTTGAGCGTGTAGATTCCGGTTATCGTTCGATGATGTCGGTTCAAAGCTCGTTGGTGATGTACCCGATCTATGCCTATGGCAGCGAGGAACAGCGCCGAAAATACCTTCCGAAACTGGCCAGCGGTGAGTGGATCGGCTGTTTTGGCCTAACTGAGCCCGACGCAGGATCGGACCCTGCCGGAATGAAGACGCGCGCGGAAAAGATCGACGGTGGCTACCGTTTGACAGGCAGCAAGATGTGGATCTCTAATTCGCCAATTGCGGATGTGTTTGTGGTCTGGGCAAAGTCCGACGCGCATGACGATAAAATCAGAGGCTTTGTTTTGGACAAGGGCCTGAAAGGACTGAGTGCTCCGAAAATTCAGAACAAACTGAGCCTTCGCGCCTCGATAACCGGTGAGATCGTTCTGGAAGGAGTCGAGGTTGATGAAAGCGCTTTGCTTCCTCATGTTCAGGGTTTGAAGGGCCCGTTCGGTTGTTTGAACCGCGCCAGGTATGGCATCAGTTGGGGCGTTATGGGCGCTGCTGAAGGCTGTTGGCACGCCGCGCGCGAATACGGACTGGATCGCAAACAGTTCAATCGACCCTTGGCGCAGACACAGTTGTTCCAACGCAAGCTGGCGGACATGCAAACTGAAATTGCTTTGGGGCTGCAAGCAAGCTTACGCGTTGGGCGTTTGATGGACGAAGCCCATGCCGCGCCCGAGATGATCTCAATTGTCAAACGCAACAACTGCGGTAAAGCGTTGGACATTGCCAGGATGGCGCGTGACATGCATGGGGGCAATGGTATTTCACTTGAGTTCCAAGTTATTCGCCACATGGTCAACCTTGAAACTGTGAACACATACGAAGGGACTCATGACGTTCACGCATTGATTTTGGGGCGGGCTCAGACTGGATTGCAGGCGTTTTATTAATGTCACCAGTTAATCGTGTAATCTGTATTATGGTAAATAGATAGGGCTGAAAACTACAGCTTTACCTATGTTTATCAACGGCTTGCGATGAAACTTTGACATGCAGCAAGGCCTATCAGCGCGATTTGCGCATTAGGCCTTCTTGCGCCACCGAAGCAATCAAAGTTCCATCCTCTGCGTAGATCGACCCTCGGTTAAAGTTGCGACCTTGTCCGCTCCAAGGTGAATCCATCGAGTAAAGATGCCAGTTCCCAAGGTTTACCGGTGCGTGAAACCACAATGCGTGATCAAGGCTGGCGCCATTGACGTTCCCGGTAAACCAACTGATCCCATGTGGCCGCATGCCGGATGACATCAGATACATATCGGATGCGTACGCCAAAATAAGATGCTGCGTCACGGGGTCGGTTTCGACTGCGGCTTTCATACGAAACCAGATTTGGTTTCGATCATCTGATTTATCTGGGCGGAATGGGTTCAGGTGGTTAACCTCACGAACTTCGATTGGTCGTTCGCGCAAAAGTTCTCCGCGAACCTTTTCCGGGACCAGATCAACGTATCTATTTCTCAATTCTTCTCTGGCTGGATAGACTTCAGGGGCTTCTATTTTTGGCATAGCGTGTTGGTGGCTCCAGCCTTCATCCTGAACATGAAAGGACGCCGACATATTCAATATTTGCTTTCCATGTTGGATCGCAACGACGCGCCGAGTTGTCAAAGAACCTCCATCCCGTGCTCTATCAACTTGATAAATAACGGGAATAGAAGGGTCGCCTGCACGGATGAAATAAGCATGAAGCGAGTGGCATAGGCGATCTTCGACAGTTCGGTATGCGGCCGCCAAAGCCTGCGCAATAACCTGGCCGCCAAAAATGCGCGTTGGTGTTTCTCCGCCAGATCCAGTGCCGCGAAACAGGTCAAGCTCGAGCCTTTCGATGTTCAAAAGTTCCAGCAAGATACGTTCAGCATCTGTCATCTTCGGCCTCCGATCAGCCTGATATGGCATCATTCAATCATTGCCCCAAGGACAAGTGCTTTTAGTTCCGCCCGCGAGGGATAAGAACTGGAGGGCGACAACTGAGTAAAGAAGATAGACGTCAGATCATTGACCCGGTCGATCCAGAAAAAAGTCGACGCCATACCGCCCCAGCTAAAATCACCCAGCGAGCCCGGCACGCGTGTTCTGCCCGGGTTCGTTATGACTGCACCGCCCAATCCGAAACCGGTGCCTTCCATCGGTTGCTCGGCGAAACTTTGTGGCCCCATCGAAGCAATATCGCCCGGTAAGTGGTTGCAAAGCATATAATCTACCGTTTTAGGCCCTAACAAACGGTGTCCATTGCCCTGCCCCCGATTTCGTAGCATTTCAGAAAATCGAGAGTAATCGTCGATGGTGCTGACCAGACCGCCACCGCCCGAGAATGTGGTGGTGGATTCGAATGGAGACCCTCCGGCCTGATCGACTAACCGCAGCGTCTCTCCTCCGGTCCTTGCCGCATTCAAGGCCATCGCATCACCGGCCAAAGGCGTATAGAGGGACGCAAACCGGTCCCCTGCCCCTGATGGCACCGAAAAGCCTGTTTCGCGCATCCCGAGTGGCTCAAAAATTTCCTGTGCGAAAAACTTGTCCAACGTTTGGCCAGATACAACCTCGATCACGCGCCCAATGACATCTATGGCAACGGAATATTCCCACCGCGATCCAGGCTGAAATGCCAGCGGTAACTGCGCCAGATCTTCCACGCGGTTTTTCAACAGACCTTGGTTTGGCTTAAACATCAGGTCTTGTTCGTCCATCGCCGCTGGCAATAGCCCTGGATTGAACGGATAGCTGAGACCACTGGTATGTGTTAGTAATTGATGCAACGTTGGCGTCGGTGCCGCCTCAGTCTGTTCCAGCCGCTGCGCCCCCGGTATCAGGGCTTGCATGTCAGAAAACTCAGGTATGAAATCAGATATTTGCGCGTCGAGGTGAAACAAACCGCGTTCGACCAACATCATCAACGCGACTGTGGTGATGGGCTTTGTCATCGAGTAGATACGGGCAATTGTATCGCGCTGAAACGGTAGACCGTTTTCGATGCTTTGTTGGCCGCAAGAAGCAAAAAACACCTCAGATCCTTGATGTTTTACCAGCAATGAGCTGCCCGCGTATTTCCGTTCATCGACGTATCGCTGCATCCAGGTGGAAATACGCTGTAATCGCGCAGGATCGAACTTGGTCATTTCAGGTCAGTCCTTTGGTTCTCAGCCGGATTTTGCGAATTTACACGCTGAAATAACAGGGAAATCGACCGCGGTGCTGCGTGATATCCGAACTGGCTGTTACAATTAGAGTGTAGCGGATTCGCTTGTCACGAGTTGGTACAGATTTGATTGTCCATATTCAGGAGGAGCACTATGGCGCAACATGTTGAATTTGTATACGATTTCTGCAGCCCGAATGCTTTTCTTGCCTACAAGACACTGCCGACATTGGCGGAAAAACACGACGTACACGTAAGTTATATGCCCGTGCAGCTGTCCACGATCTTCAAAGTGACCAACAACCAAAGTCCATTTCAGGCGTTTTCAGAGAACCGTCAGAAAACCGCCTATCTGACGCATGATCTTCACCGGTTTGCGCGCGCGCGAGGGTTAAGTTTTCATATGAGCCCGCATTTTCCGGTCAACACTCGGTTTGCCATGCGCGGTGCTGTATACGCATCCGAAAAACCATGGGAAAGCAGATATATAGACGCAATTTTTGATGCGATCTGGGTGCATGGCCAAAAGGTTGATGAAATTGGCGTTTTAACCGAGATACTGCACGAACACGAATTACCGGTGCGAAAAATCCGAGAGGCAATGACCAGTGCTGAGATCAAGCAGCAACTCAAGGATCAAACCAAAGCGGCCGTAAAACGCGGTGTGTTTGGTGTACCCAGCATGTTTGTGGGCACCGAGATGTTCTTTGGCAAAAACAGTATGGGAAACCTGGGGCTGGAACTGTCGAAAGCGTCCTAATCTTCTAGTGCCGCCAGCCCTTGCTTGGCGAACATCGGAACGTATGAGCCAAGAGCCACAGCGCGCTCTGGGTCTGATGCATTGCCGTCTTGGGCTCGCTTATAGACACCTTGTAAAATGCCGGCCATTCGAAAGAAATTGAACGCCAGATAGAACCCAAAATTCTCGATCCCAGACAGACCGCGCCGATGACAGTATTGGTCGATGAAAGCTTGGTCCGATGGCAATCCCAGAGTGTCTCGGTCGATACCATGCAGGCCGCGCCCCTCGGTTCCCGGAGGCATCCTCCATTGCATAATGACGGCTGCGAGGTCGGCAAAGGGATGCCCGATCGTTGACAGCTCCCAATCCAAAACGCCAATGCAGCGCGTGCCGTTCTTTTCGAACATAAGATTGTCGATGCGATAATCGCCGTGCACCAGTGTTCGCTGGCCGTCATCTTCCGGAACGACTTGCGCCAGCGCGGAAATCAACGCGTCCATTTCTGCAATTTGGGCAGTTTCGGAGGCGCGGTATTGCTTGGTCCAACGTGCAATCTGCCGTTCAAAGTAGTTTCCGGTTGGACCGTAGTCCGACAGGCCGACTAGCTCGATATCAACCATATGCAGCGCGGCTAGAACGCGGTTCATTTCACCTATGACAGCAGTTCGTGTTTCATTGGATTCACCGGTCATTGTTGGTTCAAGAAAGACCCGCCCTTCGAGATGTTCCATCACATAGAACTCTGATCCAATGATGCTGTCGTCGGTGCAGAGAATAAACATCTTGGGGACCGGCACGTTGCTATCGGCCAGCGCAGTTTGGACACGATACTCGCGATCGACTGCATGGGCCGATTTGAGAAGTACACCGGGCGGCTTTCGGCGCAGCACATAGGTTTGGGTAGGTGTTTGCAGCTTATAGGTCGGATTGGACTGGCCTATGGCAAACTTTTCGGCCTCTAAAGGGCCGCGATAACCGGACAAGTTTTGACTAAGGTACGCATCAATGGCGCTTAGGTCCAAGTTCGAATTCGTCATGCTGCGTCCTCACAAGGTTTCGGCAAAGATGTTTCCGGCTGTTACCACGTTGATGCCACCTGAAACCGGAATGATCGCTCCGGTAACATAGCTTCCGCCTCGTCCGCACAGAAACAGCATGCAGCCTGCGATGTCGTCGTCTCGACCAACGCGCCCCAAAGGGACAGACTTGCCGACCCTTTCGCGTGTTTCTTCATCGGCCGTGGCGAACGCCGTCATACGGGATACGAATGGCCCCGGAGCCAGTGCGTTGACCGTGATATGAAAAGGCGCGAACTCTTTGGCCATGATCTTGGTCAGGTGCAACACGGCCGCTTTCGAAGCCGAATAGCTGTAAGCACCATCGCCCATCGGAACCTCTCCCATAACCGACCCGACATTGATCACCCTTGCCGGATCTTCTGCCGAGCCAGATTTCACCAGCAGGGGCAACAGTTTCTGCGTCAGGTCAAACAGCCCTGCGACATTGACCGACATCACTTTGTCCCAGGCATCATGCGGGAACTGCCCCATCGGAGCACCCCAGGATATCCCCGCATTATTCATAAGAATATCTAGGCTTTCTGTGCGGTTGTTAATCTCGGACACAAGCGCATCAATTCCTTCTTGGGTGGAAACGTCGCCGCCAAAACCTTCTGCTTGACCTGAAGCCTCCATGGCGTTCAGTTCTGCTGCCACGACTTCGCACGCTTCGCCCTTTCTGGACGCGATCAGAACGCGCGCGCCAGCCCGCACAAGCGCCTCGGCAGCCATGCGGCCAATGCCCGTCGCACCACCTGTCACTAGTGCGGTCTTTCCCTGCAAAGAGAACAATGTGTCGGGCGTCATAGTCTGATCCTCACTCCGTTCGTCCTTGGCGCGCGTTGGTTTCTTGACAACACATGCTGCGGCGCCAAAGCTTCTACTGACTGAATAACATGGACATTGAGGCTGATATGCAAGCTTTACTCAGCGTCGCGCCCGGAGGCCCGGAAACTTTAGAGCTGACCACTCTACCAGACCCGCAACCAGGACGGGGCGAATTGCTGGTTGGCATTAAGGCAGCCGGAGTCAATTTTCCCGATACCCTGATCATCCAAGACCTTTATCAGATCAAACCTCCCCGGCCTTTTGCGCCCGGTGGCGAAATCGCCGGAGAAGTTCTTGCCGTCGGGGAAGGTGTCGCGGGGTTCGCCATTGGTGATCGCGTCATGGCGCTTACAGGCCACGGCGGGTTTGCCACGCATGTGACACTGCCCGCAGCAACAGCCATCAAGTTTCCATCTACCATGCCGTTCGAGGATGCCGCCTGCTTCATCTTTACCTACGGCACCTCGTATCACGCATTAAAGGACCGCGCCGCATTGCAGCCCGGGGAAACGCTGTTGGTGCTCGGGGCTGCCGGAGGGGTTGGTTCGGCTGCGGTTGAGTTAGGAAAAGCGATGGATGCGCGGGTAATTGCGGCGGTTTCTTCCCAAAAAAAAGCAGATTTCTGTAAGAGCCTAGGGGCCGATGAAACCGTGCTTTATGCCGAAGAAATAGACAAAGACGGTCAGAAGGCATTCACCAACGAGATTAAAACACTGGCAGGCCCGCTTGGTGTGAATGTGATCTATGACGCGGTGGGTGGAAGCTATGCCGAACCGGCACTGCGCAGCATTGCATGGAATGGTCGCTATCTCGTGGTTGGGTTTCCTGCGGGCATTCCGAAGATTCCACTGAATTTGCCGTTGCTGAAAGGATGTCAGATCGTTGGTGTTTTCTGGGGTGCGTCGGTTCTACACAATCCTGAAGGCCATAAGGAAAACATTCGCGATTTGATTGAGCTATACGGGAATTCTCAGATAAAGCCGCGGATCAGCGCAAGCTATACCCTGGATCGCGCGGACGAGGCACTGATCCATCTGGCAAGCCGGTCGGCGCTAGGTAAAACCGTGGTAACTATGCCCACAGGGGCCGAAACCTTCTGATGGGAAGACTGCGGCTCGCCCTAAGCGCGCATTGGCCGGTGGACATTCCCACCCTTTCGCGTTTATGAACCTTTTAAAGGGACAGTGAATTAATGCACAAAGCGCTGATTTTAAACGGGCCGAACCTGAATCTGCTGGGAACACGGCAACCCGAAGTGTACGGCAGCACCACGCTGGAGATGGTGGAGAACCTATGTGTAAGCCACGGGGCATCCATAGGGGTTGAGGTCTCGTGCCTTCAGTCCAATCATGAAGGTGTTCTGCTTGACGCAATTCATGGCGCAAAAAAGGATCAGGATGGCATAATCCTGAACGCAGGTGCTTTTACGCATACATCCATCGCACTCATGGATGCGATCGCATCCGTAGACTTGCCGATGATCGAAGTTCACTTGTCCAACATTCATGCGCGCGAAGAATTTCGGCACGTATCCTATATTTCCAAGGTCGCGGTCGGCCAGATTTGTGGCTTTGGTGCCCAAGGATATGTGTTGGCACTGGATGCGTTGGCAGCTCATCTAAAATCAGAGTCCACTGCATGAAGCTGATCGAATACTTACATTTTCTCAGCTACACCAAAACTCTGGAAGAGCTTTGGGATGCCCATTGCCGCCAAATGGGGAAATACGGGTTCGACCGCCTTATTTACGGGCACACGCAGTACCGTACGGAAACATCCCTCGGAGACCCCGAGGACTTTCTGATCCTTACTAATCACGACAAGCCGTACTTAGACGGTTTCCTACGCGATGGCCTGTATTTTCACGCTCCTATGTTGAAATGGGCGTTGTACAATGAAGGCGCGGCCAGTTGGAGTGTGGCGCGGAATATGGTGGCTAACGGAAAACTAACTGCGCAAGAGCTGCAGGTGCTTGAGTTCAACAAATCGCATGGCGTTTCCTGCGGCTATACCGTTAGCTTCACATCAGTCTCTATGAGGTCGAAAGGAGCGATTTCGCTTTCCGCTGGTGGAGCTGCCACTCAAGCGGAAGTGGACGAAATTTGGGCCGAGCACGGTGATGATATTCTGCTGATGAACAACATGGCGCATCTAAAAATTCTTACCCTGCCCTACAACGCGCCAAACAGGGCGTTGACCAAACGCCAGCGTGAGGCTCTTCAGTGGGTAGGCGACGGCAAAACCACACAGGATATTGCGTTGTTGATGGGGCTGACCGCGGCCACGGTTGAAAAGCATCTGCGACTCGCCCGTGAATCTCTTTCTGTTGAGACCACAGCTCAGGCAGTCCTGAAAGCTTCATTGCAGAACCAGATGTTCGTCATGGAGGCATAGTTGCCAAGAATTTGACGCCAACTTGCGTCAATTTACCCCAGGTAAGGAAAACATGACTTTCGAATCTAGGGCTGTAGTTGCAAAGTGATATTGTTCCGTGAGTGGTGGCTTTAGCCAGGGAACATTTGGTCGGATCTTTGCAATAACAGGGCTCTCCGATCGTTCTGACACCTAGGCGTCTATTTGTCCGCGTCTGGTTGCTGGAAATTTGAGGGGCCTCGACCATCCCCATCATGCGGGGCCCCTCATACTTCACCAAGGGAGGCAAGGACGCGATCGCGTCCTTTTTTTGTACCTGTCAGTATGAAGAGCCAAAAAAACCGGCCACGCAGCGCGCGACCGGTTTATTAGAAGTATCCCGGACCATGATGTCCGGGAAAATCTGCTTAGCCCTGAGCGGCTTTGGCGACTTCGGCTGCGAAGTCTTCTTTTTCAACCACGATGCCTTCGCCAACTTCCAAACGGATAAAGCCGGTGATGGTAGCGCCTGCTTCTTTGGCTGCTGCTTCAACAGTCAGATCTGGGTTCACAACGAACTGCTGGTTTAGCAGTGTCGATTCCGCGACGAATTTCTTCATGCGCCCTTCGATCATCTTCTCGATCACCTGCTCCGGCTTGCCGGATTCACGGGCGATGTCCATCTGAACCTGCTTTTCCTTCTCGACAACAGCCGGGTCCATGTCGGCCTCGGACAGAGCTGCTGGGTTCACTGCAGCGATGTGCATCGCAACTTGCTTGCCGATGGCTTCGTCGCCACCCGACAGAGCAACGAGAACGCCGATTTTGCCCATGCCGTTGGTTGCCGCGTTGTGGACGTAGGACACAACGGTGTCGCCCGACAGTTTAGCCATACGGCGAACCGACATGTTCTCACCAATGGTGGCGATCTTGTCAGTCAGGGTATCAGCAACGTTCTTACCGCCCAGATCAGCAGCCAGCAGAGCTTCGACGTTGTCGACGCCTTCAGCAGCGTATGCGATCTTGCCGACCATTTCCTGGAACTCAGCGTTTTTCGCAACGAAGTCGGTTTCCGAGTTCACTTCGACAGCAACACCGTTGCCACCGTTGACGTGAACAGCAACCAGGCCTTCTGCTGCGGTACGGCCCGATTTCTTGGCCGCTTTAGCCAGGCCCTTCGTGCGCAGCCAGTCAACGGCTTCGTCCATATTGCCTTCGGTTTCGGTCAGCGCTTTTTTTGCGTCCATCATGCCTGCGCCGGTCTGGTCGCGCAGTTCTTTAACCATTGCTGCTGTGATTGCCATCTCTTGGCTCTCCTCAATTCAAACGGAATTGGGGCAGGTCATACCCTGCCCCATATGTCATTTACGTGACGGGCAGCTTACGCTTCGGCAGGTGTTTCTGCTTCGGCTGGGGCTTCTTCTGCAACGACTTCTTCAACCGGAGCTTCTTCGAACGCACCCAGGTCAACGCCTGCTGCACCCATCTGAGCGGTCATGCCGTCCAGCGCAGCACGTGCGGCCAGATCGCAATACAGCGAGATTGCGCGAGCTGCGTCGTCGTTGCCGGGGATGATGTAGTCAACGCCGTCGGGCGAGCAGTTGGTATCGACAACTGCCACAACCGGGATACCCAGCTTGTTGGCTTCGGCGATGGCCAGTGCTTCTTTTTTGACGTCAATGACGAACAGCAGGTCAGGAACGCCGCCCATCTCGCGGATACCGCCAAGCGAAGCCTGCAACTTGGACTGGTCACGCTCCATGCCCAGACGCTCTTTCTTGGTCAGGCCTTCGGCGCCCGATTCCATGGCTTCGTCGATTTGGTTCAGACGGTTGATCGACTGGGAAACGGTTTTCCAGTTGGTCAGGGTCCCGCCCAGCCAGCGGTGGTTCATGTAGTACTGAGCCGACTTTTCGGCGGCTTCAGCAATCGGACCAGCGGCCTGACGCTTAGTACCAACGAACAGAACGCGGCCACCTTTTGCGACGGTGTCACGAACAGCCTGCAGAGCTTGGTCCAGCATCGGAACGGTCTGGGTCAGGTCCATGATGTGGATGCCATTGCGCGAGCCGTAGATGAACGGGCCCATGCGGGGATTCCAACGCTGTGTCTGGTGACCGAAGTGAACGCCAGCTTCCAGCAGCTGACGCATGGTGAACTCGGGAAGAGCCATGCTTTACTTTCCTTTTCCGGTTTACGCCTCGGCGGGGGTGAAAGAAGCGGATGCTCCAACCGGCGGTCTTGATGAGGATGTCTCCCTCAAAAAGGCCAAACCCCGCCTGCGGGTTTGAATGGCGCGCGTATACGGCAGGTTTAGATGCAGCGCAAGGGCCAATCGCCCTTATTTTTCAAGTCGCGCCAAGCTGTGCGCATGACGCACAGCCTCTTCGCAATGTGCGGCCAGCGCCTTGCGGTTCTCAAAGTCGCTGACTTTGGCCGGGGCGTGATAGATCAACTCTACAGTCCCCTGCCTGCGGGAACCCAGAGTTTTTAGCAGATGTGGACCGAAGTCCATGTCTCCCCACCAGCCATAGAACCGGTCGGGTTGACCCTTAGGCGCGTGAAAGATCACCGAGACTGGTTGCACATACATGAAGTCCCTTAGTTCTTCTGCGAAGAACGCGGCAAAGAGCGTTGTTTTAAATGGCAAAACCCGCTGGCCATCTGTCGATGTCCCTTCGGGGAAAAACAGCAATTTGTGGCCAGCTTTCAAGCGGGTCTCAAACACTTTGGTTTGCTCTTTGGCTTTCTTGCGGTCCCGCTCGATGAATACTGTGCCGGTTGCGCGGGCCAGCCAGCCGATGCCAGGCCATTTCGCAACTTCAGCTTTTGATACGAAATAGACCCGTTTCCGCGCGTTTAACGCAAATATGTCCAGCCAAGATGTATGGTTCGCAACCACGGCTCCCCGCTGCTGCATCAATTCGCCAGAGGTTCGAAAGCCCATCCCGAGGATACGAAATGCATTTCGGCACACAAACTGCGAAATGAACGGTGTTATAGGGCGTCTTACACCAAACAAGGGTCGTTCTAAAAGCCGAAGGGCTAGTAGGATGATCAGGCCTCCGAACACCAACACGGCCAGAGGCAGCCCGCGTAATAGGACCAGAACCCAACCGACCAGACCCAGGTTTACAGGATCTGGTGCGTCTTCACTGTGCCAGGACGCGTCGCTCACGTATTCACGCTCCGCCATAGATACGCTTCTGCCGCTCGTTCATGCGGGCGGTATCAAGGACTAGACATACATCAGTGGTGTTGAAGGCATGGTCGATGAAGGCACCCTCGCCCACGAACCCCCCGAGGCGCAGATAGGCCTTGATTAGAGCCGGAACCTGCACCATCGCCGCGCGACGATCCAGGGCCTCCGGTGCGACAAGATCCATGGATTCAAACACTTCAGGCTGCGCCCTCACCCTCAGATCGGGCGGTGCCAGATGGTTATGATGCAACATCGACAAAGGTTGCGCCAATTCCTGAACATCTGTGCCGTGAAAGCTGGCGACGCCAAACAGAACTTCGATCCCGCGCTCGGTGACATAAGCAGCAAGACCGTTCCACAGATGGTACATCGCCGTGCCGCCGCGATATTCGGGATGAAGGCAGGACCGGCCCAATTCCAACAGCCTGCGGCCGCTTTGTTTCAGGACAGTCAGATCGTACTCATCCTCGGAATAAAACTGCCCCAATTCCGCTGCACGTTCGCCCGGCAACAGCCTGTAAACACCCACAGTTTCACCCGTCCGGTCGTCAATTGCCAGCATGTGGTCAAAATACGGATCGAACTTATCCTGCTCTAGCCCAGCCTCGTGATCGACCATCTCACCACCGCTGCCCAGTTCGCGAACGAACACGTCATAGCGCAGACGCTGGGCTGCACGCAGTTCGTCGTCTGTCTCGGCGAGTTTGATGGTAAAAGAAGGGCCTGCATCCGGCATTGTTGGTTCCGTTCTTGTTTGCGTGCTGATACCGCAGTTTTCAGTGGGATGGCAACAAGAGCGGATATGCGGGGCTGTTAACCTTTCCTAAACCAGTTTCACGGATCAAAGACCGGCATCAGGGCGATGCGTGTTCCGTCAATCACCACTTTCCCCTGCTCGCGGAAGTTCACGGTGATCTTGCCCCCGATGTTGGACTGCACCTGTCCAACGCCCCAATCGGGGAAATCGGGGTGGCGGACATACATGCCCGGTGCAAAAATAGCATTGAGGTCTGTCATCAGGGGCTCCGGTCCGGTGGCAGATACAGCAGGAGGTACGCATGAGCGACACCACAGTCAACCTGGCCGAGCTGATCGGTTCCCGGATCTGACACGATCTGATTAGTCCAATTGGTGCGATCACCAATGGTCTTGAGCTGCTGGACATGGTTGGCGCGGTCCAAGGCCCCGAGATGGAACTGATCTCAGGCAGTGTCGGAAGTGCGGGCGCGCGCATTCGCTTCTTTCGCGTGGCTTTCGGCTCGGCTAGTGATCAGCCTCTGGGGCGTACCGAAGTCTCGGAATTGCTGAAAGACGTGGAGCGCGCGGGTCGCGTGCGAGTCAATTGGCATCTGACCGGGGCGGTGCCGCGCAATCAGGTCAAACTGGCGTTTCTGGCCCTGATGTGTTGTGAAAGTGCGATGCCTTTTGGGGGCGAGGTCACGATTGACCAATTCGGAGAAAGCTGGACCATCACAGGTTCGGCCGACAAGCTGAACGTGGACATTGATCTGTGGAACAACCTGCCAAGGGGGCGCTTTGCCAACAAGGTAACGCCAGCACAGGTGCAATTCGCCCTGCTACCAGAGGCTGCGTCTTCGATGGGGCGGCGGGTTGCGGCAGAGACCACCTCAACCCGCGTGGTGATCCGGTTTTAGGACCGGGTCGTCCCGTTTCCGCGTACAAGATACTTGAAGCTGGTCAGCTGCGCCGCACCCACCGGGCCACGGGCGTGCATCTTGCCGGTCGCAATGCCGATCTCGGCGCCCATACCGAACTCGCCACCGTCTGCGAATTGAGTTGAGGCGTTGTGCATCAGGATCGCGCTGTCCAGCCGTTCAAAGAAACGAGCGGCGGCGTCTGTGTTTTCGGTCAGGATGCAGTCGGTATGGTTCGAGCCGTACTGACGGATATGAGCAATTGCGTCGTCTATATCGGCCACGGGCTTGGCAGCAATAATACTGTCCAAGTATTCCTTGCCCCAGTCCTCAACCGTTGCGGCGATAGTGTTTGCGTTCGCCAAAGCCCCTTCGGCGTGAACCTCAACACCGGCGGCTTGCAGCGTGGCGATCACGTCCCGCCCCAGCGTTTCCGCAATGTCCTGATGGATAAGCAGACACTCAGCCGCGCCGCAGATACCTGTGCGACGTGTCTTGGCGTTTAGCACCACATCCAGCGTTTTCTGAGGGTCGGCATCCTTGTCGATATAAATATGCACGATGCCTTCGAGGTGTGCGAAAACGGGCACGCGGGCCTCACGCTGCACCAATCCGACTAGACCTTTGCCACCACGGGGCACGATAACGTCGACATAGTCCGTCAACGTCAGCAACTCCTGAACGGCGGCGCGGTCCCGTGTGGGAACCAGTTGGATCGCGTCTTCGGGAAGGTTCGCGGCCTTCAGCCCCTCGACCAGACAGGCGTGGATGGCGCTGGAGGAATGAAAACTCTCAGACCCGCCGCGCAGGATTACCGCGTTGCCGGATTTCAGGCAAAGCGCACCAGCATCTGCAGTCACGTTGGGGCGGCTTTCATAAATCACGCCGATCACGCCCAAAGGTGTGCGCACTCGCTGGATGTTCAGACCCGACGCCATATCCCATTCCGCCAGCACTTCCCCCACCGGATCGGCCTGATCTGCCACAGCACGCAGACCGTCAACCATGCCCTGAACGCGCGCTTCGTCCAACATCAGGCGGTCCACCATGGCCGGGCTCAGCCCCTTTTCGCGGCCGAACTCTAGGTCCTTCTTGTTGGCTTCGATAATGTCAGCCCGGTTCGCCCAAACTGCATCCGCCGCCGCGATCAGCGCGGCGTGTTTGCGCTCGGCATTGGCAAAAGCCAGATCGGCCGAGGCTGCTTTGGCGCGCTTTCCAAGATCGGCCATCAGTGTGGGAATGCTGTCGAAATCCTTCATCTCATGTGCCTTTCGGTCGGTCTTAGTGTTTGTAGCATTGCGCGGTTACAGCGCCAAATCGTCCCGGTGGATTAAAACGGCCCGTCCCGGATAGCCCAAAGTCTCTTCAATCTCCGAGGATTTACGGCCTTTGATCGCATCCGCCTCTTGCGCGGTATAGCGGCTTAGCCCCTGCGCCAGACGACGGGCTGATGGGTCCAGTATCGCCACGGGATCGCCGCGACCGAAATCTCCGGTCACTTCGACGATACCCGCTGGCAACAGACTTTTACCATTGCCGAGCGCTTGTGCCGCGCCCGCGTCTACCACGATTTCGCCGCGCGGTTTCATGGCCGAAATCCAACGCTTCCGGGCTGCATGTGGGTCCAGTGTTGCCGTAAACCATGTGCAGTTTGCGCCATTCTCAAGCGTTTTCAGTGGGTTCAGTGGTGAACCTTCGGTGATCGCCATGTCGCAGCCAGCCGCTGTCGCCATCTTAGCGGCCAACAGCTTGGTCTTCATGCCGCCCTTGGACAGGCCTGATCCCGCGTCCCCTGCCATCGCCTCGATCTCAGGAGTAATTTCGCTGATCACGTCGTAGCGCGTTGCGGACGAGTCTTCGTTCGGGTTGCCGGTGTAGAAACCATCAACGTCCGACAACAAGATCAGTTGGTCGGCGCCAACGGTCACAGCGATCTGCGCTGCCAAACGGTCATTGTCGCCATAACGGATCTCATCGGTCGCAACTGTATCATTTTCGTTGACAATTGGAACGACACCGAGGCTCAGCAATGTTTCTAGCGTCGCGCGCGAGTTCAGATAGCGACGACGGTCCGCGCTGTCTTCCAGTGTGACCAGAACCTGAGCGGTGGTTATCCTGTGTGGGGTCAACGCCTCTTCATAAGCGCGGGCCAGTCGAATTTGCCCCACGGCAGCTGCGGCTTGAGATTTTTCAAGCGCCAATGCCTCCATCGGTAAACCCAAGACGCCGCGACCCAGGGCGATTGACCCGGACGAGACCAGAATGACATCCGTCCCCTGCCCCTTCAGCCACGCCACGTCCTGTGCCAGTGAATGCAGCCAATCCGACCGCAACAATCCAGTTTCTCGGTCCACCAGCAAAGCGGACCCGATCTTGACCACAAGTCGCTTGGCAGAGGTCAGGGTTGCCACGTCTTCGCCTCCTCGGCGGGTTTTTGGCGCAGGCGGTTTTCGTCGATCTGAGCGCGCAGAGCGCGCAACACCTCGGTCACGCCCAGATGCGCCACGCCGGACATAGTCATGACGGGACCGCCGACAGCTTCTTCCAACTCGGCCTTGGCCAGATCGCGTTCCTCATCATCCAGCGCATCGACCTTGTTCAGCACTGTGATGCGGGGCTTTTCGGCCAGCTCACCGCCGTATGCCTCAAGTTCGTGGATGATCGTTCGGTAATCGTCAGCTACGGTCTCAGAAGTGCCATCAACCAGATGCAGCAGCACCGCGCAGCGTTCCACATGTCCGAGAAACCGGTCACCGATCCCGCGGCCTTCGTGCGCGCCTTCGATAAGGCCGGGAATGTCGGCCACGACGAACTCCACATTATCGACGCCAACAACGCCCAGATTGGGGTGCAGTGTGGTAAAGGGATAATCTGCGATCTTCGGGCGTGCGTTCGATGTAGCGGCCAGAAAGGTCGACTTTCCCGCATTGGGCATCCCCAGCAGGCCGACATCGGCGATCAGCTTCAGCCGCAGCCATATGGTGCGGTCGATCCCCGCCTGCCCCGGATTGGCCCGGCGCGGCGCCTGGTTGGTGGCTGATTTGAAATGCAGGTTGCCAAAACCACCGTTGCCGCCCTTGGCCAGCAAGACCCGCTGGCCGACCTCTGTCAGGTCACAAATGACGGTCTCTTCGTCTTCGTCTAAAACCTCAGTGCCAACCGGAACACGCAGAACGATGTCATCGCCATCCTTGCCAGTGCGTTGCTGACCACGGCCGGGCTGGCCGTTTTTGGCAAAGAAATGCTGCTGATAGCGGAAGTCGATAAGGGTGTTCAGGCTGTCCACAACCTCAACCCAGACGGACCCGCCTTTACCGCCGTCGCCACCATCGGGTCCGCCGTATTCGATGTATTTTTCGCGCCGAAAGCTGACGCAGCCGCCACCTCCGGCCCCGGACCGGATGTAGACCTTTGCAAGATCGAGAAATTTCATGGTCTGTCCCCTACTGCAAAGGCCCCATCGGCCACAAGTCAGAGTTTTTTACTGTACGTCCAGGTGGGCACGTTTGCATCGCGCGCCACCGAATAGCTTTCGGCATCACCAAGGTATTGGAACCCGCAATGGGTCAGCACGCGGGCCGAGGCCGGATTATCCTGGAACACGCTGGCAAACATAGTTGCGTTCTCAAGCGGGTTCGCGGTGACAAGTGTTTCCACCGCCAGCGAGGCGATGCCAGTATTCCAATAGACAGGCGCAACCCAATAGCCAACCTCGGTCTGGTTGCGGTCCAGACGGGTCAACGAGATCAGGCCGATCAACTCGGGTCCGCCATCCTTGGTGGCGTCCATTGCCCACACATCCTCGTCACGGTCTTCGGCCATTGACCGGGTCACGTAAGCCTCGATCGAGCCGGGCGGCAAAGGGTGTGGGATCGACGTGGTCATACGCGCCACGCGTTCATCGCCTGCATAATGTTCAATGAGACCCATATCCGACCGGCGCAGTGGGCGCAGATCGAACCGCTCGGTTTCTATGACCGGCTGGTTGATGATTGTCTCCAGTTTCATGAGTTCGTTCCTCCTCCGAACAACACGTAAATTAAGGACGCCAAAGAAAAACTAAATAACGTCCACGTCAGATATTTGCGGCCCATACGATCTTCAACCGCATGGGCGATCCGTCCCTGAATCAGGGAAGGAATTATGCTTGCTGCGCTTGTCATCGGTGCCATAGATCAAAACTGCGTTAAAACGAGAAAGGGGACCGGCATTTTCTGCCGGTCCCCCATGAATTTTCAAACCTTATGGGTTTCGGCTTACTCTGCGGCCTCCGCCACTGGCAGGACCGAAATAAAGGTGCGGTTTTTGAGTCCCTTGTGGAACTTCACGGCGCCATCAACAGTTGCAAAGATGGTGTGATCTTTGCCCATGCCTACGCCTTCGCCCGGCCAGAACTTGGTGCCGCGCTGACGTACGATGATGTTGCCTGCGATGGCTGCTTGGCCACCATACAGTTTCACGCCAAGGCGGCGACCAGCTGAGTCGCGACCGTTACGGGAGGAACCGCCAGCTTTTTTATGTGCCATTCTCTCTCTCCTTAGCCCTGAGCCAGCTCTTTGGCTTGCTCAACCCATTCGGGTTTCACTTTGATGGTGTCGATAGCAGCAATCTGCTCGTCCGACAAGGCAGCCAGAGCGGCGAAGCTCTCGATACCGGCCTCGTTCAGCTTCTTGGCGGCGGCAGGGCCGACACCGTTCAGCTTGGTCAGATCGTCAGCGGCAGCTGCAGCGGCGGGTGCCTCTGCTTTGGCTTCAGCTTTCTTAGCAGGCTTTGCAGCAGGTGCCGCTTCGCCAGCCGGAGCAGAACCGGTTGCAGCTTTGATGCCCGATTTATCAGCGCCCGACGCCAGGATGTCGGTGATTTTGACCAAGGTCAGTTTCTGACGGTGGCCAACAGTACGCTTCGAGCTGTGCTTACGACGACGCTTGACGAATTTGATGACCTTGTCACCTTTGACCTGTTCGATCACTTCGGCCTGTACGCCTGCGCCTTCAACGAAAGGTGCGCCAACAACCGGAGCGTCACCGCCCAGCATCAGAACATCGTTGAATTGAACTTTTTCACCTGCGTCGGCAGCCAGTTTTTCAACGCGGAGCACGTCGCCCGCCTGAACCTTGTACTGCTTGCCGCCAGTCTTGAGGACCGCAAACATGCGTCTTTCCTTTTCCAAACCGCGTTCTGTGGTCCCCGTCTGGGAGTTGCTGGCCTAGGCCACCTCGAACAGCGCGCCCTTTTCGGGCTGTGTGACGACCCCGGGACAAGCCCGATGGGTCAATAATAACGATACCCGGCGCGGAGATTCCGGCCGGGATGCGCGCTTATCCAAATATTGCACGTGAATGTCAACATGAAATGCCGACCTAAAGGTCCGACCCCTTCAAAACCTGGGCGACCGCCTGACCAAGCTGGAAATAGATCGTATCGAACATCAGGTCAAAGCTTTCAAACAACGCGTCATTGATCGCCCTTCCCGTTTCCGTTCGGGAAAACGCGATATTCTCGCGCATCTGAGCGTCGTTGAGCGGCTGGTAAGCCATCAAAAAGAAGGAATACAACCACGTTCGGGTATCTTCCGTAATGCTGTCTTTTTGCGAAAGCAGTTGAGCTAGCAACTCAGTATCATCGCCTCCGATGTCGAGATTCAGTCCGCGAAAAAAGTTGAAATCCGAGCTGATGGAATTTTGAACATTCTCTTCGATCAGGTTGTTGACCTTGATAAATTCATCGACCAACTGGAACAGCTGTGAGTCTCGGTCACTGTTTCTATAGACCTCTTCGGCCATTTCCTCGATTGCATCATCAGAAAGTGCGACGCGGGCTGAAATCTCAAGCGACACGATGGTCTGTCCCAGATCGCTTTCGAAAAACAGGATTGCGCGATCTAGTTGGCTGTCTGAGAGGTTTTCTTCAAACACCAGCTCGACCTGCTCGCGCATCGTATCCGCCGAGTAAATCCTATCGACCTCTGCTAGAAATATGGGGCCGCCGCTATTGTTCAGAAAAGTCTCTTGCAGCTCCTCCCCCATCGCCTTGCCTTCGTCGCGAAGGATGTCGATGATTTCATACATCTGGAGGGCCTGCATCAGGCGTTCGACCTTTTCCTCGGCCTGTACTGGCACCGCCAATAAGACCAATGCCGCAAAAGCCGCAAACAGTCGCATCAGATGTCCTGGGCCGGATGTAGATCGGCCATCCGCTCGGCAAGATCTTCGAATTTCATCGCCATGATTTCGTACTGTATCGCGTTCAGAAGTTCATAAACTTCCTGCATCAGTGGTTGTTCCAAGGCATCGGCGTATGCGATCACATCGTCGTCTGAGAAGTCCTGATAAGTGTACGCCGCCCCGGCCAGCGCGGACAGTTGCAGCGCCTGCCGCATGCCAGTTTCGTTCCGTTTCATCATCTGGCGCAGGTCGTCAGCATCCAGCTGTAGATCGATCACACCCGAAGCGCTCGCGGCCAGCAGAAACCGCAATTGAATTTCCTGCAAGGCCCGCAACGCCGTCCCACTGGAATCGATTGCTGCGTTCATCCGTTTCAGGTTCTCAACCCTCTGCGATCCTTCTTTGATCAGATCGGCGACGATCTCCTGCCCCTGCTGCTGCTTGGCATCTTCATCCTCGATCAGGTGCGAGGCGTTTTCGGCCTCGACCAATCGCTGCCCCAAGTCAGACGCATAGAAATCAACCGCGTGGTTCAACGCCTCATCGCTCAGCGTCTGCTCCAGAATAGACACGGCAATTTGGTGCATATCTTCGGTATCGAATACTTCGTCGGTCAGACGCCTCCAGTCTGAGCCAAAACCATCCGGATCGATTCCCAACATCTGCGGTGCCGAAGCTGAGGCCAGAGCGATACTCTCAAGCGCGACATCAAAACCAGTCGTTGTCAGAAATGCCTCGATCCGGTCCCGCCCCGCGGCCAAGGATGACGTGGTCATCATGGCCAGCGCAGTCAGCAAGACAGAAAAAGAAAGAGCGATGCAGCGGATGTGATATGTCATACTTTAAACCCTAGGCGATTTGTGCCGTCTGGCAATGGAAAAACCAGTCTTGGTAATTTTCTGGAAATTTCTGCTTGCACCCCTGCGCGTTCCTCACTAAATCCCCCCCTCACAGACCCCCGCGGAGAGGTGCCGGAGTGGTCGAACGGGGCGGTCTCGAAAACCGTTGTGGGTGCAAGCCCACCCAGGGTTCGAATCCCTGTCTCTCCGCCACTATATCCCTGATAAGTAAGAATAGTTATCGCCAACACGGCGACTCATCAGGTGCCCATGCCAGACCTTACAATCCCGAAACTTGACATACTATGTCACATTTCGAGCTCCGATTGCGCCGGCTATGTCATCGGTCCAATCCAATTTTCACGGCAAATGCGTCGTTCAGACAGCCATTGCTGATCGAAGATCGACAAAGGGAAACGGGCCCCACAGATCTGCGAGGCCCGTCTTTAGGTCATGAGCCAGCGAAGACTTACCGGAAGCCGTTGTCCCCATCGGAACTCGCGGCATCTTGCTCTTCCTGGGTCAGATACCGGAAGTAATAGCGCTCGGTCGTCCTCACCGACACATGGCCGATATAGCGGCTGACCCGGTAGATGCTCCAGCCTTCCTGCAGACGTTCGATCGCGAACTTGTGCCGGATATCATGCAGGCGTGAGCCAAATCCAGTTTCTTGCCCGTATTCCCAGAACAGGTTCGAGGCATCCTTGTAGTAGCCGTGATCGCTCCGGTTCCAAAATAAGTATGGAGACGAATTGGAGCTCGGAATGCGAAGGAGGATGTCGATCGCCGCTTGTCGCAATAATACGACGCGGATCTTACCCCCCTTGGTATTCCGATAGGTGACCTTAACGTTGCCTTCAGTCGGCCGCTCCAATCCCTTTATGTCGGACCACTTGAGCATCGCCGTTTCGGTGACCCGCCCCCCGGTTTCGTTTAGGAACTCCGGAAAGAACGCCAGTGTTCCCGGTGCTCTGGCCCCCAATTTCCTGATTGCTTCATCGGTTGGAATTTCAATGTCTGGCAAATTCTCTTTCATTCCCTGTCGTTCATAGGACACGACTGGGTTCTCATTAACCCAACCTTGGTTTTTCATCTCAGCCATCAGGTGCCGGAACGCGGTCAGATCGCGGTTGATCGTAGACACAGTGACACCTTTGTCTTTCCTTCGCTCGACGTACTCGGATACCACGGCCGTTGTAATATCCGTTGCAAAGAGATCGCGAATATCACGGTCCTCATCTTCACAAAGCTCATCGAGGATGTTGAGTATTTGGCGCAGGCTCGTCTTGTAGCGCTTGACGGTCTCGTCCGACCAGGCGGTATCTCCCTGCCCCATTCCGTCGTAGAACTTGACGTAACCGACCTGAAACAACCAATCGTCTTCTCCCTTATCGGCTTTCGCCCGCAGTTCCTTTATGCGGTCTTTCGCCTTCTTTTCCGCGACGCGCTTCGAAGTTGTTCGAAGCGACTCTCTGTGGCGGACTCCGTTGATCGTGACACGGAGATGCCAGTTTTTGCTGCCCGATTGCTTGTAGATGTTGCTCGACATTTTTTGTTTCCTTCATTGAGCCAGATGTGAATTGCGTGTTGGTCAAAAAGCCAGAGACCTTCACGTTTTGTGGCGCCAGGGATTTCCTGCTTGCTTGCGAGGTCAGTGATCTTCCTTTGGGAGAATCCGCTGAGGCGCGCGACGACTGCTGTCTTGATGGGAGGAGGCCGGTTGGCCAGCCCATCAATCAGCTCAAGGTTTTCGAATGAAGCAGGGCTTCGGACTGCTCGTTTAGCCATTGTTTTCATGTCCCATTATTGTTGTTTACGGCCCTGTCCTGTGCTGTCAGTGGAAACTGAGAGGTTGAAGCGGCAGAGCTTGCGGCCAAGATGACCAATCTGGCGGAGCCGCTTCGATCTCCTGGTGAACGCCCAATTGCATTTCAGGCATCCCTGCCCCGAAATTTCTTGTGTTTTCTGATGAACGAGTTTTCATTTTCTCCTCGCAACTTCGTTTGCGTGTAAGGAGCAGTTAGGCGCGGCAACTCAAAGCTGGGAGATTGGTTTGAATCCCTATTTTAAGACCGAAACTGAATCGACTGGTTCGATTCCACCTCACAAAGATGGATTCGCGGTGTTCGGGATCGTCAGTAATTTTCTGATTCAGCAGCTTGTGTACTGCACTGGAGGCTGGTCGCCTTTTGGGATTGGTTCAGCTCACCCGGCGTGATGGGATCAGCCGAAACAAAGTTGGACCGAGCGTTCAGGTTGAAAAAAACAGACCGGAAAAACGTAGTTGTTCACCTCTTGCGTGCATACAAATCCTCGAGGAGGTGATACGGTGCGGTGTCCCGAAGCCGTCGCACGAGTTCAGGATCACTCAAGCGATCCCGTCCGTAGGTTTTCAGAAGATGACGCACGAAAAGAAGAAGCGCGATTGTCGCTCCGGCACTGGCAACAATAAGAGCGATTTCCCAAATCGTCATCTTAGTTCCTCCACACTTGATAGGTGTCGAACATGAAAAATCGGATTTACAGTTTAGGCACGTGGTGGTTTTGCGCACCTGTTCATGCTGACCAACAATTTCCACCGGAAAGACCTTAAACCGACTTCTTTTGGTGGCATTGCGCGTACTCTTCAAGAGATTGCGCGTTCTCTTCGAGCCAGTCTCTCATACGATCTTCTTTCGTCGCAATAAGTTCTGAAACATGCCTATCCAGGGTGTCAGCATCTGCATCGGTCAGCTTATCACGCTGTTCGAGCAAAAGGTCGATGACTATCTTGCGGGGGAGTTGCCACAGTAACTTTTCCAATGCCCGAACTTCTTCCTTCAAATGTTTCTGTTCTGAATTGGTCACTTTGCCGTTCATTTGATCGCGCTCCACTTTCTATCTTGGTTTGCGAGCGGCGCAGTTGCGCGACGCCGCTCCGCATCTTGTCAGGACGACGCACCAATCAGCAATTGCGCCTTCACTCGCGCTCTCAGGCGATTTCGGAGAAACTGAAACTGGCTCCATGCCAGAATTTGGAGACGTAGCCGCTCCAGTTCGCTGTCGATCAGTACATCTTCTTCAGTGTCCATCTCGAGAACCTTGTTTCCGTACCCCGCGCACCGAGCGTTTGCAGCGGAGACGAGATCTTTGCCGATCATTGCGATACACGCATCGTCCCGCTCATCGAGAACGTCGCCGCGTTCCAGCCGCTCGAGCATATGCGAAAAGCTGCGCCGCATCAGCCCGCGCGGAATTGGCCCATGCCGCGCGCAGTCGTCTGCAAAAGCGGCCGCTTGCGAGATTACGCAAGCACCCAGCTCCTCGAGCGTTTGTTCCCGGCGAATGTATGTGTAGCTCATCACGATCTCCTCACGCCGCCGCTTCAGTCTCAGCCACTACAGGCGTGAGCGTTGGTTCATCAATTCTGGCGATCAAAGCTTTCAGCTGGTCAGTCAGCCCGCAGATGACCATCACCGCCGGATCTTCCGGTGAAATCTCGGCGAAATGCCCGCTCTCGTCGCGGTCCAAATCACCGACGTGTTCGAGTGCGAGAAGGTCGTGCAGCCACCCCAAACCGCGGCGATGCCAGATTGTGTAGGCATTGGCAGTTGCGACCGACGCGCGCAGTCGCTGTAGTCGCATCAGGGCTGCGGATCCACCGAGCAGCAACACTGCATGTTGAAGATCGAGATCAGCAGATTCGAGGAATTCGCCGACCTGGGTCAGGATTTGGTTTTTATTCATGGGAAATTTCCCTGTGTTTACGCCGCCCCCATCGGACGACAAGCGCGCAGGCGGGGGCGCTCTCCTTTCACCCTGCACGTAGTTTCTGTTGATCTGAGCTCTGAGCTTTCTCTCATCTTGCTGCTCACAAAGACGTAGCAATATGAGAGGAAGTCAGGGATGGGATACTTCTCACCCTATTGGACACGCGACCGATCGAAGTGAGGAGTAGCCAGCAGCTATTGAGTCGATCTTGCCTCCTATGCCGCACTTGTTATCAATCTGGGGCGCGGTGAATTGTATCGCGATTACGTTAGTATTGTTTGGGTCTTGCATTCTCGATCCAGCTGTAGAAGCGCGTTTTCAACAAAGGCGCCGAAGGCTTTTTTGTTCGGTCTCGATTCAGCAATTTCCGCGAGGATGTCTTGCGCTTCCAATCGCCGGTAGCGATCTGCGTTCAGCTCATAGAAATGTCGGCTTGTCTCGTGGGCGTGACCGCAGAGCGCTTGCGCGACGCGTAGATCCAGATCGGGGTCCTCCACCACGGCATCATATGTGAGACTACGAGCGATATGTGGCCCGTGGCCAGTCAGTCGCCGCATGTTTTCCCATAGCCAATTGTCACCGAAAGGTTTCCAACCGCGAGCAGGATTGCCAAATAGTGCCGTTCCGATCCGCGCTTCATAGACGCTCCAGAGATGCATTTCGCCGACTCCCATTAGTAGCGTCGCATCCAGATAAGGGATCAGACAATCTGCAAGTCGACCGTTGATGAATGTTCCGGTCTTGGACGTCTCGATCTCCACGCGCCAACCTTCACTATCTCTATGGAATTCCTTACCGATCCGCCCGGTCCGCAGGTCGAGAGAGCGCAATGGCAGTTTCGCCAACAAAGCCATAGCGCCAGCAAGCGCGTAGTCACGACGACGGGTACGGATATGATCCTGGTGAGGAGCCTGTCGAAGTCGCGCATGGGCAATTTCTGCGAGGTCAACCAGATTCAATGGGTTTTGCGCCAACGCCACCTCCTTCCGACGTAGATCAGACGAAGATTCCAGTTTCAATGCATTGTGCGTTTTCATAAGCGCCTCGCGAATTTCGCTGGGATAGTTGGCGTGTTTTGCAAAGCCTGCGAGTGCGTCGCAGTAATTTGCTTTGCTTCGCGTTTTGATGTCGCTGTCGAAGACGTCTTCGGCGAAGGCTTTCGCCGTCTCCATCGAAAGCTCCACTGGCATTTGCCTGCTATTGGTGATCCGAACCAAGCGTCGAAGAGCGCAGGACAACAATTCGATCCGGGCACTGGACAACCCGTTGGGCTTATCGGACCGCGCGGCGATCCGAGCCATTTCCGTATAGAAAGGTTCCGGAAGGTCATGAAACGAGGGCTTCTTATGCGAAGGCGATTTTGGGCGGGTAACCGTTCTACGTATGCGTTGACATTGTTGTAGGAAGATTGTGTCCGGGTTCTCTGGATCAATTTCCGACATCAATTCAGCCAGAAGCCCGAGGTTACGCGCGTCTGCCTTGAAGCTTTGCATTGTGGCATCATCAAGTCGAGGCATCGACTGACGCCAGCGCATCCAGCGATCGGCAAGACGGATCAGCGAAGGCTCGCAGACCTCCTGCAACTCCGATTGGACTGCGAGAAATCGCGACCAATGCGGTGCACGAAAGACGAGTTCGAGTGGGCGGCGGTCAAATGCGCCGCTCTCGATCGCCCACTCCATGCCCTCTTCGGTTTCAAACGCGTATTTCCGAAGCAGCCCTGCCTGACTACTCAGGCTGTTTTCTTGCCACCCGTCCGCCCTCAGGCGATCAAAAAAAGCCACTCCAGTCTCCCGCGATAGCTTTTCCGCATAACCATGATGTCGCGCGGTCTCGATGAGACCGCGAAAGGCTGAGGAAAGAGCATGCCTACTCGGGTGAAGACTTTTTGCATAATAGGCCCGTCCGGTATCGACATCGGCGAGATACCGACGCATAGGCGGCGGCAATTCCTGTTCCGTGATCAGATACTTCATCTGTTTTTCCCTTTTGCGAGTGCTTTGTTGACGGCATCCAATCCATCCTGGCCACGTTCAATGGCTGCAGTTTGGTCAAAGAATGCGTAAGTCTTCGAAACCGTGGCTGGAGAGTTGTTGAGAAGTGCGGATATGACGTTCAGATCGGCGCCGGGCTGATTGATCAGGATCGAGGCGATGGCGTGACGCACCTGATGCAACTTCATGTATGCATCGGCCGATGCGGTGGCGTAACGCCAGGCATCAGCCGCGTTGCTGTAGCGGGCTCCCCCAAGCAGCAGACGTGGATCCGGGTTGTGAAGCCGCTTCATGAAGAGTGGACGCGCTTTGTTTAGCCACCATTCCAGGATGCAACGAGGATCAACCTTGCCGCGTTTCTTGATCAACGCTGTCAGAGCTTTCTTGTTTTTCATCATTTCCTTTGGAATGGCGAAGCTGACGGTTCGCGAACCAATCGGGAAGGAAACATTAGCCTTCTCGCCAGTGACTGACAGATTGACGAGTGTATCGACCCTAAGTGGCATAAAGGTCAAAACAGCGGCCATGGCAGCGGCAAGCGACAGCCTTACAGCACGAGCCTGATCGCCCATCGACAGATCACGGTAATTCTGGATAAGCGGCATAGCCTGGCTATGAAATTCACCTGCGAGAGACAGAAACTTTTCGACACGCCGAGGTGACGTGACAAGGCGCCGGCAGAACGCCTGGTTTGCCTCCGTCATGGTGTCCCAATTTTTGAAATAATCGGTCTCAAAGAACTCTTTTTGAACTTTTGAGAGTTCAGGGTGAAACTCACGGGCGAAACGAAATGCTGTGCCCATATTCTTTTTGAGCGTTCTGGCACCGAGCGGTTTCCAGTAGTATTCGCCGCCTACTTCCGCATCGAAGGCCGCAAACAGGTTATCCGCCGTGGTCAACTTCGCAATGGATTGGCCACCGCTCAAATCCAATCGACCGAGTTCACAAAGGCAGGTGAAGTACCAGTTCAGATCTTCCCCAGCAGATTTGACAGTCTGCGGAGAAAGCGGGGCGCGACGGCGGCCTGCCAGGAGCCCATCATAAGGTCGACCGAGGCGCATCGTCGCCTGGTATTGTCTAATAGCCAAGATGACTTCGGCCGGTAAATCTGGTGTCACGCGGTGACGTGTGGCCTTGGGAATCTCACCGATAACAGATGGCAAAAGCGAGGGTCCGACAGTCTCCGGGAACCCATGCAGGCGATCCAGCAGACGCGCAGCTTTACGAATTGCGTTCTTGCGGCCCTGATCGTGACAGTCTTTCATCCAGAGGTGCAACATATCAATATTCAGCTGCGCCGGCTGTACGCCCTTGCTTCTTGCCAGGCTTGTCAGAACGGTCAGTGCAATAAGTTCTGGTGTTTGGATGTTGTTGCCTTTTCTACGCGGTTGGATCAGAGCGGTCGCAGCTTTCTGGAGCTGTGACCAGTCGTCCTCCAGCCCGCGCAAACGCTTTTCCTCGGCGCGCAATCCTGACGCGTGCGCCATCAGGCTCTTTACGTTGCCGTGCCACGTTTCAAACTGTTTGAAAGTGTCGAATCCTTCGGGCGCATCCTTGTTGGCGATGTGACTTGACCATCGTTTGACGAAGGCATCGACATCGATCGGGATCATCGCCAGCGGACAATTATACGCTGGCAATTTCCTACATTTGTTTGCGGATCCCCGGATCTTTTTCGCGTTTGCATGCGAATATGGGTAATCTCCGGCGTCGAGTTTTTCGACGGCTTGCTCGAGGGTCATCTGCATTAGTGCCTCCATCATTGGTGTTGTTTTTGGCGTTAGTGACGCGGTTGTTCTTGGAAATTCGGGTGATCTTCTGAGATGCGTTTTGAGGTTCTTTTTTCGAATTTCGGCACTCTGGAAACGAAATGAGGAAAAGGGCTCCAAAACGTATTGAGGTGAGGTTTTGTGGGCGTATTCCTCATATTTTCCAAATCGGGCAAAGGTGCGAATTGCGGTGTTTTCGGCCTCACACAGCATCAAAAAGCCCCTCAATCTGGTGCTTCCGGAACCGGATCGAGCCACCAATCCGGAGGCTTGGAATGATGTTATCGCGGGCGTAATTGCGGATGGTTGCCGGAACGCAGCCGAGTTCCGCAGCAAGGTCTTTGCCTGTCAGCAGTGGTTCAAGCAGCGCCAGATGTAGATCCTGATCCAGCATCTCTGCATGAGGCACGCCTTCGGCCCGCCAGACATCCGTGATGGCATAGCGCGGGCGCTTCCATGGCCCGGGCGCGGGACGAATACTCAATTCGCGCAGTACCCGGCGCACCGTGTCCGAATGCAGTTGCCAACGTTTCGATACCTGGGTCTGGGACAAGCTTGGCAAACCGGCCAGCGCGGCGGAGTGGGTTCTGAGTGTGGATAGTCGCTTCATAAAGATCAGATGGGTCCACAACGCCGATCTGGGAAAAAATTGCCGAAACCTTTTCTCCAATCGCCGTGGAAGACCGGTGCCTAACAATTAGGAACTATGGGGATCTTTATTAACTCGTCGCGGATGGAGACTTTGTGAAAACTGTTTTCGGACCACTTTGTTCCTGCGTGGCGAACACGGATGCGGACATCGGTGACGCCCGGACGTTCACCGTTTTGACAGATCACGGCAGCGTATTCATGAGACTTGAGAGCGCTCCACTTTCTCAGGAGCCGCTTCAGTTTAGGCTTGAATCCTCGCATGTCAGGTATGGGAGCGTCGCGAAAACCTTCCCAACCACGATTGTGAAGAACCGCTTTAAAAAGCGAGAATTCCGGCCAATCCATTTTTTCGTGCAGTATCAACAAGGTGATGAAACCGGGCTCTAAATCGGTGTTCATGCGGGCGATGTCTTTGGTGTGCATGAGTGCATAGGGTCTTCGCGTGGACATCATTGCGGCGGCATAAATAGAAAACTGCCAGACAAGGACTGTTGGTTTGCCCGCCTGAACTTCCAACACGTCGAAGAGATCCGTCTTCATTTGCAGATCGTGGATCGCATTGTCGAGGAAACGAGCACTTTTGGACTTTGGCGCAAAACCCAATTTCCGAAATGTATTCACCGTGTGGTAGTGCCGTCAAAGGTACTTGTCTGCGTATTCATACCTGATCGGCTCCTCGTAGAGCACGACCTTCGGCCATTCATCCTCTTCAAGATGCTGCAGATATATTAGCGCGATCAGCAGCTTTTTTGCACTGGGTCCCAGCGGCGATAGTTTGATGTATTCAGCCATCGGACGAGAAATGATGAAGCGGCCATTGTCTTCGGGCATGTCGTTCTCCGTATTTCGTATGTCGAACAAGTCGTACCGACACGCCCGCTCCAAAGACGGTTTGATAGGTGTGTGAAAACACCGGATCGACGGTGCGCGAGACCCGGAGCGTGATCTTGGTCACCCGGAGGATCGCTTAATCATCCCGGATCGATGCGACGCAGGGTTCTATAAGCTGACGACAATAAACATATTTTCTGACCACGAAGTCTTGGAAGTGCCTGAAATCAGGAAATCAACAAATGGCCTGCGGCCCATTTGGGTTTGGATTTTTTCAGGACTGACAACCGTCGAGCAAAAATGTTCAAAAAATTACTTCTCGCTTCCAGTTCTGATCCCACTTCCTGTTTACGAGACAAACCGCAATCAAAGAGAAACCCATGACTTTAAAAGAGTACCTGTCGAAATCTATGGTTAATACCATTGCCAACGGAGCATTGCTCCTGGACCAAGATGGCCGGACCATTCGGTTCACGCTATCAATGAACGAGTGTTCCGTTTTGGGATTGCTTTGTTTCCGCGGCGATTGGAGCGATAACTTTGGTCGCCCTGGTCTGATGCCCTTGATTGAAAAAGTGAGGTTCGATGGAGTTGTAAACTTCTCGGTCGAACACTCCAACTTGCCGCAGGAGTTCATGCAAACCATTTATGACGTTCTGCGAGAACGTTTGGCACCCGAGAAACTCTATGTGTTTGAAGAGGCAGAAGGCTGGATGTTAACAGCATTCAATTCGAAGCCATTGGGCGGATTTGATGGAGTATTCGCTTAGCCCCAGCGATTGTTAACCTCCGTCTTTTCAAAATTGGAAATAGAGCAAATGCAACTTGCCGATCACATATCTGGCAAGTTGTTTTTTTGCCAAGTCCTGAAGGCGTTTTCGGTAGTTCGCTTCTCGACAAGTTTCATCTGCGGCTTCAGCGGAGGCGGTGGAAAAGACTGAACTGGAAGGACTGTCTTTTGCCAGAGGGAGTTTGATGCAGTTGATGGCGGTGCGCCACGATCTCGAAGCGTTCGCCCAGTATCTCGGCGAGGTCGCTTGGACTATATCGGACGACCGGCAGGCCGCTGCACTTCTCCGGCCCATCTGCCGCAAAGGTGGCAATGATCACATGGCCGCCAACACTCACCGCTCTTGGTAGACTTTTCAGATAGGCCACCCGCTCCGCTGGATCGACAAGGAAATGGAACACCGCCCTATCGTGCCACAGATCGTAATGGCGATCAGGCACCCAAGAAGTGATGTCTGCCGAAATCCATTTCACTGCTTCACCGGCCTGTCCAAGCCGGTTCCGGGCTGTATCCAAGGCGGCCTGCGATATATCGAGGACTGTGATATCGTGGAGCCCCATAGCGAGTAGAGAGCTCGCAAGACGGGATGTTCCTCCGCCAATGTCGATGACTGATGAATTCGCAGTTGCGCCAGACATCTCGATCAGTTCGAGTGAGAGACGTGGATCATCCTGATGCCAACTCAACTGGGCCTCGGACTTCTCGCCATAGACGACGTCCCAGTGTTCCTTTCTTTCGACCGTCATATCTCCACGCTCCAGCAACTTAACGTGGCGAAAGCACTCTTCGAAAGACTGCTCTGCCGGGTTTGCCTATCTGCCCTCCTTATAGTCCGCGGAAAGCAGTATTGGCTTAAATCAGAAAAAGAAGGCGACTAACACATTTTAGCGGCTTGGCTTTCTTTTTTTGCTGATGACTTACCGAACTATTCTCAACCAACTGTACATCTCGAGGTACGATTCAATCGCCGCCATTCGCGGCAACCGTAAAGAGATTCAAACGCACGGCGGTTCCGTTTGCAGTATACGTTAACGTTGCCGATCAAGCTGCCTCGTAATGGTTGAACACTTCCGTGGTGCCATCCTTGCGGATCAGGAAGACCGAGGAGGCATTCGCCGCGAGCGCTAAAACGGGGGCCGGTCGAACTTACAGTCTACGGACAAAGCCGGCATTTGAGTGCGCTGGTGGTGCACCGTTCACGCCAAAATTCCGGAGATCGAGGGAAGTCAACCGATGATCAGAAGTCGTACTTCATATAGACCAAATATGGTTCGAACTCGGGGGGGTTCGCGTTTTCAGGATAGCGCGGAATGTATTGAAAGCCGTGTTTCTCGTACATTGAGAGCATCGAGCGATTGCCTCTTGCTGTATCCACGTAAATTGTTCGACACCCCATGGCCTTGGCTTCTGCTATGCGCATCTCGAACAAACGTCTCCCAAGTCCCTGTCCCTGTACTTCGAGCCTTACAAACATGCGTTTCATCTCGACGGCGTCTTGCCTGATCCGGCGCATAGCACCGCAGCCCAGCAGATGCCCATCTTGGTCACGAGCCAACGCCAGACGCCCATCTGGTGGCAACATCTCCTCAAGATTGTCGATAGAACTGCGCACCAAATCTTCGGGTGCCAGGACTGGTCCACCGGCAGCTTCAAACGCTTTAAGGACGACGCTTTAATAGTCGAACAACAACACCTCGAATGCCGCCACGTCAGACACTTAGGAGACAAAAGAAACATCCGAGATCATAGTAGATAGCCCCAACCGCTGCCCAAAAAACTGTCGCACCTTGATTTCGAAAAGGCAACTTTGGCCATGCCAAGCGGGATCAGAGCCAATGCCCGCTAAGGGGCTCATTCCGGACCTCTGTGCCGTTGCAGCACAGGCCCCTGCCCGGCCGCCAGCTGATCACGCAGACGGCCCAAACCAGCCGTTCACCGCTCGGAGTGTCGCGAGGGTGAAATTCTTCAAAGCAGACTTTCAAACTTCGTTGCGGTACTCACCCGCTACATTTGGAATTGCCATCTCCATGAGTTCAAATGCCGTGTTTTTCAAAAACGGCTTGGCGGATGACGCGGGCTCCGAAAAACACCAGCAAAACGAGCCCGCAAGCCAACATGGCGGCTTCCGCCCGAAACGACGCCGTCTCGGTTGTGGGAGAGGACATCAGGACGATCCCGGCCGATATCAAAGCTGGCGAAACGGACTTCCTCGATGGCAAATACCGCAGGCCAATTAACAAGAACACAACTGCGACAAGCTTGAAATGCAAAGTCGTCAGAGGAAGCGCCACAAGTGCAGATGCCATTCCCGCGCCAAGCACCATCGCCAACCCCTTCCGCCTCGCCTGCGCGACATGACTGCCAGGGGGATCCAGCGCCCGCGCTGTGAACAGCAATGCGACCCAATGTGAGTGTGCATTTTCGAACTGACTGGCGATCAATTGTGCGAAAACCAATCCAATGGCCAGTGCAATTCCATGCGTGATAGCGTACCCGCGTTCAATTTCCGATGGCTCAATACGCCCCTCTACGCCAAGCAACACTGCCATGATGGTTCCAACGGCAGCTGATGCAGAAAACACGAGCAGCAACGGAAGTACTTCAGTTCCAAATGTCACAGGGCTGTACAGAGTGATCCATGACATGATTGCAAATACGGTGACCCTTGTGCCGAAACGTGCCAATTCCGTCCCTGCAAGTATCGCGAAAGCCGGTGCCAACACGTAGAAGCTTAGCCAAGCCGGGATTGAGACAGTGACCGCACTCGCGAGACCAACGCTCACAACCGCGCAGATTGTTTTTACTCGTCCACCAAAGACAGTTCCGAAGAAACCAAGGATCAGTCCAGATACGGCTCCGGGGATGTAAAAAGGACCGGTGGCTGCCGTCGTCGCAATCGCTACCAGACAAAGCGCAGCGAACAGCATAAAGATAAGGCGCCAGGGTAAAAGGAAAATCGGGCGATCTTTGGTCTCTGGATTTTCTTTCATGGCGGATCATGCTCAAATGCTTAAGTAATTCAAGAGCAAGGTTTTGGTGTCAACTTTGTACTCTTCATGGATGTGAGGTTGTTTGAATTCCGGGTGTTTTGGAAGATGTCCCGACACGCCCGATGGCATTTCCGTCTGCGGTTAACAATTTGATCGTATTCCAAGAGGGTGATCACTACGTCAATGAATTCTCAAACGAAGCGCTACGCCGATGACCACTGGTCCTGATTTGAAGGACCTATGACACCATGTGTGTTTCAATCTTCGCAGGGCACGCGTGTGAATAGGAACGCTCCAAGATCAGCGGGAATTGGCTCGGATCGCTTTGTGCGCAATACGCAGATTTTCGCGGCCTGTCCGTCGATATGTCTGTATCCGACTATGCTGTCATAGAAAAATTCGCCATTGACCACCATACACTGCATGGGCGCAACTCCGACGCACGGCACTCTATCGGCGGCAATCTCGAACACCAGTTCTTCCTCATCATTGCCGGCATTCGCGCTTGGCACCGGAAACGCGCAGATGGCCGCCATGATCCAAGTCGTCAGGCATCCGAAACATTTCGATTTGCTCATAGGAATACATGTGCCTCATGCTTGTTGAGTGTTTCCGACGCGGTATCGGCTGCCGAAGACAAAACGCTTCGACTCCAACAGCTTAGTTCTGAATCAAAGAAACCCCCGGATGTTCAGGTACAGGCATGTTCAGAACCTCGGGATTTTTCAAGATACCTGCGTCCAGTACAGGAAGATCAGCGGTCAGTTTCTGGTGCGCATCTTCGATCGCATCCGCCAGATCGGCGACAAGGCGGGTTTCAACCCCATCACGGGCCACCAGCGCGGCGACGACAGATATCGTTGAGATCTGTCGACCCGGTTGCCCATATGGCCCCATGTCAATCTCGACCACTTGGTATACCGGGTTTTGGTTGAGGAACTCTGTAATGCCGGGGCCCACGACCGAGACCATTGTCGCCTCACACCTGTCCAACGCCTGTTGGATCAGTTGATTTGGATGCCCCAGCACAAAGATACTTGCGTCGATGCGCCCCTCGCAAAGCTCTTGCAGGGCATTGGAAGGCTCCAGTTCGTAGGTCGTGCCAAACAAATCCAGCCCGAGCCCCATTTGGTCAAGAAAGCTTCGAATAGACGCGTTCCTGCCGGATGCAGATCGCCCGATATCCACGGCCTTGCCGCGCAAATCACGAATTGTCCGGATACCTGAGCCTGGTGCCGCCAAGATCGTCACCGCCTCTTTGAACAGGGGGGTAACGACGCGCAGGTCGTCCATTGCCCCATCTTCCGCGAACAGGGTCGTGCCTTCGAACGCAGCTTGTTGCCAGTCCGACTGCGCGATCGCAAAATCCAGCTCACCTGATTGCATCATTTTTAGGTTGTAAACGCTGCCCGGAGTAGGTTCGGGACTGCATCTTCGCAAGGAGTCGTCGCGTGCGTTGAAAGCGTCGCAGATCGCACTGGCAACAGGGAAATAATTGCCCGCAACGTTTCCTGATCCGATGCTGAAGACCTTGACCTCTTGAGCGGTCAAAAATCCCGGGAAAAAAAGGGAAATACCCAGGAAAAAGCCGAATAACCGTTTTGTCATTGTCCGAACCAATCGTATTATTTAAAGGGTATTAACAAGTGGCAGGGATATGCCTGATTTCATTTATGACATCCCGACCCGAAGCTTGGCTATATGGTTTGTTTTGATCGCTCTTGCTGCGGTTGTAGTCGGGTTGTTTATCGTCAAACCCATTCTTCGTATTCTTCTGGGAACGGGCCCTGATTTCAACTCATCAATTAACTACGTGACCTCCGGGTTCAGCCTTTTTTACGGCCTTTTGCTCGGTCTGTTGACGGTTGCGGCTTACCAGAATTCCGAACGCACCAAGGAAAGCATCCTGCTCGAGGCAACATCGCTCGGATCGCTTTATGCGCAGCTCAACGTCTATGCCGAACCCTACCGCAGCGAAGTGAAGCTGATCATGCGGGACTATGTGCTCTACACCATCCACACTGAGTGGCCTGCCCACCAAGAAGGCCAGATTCTGAACGGCGGTTACAATCGCGCAGAGGCTATTCGCCGCAAGCTGGCCGAGTATTCCCCCGAGACCGGGGCCGAGCAAATCGTGCACACCGAAGTTGTGTCATCCTTTCAGGACTTTTCCGACGCACGGCAGTTGAGATTGGCCGGAGTTGGAACGGCAATTCCCGACGTGCTTTGGCAGGCTGTTCTGGTAGGTGCCGTAATCAGCATTCTGTTGATGACCATGTTTCGGATCAGGATCCGGCAGCACCTTGTTCTGGGCAGCATCACGGCGGTTTTTCTGGGTGTGATCCTCTTCGTTATTGTAACGCTTGACCGACCCTTGCGCGGTGGCGCGGCGCTGCAACCTGAACCCTTCAGGCTTCTCTGGAGTCGCCTGATGGTCTGGGATGAACCCCCGGGCGAGAGGTTCTGACATGGCCAAATTCGACGTTACAAATGTTGAGGGGATGCGCCAGTTGCGTATGCATCTGGATGAGGAAACGGTTCAGGCCGCCCGGGGCGCGTTGTCGAACTTTCGCGGTGACATCTCCTTTACGCCCAGGCTGCCCGGGGTGGGTGATATTTTTCGCAATATCTTCGCCCGTGAATCCCGGATCAGGCCATATTACAGCGGGACCGGGACAATCCATTTACAGCCATCGCTTGCCGGGTTTCACGTGTTCGACATTCAGCCCGATGAGAAGTGGATACTGGAGCCCGGCGAATACTGGGCGAGCGAAGGATCGGTAAAGCTTGGCCTGCACCGAGACCCGATGCTGGCAAGCTGGTGGGCCGGTGATGGCCTATTCGCCTGGAAGACAACATTGCGCGGTGCCGGCAAAGTAGCGATCAACGCGCCGGGACCGGTCGAAGAGATTTCGGTTACGGATGGAGAGCTCAAAGTGCAGGGCCGCCTTGTTTTGGGCCGTACCACGGGGTTGAAGTTTCGGTCCGTGCGATCGGCGAGGTTTCCCAGGAACCTCATTTCCGGTCAGACCCGGCTGCGGTTGTTTGAAGGAACCGGAAAGGCGCTGGTGTCATGGACTCCTTACTGGAACGAGTACCTGCATAATCAGATGAGCGGTGGGGACCATATCCAGGGCTCTTTGTTTGAATAGCACAAGGGCGCTCTTGGTACGTTCAATTAGCTATTTCTGTGATCATCTCAGCGGGAAGGCGTCCGGGGTGATTAGACCTGTCTCTTCCACGATCCAGTCACGTGATATCAGGTTGTCCTTTGCAGAACTGGATATTTCGCCCGACACATAGAGCGCGACCGAGCCTTCGCTCACCTCTGTAAGATTTGCAGAGAATGTATCCAGCGTTTCAGTCCAACTCAGGTAATTCACCGGGGCCATGACCACAGAATTCCCATGTCCGCCAACGCCAATGATTGTGCCCTGTACTTGCAAACGGTTCAGCGGTTCTTTGGTTAAATGATATGTTCTGAACATGTCTAACGTCTGCACAAGGAAACGCGCCTGACCTTCGGAACCCACACTCAGGATCAACGGAAGAACTTCTGCCCTGGCCTGCACGCCGTCAAGCGAATGCAATGAAGCCGCCACCACGGCTTGCATACTGAGCGTGTAATAACTGTGCCGTAAAAAGCGGTCGACCTGATTGCGCGGTACACCGATGGACAACAGCGTTTCCCCAACCTGCACACGCAGATCTCCGGGGGCGGTGTCCCAGACCCAATCGCTCAGCCGCGAGGATGATGACAGGATCAGCCCGCCCGGAACAAGACTGGTCAATACGTTGACGCCAAGCCCGCCGGCAAAGGCGGCCCATGTGACCTCGTCCAGACGCGTGGCCAGCAATTGATTGGTGGTGTAGGGATCGACACCCAATTCCTTGGCCAACCGGCGGCGTTGTTTGTCAAACCCGAGGATATTGACCGCAACATCGCCGCCAGCGCGCGCGACGTTCTCAGTAAAGCTGCCCTGCGGGCCGGCCTGTTGATCCGCTGCGCCGCCGGGAAGTTGGGAAACGCTCTCGGGATCAACGCCCGGCAAATTGCCCTCTCGGACATCCCCCAGTTTTTGCAGTCCCGTCTTGGCCGACCGTCCTGTGCGTTTAAAAAACCTCCCGATCCCTTCTGGCACACCTTTCAGAGTTTCCTTGGGCTGCTTGGCAAATTGGCGCAGGTTTTCGAAGGTTTCTCCGGCTGTTTCCTCAGCTGCATTGATGAACTGCTGATCGTTCTGGATGTGATCAAGTGCGGCCAAAGCGCGGATTTCGGTCAACCGCGCCTGCAACATGCCCGGGCCCGAAGCCGAAAATTGTCCGAACCCGGTATCGATGCGGTAGGTCGCCATGAACCCATCAGTCGGAACCTGTTCTTCAATGCGATAAATCTCTGTCGAAAGCGGAATGTCCGGAACGCTTTTTTGCGCAGACAATAGGGGCGGCTCTTCATACTCGGCGCTATGCGCGATGTTTGACAGAAACAGCAGCGCAACTGAGATCGCCTTGATGAGTTTCATTCGCTCGATCCTTTCTTGCCCATGCCAAGATGGCTGATCAGGTTCAGAACACCGACCAGCCAAGCCGATGTGCCAATTCTTCGACGGCCTTAATAGCCAGAACAGAATTGCCTTTCTTGTCCAGCCCGGGGCTCCATGCGGCGATAGATCCTACGCCGGGGACAATGGCGACAAGCCCCCCGCCGACCCCGCTTTTGCAGGGCAATCCAATCCGAAACGCCACCTCGCCCGAGGCATCATAGCAGCCGCAGGTCATCATCAGGGCGTTCAGGCGTCGGACACGTTCTGGTGTGACGCCCGCGTTTTCGGCGTCAGCGCCTTTCCCCCCGGTTGCCAGAAACCGTGTGGCCATCGCGAGCTGATAGCAGCTCATCTCGATGCTGCATTGGCGGAAATAACTTTCGGTAACCTCGGTTACGTCGCCACGAATGTTGCCCTCGGCAAGCATGAAGTAAGCCAAGGCTCGGTTGCGATCTCCCGTCGCAACCTCGGAGGCAAAGACGTCTTCGTCGACCGCGATATCCGGTGCGTCTGCCAGACGTTGGCAAATCTCAAGAACCGGATGGGATGCAGCCTGGCAGGATTGATGCTCCAGAATCACGTCCGAGACGACAATCGCGCCGGGGTTGATGAACGGGTTGCGGGGTTTGCCGCGCTCAAATTCAAGCTGAACGATCGAGTTGAACGGATCACCCGACGGCTCGCGCCCTACGCGCCGCCACAGCGTCGCCCCAACATGCCCAAGCGCCACGACCAGAGCGAACACTTTAGAGATGCTTTGGATGGAAAACGGCACCTCAGCGTCACCCGCAATGATCGGTTCTCCGTTCAACGGTGCAAACGTCATACCAAACCGGTTCAGCGGGAAACGCGCCAGTTCCGGGATATAGCTTGCCGCCTCACCGCGATCAGTCTCGCTCGCCATTCGGGCGGCGATATCGTCCAGAACCGTCTGGATTGCTCTGGTATCAAGTGGATTGGGCATCTTCGTTCCAGATTTTATGCGAAACACCTTCGGTTGCCCCTTCGAAATCTTCCAGAACAAAAGTCGGTTCCTGCCCTGCCCGTCTCTGACCAAAGTAGTCCTTGGTTAGTCGATACACGGTCCCGGACAACAACAGGATTGCGGTCAGGTTTATAACAGCCATCAGACCCATCGCAGCGTCCGCGAAGTTGAAGACTGTCGCGACGGTTTGCAGTGCGCCCCACACAACCATCGCCAGACAGGCCGCTCGCAGCGCAGTCATCGGGGCCTTGCCCTCCAGCCCAAGAAAAACCATGGCGTTTTCAGCGTAAGAGTAGTTCCCGAGGATGGAGGTAAAGGCGAAGAAGATGATCGCAATTGCAATGAAATATGTACCGACCGGTCCCAAGTGAACGTCGAGCGCGTTTTGCGTCAACTGCATACCGGTGATCTCGCCGTCGATCACGCCGGACAACAGGATCAAAAGCGCTGTTGCGGTGCAGACAAGGATGGTGTCAACAAAGCATCCGAAAGCCTGCACCAAACCCTGACTTGAAGGATGATGCGGCGACGGGGTTGCGACGGCCGCGATATTGGGGGCCGATCCCATGCCAGCCTCGTTGGAAAATAACCCGCGTTTAATGCCGTTGAGCATGGCCGCCATCACACCACCGGCCACACCGCCCGAGGCCTCTTGCAAGCCAAGCGCGCTGGATACGATCAGCCACAGCAGCCCCGGCACTTCGGTAATATTCAGCACCATTACGATTATCGCGATCAGAAGATAGCCACCCGCCATGAACGGCACCAAAATTTCGGCGACGCGGGCAATGGTCTTGATCCCGCCAAATATCACGATTGCCGCGCCTGCTGCGATACCGAGGCCAACCCACAGCTTTTCGATCCCAAAAGCCCCGTTTAGCGCCTCGGCAATCGAGTTCGATTGAACGGCAACAAAGATCAGGCCGAAGCTTAGGATCAGGCAGACCGAGAACACGGCTCCGGCCCAAGGAGCATTCAGCCCTTTCGAGATGTAAAAGGCTGGGCCGCCGCGAAAATCTCCATTCTTGGTCGTCACCTTGTAAAGCTGTGCCAGGGTGCTTTCGGAATAGGCCGTTGCCATACCGACCAGCGCTACCATCCACATCCAGAAGATTGCTCCGGGTCCGCCTAAGGTCAGGGCCACCGCGACACCCGCCAAATTCCCGGTGCCAACGCGCGACGCAAGGCTGACGGTCAGTGCCTGAAACGGTGTGATACCGCGCTTGTCGGTGCTGGGGGCTGCGGTGATAACGCGCAGCATCTCGCCGAAATGCAAAAATTGCAGAGCACCGATTCGGATCGTGAAGAAGAGCCCTGCCCCCAGCAGTCCATAAACAAGGACATAATTCCAGAGAATGCCATTCAGACCATCAACAAAGAAATCCATCAACAAACCTCAATCAATATCAGCCTCCGGTAGTATATCAGAAATTCGATAGGTCACTTCCCGATGTACCTTTGCACCTCGGTGTCCCATGCAGGGCTTTTCCGCACAGAAAGCAAAGCGCGATTGAGAACCTCGACATATTCGCTCTCATCCTGCAAGGCCAAGGCATAGTTCTGTTCTTCGAACTCATAGGGCAGCACTTCGAGGTCCTCGAAACGACCCTGTTCGCGGCCACGCAAGATTTCGTACTTCAGGGCGGGTGCATCCATGACAACTGCATCGACACGGTCCGTTTCCAAGCTGGTGACCACCTCTGTCAGAGTGTCAAAGGTGCGCGCAGCGATGCCGGATCGTTGCAGGTATTCTGCCGACGTGGATGCCGCCAGTGTCGCAACACGAACCTTGGCCAAATCCTCTGGCGTGCGGATTTCAGAGCGGATTTGTTCGAGCGTAAACGCGCTGGCAAGAATGGCCGTGATACTCGCAACCAGAATTGTACTGCTCACAGCCAGCACCGCAGATAAAATACGTGCAGTCGGTGTTTTGAACTCGTAATAGCGAATGGGACCGCGCGTCACGAACAGCAGCCCGATGACCAGAGCCTCCATCACTTTCCCACCTCGGGTTTTCATCGCGTAGAGCTTCGAGTTGATCTTATGCTCAAGCAGATAAAAGATGCCGCCAACCACAGCTGCCGCGCCGAAGACGATGATGATCGCAGTCAGAATTCGCGGACTCAGAAGGAATTGCCGGATCGAACTGAGATAGCTGGCCTTCTTTATCCCAATCGCCTTGTGGGTCTCAAAAAAGGAATGAGAAAAGTCGACCAGTTCTTCGCGCTCCGGCGTGATCGAAAGGCAGGAGACACCAACTGCGGATCGACCGGCGGCGACACTGTCGATCATGTCACCGAAATTCATGACAGAAATGTCGTACGCAATGTCCAATTCCCTGGCGACGCGGTCCCACAAGAAAATGGCCAGCCCATCCAGGTTGTCACCTTCCTGCATCACGAAAGGTGGACAAACCGCTGCAGCGATTGGCACCGAGCCTCTACTATCCTGTGCTCTGCCGTTGTCGGGCAATAATGCCAAAGTGAACAGCACAGAAATACTCAGGATCAAAGAAAATTTACGTTTCATACTCAGATCATTGAAAGAAATTGATTTTCCGAAGAACGAGTTTCGGAGTTTTTTCGAACCAGTATTTGGTCCGTGGTTTCAATGCGCCCGCCATCACCAAATCCTACAGCCGGTTCGCCGAGAAGGTGTCGCAACTGTTGGGGTCCCCGGTTTCATATCCCCGATAGAACCAGCTTTGCCGTTGCTGACTTGTGCCGTGAGTAAAGCTGTCCGGAACCACCACGCCCTGTTGCGCGCGTTGCAAAGCGTCATCTCCAATAGCGGCTGCGGTGTTAAGAGCTTCTTCGATATCACCGGACTCAAGTACGCCAAACCGCTGATCAACGGCGCGGGCCCAGACACCGGAATAACAATCAGCCTGAAGCTCCACGCGCACCGAAAGGGCGTTCGCCTGGGATTGGCTGGACTGGTTTTTGGCTCGATTTACCTGTTCCAGAACGCCAAGGCTGTTCTGAACATGATGGGCCACTTCATGCGCGATCACATAGGCTTTGGCAAAGTCGCCGCGCGCGCCGAGGCGCTGTTCCATGACCTGAAAGAAAGACGTATCCAGATAGACGCGCTGATCGACTGGGCAATAGAACGGACCGGTCGCGGACATGGCACGCCCGCAGGCTGAATGGGTCCGGTCCGCAAATAAGACCAGGACGGGGGGCGTGTATTGAATGCCGGAGTTCCGGAATATCTTTGACCAGATTTCTTCGGTATCGGCCAGGATGACGGCCACAAATTCTTCGGTTTCGTCGTCAATCTGCACCGGCGCATTCGCTTGCGGCGCCGAGAGTTGACCACCACCGGTCAAAAACGGGGTCACATCCACGCCCAGGAACAACCCGACGACAACGACCACGATCAATCCAAGACCGCCGATACCAGCACGGGACGTACCGCGCGACCCATGGCGTCGGTCGTCGATGTTTTTGCTTGTACGTCGTCCTTTCCAGCGCATGCGGCCTCCGAACAATTCGGGTAGTCTACCACAATTTTCACGGTTCCCCGATCTACGAGGTTTGAACGGGGAACCGATCCGGGCTTCCAAAGCCTGAGGCAGTGACAACCGTAACTAATGGACGATATCGGGTGTCACTTCGCCACCACTCAAATTGCGCTCAGTGTATTGGAACGTCCGAATTCCTCAACCGTCGATACCGGCAGTATCGCGTGCTGTTTCGGCCGGAGTGCAACGATTGCTCACCCCGATCGTTGCCTGCTGGACTTGGCGTTTCGCAGCCTTTTCCGGTGTGCAATCCGGGTCCACCACGTCGCAGCCAGCAAGCGCGACTACAGCGACCATCATCACGCCTCCAAGTGTTTTAATCATTGTCTGTTCTCCTTCTTTTTGTTCAAAATCCTGCCAGCCGTTCGGCCAGCCAGAACGCTGCAATGCATCCGATGGGATATCCGAGAAATTGGCGCGACGGGCCTTGCGCCAAAGACCAGCCCCAAACCGCCTGCGCCAATTTCCTGACCATCAAGAACACGCCCAGTACGGCAAAGATGAAGGTGAGCTGTCCCGCTTCAACGCCGAGGTTAAAGGCCAGCAAGGCCGCCGGGATGTCCTGTTCTGGCAGGCCGATCTCGGCCAGCGCCCCGGCGAAGCCCAGACCGTGCAGCAGGCCGAACCCAAAGGAAATCACCCAGGGGAAGCGACTGGCCAATGTCTTGGGTTTGTCCTCTGACCGCAGCACTTCGGTCGCGAGAAAGACAATCGACAGGGCAATCACGGCCTCAACCGGTGGACCCGGGACGTTCAGCACGCCAAACGTGGCCAGTCCCAGCGTGATGGAATGCGCGACGGTGAAGGCAGTCACCGCCCAGATCAGCTGACGCAGGTTGCGGATCAGAACCAGCAAGGCGAAGACAAACAGCAGGTGATCCCAGCCTTCGACGATATGTGTCAACGGCGGTGAGAAAGTCTGCCATTGGGCGGAGCAAAAGTCGTCCACTGTTTGGGTTACCGGCGCCTTGGCAAACGCGCTCCCAAAT